>QHTT01000067.1 GCA_003220935.1 Gemmatimonadota bacterium
TGCTGGCGGTCGTGGCGGTCGACGCTGTGGGCGGGATCGAGGCGATGAAGGCGAAGCTCGCCGTCATCGACCGGGTGCGCGCGGCGAGCGGGAGTCGAGGATCGGTCCTGAGCTTCGTCCCGGAAGTGGGCTCGGCGTGGATGCCGATGCTCACGTTCTTCGTCTACATCGCGGTGAACTGGTGGGCCACGTGGTACCCCGGGGCCGAGCCTGGCGGCGGCGGCTATGTGGCGCAGCGGATGCTCAGCGCGAAGGACGAGAAACACTCGTTACTCGCGACGCTGTGGTTCAACATCGCGCACTATGCCGTACGGCCCTGGCCCTGGATTCTCGTGGCGCTGGCGTCCCTGATCTAGTTTCCCGGGCTGCAGGACCCGGAGACCGGCTACATCCGGGTGATGATCGACTACCTGCCGTCATCGCTCCGCGGCCTCATGGTCGCGGCGTTCGCGGCGGCCTTCATGTCGACGATCGCCACCCAGCTCAACTGGGGCGCGAGCTATCTCGTGAACGACTTCTATCGCCGCTTCGTGCGCCGCGACGCGAGCGAGCCGCACTACGTCCTGGCGTCGCGGCTCGCGACGGCGCTGCTCACCGTGATCTCCGCGGCCGTGGCCTTCCGCATCGAGTCGATCGGCGGCGCCTGGAAACTGTTGATCATTACGGGCGCTGGGACGGGCGCCGTGCTGCTGCTGCGCTGGTATTGGTGGCGCATCAACGCCTGGAGCGAGGTGGCGGCGATGATCACGGCGTTCGTCGTCTCGGTGCTGTTGCAGACCGTCGGCGGGCTCGACAGCGACCGACCGCTGGACTTCGCGCGCATCGTGCTCGTCACGGTGGCCGTCACGACCGTCGTGTGGCTCGTCGTCACCTTTGCAACGCGTCCCGAGATGGACGCGACGCTGGTCGCCTTCTACCGCCGGACGCGGCCGTCGCGCCTGGGCTGGGGGCCCGTCGCGGCGCGCGCCCCGGACGTCCGCCCCTCCACCGACGGCCTCGCGAACTTGCTCGACTGGGTCGCCGGATGTGTGCTCGTGTACGGGGCGCTGTTCGGCGTCGGCAAGCTGCTCTTGCACGAGACGCTGCCCGGCATCCTCATGCTCGGCGTCGGCGCGATCGGGGGGGTGGTGATCTACCGCGACCTGTCGCGGCGCGGCTGGCGCAGCGTGGTCGAGTAACGCTTCCCTAGAGCTCCGGGTGGGTGAGGGCAGCGACCACGAGGTCCGCTACGTGCGGCCGGACCTTGAGAATCGCCGTGTTGGCGCGCGTGGGATGAACGCGGTTGGTGAGCAGAATGATGAACAGGTCTTGCTCCGGGTCCATCCACAGCGACGTCCCCGTGAAGCCGGTGTGGCCGAACGCGCGCGCCGACAGCTTCGTCCCGGCGCTCGCCGTCGAGTCGGGGGGATCGGGCGGCGTGTCCCAACCGAGCGCGCGCGACGAGTTCGGGACGACGCCCTGACGCCGTGTGAAGTCCGCGACAGTCTCGGAGCGGATCAGCTGCAACGTGTCCCACGCCCCGCCGTTCAGGAGCAGCGCCGCGAAGCGCGACAGGTCGAGGGCGTTCGAGAACAGCCCGGCGTGACCGGAGATCCCGCCCAGACGGCCCGCGTTCTCATCATGGACCTCGCCGCGTAGCATCCGGTGACGGTAGCTGGTGTCGTTTTCCGTGGGTGCGATGCGCTCGCGCCAGTCCTTGGGAGGCAGGTAGCGGGTGGCGGGCATACCGAGCGGCCGGAATACGCGCCGCTCGAGAAACCGATCCAGCGACTCGCCCGTGATGCGCTCGACGACCTCGGCGAGCACGATCGCGCCGAGATCCGAATACACATACGCCTGTGCCGGCGGCGTAGCCAGCGGGGTGGTGTTCACGACCCACAGGGCGGTGGCACGCGAGTCCGCTTCCCGATAGAGCGGGCGCCACGCCGGGAGCCCCGACGAGTGGGTGAGGAGATGGCGGATCGTCACCCGCTCCTTGCCGGCGCCGCGAAACTCGGGAACGTAGCGCTGTACGGGCTCGTCGAGAGCGAGCTTCCCCTCGTCCACCAGCAGCATGCAGGCGGTCGTGAGCCCCACGACCTTGGTGAGCGACGCGAGATCGTAGATCGTGCCCGCGTCGACCGGGCGGGGGTCGTCGGCTCCATACCGACCGACGGCGACGAGGAGCGCGAGCCGCCCATGGCGTCCGACGGCCAGCACCGCACCGGGGAACGCGCCGCTGTCCGCTGCTGCCTTCACGTACGCGGCGGCCGCGGCAAGCCGCGTGCTGTCGAACCCCAGAGCGCCGGGCGCGGCGGGCGGAATGCCCGCGCTCGCCGGCAGCGGGACAGTGGCGCGGCAGGCGGCGAGGAGCCCCGCCAGCGCGCCGAGGCTGTGCGCCCTCACGGGTGCGCGTCGGGGATGGTCACGCCGAAGCCGATGCGGTAGTCCGGTGGGATGCGAATCGGCAGGTGCCCTGCGATCGGCACCTTGCCGAGCAGCGCAAGGGCCACGGCGCGCTCCGCGGCGCGCACGCCGCTCCAGGCGATCAGATAACACTTGGCGGCGGGCACCTGGTTCAGCAGATACGGGCTGCCCAGCGAGACGAGGACGGTGGGACGGCCCTGGTCCGTCGTCGTGACCAGCTGGGCGAGCGAGTCGGGGAGCGCGATGTTCCCGCGCCACGAGATCGGCCGCACGTTCGCGACGAACACGGTTGCGGGCGCCTGAGCGATCACCGCCCGCGCCGAGTCGTAGGACAGCGGCCCGGACATCGGCCACAGCCGGAAATAGTCCACCGTGTCGCCGCCCTGGCGCAGCAGCTCGGTCATGAACTGGCCCGCCGCCGCGTTGTGCTCGTCGGCATACGCGATGAGGGCGAAGCGTGATGGCCGGGCGCGCAGGGCGTGCAGCGGGCCGCCGATGTCGCGCACCAGGGTGAGCGCGCGGACGGCGATGTCGTTCGCGCCATCCTGAAACCGCTTGCTGCCGACGACGGTCATGATCGAGTCGAGCGCCACGACGCGGTGCGCCAACAGGCCGAGCCGCCGCTTGATCTCGAGTACGCGGCGCACTGACGCGTCGAGCCGGTCCCGGGTGATCCGCCCGCCCTCGACGGCGACGGTCATGGCGTTGAGGGCGGAGTCGGGATCCGCGGGCATGAGGAGCAGGTCAGAACCGGCGAGAAACGCCCGCACCGTCGCCTCCCCGGCGCCGTACTTCCCGACGATCGCACCCATCACCAGCGCGTCGGTCACGACCAGACCGCGGAAGTGCAGCGAGTCGCGCAACAATCCGGTGAGCACCGCAGCCGACACGGTCGCCGGATCGTCGGAGCCGGTGAAGGCAGGGAAGGCGATGTGCGCGCTCATCACCACGTCCGCTCCGGCAGAGATGCCGCCCCGGAACGGCACCAGCTCGAGCGAGTCGAGCCGCGGGTAGCCGGCCGTGATCACGGGGAGTCCGATGTGCGAATCACTCTGCGTGTCGCCGTGGCCGGGGAAATGCTTCAGCGTGGCGAGCATGCCGTGGTCGTGCAGCCCCCGGATGTATTCCTGCACCAGCCGCGACACCGCCCGCGGGTCCTCGCCGAAGGAGCGGATGTTGATGATGGGATTGAGGGGGTTGTTGTTGACGTCGGCGTCCGGAGCGAAATTGACGTGGATCCCGACTGCGCGGCCCTCGGTCGCGGCCGCCTCCCCGATGGTGTAAGCGTCGCGCGGGTTCCCGGTCGCGCCGACCGCCATGATCTGGGGAAAGGCGGTCCCGCCCACGACCCGCATCCCGGCACCCCATTCCAAGTCGGCCGAAATGAGGAGCGGCAAGCGGGAGCGGCGTTGCAGGGCGTTGAGCTTGGCGGCGATATCGAAGGGGGAGCCGACGGACATGATCAGGCCGCCGACGTGGAGAGTGTCGACCCACCTGGCGGCCACCTGGAAAAGCGAATCGTCGAGGGCAGTGTAGCTTCCGGCGAGCCACGGGACGACGAGCTGGGCGACTCTGTCCCGCACGCTCAGGCTGGCCAGAATCGAGTCGACCTGTCCTGTCGGCACGACCGCCGGCGCGCTCGGAGCCGACGGGCCGACCGGGGGGCGGGCGGACGCGCAGCCCGTTATCAACGCTATCGCCAGGAGTCTATGCGCCTGCATCGTCTCTTCGTGTTGGGGTGGCTTGCCGGCACCGCGTCAGCGACCGCCCAGGTGCGGCCGGGCATCGACGTGCTGCTCTCGGACTCCGCCCACCTCATCGCCGGCCGGCGTCTGGGCTTACTGACGAACCAGACGGGCGTCGACGCATCCGGCCGCCGCGACGTGGACGTGCTGCTCGTTGGCGGCCATCGGCTGGCCGCGCTGTTCAGCCCCGAGCACGGCTTTCGCGGTCTGGAGGATCGCCCCGGCCTCCCCGACGCCGTCGACTCCGCGAGCGGCCTACCAATCTACAGCCTCTACGGCGGCGCGCCTCGGTCCCGCGTGGCGGCGCTGGACAGCCTGGACGCCGTGCTGATTGACCTGCAGGACATCGGCGCCCGTTATTACACCTACCCCGCGAGCGCGACGCAGTTGATGCGTGAGGCCGCGCGGCGCGGCAAGCCGGTCATTGTCCTCGACCGGCCCAATCCCGTCGGCGGCGACGTCATGCAGGGGAACGTGCGCACGCGCGTGGGCGACCCGGACTCGGCGTTCGTCGGTTTCCTTCCTATCCCGATGCGCCACGGCATGACGCTCGGCGAGCTGCTGCGCCTCGCAAATGATCGGCTCCGGCTCCACGCGGCGCTCACCGTCGTCCCGGCGGCCGGGTGGCGTCGCTCGATGTACTTCGATGCCACCGGGCTGCCGTGGGTCAAACCCTCGCCCAACATGCCCGATCTCGAGAGCGCGACCCATTATCCGGGAACGTGCCTGTTCGAGGGGACGAACCTCTCGGTCGGCCGGGGCACGGCGCTCGCGTTTCAGGTCGTGGGCGCGCCGTGGCTCGATACCACGCCGGTGCTGGGACGGCTGCGGGAGCGGGGAAAGGGGAAGGGGGAAGAGCTGGCTGGCGTGGAGATCCTCGGCGTGACGTTCACTCCGCGCGCGCCGACCGACGGGAAATACGACGGGGTCGAGCTGCGGGGCATCCGGCTGCGCGTCACGGACCGTGCGCGCTACGATCCCACTAAGACGGCGGTGGCGCTGCTCGCAGCGATCCGCGCCGCGCAGCGGGACTCGCTGCGTTTCAACGAGCGCAGCTTCGACCGGCTGGCGGCGGGGTCCGAGCTGCGACGGGCGCTCGTGGCAGGGCGCGCGCCGGCCGCGATCTGGCGCGGCTGGGAGGCCGCGCTCGCGCGGTTCCGGCGCTCGCGCGCCGCGTACCTGCTCTATTGAGACTCTTGCCGCCGCCCGCTACTTTCCCCGGGCCATGAACGTGATCCCCCAACCGGTGCGGGACGGCTTCGGGCGGCTGCTCGACCCGCTGGTCCGGTGGTTGATCCGGAGGCACGTTCCCCCGAACGTCCTCACCACGGTGGGGACTCTGGTCTTGGTCGGGTCCGCGCTGACGTTCGCCGCCGCCAAGATCCACTGGGGCGGGTTCCTGCTGTTGTTCTCCGGCGTGTTTGACATGGTGGACGGGCGGGTCGCGCGCGAAGGGAGCATGACCACGACCTTCGGCGCGTTCTACGACTCGACGCTCGACCGCGTGGGCGAGTCGGCATTGTTCACCGGCGTCGCCGTTTATTTCCTGCGCGGCGGCGTGCCGCCGGAGCGGCTGGCGGCCGCGGTGCTGGCGTGCTTCGTCGCGCTGGCGGCCTCCCTCCTGGTGTCGTATACGCGCGCGCGCGCGGAAGGGCTGGGTCTCTCTGCGCAGGTGGGTGTCGCCCAGCGGGCCGAGCGGGTGCTCCTCCTCGGGGTGCCGACGCTGTTTTTCGGGGCCGGGAACCGGGGAGCGTTGCTGTTTTGGATCGTAGTCATTCTCGCGGTCGCGACGTCGGTCACCGTGGTGCAGCGCGTGATCTACGTCGCTCGCTCCGCCGGCACGCAGGGCGCGGGGCGTGCCGGGCGGCAGCGGGAGACGCTCCCCGGTCACGCGCCGGCACTGCAATCTCGGAAAGGACATTGATCGTGCCAGTTGAGGCCGGGCGGGAGATCGCGCCCGCTAAGGGGACGCTCGGGGTGATGCTCGTGGGGCTGGGAGCTGTCTCCACGACGTTCATTGCCGGCGTGGAAAACGTGCGGTGTGGCGGCGCGTTGCCGATCGGGTCGCTGTCGCAGATGGCGACGATCCGGCTCGGCAAACGCACCGAGCGCCGCGCCCCGAAGATCCGGGAGTTCGTGCCCCTCGCGAAGCTCACCGACCTGGTGTTCGCGGCCTGGGACCCGATTCCGGATGACGCGTACACCGCGGCCAAGAAGGCCGGTGTGCTCGAGCCGCACCACCTCGAGCCGGTGGGCGATTTCCTGCGGGGCATCGAGCCCATGCCTGCCGCGTTCGACCGCAGCTATGTGAAGCGCCTGAACGGCACGCATGTCAAAACGGGTAAGACGAAGCGCGACCTGGCCGAGCAGCTGCGCGCGGATATCCGCACGTTCAAGAAGACGTCGGGCGCCGACCGCCTGGTGATGATCTGGGCGGCGTCCACGGAGGTGTTCCTGACCCCCGGGCCCGCCCACCAGAGCCTGCCGGCGTTCGAGCGGGCGATGGAGCAGAACGATCCCGCCATCGCGCCCTCCATGCTGTACGCCTATGCCGCACTGATGGAGAACGTGCCGTTCGCCAACGGCGCCCCGAACCTCACCGTGGACATCCCGGTCTTCGAGCGCCTCGCCGAAGAGCGCAAGCTGCCTATCGGCGGCAAGGACTTCAAGACCGGTCAGACGATGATGAAGACTGTGCTCGCGCCCGCGTTCAAGGCGCGGATGCTCGGGCTCGCCGGGTGGTACTCGACCAACATCCTTGGCAACCGCGACGGCGAGGTGCTCGACGACCCGGAGTCGTTCAAGACCAAGGAAGAGTCGAAGCTCGGCGTGCTCGAGTACATCCTCCAGCCGGACCAGTATCCCGAATTGTACGGCAACGTCTTCCACAAGGTGCGCATCAACTATTACCCGCCGCGGGGGGACAACAAGGAGGGCTGGGACAACATCGATATCTTCGGGTGGCTCGGCTACCCGATGCAGATTAAGGTCGACTTCCTGTGCCGCGACTCAATCCTGGCGGCTCCCATCGTGCTCGATCTTGCCCTGTTCTTCGACCTCGCCCACCGGGCACGGCTCTCCGGCATCCAGGAGTGGCTGTCCTTCTACTTCAAGAGCCCGCAGACCGCCCCGGGACTCTATCCCGAGCACGACCTGTTCATCCAACAGATCAAGCTGAAGAACACGCTGCGGTGGTTGATGGGCGAGGACCAGATCACCCATCTC
Organism: Gemmatimonadota bacterium; assembly: GCA_003220935.1. Lineage (GTDB taxonomy): Bacteria > Gemmatimonadota > Gemmatimonadetes > Gemmatimonadales > GWC2-71-9 > 20CM-4-69-16. The sequence goes on from QHTT01000067.1 coordinate 7,377, forward strand.
GGCATCGAGTATTACGAGAAGGCGTGAGCACCTCGCAGTACGCCGTCACGGCCGCCGGGATAGCCGCAATCGTCTGGGTGCTCTGGTACTTTCTTTACACGAGCGGGCCGGCCGTCGCCGCGACCGTCGCGGCCGGAGTCCAGGAGGTGCGCATCACGGTGAAGGGGGGCTACACCCCGGACACGATCGTCGTGCAGGCCGGCACGCCGGTCCGGCTGCAATTTTATCGCGACGAGACGGTCGACTGCTCCGAGCGTGTCGTGTTCGAGGACTTCGGAATCGACGTGCTACTCCCCGCCTTCGAGACCACGGCAGTCGAGTTCACGCCCCGGGCGGCGGGCGAGTTCCGCTTCCGCTGCGGCATGAACATGCTGAAGGGACTCCTGGTGGTGGAGCCTGCCGGCGGAGACCGCCGGCCCTCCACCTCGCCGCACAAGCTCCATGAGTGAGTCGCGCATCGTCCTCCCGATCGAGGGCATGAGCTGTGCGTCTTGCGCCGCTACGGTGCAGGAGGCGCTGAGCCGCGCGACCGGCGTCGCCACCGCCTCTGTCAACTACGCCACCGCGCGAGCCGCCGTGAGCTACGACGACGCCCAGACCAACGTCGCCGAGCTGATCAGGACGGTCCGCGCGGCGGGATACGATTGCGGCAAGGCCAGCGTCAGCTTCGGCGTCGAGCAGCTGCACTACGCGCCCAGCGTCGCACCCCTCGAGCAGGCGCTCGGCCGGCTCAAGGGGGTCCTCCGCGCAGCGGCGAACCAGGCGACCGAGACCGTCACGGTGGATTACGTCCCCGGGGCGACGACGGCTGAGGACCTCGAGCGGGCAGTCGAGCAGGCGGGCTTCCACGTGGCGGAGCCGATACCCACCGAGGACCCGGTGGAGCGTGAGCGCATTGCCCGCCGGCGCGAGATCCGGAGCCTGACCTGGAAGCTCGTGCTCGCGGCCGCGGTAACGGTCATGGCGATGCTGGGCTCCATGCTGCTCATGGCGGAGCAGTCGGACACCACCTTCAAGCAGGTCGACCTGCTCGGCCGGCTGCTCATGCCGCTCGCCATGAAGCTCGACGCGAGGCTCGGCGGACGACTCGCCCTCGATGCGCGATGGCTGAAGCTCGGCCTCGCGATTCTCACGCTCCCGGTGGTGCTGTGGTCAGGCCAGCAGTTCTACCGCGGCGCCTGGAGCGGGTTCAAGCACCGCACGGCGGACATGAACACGCTCATCGGCGTGGGTACCGGCGCCGCGTTCCTCTACTCGCTCGTCGCGACCCTCGCCCCCGGCTTGTTCACCAGGGCGGGGTTGCCCGCCGACGTGTACTACGAGGCCGTGTCCGCGATCATCGCGCTCATCTTGCTCGGCAGGCTGCTCGAGGCGCGCGCCAAAGGGCGGACATCGGAGGCGATCCGCCGGCTCGCTGGGCTGAAGGCGAAGGCGGCGCACGTGGTGCGAGAGGGCAAGGAGACTGAGCTCCCGGTCGAAGCGGTCGTGCCCGGTGATCTCGTCATCGTGAAGGCGGGGGAGAAGATCCCGGTGGACGGCATCGTGACCGAAGGCGCGTCGGCGGTCGACGAATCGATGCTCACGGGGGAGCCGATGCCGGTCCCCAAGAAGATTGGTGACGAAGTGATCGGTGCGACGCTGAACACGACCGGGAGCATCACGTTCCGTGCGACCCGGGTCGGCAAAGACGCGGCGCTGGGCCAGATCGTCCAGCTCGTCGAGGACGCGCAGTCCACCAAGGCGCCGATCCAGCGGCTTGCCGACCGGGTCGCGGGGGTGTTCGTCCCGGTGGTGATCGCGCTCGCCATCACCGCGTTCGTTGTGTGGTTCGACTTCGGGCCCGACCCGGCCGTCCTCTTCTCCACCATCGCGCTCGTCACCGTGCTGATCATCGCTTGCCCCTGCGCGCTCGGGCTTGCGACGCCGACGGCGATCCTGGTGGGCACAGGGAAGGCGGCCGAGCACGGCATTCTGATCCGGAGCGGGGAAGCGCTCGAGCGGCTGTCGCAGGTGCGCACGGTGCTGCTCGACAAGACGGGGACGATTACCGAAGGCAAGCCGACCGTGACGCACATCGTCGCCGCGAAGCGGCCCGACGGGTCGCCCATCGCCCCGGCGGAAGTGCTCAAGTGGGCGGCGGCCGTGGAGCAGCGCTCGGAGCACCCGCTCGCCGTCGCGATTCTCCGGGCGGCGAAGGAGAAGCAGGTGGAGATCCTGCCGGTCGAAAAGTTCGCGGTGATGGAGGGCCGCGGCGCCCGCGGCACCGTGGATCGCCGCGTTATCGAGGTGGTCTCACTGCGTCACGCGCGCGAGCGTAGCCTCGACCTCGGCGCGCTCGGCCAGGACGCCGACCGGCTCGCGGTGCAAGGTCGGACGCCGGTCATCGTCGTGGTGAACAATACCGTCTACGCGGTGATCGCCATCTCCGACCCGATCAAGCCGACCGCCAAGGACGCGATCCTCCACCTGAAGCAGCTGGGCCTCGCGGTGACCATGGTGTCCGGCGACTCGAGGAAAGGTGCGGAGGCGGTCGCGCAGGAAGTCGCGATCGAGGACGTGATCTCCGAGGTGCTGCCATCGCAGAAGGCCGACCTGGTGAAGAAGCTGCAGAAGCTGGGGGCCCACGTGGCGATGGTCGGCGACGGGATCAACGACGCGCCGGCGCTCGCGCAGGCGGACGTCGGCATCGCCATCGGCACCGGAACCGACATCGCCATGGAAGCCTCCGACGTGACCCTCATCCGCGGAGACCTGCGGGGTGTGGCGACGGCGATCCAGCTCTCCAGGCGCATCCTGCGCACGATACGCTGGAACCTGGTGTGGGCGTTCGGTTACAACGTCGTGCTCATCCCGATCGCGGCGGGCGTGCTGTACCCGTTCACCGGCTGGTTGCTCTCGCCTGTGCTGGCGAGCGCCGCGATGGCGTGGTCCAGCCTGTCCGTCGTCTTGAACAGCCTCACCCTCCGGCGGTTCCGGCCGGCATGGGCGGCGTGACGCGAATGGTCTGTGTCGATCGGCGGGGTCCCGGGCTAGAGAGCCCGGGCTCGGCGAGACGTGGGCGCCCTGAGAGGGCGCACCCCCGGCCGAGCGCGGCCTGTCAGGGCGCGTATCACACGGAGCTGAACTCCTGAAGTACTTCCACCGCACCAGCCTCTCGCCTGGCGTAGTGCTCGACGCCGCGAAAGCGTTCTTCGGCAGCCGCATGGCGCCGGCCGAAGAGGCGCCGCGGCGGCGGGCGTATGCCGGCTCACTCGGCAAGGTGACGATCTCCGCCAGGGCGGAGGGTGGGCATTACACGTTCATCGAGGTGAGCACCGACCAGGTGGGTGAGTCCGAGCTCGACCGGCTGGCGCGGCGCTTCCTGGCCGAAGTGCACCGCCAGGGAGAGCCGCAGCACGAACTGCGGGGCGCGTACTAGCCGGCGAGCTTCGCCCGGTAGCCCGCTCGCTCGACCGCCGCGACCAGCTGTTGGGTCGTGACGGAATCGTCATTGAAGTCGATTTCCGCCTCGCCCGCCTGTAGGTCGACGATGGCCGAATACACGCCTGCGGTCGTTTTCAGTGCCTGTTCGACTCTCGTCTGGCAGTGGCTGCAGCTCATGCCGGTTACGCGCAGCTTCAGTGTGGCCATAGGAGCCTCCCCCAGCTCCGCAGCAACTTGATTCTCCCGCCCCCTCCAGCCAAGTTTCACGCCCACTACAATTTACAATGGCGTCCCGCACCGTTCCCACGACCCAACCTCCGGCCATCCCGGCGGGGCTCGCCCGCGAGCAGCTGCTGGAAATCTACCGCTATCTGCGGCTCACGCGGACCCTGGAGGAACGGCTCACGGCCCTGTACCGGCAAAGCAAAGTCATCGGTGGATTGTTCCGCTCGCTCGGCCAAGAGGGGGAAGCGGTGGGAGCCGCGTACGCGCTCGAGCGCGGCCGGAACCGCGACGTGCTGTCGCCGCTGACGCGGAATCTCGGCGCCATGCTCGTCATGGGTGCGCAGCCCATCGAGATCCTGCGCCAGTACATGGCGAAGGCAGGGGGCCCGACCCAGGGTCGCGACATGAACATCCACTTCAACGATCTCGAGCTCGGCTACCTCGGCCAGATCTCTCACTTGGGCGACATGATCCCCGTAATGGCCGGCATCACCCTCACCTTCCGGATGCGGGGCGAGCCGCGAGTGGGACTGGTGTACATCGGGGACGGCGGCATGTCGGCCGGCGCGTTCCATGAGGGAATCAACTTCGCCGCCGTGCAGCGTTGCCCGCTGGTCGTCATCGGCGAATACAACCATTGGGCCTATTCGACGCCGCCCCGGAAGCAGTTCGCGGTGGAGCACCTCGCCGACCGGGTGAAGGGATACGGCGTGGCCGCGGTGACCGTGGACGGCAACGACGTGTTGGCAGTGTACGAGGCGACGCAGCACGCGGTGGCACGCGCCCGGGCGGGCCAAGGTGTGCACTTTATCGAGGTGAAGACGTATCGTCGCAAAGGCCACGCCGAGCACGACGACCAGCACTATGTGGCGGCGGACGAGCTCGACCGGTGGGCGAAGGAAAACGACCCGATCGACCGCTTCGTAAAGCAGTTGCGCCAGCATGACTGGGCGGACGAGCGGGACTTGACCGACATCGACGCAGGCGTGCGGGCCGAGATCGACCAGGCCACCGACGCATGCGTCAACGAGCCGCTGCCGCCGCCGGAGTCAGCGCTCCCCGGCGTGTACGCAAGTCCTGCGGCCGCCGCGCGGCTCTGGTTCCGGAGTCTCTAGATGCCCGAAGTCACCTATCTGGAGGCGCTGCGGCAGGGGCTGTGGGAGGAGATGGAGCGCGACGAGCGCGTCTTCATTCTCGGAGAGGACGTGGGGCTGTACGGCGGTGCCTTCAAAGTCACCGAGGGTTTCACCAAGCGCTTCGGCGAGCAGCGCGTGATTGATACGCCGATCTCCGAAGCGGCGATCGTTGGGGCGGCAGCCGGGGCGGCCCACATGGGAATGCGGCCCGTCGCGGAGATGCAGTTCATCGACTTCATCTCGTGCGCCTACGACATGCTCACCAACTACGTGGCCACGGCCCGCTATCGCGCCGGCCTCGCGACGCCGATCGTCGTGCGCGGCCCCTGCGGCGGGTATGTGCGTGGCGGGCCGTTCCATTCGCAGAATCCGGAGGCGGCCTTCCTCCACACGCCAGGCCTGAAGATCGTCTATCCCGCCACCGCGCGGGATGCGAAGGGCCTCATCAAGGCGTCCATCCGCGACGACGACCCTGTGCTCTACCTCGAGCACAAGTGGCTGTACCGCCGCATCAAGGAGCAGCTCCCCGAAGGCGAAGACATCGTGACGCCGATCGGCGAGGCGCGGCTCGCGCGCGAAGGCAAAGACCTGTCGATCGTGACCTACGGGGCAACGCTGTGGAAATCGCTCGAGGCGGCGGAACGGCTCGAGCAGGAGAACGGCGTAGCGGCCGAGGTGCTGGATCTCCGGACGCTGCTGCCGATGGACGACGCGGCGATCATGCGCACCGTCAAGAAGACCAACAAGGTGCTGATCGTGCACGAGGACACCCGCACGGGCGGCGTCGCCGGGGAGATCGCGGCGCGCATCAACGAGCAGGCGTTCGAGTGGCTCGACGCCCCGATCATGCGGGTGACGGCGCACGACGTGCCGCTGCCGTATGCACCGACGTTGGAAGACTTCGTGCTGCCGCAGACAGAAGACATTGTCAAAGCGGCGCGCTGGTTGGCGGCGTATTGAGAAGCGCGATCAGCTTTCGGCGATCAGCTGCTGACAGCTGACAGCCGACAGCGCCTCTTTGGAGATATCATGGCTCGCGTTGACGTTGTCATGCCCCAGATGGGCGAGTCCATCGCCGAGGGGACCTTGAGTAAGTGGCTCAAGAAGCTGGGTGACGAGGTGAAGCGGGACGAGCCGCTGTTCGAGATCTCGACCGACAAGGTGGACGCCGAGATTCCGTCGCCCACGGCGGGCGTGCTGGCGGAGATCAAAGTTCAAGAGGGCCAGACCGTGCCGGTGCAGACGCTGGTGGCAGTGATCGAAACCGAGAAGGGAGCGACGGTGGCGGCTGCCGCGGCTCCCAAGGTGGCGCCCCCCGCGCCCGCGGCCGCGCCCGCCTCGCCGCAGCCGGCACCCGCCGTTGCCCCGACCGTCCCCGACCGTCCTCGACCGCCTTCGACCGCCCCGGCGGGGAAGGGTGGGGACGGGGGAATTGAGACCGCCGAGGAGCGGCTGCGTCGCCGCTCCACGCCCCTCGTCCGCAAGATCGCGGCGGAGCACTCGGTCGACATCTCGGCGATTCCGGGCACTGGGTTCGCGGGTCGGGTGACGAAGCAGGATATTCTGGGCTACATCGACCGGGGTGTCCCAGCTATCGCCCGAGCCCCTGGCCCCCACCCCCTGACCCCGACCGTCGTCACGCACCCAGCCGTCGAGCCGTGGCCCGGCGACCGGGTCGAGCCGTTCTCGAAGATCCGCAAGATCACCGCGGACCACATGATCACGTCACGTCGCACATCGGCGCACGTGACGAGTTTCTTCGAGGTGGACTACACCCGCGTCGCCGAGCTGCGGAGGAAGCACAAGGCCTCATATGCCGAGCGGGGGGTGAACCTCACGTACCTGGCCTTCATCGCCAAGGCCTGTGGCGAGAACCTCCGCCGGCACCCGGTCGTCAACGCCGCGGTGTCGGGCGACACTATCATTTACCGCGGCGACGTCAACATCGGGATCGCCGTCGCGCTCGAATGGGGCCTGATCGTGCCCGTCGTCAAACACGCCGACGAGCTGTCCCTGATCGGCATCGCCCGGGCGATCAACGACCTGGGCGAGCGCGCGCGCACGAAGAAGCTCTTGCCGGACGAGATCCAGCGCGGCACGTTCACGATCACCAACCCGGGCGTCTTCGGTTCCTACGCGGGCGCGCCGATCATCAACCAGCCGCAGGTGGCGATCCTCGGCGTAGGGACAATCGAGAAGCGCCCCAAGGTAGTGACCCTGCCCGATGGCACCGACACGATCGCGATCCGCACGCTGGGGATGGTCTCGATGTCGTACGACCACCGCATCGTGGACGGCGCTGATGCCGACCGGTTCCTCGCCGACGTGAAGCGGATGCTCGAGGACTTCCCCGAGGGAGCGATCTAGCCATGTCCAAGGTGCTCACCGCCGCCCGGGTGCGCGTGCCCCCCGCGAACGAGGCCGATTATCTCGCCACGCTGCGGGAGCTGTGCCAGTTCGCGGAGGCGCGGGGCCAGCGGATCTGGCTGTTCCGCAACGCCAAAGATCCGCAGCTGTTCACCGAATTCTCCGAGAGCCCCACCGAGATGTCCCACCGGGCGCAGGCATCGCGGCTGCCGGAAGAGGTCAAGCTTGAGAAGCGCTTGCAGAGTCTCGGCACCTACGCTCCCGACGCGTGGGAGCTGTGGACCGACGTCTCGCTCGCGGCGGCGGCCGAGGCGTAGATGGCGCGCCGTACCTTCACGGTGGACGGGGAGACGTGGGAAGTCTCGCCCTCCGGACGCGTCACCGTGTACGGCCGGGACGAGTTCGGGCTGACGTTCCAGCAGGGGACTGGACCCGCGCGCCGGCGCCGCTTCACGCGGTACGCCCCGGTCGGGAGCCGTAGCGTCGACGCCTCGCTCGGCGAACTGTCGGACCCGGAGCTCATCGCGCTCTTCCGCCAGTCGCAACCGGCCTGGACGGCTCCGGAGAGCGCATACGGGGCGCGTTGATCTCCATTGTCACTCGACGGCATCCGACGGGGAGCTCGCGCCCGCCGAGGTGACACAGCGGGCGAAGGCAGCGGGCCTGGCGGCGATCGCGCTGACCGACCACGACACGACGGACGGCGTGCCGGATGCCGCGCGGGTGGGAGAGGCCGTGGGCGTCCGCGTCGTGTCGGGCTGCGAGTTCAGCGTGAAGGCGCCGTGGGGCGAGCTGCACGTGCTCGGCTACTTCCTTCCGCCGGGCGAGCCGCGGCTCGAGGCGTTTCTCGTCGAGACCCGCGCCGCCCGGCGCCACCGCGCCGAGCAGATGGTCGGCCGGCTGCAGCGGCTCGGCGTGGACATCGCGTTCGACGACGTCGTGAGCGAGGCGGGGGCTGGCGCGGTCGGCCGACCGCATGTGGCACGGGTTCTGGTGGAGCGCGGGGCGAGCGCGGACATCAACGACGCCTTCGTGCGCTATCTCGGTCGCGGCAGGCCGGCGTATGTCGAGAAACCCCTGCCGGCGCTTCGCAGGGTGACCGACCTCGTCCACGCCGTCGGCGCGATCGCACTCGCCGCTCATCTCGGCGACCATGGCAGCGAGGGGCAGATCCGGGAGTTCCAGGCGCAAGGGCTGGATGGCCTTGAGGTGCGGCACCCGAGCCATGCACCGGCGGTCGAGCAGCGGCTCACGCGGATCGCCGAGCGACTGGGACTCGCCATCAGCGGGGGGTCGGACTGGCACGGCGATACCGAGCTCGGCGACGCGCACGCGTCGCTCGGCGGCCTCGACGTGCCGCTGGAGTGGCTGGAAAACCTCGAAGTGCGTCACGCGGGAGTCGTCGAGCAGAACCGTCGCGCAGCGGCGTCACGTGGAGGCGTGAATCGATGAGCGATCTCCTGGCCATCGGGAGCAAGGCGCCGGGGTTCAAGGCCCAGGCCTCGGACGGGAAGAGCTACGCCCTGGCCGATGTCCTCAAGCGCGCGCACGTCGCGCTGGTCTTCTACCCCGGGAACAACACTCCCGGCTGAAACCGTCAACTCTCCGCCGTGCGCGATGAGATGGCCAAGCTCCAGCGAGCCGGGATCCAGGCCTTCGGCGTGAACCCCGCCGCGGTGGACAGTCATGCCAAGTATGCGACCAAACTGGGCTTCAACTTCCCGCTGCTGTCGGATCCCGACCGGGTGATCGCCCGCGCATACCACGCGCTCAAGGACGACGGACACGGCATCCAGCGCTCGGTGTACGGAGTGAAGCGGGACGGGACCATCGCCTTCGCGCAACGAGGTGCCCCGCCTGTCGACGAGATCGTCGCCGCGCTGGGGGGAACGAGCTGAGGCTGTGGCGCCCGAGTTCCGGGGCAAGGTGGCCCTGGTCACCGGTGTGGGCCGCGTGGGGCAGATCGGTCAGGCGGTCGCCCGCGGCTTGGGCGCGGCAGGCGCGAAGCTCGTCATCGTGGACGTGAACGCGCCCGCCCTGCAGGACCGGGCGCAGGAACTCACGGCGGGAGGGATCGCCGTGCGTGCCGTCGCGGGCGATCTCACCACGCCCGACACCGCCCGCCGGGCGGTTGCCGCAGCCAAGGAGGGCTTCGGAGGCCTCGACGTGGTCGTCAACGTCGCTGGGGGACTCCTGCACTACGGGTCGGCCCTCGACTTGCAGCCGGAGCAGCTCGAGCGCGAGCTGGCAGTTAACATCAAGACCGCGTTCTTCGTGTCGCAGGCGGCGATCCCCGCGCTGCTCGAGCGGGGCGGCGGCGCGATCGTGAACTTCGCATCGGTCGCCGTGCTCAAGCCTCAGAGTCAGATGGCGTCCTACATCGCGGCAAAGGCGGCCGTCGCCGGACTCACCCGCGCCCTCGCGCGGGAATTCCGCGATGGAGGTGTGCGGGTAAACGCTGTGGCGCCGGGCACCATGAGGACGGCCGACAACCTCGCGCAGATGAAGGATGCCAAGGTGCGCTGGGTCGAGCTCGACGATCTGGTGGCCGCCGTGCTCTATCTGGCCAGCGACGCGGCGCGGGCGGTCACGGGCGAGATCCTTCCCGTCGCGGGCGACGTCTGAGTCGCATGGTCGTCATGCGCGACGTCCTCGTGATCGGCGGCGGGTGTTATGGCACGTTCTACGCGGGCCAGCTAGCGAGGGCGAAGCACAAGGGAAAGGCCAGCTACCGCCGGGTGATCGTCGTGGATCGGGATCCCGGGTGCCGGGCCCGCGCCGAGCTGGGCGAGACGCCCGATCGAGCGTTCGTGACGCGCGAGTGGACCGCCTACTTCGCGGAGCGTTTCGATCGGGCCGAGCCCTCGCGCGCGGGGGAGCCGCAGGATTATGTGGTCCCGTCGCCCCTCATGCCGCACCTCATGTTCGAGTGGGTGCTGGCGCGCGCCCGCCAGCGCTGGCCGGGTCGGGGAATCGCGGTGGCGCCCGTTCCGGGCTCGCTCGGGACGCCCTACGACCGCGTCGCCCCCGACGGGACGCGCTACGTTTCCTTCGCCGACTGGATCTGCCCGACCCACTGCATCGAGCCGGCCATCTGCCCGGCGATCGGCGGGCCGCGAACCTGGGAGATGGGGGACGCCGTGCGGGAGCTCGCCGAGCGGCTACGTGGATCGGGCGAGCAGGTGTTTGGTCCTGCGCTGTTCGTCTGCCGGCACCACGTCTTCGGCGTCGGCACCTTCTCGGTGAACGCGGTGCTGGAAGGGGACGGCATGGTCAAGACAGCAGGCGAGAGCGGCGAGCCGGCGGCGGTCCTCGTGGGTACGATCTCGGGTTGTCATGGGGCGCTGAATCTGTTGAGGCTGGACGCTGTCAGCCGTCGGCCGTCAGCGCCTGCTGATGGCTGACAGCCGATGGCGCCGTTGTCAGCGGCAGAGCGTCAGGCCATCCTGACCCGTGCCCGTGACTTGTTCAACTCCGGGGAATACTGGCTCGCTCACGAAGCCTTGGAAACTGTCTGGCGTTCTATTATTAGGGACGGCGACGACGACGTGGCACGCGTCTGGCAGGGGTTGATCCAGGCCGCGGCGGCGCTGCTGCATCGGGAGCGCGGCAACCGGCACGGTGTCGCAGCCGTCGGGGGGGCGGCGCTGGAGAAGCTGGCGGGCCCGCTCCGACCGGACGTCGAGTTCGAGATCGAGGGGTTTCGCGCGCAGCTCGCGCGCGCCCTGGCGGGAGAGGGGGATCCCCCGCGATTGGAATTCCGCACGGATGCGCGAGAGCGTCACTAACGCTTACGACGTGATCATCGTCGGCGCTGGCCCGGCGGGGCTGTGCGCCGCGATGTACGCGGGGCGCGGCATGCTGAAGGCGGTCACCATCGAGCGCGGGGCCCCCGGCGGCGAGCTCTTGAATACGGACCTGATCGAGGACTACATCGGGTTCGCGAGCATCAAGGGGTGGGATCTCGCTCAGAAGATGAGCGAGCACGCCACCAAGTTCGGGGCGGACATCGTCACCGACACCGTGGAGAGGATCCGTAAAGCGGACGACGGCTGGTTCGACGTCGAGACCGCAAGGGGCAAGGTATACCGCGCGCCGGCCGTCATCCTCACCGCCGGGGGGACGCCCGTGAAGCTCGGGGTGCCGGGTGAGCAGGAGTACGCGGGGAAGGGGGTCTCCTATTGCGCGGTGTGCGACGGCGCGTTCTTCAAGGGCGAGCTGCTTGCGGTCGTGGGCGGCGGCGACGCCGCCGTCGAGGAGGCGGACTACCTCACCCGGTACGCGAGCAAGGTCTACATCGTGCACCGCCGCGATCGCTTCCGCGCCTCGAAGATCCTCCAGGAGCGCGCGTTGGCAAACCCCAAGATCGACGTGATCTGGAACAAACGGGTTATCGAGATCAAGGGTACCGAGAAGGGCACCGACCAGCTCGTGCTCGAGGACACAGCGACGCGCGCCCGCTCGACCCTCAAGGTGGGTGGGGTCTTCATCTTTATCGGGTTCAAACCCAACACCAGCGTAGTCGATGGGCACGTGAAGCACGACGCCGCGGGTTACCTCATCACTGACGATCGCATGATGACTTCCATTCCGGGTCTCTTCGCTGCCGGGGACGTGCGCAGCCAGCTGACGCGCCAGATCACGACCGCGGTGGGCGATGCCACCACCGCGGCCATCGCAGTGGAGAAATACCTCGCGACGGTGAAGGAAAGGGAGAAGGCCGGGGTCGTGTCGTGAAGGTCGTCTCGATCCCGAACGGCCAATTCGTCGAGAACAGCTATCTCATCATCGACGAGGTCGCCGCCCAATGCGCAATCATTGACCCAGGCGAAGAGGCGGGGCGGGTGCTGCACGAGGTCGCCGCCGCCGGCGCGCACCCCACGGCGATCTGGATCACGCATGCGCACCTCGACCATGTGATGGGCGTTGCACGCGTGCGCGCGGAGACCGGCGCGCCGGTCTATCTGCATCCCGCCGACCGCGACCTGTACGATCACGTGGTCCAGCAAGGCCTGGCGTTCGGCATCCCCGTCGACCCACCGCCGCCGCCCGACGGCGAGTTGGTCCCCGGGGAGACGGTTCGAGTCGGGACGGTCGCCTTCACCGTTCGGCACGCTCCGGGGCACTCACCCGGCAGCGTGTGCCTCGTGGGCGAGGGGGTGGTCTTCACGGGCGACGTGCTGTTCGCGGGTTCGATCGGCAGGACCGATCTTCCGGGCGGCGATTTCGAGACCCTGCTACGCAGCATCGAGCGTGAGTTGCTTACTCTTCCGGATTCCACCATCGTGTACAGCGGCCATGGACCCGAAACGACCGTCGGACAAGAGCGGCGCGCCAACCCCTTCCTCAGCGGCGTCCACCGTCTCGGCTGAGCGGCCGGCCTGCCTGCGGTGTGGAGCGGAAGTCCTTGCCAAGCCCTGGGGGTGCAAGAACCCCTGTCCGAACTGCGGTTACATCTATCCGCTGGGTGACTGCTCGGACTAGAGCCATGCGGAACGCGGCATTCGGAATGCGCAATGGACGGGCAACCTCGTGCGTCCGAGGCAAGGTCGTTCCTCCCCCCTGCCGCATTCCGCATGCTGCGTTCGCATGAGCCACCTTCTCGCCCTTGGGCTCCTGGCTCTCGATTGCGTCGTTCGCGCCTGGCGCATTCAGCTCGCCGCCTGGACCGCGGGTGGCCGGCTCGCCTTCAACGACGCGTTCCGCCTCAACCTCTACGGCGAGGCGGCGTCGCAGCTGACGCCCAACCGGCTGGGCGGGGAGCCGGCCCGTTTCCTCGGGCTCACCGAGTCGGGCCTGCGGCCGGTGACGGGGCTGGTGGCGATCGGGGTCGAAGTCGCCTGCGAGTGGCCCGTATTCCTGCTGGCCGCCGCCGCGCTCTTCGTCTATTACGTACCGGACTGGCGCGACGCCGCCGGCGTGTGGCTGCACCGCCACCGCGCGGGGGAGCTGGTCACGATCGAGGTCGTGGCGCTCATCGTGCTGCTCGCGGTCTACCTGCTGCAGCGCCTTGCCCGCTCGGGGATGATCCGACACCGAGTCCGGCGGCAGTGGCGCGTGGCCTGGGCGCACGTGCGGCGTGCCCCGCGCTGGGTGCTCGGCGCGGGGGCGCAGCTCACGATGGTGGGCGTCGCGGCGCGCGCGCTCATTCTGCCGGCGCTCGCCTGGGGGATGCCGGACCGGCCACCATTCAGCCAGATGTTCTTCGGCGCGCTCGCGCTGATTCATGCCCCCCTCGTCGTCCCGCTGCCGTCTGGGGGCGGTGGCCTCGAGGTCGCGTTTCTCCAGGGCTTCGCTGGAGACTTCGGACCACACCAAGTGACGACACTGTTGCTGTGGCGGTTCTACACGGCCGTGCTGCTCACCGCGCTCGGCGTGTATCAGCTGGTGCGCACGCTCGGCTACCGCGCGGCGGTCGAGCTGTTCAAGATCGGCTGGGGAAAGACGAGGGGCGCAGACACACCGACGCTCAGCCGCATGGGGCGAGCGCGCAAACGCACGAGCGAGTGACGCATCCAATGGCCGAGCCACGGATCAAGCCAGTGACACCGGACAAGGCGGCTCCGGAGGTGCAGCCGGTCTTCGAGACGTACCTGCGGGAGCGCGGCAATATACCCAACATGTTCCGTACGGTCGCCCTCCGGCCGGGCCACCTCCGCACGATGATCGCCCACTTCCGCACCGTGATGAACGAGGGCACGGTGCCGCCGCTCCTCAAAGAGCTGTTGTGGGTGCGGATCTCGCACCTGAACCGCTGCCGCTACTGACTCAATTCCCACACTGCCTTGGCAAGGCAGAAGGGGGCGAGCGATGAACTGGTCGAAGCCCTCCAGGACCGCGGCGGGGGCGCGGCGATCGAGCGGCTCGAGCCGGGGTGGCGCGCGGCGCTCGAGTATGCGGCCGTGATGCACCGATCGGGGCATGAGGTGAGTGACCAGCTGTACCGGCGGCTGCGGGCGGCGTGGGACGAGGGGCAGATCGTGGAGATCACGCTGGTCATTGGGATGACGGAGTACTTCAATAGGTTCAATGACGCGCTGCGGGTAGAACCGACCAAGTGAAAAGATGCTGAGGTAAAGGTTCATCCACTCGGCGCCTCGGCGACTCGGCGTCTACCTCAGCGTCTACCCGTCTAACTCGTGGGAGCTGGAGTGATGGCCACGAGAACAATGGTTCGCTCCAGCGCCTTCTCCACCCCGTGCGGCATGCCTGCGGGAGCCAGAATCAGGTCCCCCGTCCGGGCGTCCATGGTCCGGTCACCGACGGTGAACCTCGCCTTTCCCGAGACAACGAAATAGAATTTGTCGGCCCCGTCGTGCGCGTGGACGTGCTGCACCTGGCCCGGCTCGAAGCAGTTGAGGCCCACGAGCAGGCGGTCGGAGCGGAAGCAGTCGAGCTTTGTCATGTTGGCCGGCGAGAAGGTCGCGCGGGCGGGCACGTGTAGCATCAGGTCCTGGGTGGCCATGGGCGATTCCTGGTTGGCGACGGACGGTGTCGTGACGGAACGGACGGAGGCGATGAGCGCGACGCGCGTCGAACGCGATCCCCTGGGCGAGCTGCCGGTTCCCGCCGCCGCGCTGTATGGGATCCAGACCGAGCGGGCGCGCCGCAACTTCCCCATCTCTCACCTCGCGCCCCTCGCCCCGTTCGTCGACGCGGTCATCTGGATCAAGCGAGCCGCCGCGCTCACCCACAAGCAAACCAAGCGCCTCGACTCTAAACTCGCGGACGCCATCGTCCGCGCGGCAGACGAGGTGCTCGGCGGAGCCCACCGCGATCAGTTCGTCGTGGACCCCTACCAGGCCGGGGCGGGGACGTCGCACAACATGAACTGTAACGAGGTGCTCGCGAACCGCGCGAACGAACTGCTCGGGGGGAAGCGCGGCGAATACCAGCCGGTGCATCCCAACGATCACGTCAATATGGCGCAGTCGACCAACGACGTGATCCCCTCCGCCATCCGGCTCGCGGCGCTGGCTCAGCTGCCCGCCCTACTCGAGGCGATGGGCGAGTTGGCGCGCGCCTTTCTGGCGAAGGGGCAAGCGTTCGACGAGATCCTCAAGGCCGGACGTACGCATCTCCAGGACGCGACGCCCATCCGCCTCGGACAGGAGTTCACGGCCTACGGCCGCACCATCGAACGAAACCGAGACCGCGTCGCCCAGGCGGCGGACGCTTTGCGCGACCTCGGGATCGGCGGCACGGCGGTCGGCACCGGTCTGAATGCCGAGCCCGAGTATCCGCAACTGATGGTGAAACACCTCACGGCGATGACGGGGATCGCGCTACGGGAGGGCACGGACCGGGTGCAGCTGATGCAGTCGATGGGCGACGCCGCGGCGTTGTCGGGCGCCCTGCGGACATACGCAATGGATCTGGGCAAGGTGGCCAGTGACCTGCGGCTTCTGGCCTCGGGGCCCCGGACCGCGCTGGCGGAGATCGTCCTGCCGGCCGTGCAGCCTGGTTCGAGCATCATGCCGGGAAAGGTGAACCCGTCCATCGCTGAGATGGTCAACATGGTGTGCTATCAGGTGCTCGGTAACGACGTCACGATCGCGGCCGCGGCGGAGGCGGGGCAGCTCGAGCTGAACGTCATGATGCCGGTCATCGCGCACAATCTGCTGTTCACACTGGCGATTCTCACCAACGCCACGCACGTATTCGCCCAGCGCTGTGTTGAGGGAATCGAGGCCGACCGGGCGCAGTGCGAGCACTGGCTGGAGCGCAGCCCGGCGCTGGTCACGGCCCTCGCGCCGAAGATTGGCTACGCGGAAGCCGCGCAGCTGGCTAAGGAAGCGGTCGCCAAGAACGTCACCGTTCGGCAGCTCGTGATGGAGAAGGGCATTCTCAAAGGGAAGGAGTTGGACGAGGTGCTGGATCTGGTGGCGATGACCGAGCTCGGGGTGCCGGGGAAGCGCAAGTAGGGCGGATGGGCTGTCAGCAGTGCACACTCGATCGGGGGAGGGCACGCTATGAACTGGATCGTCGCGGGGCTCATCGGTGGCGTCGGGGCGTTCTTTGCCGACTTTGTGATGTGGGGGAAGGTGTTCACCAAGGGGATGGAGCAATACGGCACCATGGCGGCCACGCCCGAGGAAGGAAAGAAGATGATGGCGGCTAACATGCCCAAGGCCGCCGGCCTGGCACTGCTGTTCGGCCTGCTACTGGCGTGCTTCTATGCGCGGCTCAGGGGCGGGCTGTGGGTGCAGGGCGGCGGTCCGCTCGCCGGCATGGAGTTCGCCACCATGCTCTGGTTATGCACCATCGCCCTCCAGACGCTCGGCAGCGGCGTGTGGTACGACAAGCTCCGTCGCATGAACAAGGCGACGTTCTGGTCGTGGCTCGTCCGGATGAACGTCGCGGGACTGCTCATCGGGCTGCTGCTGAAGTGATCTCCGGGCGCGAGGGGCCGTGACTCGAGTCACGGCATCCGGCCTCTCGCTGGTGCTACCCGTTGGTCCATGCATAAGACTCTCCTCGCGGCCGCGCTCGGACTCGCGGTCGCGACGGCGGCGCCGGCCCAGCGACAGTTCCGGGTTGGCCCCACCTATTCGTCGATCACGCTCGAGGATCTCTCGGGCAACGGCCATACCTTCTCGTCGTTCGGCGGCTCCGCGGCGTTGATCACCGGAGACGAGGGAGAGACTGGAGTGAGTGTCTCTCGGTACACCGACCTCTCCACCGACGGCGGTCGGCGACGTCTGACGCTGTTCGGGCTGGACTCGTACTACTATCCGATTGGGGCCCGCGGCGTCGCGCCCTTCGCCGCGACCGAGCTCGGGCTCGCGCGCGTCGCAGAATCCGCGCCGGCGACGCAGTGCCCCCCGCTGCTGTGCCAGGATACCGTCTCCACGTCGAGTCAGCTCGCCTTGGCGTTCGGACTCGGCGTGCGGGTCAACCTCGGAAGCAGCGCCGTGGCGGCGCTCGAAGGGCGCTTCTTGCAGGTGCCGGGCAGCCAGATCCAGTCGCTCGAAGCCCGACTCAACGCGTCCGTCGCGCTCGGCAGGCAGCACAGGGGCGACTTCTTGGAAGGGACCTTGGGGCCCGCGGCGAGCGTCTTCTTTCCGGTGTCCGGGGCGTTGCGGGCCCGCGCGCCTTTCGCAGGGGTGCGATTCCGCCGCGACACCAAGAAGGCCGGCACGGTGGGCCTGCAGATCGACTTCGCGCCGCTCAGACTCACCGCCAGCTGCTCGCCGATGGGCTGCAATGAACCCAACGCGATCCTGTTCGCTCCAGGCTATGAGACCGCCCTGCACCCTGCCTGGGGCCGGGTGTACGGCGAGGTCGGCGTGCTCCTCGCCGGCATCTACACCCAAGGTCCCGACCGCGGCGTCGCCCAGGGGCTGCACGGCGGCGTGGGCTGCGACTTCTCCAGCGCGCAGCTGCTGTGGAACCTCAATTCCCGTCTGCTGTGGCTGCGACGGAACTCGGGGGAGAACGTCTTCGGCGTGCAGGTGGAGGTGAGCCTGAGCCCGAGATTGGGCGCTGGCAGGCGGTAGGCAGCCGGCTGGCCGCCCGTCCCCGCCTGCGCCGCCCCTGGTGGGGTTGGGTTGCGCGGGGCTGCCGCCCTATATTATCCCCATGCGCGTCACCACTTGCGAGCGGTTGCCGCACGATTACGTCGAGCAGATCCTGCTGCGCCTGCGGCGCGCCGGTCTGGTCGACTCCGTCCGGGGCGCCAAGGGCGGCTACCACCTCGCGCGTGAGCCGCAGGCCATCACTGTAAAGGACGTCATCGAGGCCTCGGAGCACGTCACCTTCGAAGTCAACTGTGATCTCCACCCCGTCGATCCCCAGCGATGTAGTCCGGATGCATCATGCAGCATCCGGCCCGTTTGGCGGATGCTGGAGCAGCGGATCAACGACCTGCTCGCCAGCGTTTCGCTGGCGGACTTGATGCACGACGAGCGCGAGCTGTACCAGATCGCCGGGGTCATGGCCGGGAACTAATCCCGCCGTCCCATCTGTTTTTTTTCACATCAAACCCGACTCGACCTGTCGGGTTTAACCGATTGGAGGTCGCTGTGGGATACGCTCATCCCGAAGCACTGGTTTCCACCGAGTGGGTGGCTCAGCATCGCAACGATCCGGGGTTGCGCTTGATCGAAGTCGACGTGGATACGACGGCCTACGACTCGGGACACCTGTCGGGCGCGGTCGGCTGGAACTGGCAGTCGCAGCTGAACGACCGGGTCCGGCGTGACATCCCCGACAAGAAGGCGTTCGCCGCGTTGCTTTCCGAGGCGGGCGTCACGCCCAAGACTACGGTCATCCTGTATGGCGACAACAACAACTGGTTCGCCGCCTTCGCGTTCTGGCTCCTGCAGCTATACGGCCACACGAACGCGAAGCTGATGGACGGCGGGCGGGCGAAGTGGGTGGCGGAGGGTCGGCCCCTCGTGACCGAACGTACGAGCGTGCGCGCGACGGTCTACCCAGTCCCCACGAAGCTGAACGGCAGCCTGCGGGCCAAGCGTCCAGACGTCGAGAAGGCGCTGAAAGCCAAGAAAACCGTGTTGGTGGACGTCCGGTCGAAGCCGGAGTTCGTCGGCGAGATCATCGCACCGCCCGGCATGACGGAGACGGCGCAGCGCGCCGGTCACATCCCCGGCGCGAAGAACATCCCCTGGAGCCAGGCCGTGGCCCCCGACGGCAGCTTCAAGCCGTTCGAGGAGTTGCAACAGCTGTACAAGGGGGCGAAGGCTATAGACGGCGGGAACGAGATCATCGCCTACTGCCGCATCGGCGAGCGGTCGAGCCACACCTGGTTCGCGCTCAAGTACCTGCTCGGCGTCAAGAAGGTGCGGAACTACGACGGGTCGTGGACCGAGTGGGGCAACCTCGTCGGCGCGCCGATCGCGAAGGGAGCGGAATGAAGGCGGCGACGGACCGTCGGACGGTCGGACGGTCGGACAGACGGGTGTTCCGGGAGCCAGCACTGTGGACTCTGGTCGGCAATACGCCGCTCATTCCCGTCCGACTGTCCGA
This sequence comes from Gemmatimonadota bacterium, assembly GCA_003220935.1. Lineage (GTDB taxonomy): Bacteria > Gemmatimonadota > Gemmatimonadetes > Gemmatimonadales > GWC2-71-9 > 20CM-4-69-16. Next base: position 26,516 of record QHTT01000067.1, read on the forward strand.
CGGTCCGACCGTCCAACTCAAGTGCGAGTGGCTCAACCCCGGCGGCTCGGTGAAGGACCGCGCCGCCCTGTTCATCTTGCGAGACGGGATCGCCCGGGGCGAGCTGCCGGGTAAGCGGCTGCTCGACGCGTCGAGCGGCAATACGGCGATCGCGTACGCCATGCTGGGCGCCGCCGCGGGGATCGGCGTCACGGTCTGCGTGCCCCGGAACGCGAGCGCGGAGCGTCAGGCCCTGCTCGGCGCCTACGGCGCGGAGGTGATCTTCACCGATCCGCTCGAAGGCTCCGACGGCGCGATTCGGGAAGCGCGCCGGCTCGCGGCGGAGCGATCCGATGACTTCTGGTACGCCGACCAATACAACCACCCCGCGAACCCTCGTGCCCACTATCTCACGACCGCCGCAGAGATCTGGCGCCAGACGGCCGGTCGGGTCACGCATTTCGTTGCCGGCCTGGGTACGACCGGCACGCTCGTGGGAACCGGCACGCGTTTGAAGGAATTGGGTCCTCGGATCGAGCTCGTAGCGGTGCAACCGGATGGCCCATTCCATGGGCTCGAAGGTTTGAAGCACCTCGAGACGGCCATTGTGCCGGGGATCTACGATCCGAGACTGCCCGACCGGACGGAGTTCGTCGCGACGGAGGAGGCGGACGGAATGGTGCGCCGTATGGCGCGCGAGGCCGGCCTCTTCCTGGGTTGGTCCACGGGGGCTGCGCTCGTAGCCGCAGAGCGCCTCCTGACCGCCCGACCGCCTGATCGCCCAACCGTCGTCGTGGTCATCGCTCCCGATTCGGGGTACCGCTATCTGAGCGAGCGGCAGCGTCTGGCGGGAGACGCCGCATGACGCTCGTCCTCGAGCCGCGGCACGCGACGGCGATCCGACGCCACGGCGAGGCCGATTACCCGGCCGAGGCGTGTGGGCTGATCGGCGGCACGGTGGACGGCGCGCGCAAGAGAGCGATGGCGCTGGTGCCGCTCGTGAATCAGCGGACGGACGCGGCGCGGAATCGCTATCTCATCGATCCCGTGTCCTTCCGCCGGGCGCAGGAGCGGCTCGACCGCGACGGGCTCGACGTGATCGGTGTGTATCATTCACACCCCGACCACCCGGCGGTGCCCTCCACGTTCGACCGGGAGCACGCGTGGCCGTGGCTCTCGTACGTGATCGTGGGAGTGACCCGCGGGAACGCGGCGGAAATGAAGAGCTGGACGCTGTCGGACGACCGCGCGGCGTTCGACGAAGAGTCCATAACCATAGAGGAGCGGAAGGTCGTATGGCAGTGACCGTCTTGATTCCCACACCGCTACGCCCCTACGTGGGCGGTCGCGACGCTGTCCAGGTGGAGGCCGCCAGCATCGGCGAGCTCTTGCACCGGCTGTCCGGCGAGCACATCGCACTGCGTAAGCACCTGTTTGCCGACGACGGGCGGTTGCGCAGCTTTGTCAACGTCTACGTAAACGACCGGGATATCCGCCAGCTCTCCGCTCAGGAGACGCCGGTGCGGTCGGGCGACACCGTTTCGATCATCCCGAGCATCGCCGGAGGCACGGGGGGCACGGCAGCGACGGAGGTGCGTGCAGGGATGCAGCATGCGGCGCCCTTACCCAGCCTGTCGCACGAGGAGATTCTGCGGTATTCGCGCCACCTGATCCTTCCCGATGTTGGGCTAGAGGGCCAGAAGCGGCTCAAAGCCGCGCGTGTGCTGCTCGTTGGCGCGGGCGGGCTCGGCTCTCCGGCCGCGCTGTATCTGGCGGCCGCCGGCGTGGGGACGATCGGCCTGGTCGACTTCGATGTCGTGGACAAGACGAACCTGCAGCGGCAGATCATCCACGGCACGGCCACGGTGGGAAGACCCAAGCTCGAATCGGCGACCGAGCGCATCCATGACCTGAACCCCAACGTCCGAGTCGAGGCCTTCGAGACGCGCCTCACATCGGAGAACGCGCTCGACATCATCCGCGATTTCGACATCGTGGCGGACGGCACCGACAACTTCCCGACCCGCTACCTCGTGAACGACGCCTGCGTACTGCTCGGCAAGCCGAACGTGTACGGCTCGATCTTCCGATTCGAGGGACAGGCGTCGGTGTTCTACGCCAAAGCAGGCCCGTGCTACCGTTGCCTGTACGCCGAGCCGCCACCCCCGGGACTCGTGCCCTCGTGCGCCGAGGGCGGTGTGTTGGGCGTGCTTCCCGGGATCATCGGGTCGATTCAGGCGATGGAGACGATCAAGCTGATTCTCGGCGCGGGCGAGCCGCTCATCGGACGCTTGGTGCTGTTCGACGCGTTGAAGCTGCAGTTCCGGGAGCTCAAGCTCGAGAAGGATCCCGACTGCCCGGTGTGCGGCAGCCATCCCAGCGTCACCGAGCTGATCGACTACGAAGCGTTCTGTGGGATCGGTGCCGAGCCGTCCTATGACGGAGCGGAGATCACCGCGCAGGAGCTCAAGACGGAGTGGGAACGAAACCCGGACCTCCTCGTCGTCGACGTGCGCGAGCCGCACGAGTACGAGATCGCGCACATCGACGGCGCGGTGCTCATTCCGTTGGGCGAGCTACCGGACCGTCTGGGAGAGGTGGATGGTCACCGTGAAGTCGTGACGCACTGCCACCACGGTGCGCGCTCGCTCAAGGCGCTCGAGATCCTGAAGGCGGCGGGCTTTTCGAAAGTGCGCAGCCTGCGCGGCGGCATCGATGCGTGGGCGGTGAACGTGGATCCGTCGCTGCCGCGGTACTGATCGAATCGGAGATGGTGCGACACACTGTAGGGGCGCAGCATGCTGCGCCCCTACGTCGCATTCGGCATGCCGAAGGGGGGACTCGAACCCCCACGGGCTTGCGCCCACTGGCTCCTGAAGCCAGCGCGTCTACCAGTTCCACCACTTCGGCTCGGAGGCGCGGGGAACGGCGAATATAGGCCGCGGTATAACCTCAAGTCAACTCTTGGCTTGACCGCTCTCAGCCCGGTTTCTATCTTGCCCATGCCCGGTGGACAAGCTCGCCATCGCCCGCAACCCGCGGGCGCGACATGACTACCATCTCCTTGAGACGTGGGAGGCCGGCCTCGTGCTTACGGGGACGGAGGTCAAGTCATTGCGGGCTGGCAAGGCGAGCCTCGGTGAGGCCTACGCGCACGTGAAGCGCGGTGAAGTGTGGCTCGAGGGCCTGACGATCGCAGCCTACTTGCCGGGGAGCTACAACAACCCCCCTCCGGCCCGCTCGCGCAAGCTGCTCCTCCACGCACACGAGATCCGCAAGCTGATCGGTGGCACGAGCCGCAAGGGCCTCACCATCGTCCCGCTCGAGCTGTACTTCAAGGACGGCGTCGCCAAGGTCGCGATCGCGCTCGCTAAAGCGAAGAAGCTGCACGACAAGCGCGAGGACTTGAAGCGCAGGGCCGAAGAGCGGGAGCTCGCCCGCGATATGCGGGCGCGACGCGGATGATCCCGCTCGCTTGCTTCCTTCTGATGATCACGCAACCGCCGACGGTCGTGATCGCCACGCCGCGCGGCGAGACGATCGTTCCGCTCACGCTGGAGCGTGGCAGCGCGGCCGTAGCGGCGCCGCTGCTCAGCGGACCGCTCGGCCTCACGGTGGCGCTGGAGGGGTCGCGCGCGACCGTGATCCTCGCCGGTGCGACGTTCGTCTTTCAGCTCGGCGCGCCGTTCGTGCGCGCGGGCGGCGTGGTTTACGGACTCGTGGGAGAGCCCTATCTGACCCGCGACACGCTGTTCCTGCCGCTGCATTGGCTCGCCGACTGCGTGCCGCGGGCGCTCGGGGCGCGCTATCACTGGAATCCGACGGCTAGCCGATTCGAGGAGCTTCCCGTCGCGGGAGCCGTCGCCGCGGCGCCCCCCTCCGCCGCACCCGCTCCGTCCCCCGTCGCTCCCGTCGCCCCCGCGCCCCCGCCAGCCGGTCGCCCCGCCGCGGTGCCCCATCCGCTCACCGGTCTGCGCCACCACCATGCGGTCGTGATCGATCCCGGCCACGGCGGTGCGGACCCGGGGAATCCGGGCCGGTACTTCTCCGGGGGACTGGTTGAGAAGGACATCACGCTCGCGGTCGCGCGGCTGTTGCGCGCGGAGCTGGCGCGGCGAGGCATCCCCGCCACCCTCACCCGCACGATCGACACGCTGATCGATCTCGCGGACCGGGGAGCCCTGTGTCGTGCGGACTGCGACCTCTTCGTCAGCGTCCATGTGAACGCCATGCCGGATGGGAGAAACATCGAGCGGACCAGCGGCGTGGAGACCTACTTCCTGTCCGATGCGAAGACCGAGGACCAGGAGCGCGTCGCCAAAATGGAGAACGACGCACTCCGGTTCGAGACGGCTCCCGCGGGTGGCTCGCGCGGCCCGGTGGACTTCATCTTGAAAGACCTCCAGCTCAACGAGTACCTGCGCGAGTCCGCGCGGCTGGCGGAGCTGGTGCAGGACAAGGTCGTCGCCGTACATCCGGGCGGAGGCCGCGGGGTGCAGCAGGCGGGCTTCATGGTGCTGACCACGGCGCGGCGCCCGGCTATCCTCGTCGAGGCCGGGTTCGCGACCAACCGCATCGATGGCGCGTTTCTCGCATCCAGTCTCGGACAGCACAAGATCGCCTCCGCGATCGCCGACGGTATCGTCGCGTATCTGCTCGAGTTCGAGCGCAAACTCGTCGCGGCACCGGCAGGCGGGACGTGAGCCGCGCGCTGATCCTGCTCCTGGCGCTGAGCCCTGGCGCGGGATGCGTCTATTACAACGCGATGTGGAGCGCGGAACAGCTCGCGAAGCACGCGCGCCAGGCGGAGGAGCGGGGTGGCTCACTCGACGCGCGCTCCTATTGGGCAAAGGCAGCGCTGAAGGCCGAATCCGTCGTGGCGCGACACCCGCGCAGCCGCTGGGCCGAGCCGGCGCTGGTGCTGCAGGGGGAGGGGCTCGCCAAGAGCGGCGCATGCGACCGCGCCACCTCACCGCTCGAGACGGCCTTACGCGCGGCCCGGTCGGAGGCGCTGCGCGAGCGCGCCGCGCTCGCGCTGGCCGAGTGCGCCCTGGCGGCGAACGCGCCAGGCGCGGCCGCCCCCCACCTGGTGGAGGTGACGAGATCGCGCGACGCCGGGCGGCGCTCCCAGGCTGCGCTGCTCGCGGGTCGCGCCGCCGAGCTCGCTGGCGACGCTGCTGCCGCGGCGCAGTGGTACGGCCGGTCGACGGCGGCTGCAGCGGCGCCGGCGCGGGCGCGCGTCCTGCTGGCGGCGGGACGCGTGCCGGAGGCGGTGGACACGGCCACTCGGACGCTGGACGCGCTGCTCGTGCGAGCCCGGGTGCCCCTCGGTGCGCGCGGCCGACTGCTGCTCGCCGATGGCGACCGCCTGTCCGCCGCCGGGCGGGCCCCGGCGGCGGAGGCACGCTACGCCCAGGTCGTCGGCCTCGTGCCGGATTCGCTCGAGGGGCAGCAAGCTCAGGTGCGCGTGCTCCGGGCGTTGGCTGCTCAGACCGACAGCATGCCAGACCTGGTCGCGGTGCGGGCCCGGCTGGGCCGCCTCGGCCAGGGCGCTGCGGCCGGCGAGGCGCGCGCGCTCGAAGCACTGCTGCGTCGCGTGCTCGACGCCGAGGCCGGCGAGGGCAGCCAATTCCGCACGGCCGAGCTGACCCGCGACTCCCTGGGCGCACCGCGTCTGGCGGCGCGGCTATTCGTCGCCTTCACGGCCGCGCATCCCGGCTCCCTGTTCGCGCCCAAGGCGCTGGTGGCCGCCGTAGCGTTGCTTCCGGACGCCCGCGACTCGCTGGTCGCCGTGCTCGATGCGCGCTACCCCACTTCCCCGTATACGCTCGCGCTGCGCGGCGCTGCCAGCCCTGCGTTCGCGGCAGCGGAGGATTCGCTGGCGCACGCGCTCGGCGTGGAGCGAGCGGCGCTCCCGGAGCTGCTGCTGTTCGCGCGCGTCGCGCCGCCCGTACCCGGCCCGCGCGGCCCGATGCTCGATCCACCGCCTGTCGGGACGCTGGCAGCGGCGCCGCCCGCCTCCCCCGCCGTCGACGGAGCGCGCGGCGCGCCGCGCCCCTCCGGGAAGCGCGACGACGGACCGGTGCACCGGCCGCGGCCTGCCGACCAGCCCACCCCCCGGGACTCGCTGTGACGGCGGTTCGGCTCTTCGGCGTCGACTTCCAAAACCCCGTCCTGCTCGCCTCCGGTACCGCCGGCTTCGGCCGGGAGGTAGAGGGTGTGATCGACCTCGATACCTTGGGAGGCATTGTCACCAAGGCCGTGACGCTGGAGCCGCGGCGCGGCCATGCCGCGCCGCGCGTGGCGGAGTTCGCGGGCGGCATGCTGAACGCGGTGGGCCTCGCGAACCCGGGGCTCGCGACCGTGCGGGAGCACGAGCTGCCGTGGCTCGCGGCCCGGCTCACGCGCGCCCGCGTGCTCGTGAACGTGGCGGGTGCGACGGTGGCGGACTACGTCGACGTGATTGCAGGGCTCACCGGTCAAGCAGTGATCGCCGCGTTCGAAATCAATGCGTCCTGCCCCAACACGACGGCGGGTGGGCTCGAGTTCGGAGCCACACCGGAAGGGCTGCGGGAGTTGGTGCGTCGTTGCCGCGCCGCCGCGACCAAGCCGATTTCGGTCAAGCTCTCGCCGGTGCTGCCCGACATCGTGGCAATGGCGCGCATCGCGCAGGACGAGGGCGCCGATGCCGTGACCCTCGTGAACACCATTCCCGGAATGCTCGATCGCCGGCTTGCCAACGGCTCGGGGGGCGTGAGTGGGCCCGCGTTACTGCCGATCGGCGTGCTCGCGACGCACCAGGTCGTCCACCGGCTGGGGATGCCGGTGATCGGCGTGGGCGGCATCGGGAGCGCGCAGGACGCCCGGCAGTATCTGTCCGCAGGGGCATCGCTGCTTGCCATCGGCACCGCAGCCCTGGCCGACCCGCGTGTGCCCGGGCGCGTGGCGCGGGAGCTCGCCGGTGGCTGAGCTCGTGGTTGCCTTCGACACGGCGAGCGGCTGCGAAGCACTCGCCCTCGCCGAACGGCTTCCCGCCCTCAAGTGGGCGAAGCTCGGGTCGCTGCTCTACGTCCGTGAGGGCCCGGCGGTGGTGCAGGAGTTCCGGGCGCGCGGCGTGCAGGTCTTCTTAGACCTCAAGTGGCACGATATCCCGAGCGTGGTTGCCGGTGCCGTGACAGCGGCGCGCGACCTGGGCGTGGCGATGGCGACGGTGCACTGTCTCGGCGGATCCGCAATGCTCGCCGCCGCCGTGCAGGCCGCGGGCGAGCTGGCGCTCGTGGGCGTCACGGTCCTGACTTCGCACGACGCGGCGGGCTTCGAGCAGGTCGTGGGCCGGGGCGTCCCCGACTTGGGGTTGGAAACGGAGCGCCTCGCCCGGTTGGCGCTGCACGCCGGTCTGCGCGGGGTCGTGGCCTCGGGGCGCGAGTTGGCCCTGCTGCGCGCGGCGCTCGGCCCCGATCCCTGGATCGTCGTCCCGGGCGTGCGCAGCCCCGGGGACGCTCCTCGCGACCAGGCTCGGACCGTCGCGCCGGACGACGCCGTGCGCTGTGGTGCGACCCACCTCGTGGTCGGCCGGCCGATCACCATGGCCAAGGACCCGGCCGGGGTGTACCAGCGGTTCATGGAGATCGTATGAGGCGGTGGCTCGCCGGCGTCGCGTTGGTCTTGAGCCCGGCCCTCACGTGCGGTACTCGGCTCGCCGCGCAGGCGTCGCTCGCGGCTGCGACCGAGCAGGCGCGCAGCGCGTGGCTCGCCCACGATCCCCAAGGCCTTGTCGGGCAAAGTGGTAGCATCGCGCTCCAGATTCCGGGCGCCGATCCGTCGTCGCCACTCGATCGGGCCCAGGCCGCGGAGCTGCTGCGCCGACACTGGCGCACAGCCGTGGAGCGATCGTTGACCGTGCGGGGCGTGCACGAGTTGGAGTCGGGGAAAGGGTACGCGGAGCTGGAGCGGTGCTACGTCGTGGCGGGGACGTCCGACGAGCGGCAGGAAACGATCTTCTTGGGGTTCCGGAAGGTAGGGGCGTCCTGGTGGCTGACGGAGCTGCGGAGTGCACCCTAATTAGGCCCCTTGCGGGAACTTACGAGGTCGTCTATAGTTCGAGATTCAATTGGATTTTTTTCCCGGAGCCGACCCCGTTGAAGGTTCGCACCAGCGTTAGACCGATCTGCGAGCACTGCAAGGTGATCAAGCGGCGAGGCGTCATCCGCGTCATCTGCAAGCGCAGCCCCAAGCACAAGCAGCGGCAGGGGTAGGGAATGGCACGTATTGCGGGCGTGGATCTGCCGCGCGACAAGAAAATCCAGTACGCCCTTCCGTATATCTTCGGCATCGGACCCTCGAACGCGAAGAAGATTCTCGCCGAGACGGGGGTCAGTCCTGACGCGCGAGTGCGCGACCTGCGCGACGCCGAGGTGGCACGCCTGCGGCAGGTGATCGAGCGGGACTACAAGGTCGAGGGCGCGCTGCGCACCGAGGTGGCGATGAACATCAAGCGACTGATGGACATCGGGACGTACCGCGGGTCGCGGCACCGCAAGGGACTGCCGGTGCGCGGCCAGCGCACCCACACCAACGCGCGCACCAAGAAGGGGCCGCGGCGCGCCATTGCGGGCAAGAAAAAGCCCGTGCTCAAAAAGTAAATGGCACAAGCGAAGCCGGCAGGGGGAAGCGCGAAGCGCGCCAAGAAGGTCGTCGAGGCCGAGGGCATCGCTCACGTCACGGCGACGTTCAACAACACGCTCATCACGATCACCGACATGCAGGGCAACGCCATCACGTGGGGCTCCTCCGGCAAGGCCGGGTTCCAGGGGTCCAAGAAGTCCACGCCCTTCGCGGCCACCGTGGCTGCGGAACAGGCGGCGCGCGAGGCGCTCAACCTAGGGGTGCGCCGGGTGCACGTCCGGGTCCAGGGGCCGGGCTCGGGCCGCGAGTCGGCGATCCAGGCACTCGCGACCGCGGGCCTGCAGATCCGGTCGATTCGCGACGTCACGCCGATTCCGCACAACGGCTGCCGGCCGCCCAAGAAGCGGCGCGTCTGACCGATGGCACGCTACACCGGACCCGCCTGCAAGCTGTGCCGCCGCGAGGGGACGAAGCTCTTCCTCAAGGGGACGCGCTGCCTCACGGAGAAGTGCGCCGTGGAGCGGCGCGCCTACGCCCCCGGCCAGCACGGCCAGTCCTCCGGGCGCCGGCGCAAGGCATCGGAGTACGCCCGCCAGCTGCGCGAGAAGCAGAAGGTCAAACGGATCTACGGGCTATCAGAGCGCCAGTTCCGCAACATTTTCGATCGCGTGCTCAAGGAGCCAGGCGTGACCGGCGAGGCCCTGCTGGTGGCGCTGGAGAGTCGCCTGGACAACCTCGTCTACCGGATGGGCTTCGCCGTCTCGCGGCGGCAGGCCCGCCAGCTCGTGCGGCACCGCCACATCCAGGTGAATGCCCGGACCGTCGACATCCCCTCGTACCGGGTCCGCCCGGGGGATGAGGTGAAGGTGGCCGACGCGAGCCGCGAGCTAGTACTGGTGAAACACGCGCTCGAGCAATTTGGTCGCTCGCAGCCCGTGACATGGATTCATGTCGATCCCGACAAGGCGCTCGGCAAGATGACGGAGCGGCCCACTCGCGACGCCATCCCGATTGCCGCGCAAGAACAGCTAATCGTCGAGCTCTATTCCAAGTGATGACGACTCTGGATTTGACCGGCCTCGTCCGGCCCCATCTGGTCGAGATGACCAAGCGGGAGGACAACCAGAACGCCGCCGAGTTTCGCTTGCAGCCGCTTGAGCGGGGCTACGGCTACACCCTCGGCAACTCGCTGCGACGCATGCTGCTCTCCTCGCTCCGCGGCGCGGCGGTGTGGGCGTTCCGCCTGGACGGCGTGGTGCACGAGCACCAGACCATTCCGGGCGTCGTCGAAGACGTGCACCAGATCATCCAGCGGCTGAAGCAGCTCACCCTCGTCGTCGCGCCCGACGTCGACGAGGCGGTGCTCCATATCAAGCATGGCAAGTCGGGACCCGTCTACGCCCGCGATATCGAGGCGCACAGCGCCGTCACCATCGTGAACCCCGATCAGCTGCTGTTCACGCTGCAAGAGGACCGGGAGATCGGGGGCGAGCTGTACGTCAACAAGGGGCGCGGCTATGTGGAGGCCGAACAGCATCCGCTCGACCGCACTATGCCCGTGGACGTCGTGCGCATCGACTCGATCTACAACCCGGTGCGGCGGGCGAACTTCACCGTTGCGGAAACGCGCGTCGGGCAACGCACCGACTATGACCGGCTCACGCTCACGGTCGAGACGAACGGGACGATCACACCGGAGGACGCAGTGGCGTACGCCGCCGCGCTCGCGCAGGAACATTTCCGCTTCTTCGTCGACTTCGGCAAGGTGCCGATGGTAGCGGCGCAGCCCGCCGGCAACGGCGGCGCCGCCACCGGCCGGCTCCGCGAGGTGCTGAACCGCAGCATCGACGACGTCGGCCTGTCCGTGCGGTCGGTGAACTCGCTCAAGAACTCGAACATCCGCACGCTCGGCGACCTGGTCCAGTACCGCGAGGAGGACCTGCTCAAGGTGAAGAACGTCGGCGAGAAGGCGCTGGGAGAGATCGCCGAGCTGCTGCGCCGCGAAGGGCTGAACTTCGCGATGAAGGTCGAGGAGGCCGAAGGGGAGCTGCGCGTGCTGGAGCAGGGCGTGCCGCCCCAGGCCCAGCTCACGGAGGGAGAGGGGGAGTAATGCGGCACCGCGCCAAGGGCCGGCAGCTGTCGCGGACCGCGAGTCACAAGAAGGCGCTGCTCGCTAATTTAGCCACCAGCCTGTTCCGCCACGACCGCATCGTCACGACGGAAGCGAAGGCCAAAGAGCTGCGGCCCTACGCCGAGCGTCTCATCACGCTCGCGCGGCGCGGCGATTTGCACGCCCGCCGCCAGGTGGAGCGGCGCATCAAGGACCGGGCGGTGACCCACCGGCTCTTCAAGGACCTGGGGCCGCGCTTCGCCGCCCGTCCCGGCGGTTACACCAGGATCATCAAGCTGGGCCATCGCTCTGGCGACGGCGCCGAAGTGGCTCGGATCGAACTGCTGGGTGAGTGACGGAACGGCGGGGAGACGGCGCCAGCGCGAGGGGGACCCTGGGTCCCCCTTTTTGTTAGGCTGCTTTCGTGACGCGGTTCGACTTGAGGCAGCGGGTGCACACCCGCAGCCGTCGCGTGGTCCCGTTCACGACGGCACGCACGCGCTGCAGGTTGGGGTACCAGCGCCGGTTCGTCCTGTTGTTCGCGTGGCTGACGCTGTGCCCCGTCATAGGGCCCTTGCCACAGATCTCACATACTCGCGCCATGGCCCAGTTCCAGAGAAAAGATGAGCGCCAAGCATCGTAGCCCCGCCCGTAAGGGCGGAGCGCCCCGTAAGGGCGGGGCGCCCAAACCTAAACCCGCCGGCGGGGTCGGGCAACCCCGCCGGACCGCTCTGATCACCGGCATCACCGGGCAGGACGGCTCGTACCTCGCGGAGTTGCTGCTCGCCAAGGGCTACGAGGTGGTGGGCGTCGTACGGCGCACCTCCCACGACTCCTACGAGCGCATCGGCCATCTCCTCGACCGCGTCCACATCGTCCACGCCGATCTGCTCGACCAGCATTCCCTCACCGCCGTGGTGAAGGACGCCGCCCCCCACGAGGTCTACAACCTCGCCGCTCAGAGCTTCGTGCCGACGTCATGGAGCCAGCCGGTGCTCACGGGCGAGTTCACGGCGCTGGGCGTGACCCGCCTCCTTGAGGCGGTGCGTTTGGTGCGTCCGGAGGCGCGCGTGTACCAGGCGAGCTCCTCCGAGATGTTCGGCAAGGCGCAGGAGACCCCGCAGCGCGAGACGACGCCCTTCTACCCGCGGTCCCCTTACGGGGTCGCCAAGGTGTACGGGCACTGGATCACGGTGAACTACCGCGAGTCATACGGGCTTTACGCCGCGAGCGGGATTCTCTTCAACCATGAGTCGCCGCGGCGCGGGCTGGAGTTCGTGAGCCGCAAGGTGAGCCACGGAGTCGCGCGTATCGTGAAGGGAAAGGACCGCGAGCTGCGGCTCGGCAACCTGGATGCGCGGCGCGACTGGGGCTTCGCCGGCGACTACGTGGACGCGATGTGGCGCATGCTGCAGCAGCCCCGGCCTGCGGATTACGTGGTCGGGACGGGCGAGACGCACACGGTGCGCGAGCTGTGCGAAGTGGCGTTCAGGCATGTCGGGCTCGACTGGAAGAAGTACGTCAAGGTGGATGCGCGCTTCGTGCGCCCGGCGGAGGTCGACACGCTCCAGGCGGACCCGGCGCGGGCCAAGCGTGAGCTCGGTTGGGCTCCCCGCGTCGGCTTCCAGGCGCTCGTCGAGATGATGGTGGACGCCGATATGGAGCGCGTCGCGTGAACGTGCTGGTGACCGGCGCGGATGGGTTCGTGGGACGCTGGCTGATCCGGCGCTTGCTCGACGACGGTCGCGAGGTGTACGGCGCCCTGCGCCCGTCGCAGCCGGTCCCGGCCGGCGGGGGTGGGGACCTGGCTCCGGAGGAGCGCGCCGCGGTGCGGTGGGTGCCCTTGGAGCTGACGGATGACGAGTCGGTGCGGGCGTGTGCAGTGCCGCTCTACGACGCGGTCGTGCATCTCGCGGCGGTGGCGTCGGTCCCCGACGCCGCGCGGGATCCCGGCCATGCGTGGGCCGTGAACGCGGGGGGCACTGCACGCCTCGTCCACGTCCTCGCTGGGGCCAAGGGCGAGGGCCGCGCCGATCCGCTCGTGCTCGTGGTCTCGACCAGCGAAGTGTACGGCTGTGGAGAGCCGCCCCCCCGACCGCGGCGGGAGAGCGATCCGGTCGCGCCGTGTTCGCCGTACGCCGCGAGCAAGGCCGGCGCGGAGCTCGCCGCCCTGGAGGCGTGGCGCCGAGCGGGGCTGCGCGTGGTGGTGGCGCGACCCTTCGCGCACACCGGGCCGGGCCAGGATCCGCGGTTCGTCGTGCCGGCGCTCGCCCAGCGGCTCAAGTTCGCCAAGCGCGTCGGGGCACCGGTGGTTAAGGTGGGCAACCTCGAGCCCGTGCGCGAGTTCCTCCACGTCCGCGACGTGGTGGACGCCTACGCGCGGCTGCTGGTGCGGGGACAGCCGGGGCAGATCTACAACGTCGCCTCGGGTGAGGGCATCACGCTCGAGCAGGTGTTCTTCAAGCTCGCAGACCTCGTGGGCGTGCGGCCCATTCCAGAGGTCGACGCCGAGCTGATGCGACGGGCGGACATCGCCCATCTGGTCGGGGACGCCGCCAAGCTCCGGGCGGCGACCGGCTGGACGCCGCGCTACTCGCTCGACGACACGCTTCGGGACGTGCTCGATGCCCAAGCGAACTGACCTCCGCCGCATCCTGCTGCTGGGGTCGGGCCCGATCGTGATCGGGCAGGCCGCCGAGTTCGACTATTCGGGCACGCAGGCCGTGAAGGCCCTCAAGGAAGAGGGCTACACGGTCGTGCTCGTGAACTCGAACCCGGCCACGATCATGACCGACCCCGAGCTCGCGGACCGGACGTACATCGAGCCGGTCACATCGGAATGGGTGCGCAAGGTGATCGAGCGCGAGTGCCCCGACGCCCTGCTGCCAACGATGGGGGGGCAGACCGCGTTGAACGTGGCGATGGCGCTCTCGCGGGATGGCACGCTCGAGCGTCACGGCGTGGAGCTGATCGGGGCGAACGCCCGCGCGATCCAGATGGCCGAGGACCGCGCCGAGTTCGCTGCAGCGATGCACCGCATCGGCTTGGCTACGCCCGTGGGGCGCACTGCCGCGACGGTGGCGGAGGCGCTGGTGATCGTGGCCGAGACCGGATATCCGGCGATCCTTCGCCCGTCGTTCACGCTCGGCGGGACCGGTGGGGGTGTCGCCTACAATCGCGCCGAATTCGAGGAGCTCGTCGCGCGCGCGCTCGAGCTCTCGCCGGTGCACACCACGCTCATCGAGCGCAGCGTGCTCGGGTGGAAAGAGTTCGAGCTCGAAGTGATGCGCGACGCCCGCGACAACGTGGTGATCGTCTGCTCGATCGAGAACATCGACCCGATGGGGGTTCACACTGGGGACTCCCTCACCGTCGCGCCCGCGATGACCCTGACCGACCGTGAGTACCAGCGGATGCGGGACTCGGCGATCGCTATCATTCGCGAGATCGGGGTCGAGGCCGGCGGCTGCAACATCCAGTTCGCCGTGAATCCCGCCGACGGCGAAATGCTGGTGATCGAAATGAACCCGCGGGTGTCGCGCAGCTCCGCGCTGGCGTCCAAGGCGACCGGATTCCCCATCGCGCGCATCGGCACGAAGCTCGCGGTGGGCTACACCCTGGACGAGCTCCCCAACGACATTACCCGTACGACGCCGGCGTCGTTCGAGCCGGTGCTCGACTACGTCGTTGTGAAGGTACCGCGGTTCGCGTTCGAGAAGTTCCCCACCGCGGACTATCGCCTCACGACGCAGATGAAGTCGGTCGGTGAGACGATGGCGATCGGGCGGACCTTCAAGGAAGCGTTTCAGAAGGGGCTGCGCGCGCTCGAGGCCGGGCGGCCCGGATGGGCGATCGGGCCGACGCTCGCCGACGACCGGTTGACGAGCGACAGTGTCGATGACCTGCGCGTCGCGCTCCGCACCCCGACGCCGGAGCGCGTCTTCCAGATCAAGCGAGCGCTGCTCGCGGGAGTGCCCGTCGACGCGGTGGCCGAGGCGACGGGCATCGACCCGTGGTTCCTCTATCAAATGGAGGAGCTGATCGTGGCCGAGCGCTGGTTCGCGCGGCTCGAGGGAGTCGGCGCGGCCCAGCTGCGGCGCATGAAGCGGCTGGGGTTCAGCGACCGGCAACTCGCTGACCTGCGCGGCGCCTCCGAGGACGCGCTGCGCGCGCGGCGCTGGGAGCTGGGCATCCACCCCGCGTACAAGACGGTGGACACGTGCGCCGGCGAGTTCCCCTCCGCGACGCCGTACCTCTACAGCTCGTACGACGCCGAGAACGAGTCCGAGCCGTTCGGAGAGCGGGGGATCGTGATCCTCGGGAGCGGTCCGAACCGCATCGGGCAGGGGGTGGAGTTCGACTACTGTTGCGTCCGCGCTGGGCTCGCCTTCCGCGAGCTGGGCTATCGGACCATCATGATCAACTCCAACCCCGAAACCGTGTCAACCGACTTCGACATCTCGGACAAGTTGTACTTCGAGCCGCTCACCTTCGAGGACGTGATCGAGATCGTCCGCTGGGAGCGACCCAAGGGAGTGGTGGTCCAGTTCGGCGGGCAGACGCCGCTCCGGCTCACCAAGCCGCTCGAGGCGGCCGGCGTCTCGATCCTCGGTACGCCGCCGGATTCGATCGACGTCGCCGAGGACCGCGAGCGGTTCGAGGCGCTGGCCCGGCGCCTGGGCGTGACGCAGCCGGCGAACGGCACGGCGCGCTCGGTCGCCGACGCGGTAAAGGTGGCCCAGCGTATCGGGTATCCCGTGCTGGTCCGGCCCTCCTACGTGCTCGGCGGTCGGGCCATGGAGATTGTGTACGACGACGGGTCCCTGCGCGATTACTTCGAGAAAGCCGCCCGCGTCGCGCCCGAGCATCCGGTCCTGATTGACCGCTTCCTCGAGGACGCCTTCGAGGGCGACGTGGACGCGATCGCCGACGGCCGCCGGACGGTCATCGCGGGGGTGATGCAGCACATCGAGGACGCCGGCGTGCACTCCGGAGACTCGGCGTGCGTCATGCCACCGTATTTGATCGGCGACCGCCAGGTCGCGGAGATGCGCCGCTACACCAAGGCGTTCGCGGAAGCGCTCGGGGTCGTCGGGCTGATCAACGTCCAGTACGCCATCAAGGATGGGGTGGTCTACGTGCTCGAGGTGAACCCGCGGGCCTCCCGCACGGTTCCGTTCGTGAGCAAGGCGACCGGGGTGTCGCTGGCCAGGCTCGCCGCCGCGGTCACCGTCGGGAAGACCCTGGACGAACTGGGGCTTCCCGATGACCTTCCGCTCCCCGGGGTGGCGGTGAAGGAGGCGGTCTTCCCCTTCACGAAACTCCCCGGGGTCGATACCATCCTGGGCCCGGAGATGCGGTCGACCGGGGAGGTAATGGGGTTCGCGGACAGCTTCGGGATGGCGTTCGCCAAGGCGCAGATCGCCGCGGACGGGAGCCTGCCGCTCGCGGGAGCGATCTTCGTGACGGTGAACGACTCGGACAAGCCGACCGTGGTCCCGATCGTGCGCCGTTTCCACGAGCTGGGATTCCGGATCGTGGCCACGGCAGGGACAGAGCAATACCTGCGGGCGCGCGGCGTGCCGGCCGAGCGGGTAGCCAAAGTACACGAGGGACGCCCCAACGCGATCGACTTGATCGTGTCGGGGGAAGTCCAGCTGCTCATCAACACGCCCCTCGGCAAGTTCACGCAGGCGGACGATTACGCGATCCGGCGCGCGGCGCTGATGCACCGCGTCCCGTACACGACGACGATGTCGGCCGCGAGCGCCGCCTGCGACGCGATCATCGCTTTGCGCAGCCGAACCGGCAGCGTGAGGAGTCTCCAAGAATGGCACGAAAGGACAACCGTCCAAAGCCGGACGCCGGGAGTCGCAAAGGCGGCGGCGGCGCCAAGCCGCACGCCGGCCGGCCGGGCGTAGCCAAGGCGTCGACCAAGCCGGCGAGCTCGGGCAAGGGGCCCGCACGCCCTGCGCCGTCCGCTCCGCCCGCCCCGAAGCTCAAGTTCCGCGGGCGCATGCTCGAGAACGAGCCGCTCGCGGCGTCTACCACGTACCGGATCGGGGGGACACGGGCTTCCCTGGTGTCGTGATCCGCCTCGGCAAGGGGCTCGACCGGTTCGAGATGAAAGGCGCGACGGCAATCGTCGGGGCGGGCCTCCCGACGCCGCTGCTGGCGCGCCGCACTGCCGAGGCCGGGTTCGCCGGCGTGGAGCGCTTCATCGGAGTCCCCGGCACCGTGGGGGGCGGCGTTTACATGAACGCCGGCTGCCACGGCGCGGAGTTCGCTGAAGTCGTGACGGAAGTCACCGTGATGGATGCGAAAGGCAAGATCAAACCGCTCCCGCGCAAACAGATCTCGTACAAGTACCGCGCGTCGAACCTCGGCACCGTGATCGTGCTCGAGGCCAAACTGGCGCTGATCGAGGAGCCGCCCGCCAAACTGAAGGAGCTGCAGGGGAAGCTGCTCCGCTGGCGCAAGGCCGGGACACCGTTCGACCAACCGTGCTGCGGCTCGGTGTTCAAGAACCCGGGCGGCCCGCGCACCGCCGGGACCTTGATCGACGAGGCGGGCCTCAAAGGGTTTACCCTCGGCGGCGCGCAGGTGTCGCCGCTGCATGCGAACTACTTCGTCAACACCGGCAGCGCCACGGCGAGCGACGTCCTCAAGCTGATCGAGCACGTGCGCAAGACCGTCGCCAAGAAGCTGGGCGTCGAGCTGGAGCTCGAGGTCAAGGTCATCGGCTAGTGCCCGACTACTTCGTCCACGAGTCGAGCTACGTCGACGAAGGCGCCCGGGTCGGCAAAGGCACGAAGATCTGGCACTTCTGTCACGTCATGCCCGGCGCCGTGATCGGCGAGCGCTGCAACCTGGGCCAGAACGTCGTGGTGATGCCCGGGACGCGCGTCGGGAACAACGTGAAGATCCAAAACAACGTCTCGATCTACGAGGGCGTGGTGCTCGAAGACGACGTGTTCTGCGGGCCGTCGTGCGTGTTCACCAACGTGGTGAACCCGCGCGCCCATGTCTCCCGCAAGCACGCGTACCGGCCGACCCTCGTGAAGCGCGGCAGCTCGATCGGCGCCAATGCGACGATCGTGTGCGGCGTGACCTTGGGCGAGTACGCCTTCATCGGCGCGGGCGCCGTCGTCACCGCCGATGTTCCCGCCTTCGGCCTGATGCTGGGCGTTCCCGCCCGACGCGTCGGGTGGATGTGCCAGTGCGGCGAACGGCTCGTGGTGGTGGGCGCCCGGAGCGAGTGCGCTGCCTGCGGCGCTACGTACGAGGAGTCGAACGGCGCGCTGCGGCTGATTGCCTCGCCCCGCCGTCCCGGATAAATTGTTGCGCCTTCGAAGGATACCGACCACGTGAACGTGCCGCTGTTGGACCTCGTGGCGCAGTACCGCGCCATCCGAGACGAGGTGCTGCCCGCCCTGCAGGCAGTCATCGAGTCCCAGCAGTTCGTCATGGGCCCCCCCGTGGTGCAGCTCGAGGCGGCGGTGGCGAGCCTTTGCCGGGCGCCGCACGCCATCGCGTGCGCCAGCGGCACCGACGCGCTGCTGCTCGCGCTCAAAGCGCTGCGGCTCGAACCCGGGGACGAGGTGATTACCACCCCGTTCACGTTCTTCGCGACCGCCGGCGCGATCCACAACGCAGGCGGCACGCCCGTCTTCGTGGACGTCGAACCGGACACCTTCAACATCGACCCTGCAGCCGTCGCTGCGGCGCTGACCCCGCGCACCCGGGCGATCGTGCCGGTGCACCTGTACGGGCAAATGGCCGCGCTGGAGCGGCTGTTGCCGCTGGCGCGGGCGCGCGATGTGAAGATCATCGAGGACGCCGCTCAGGCGATCGGGGCACGCCGCAAGATCGACGGCCAGTGGCGCATGGCCGGCGAGCTGGGCTGGGTGACCGGCTTTTCTTTCTTTCCGAGTAAGAATCTCGGTGCCTGGGGCGATGGCGGGATGATGGTTACTGCGGACGCTGCTGTCGCGGAGCGCCTGCGCAAGCTGCGACTGCACGGCGGCGCCAAGCAGTACCATCACGACGAGGTGGGTACCAACTCCCGGCTCGATACCGTGCAGGCAGCGGTGCTGCTCGCGAAGCTGCCCCATCTCGTGTCCTGGTCCGGGCGGCGACGCGAGATCGCGGCCTATTACACCGAGCGACTGGCCGACCTGCCCACGCTGCAGCCCCCGGTCGTGGACCCCTGCAACGAGCCCATCTTTCATCAGTACACGGTACGGGTCGAGCGCCGCGACGCGCTGCAGGCATACCTCAAGAGCAAGGCCATCGGCACGGCGATCTACTACCCGGTGCCGCTGCATCTGCAACACTGCTTCAGCCACCTGGGCTACCAGCCTGGCCAACTGCCACAGTCGGAGCGCGCCGCGACCGAGGTGCTCTCGCTGCCGGTGTATCCGGAACTCACCCGCGATCAGCTCGATTACGTGATCGATGCGATCCGCGGATTCTATCGGTGAGCCGCCTGAAGCTGGGCGTCATCGGTGCGGGGGTGTGGGGCAAGAATCACGTACGGACGGCGGCTGGCCTGGCGGACGCCGAGCTCGCCGCGGTGTGCGACACCGACACCAAGGTCCGCGACCGAGTGGCGCGGCAGTACCCGGTTACGCACGTCACCGCCGACGTGGTCGATCTGCTCGGCCGGGTGGACGGAGTGATCGTGGCCTCGCCGGCGGCCAGCCACGCCCGCATCGCGCTACAATGTGTCGAGGCTGGGAAGCCGTGCCTCGTGGAGAAGCCGTTTGCGTTGACGGTCCGGGACGCCGAAGCGGTTGCCCGCTCGGCCGCCGACCGCAAGGTGAGCGTCGCGGCCGGTCACCTGCTGGTGTTTCATCCGGCAGTGGAACGGCTGCGAGCCCTGGTGCAGGAGGGCGAGCTTGGTAAGATCTTCTACCTCTATGGGTTGCGCGTCAATCTCGGGCAGATCCGCGCCGACGAGAACGCCCTCTGGAGCTTCGGGCCGCACGATGTATCGATGGCACTCTACTTGCTCAACGACCAACCGATACGGGTCGCTGCGCAGGGGCGGAGCTACCTCCAGCCCGGGGTGGAGGACGTGGTCTTTCTCACGATGGAATTCGCCAGCGGCATCCTCGCGCACGTGCAGCTTTCTTGGCTCGACCCACACAAGGAACGGAAGCTGACGGTGGTTGGAGCGAAAAAGATGGTAGTGTTCGACGACATGGAGCCGCGCGAGAAGCTCCGGATCTACGACAAAGGCGTGGACCGCCCGCCCGAGTACGGCTCCTATGGGGAGAGCCTGGCGATTCGGGAGGGCGACATCTTCATTCCCAAGATCCCGAACATCGAGCCACTCGCAGCGGAGCTGAGCCACTTCGTTCGCGTGGCGCGCGATGGCGAGGTCCCGCGGGCCAGCGCCGCGGACGGGGTCCGCGTCGTACGGGTGCTCGACGCTGCGACGCGTTCGCTCGCCGCCGGCGGGACGCCGGTAACCCTATGACCACGGCAACGGCCAAGTCGACCGCCGACGACCTGATCGTCAAGGCACAGGACCGCTCGGCACTCATCGGCATCGTGGGGCTGGGCTACGTGGGGCTGCCGCTCGCGATGGAGTTCGCGCGCGTCGGCTTCCGCGTGCTCGGCTTCGACGTCAGCGAGCCCGTAGTGGACGGACTCCGGGCCGGCCGTTCCCACGTCCAGGATGTCCCCGGCACAGAGGTCGCAGGGTTCGCCAAAGCCGGGAAGTTCGCGGCGACCACGGACTTGAGCCGGCTGCGCGAGCCCGATGTCGTATCGATCTGCGTGCCCACGCCGCTCTCGAAGACCAAGGATCCCGACGTGAGCTACGTGCTCGCCGCGACGAACTCGGTGAAGCAGACGCTGCGGCGGGGGCAGCTCATCGTCCTGGAATCCACGACCTACCCCGGCACCACGCGAGAGCTGATGCTCCCGGCACTGGAGAGCACGGGTCTGAAAGTGGGCGAAGACTTCTTCCTCGCCTTCTCCCCGGAGCGGGTGGATCCCGGCAACCCGCAATGGAATACCCGCAACACTCCGAAGGTGGTCGGGGGGATCACCGAGACCTGCTGTCGGGTCGCGCTGGCGGTGTACGGGCCGGCGATCCAGCGGCTCGTGCCCGTGTCCTCCACCGAGGCAGCGGAGCTGGTGAAGATCCTCGAGAATACGTTCCGCAGTGTGAACATCGGTCTCGTGAACGAAATGGCGATCGTGTGTGACAAGCTCGGTGTGAACGTCTGGGAGGTGATCGACGCCGCGGCCACGAAGCCCTTCGGGTTCATGAAGTTCACGCCCGGCCCCGGGGTCGGCGGGCACTGCATCCCGCTCGACCCGCACTACCTCGCCTGGAAGATGAGTACGCTGAACTACCGCACGCGGTTCATCGAGCTGGCGGGAGAGATCAACGCCGCGATGCCGGAATACTGGGTGGCCCGGGACGTCGATCGCCTCAATGAGCAGAGCAAGGCGGTGCGCGGCAGCCGCGTGCTCGTCGTGGGCGTGGCCTACAAGAAGGACGTCGACGACATTCGGGAGAGCCCCGCTCTGGATGTGATTCGACTGCTGCGCCGACACGGCGCGATCGTCGACTACCACGACCCGCACGTGCCGAAGCTGAAGGACGATGATCTCGAATTGCGGTCGGTGCCGCTGACTGCGGACACACTCAAAACCACCGAGTGCGTCATCATCGTGACCGATCACTCGGACGTCGATTACGGCCTCGTGGCGCGACACGCCCGCCTCGTCGTGGACACGCGGAACGCGCTCGCGGCGACGCGAGGGAGGGTGCCATGAACGTCGCGGTGATCGGAACCGGATATGTCGGCCTCGTGGTGGGCGCGTGTCTCGCCGAGACAGGGAACGACGTGATCTGCGCCGACGTGGACGAGGGTAAGATCGCCGGGCTGCGGCAGAGCCGGCTGCCGATTTACGAGCCGGGCCGCCCGATGAGGACGGCTCGGCGGACTTGCAGCACGTGCTGGACGTGGCCCGGACGGTCGGCCAACGCATGAACAAGCCGAAGATCGTGGTCACGAAGAGCACGGTTCCGGTGGGCACGGCGGAGCGGGTCCGGGCGGAGATCGCGAAGCACACGACCGTCCCGTTCCAGGTGTGCGCGAACCCCGAGTTCCTGAAGGAAGGGGCGGCCGTCGAGGACTTCATGAAGCCCGACCGCGTCGTGGTAGGGGTCGATTCCCAGGAGGCAGCGCAGGTCATCGGGGAGCTGTACGCACCGTTCGTGCGGACGGGTAACCCGATCATTTTCATGGACGTCCCGTCGGCCGAGATGACGAAGTATGCGGCGAACGCGATGCTGGCAACCCGGATCTCGTTCATGAACCAGATCGCCCGCTTGTGCGAAGCTGTCGGTGCCGACGTGACGCACGTCCGCAAGGGCATCGGCACCGACCGCCGCATCGGATCCGCCTTCCTTTTCCCGGGGCCGGGCTACGGCGGCTCGTGCTTTCCCAAGGACGTCAAGGCGCTGATGCGGACCGCGGAGGCGAACGGCGTGTCGCTCGACGTCGTCCAGGCAGTCGAGGTCTCGAACGAGCGCCAGAAGCGGGTGCTGTTCGAAAAGCTGCAGCGCCACTTCGACGGCAACCTGGACGGGCAGACCATCGCTGTCTGGGGCCTCGCCTTCAAGGCGGAAACCGACGACGTGCGGGAGAGCCCGGCGCTCGTGCTGGTGGAAGAGCTGCTCTGTGCCGGCGCCAAGGTGCGCGTGCACGACCCGGCGGCGCTCGAGACCGCGCGGCGACAGCTCGGCGATCGCGTCACGTACGCCGCCCAGGCATACGACGCGCTGCAAGGCGCCGCGGCGCTGGCGATCGTCACCGAGTGGCTCGAGTACCGCAACCCGGACTTCGCGAGGATCAGGCAGCTGCTCTCGCGGCGGCTCATCGTGGACGGGCGGAATCTCTACGACCCGTCGCGTCTCGCCCGCCTGGGCCTGACCTACGATAGCATCGGCCGCCGGTTGGCATGCGCGTCCTCGTAACGGGGGCCGCGGGATTCCTCGGCTCGCACCTGTGCGACCGGTTGCTCGCGCAGGGCCATCGCGTCGTGGCTATGGACAACTTCATCACTGGGTCCCCCGCCAACGTGGCCCACCTGCGGGAGCACCGCGACTTTCAGTTCGTGCTGCACGACGTTACCAACTTCATCGAAGTCCAGGGGCCGCTCGACGGTGTGCTCCACTTCGCCAGCCCCGCCAGCCCCGTGGATTACCTGGAGCTGCCGATTCAGACCCTGAAGGTGGGCTCGCTCGGCACGCACAAGGCGCTGGGGCTTGCCAAGGCGAAGCGCGCCCGGTTCCTGCTCGCCTCCACCTCTGAGGTGTACGGCGACCCACTCGTGCACCCCCAACCCGAGAGCTACTGGGGCCACGTGAACCCGGTAGGCCCGCGCGGCGTCTACGACGAAGCCAAGCGCTTCGCCGAGGCCATGACGATGGCCTACCACCGCTATCACGGTCTCGATACGCGCATGGTGCGGATCTTCAATACCTACGGCGCGCGCATGCGGCCCAATGACGGGCGCGTCGTGTCCAACTTTATCGTGCAGGCGCTCAAGGGCGAGCCGCTGACGGTGTATGGCGACGGCTCGCAAACCCGCTCGTTCTGCTACGTGGACGACCTGATCGACGGGATCGTGCGGCTGTTCGAGCGGGGCGATTCCGAGCCCACCAACATCGGCAATCCGAACGAGTTCACCGTGCGTCAGCTCGCTGAGGTCGTGTTGCGGCTCACTGGCAGCCGCAGCCAGATCGTGGAGCGGCCGCTCCCTGTTGACGATCCCAAGGTCCGCCAGCCGGACATCGCGCGCGCGCGGGCGACGCTCGGCTGGGAGCCCCAGGTCTCGCTCGAGCAAGGGCTGCTGCGCACCATCGAGTACTTCCGCACGCTCATTTGCAAGTGAGTCCGCGGGTCCTGGTCACGGGGGCCGCGGGCTTCATCGGCTCGCACGTGTGCGAGGCGCTGGTCGGGCGCGGGGACGAGGTCGTCGGCGTCGACAACTTCGACCCGTTCTACGCGCGGGCCATGAAGGAGCGCAACCTCGACGGCCTGCGCCGCCAGCCGCGATTCCGGTTCGTCGAAGCGGACGTGGTGCGCGACCCGCTGCCCCTCGACGGGGTGACCGTCGTGCTGCACCTGGCGGCCAAGCCGGGTGTGCGGCCCTCCCTCGAGAATCCGGCCGCCTACAGCGAAGCCAACGTCACGGGGACGGTCCGCGTGCTCGAGGCGGCGCGGCGCGCCGGGATCCGGCGGGTGGTGTTCGGATCGTCCTCCTCGGTGTATGGGGACGCCACTCCCGCGCCGTTCGCTGAAGACACGGCCGCCGTCTGGCCCATCTCGCCGTACGCGGCGAGCAAGCGCGCTGGGGAGTTGATGGCACACGCCTTCGCGCACTTGTATGGGATGCAGATCGCCTGCCTGCGCTTCTTCACCGTCTACGGGCCGCGGCAGCGGCCCGATCTGGCCATCCACCGCTTTACCGACTTGATCGCCCACGGCAAGCCGGTGCGGATGCACGGCGACGGGTCGGCCGAGCGCGACTATACCTATATTACGGACTGTGTGGAGGGCGTTCTGGCGGCGGTGGAGTGGACGGCCCGGGCGCAAGGGAGCGGGGGACGTGGTGCGGGGGGTGGTGGCGGCGGGGCGGGGATTGCCGAAGCGATCAACATCGGCGGCGGTGCGCGGGTGCGGCTGGACCGCCTGATCGAGTTGGTCGGGCACACGCTGGGACAGGAGGTGCGGATCGAGCGCCATCCCGATCAGCCGGGCGACGTGCGGCTGACGGCGGCCGATCTGCGCCGCGCCGAGCGCCAGCTCGGCTACCGGCCCAAGGTCGGCATCGAGGAGGGAATCCAACACTTCGTGCGCTGGTACCAGGAGATACATGGACGTCAGTCCTGAGCACCTCGTGGCGCAGGCTCGCGAGCGGTTCGACCTCCAGGACTATTACGGCGCGATTCACCTGCTCGAGGAGGTCGTCGCGAGCGGGCGGGCGTTCGCCGACGCGCATCATCTGTTGGGGTTGTCGTACTCACTCGCCGGCCAGCAGGAGCAGGCGCTGGCGCACCTCGACCGCGCGCTGGCGCTGAACGCGCGCTACGTCGAGGCGCTCGTCCATCGGGCGATCGTGTTGAATGAGCTGGGGCGCGAAGCCGAGGCGGACGCGGCGTTCCGGCGGGCGGCACAGGTGGGCGGCGAGTCGCGCCAGGGGCTGCCGGCCCACGTGGCAGCCAAGCTCGCCAACCAACACGCCGCGCTCGGCGACGCCTACTGCGAGGCGGGCGCGCTGGCCCAGGCGATCGACCAGTACCACGCCGCACTCGCCCTCGGACCCGCATTCCACGACCTGCGGTATAAGTTGGGGCGGATGTTGCTGCAAGCCGGCCGGGCCCTCGACGCACGGGAGCATTTCGAGATCATCGTCCGCGCCCGACCGAACTACCTGGACGCGGCCGCGATGCTCGGGCTCGCGTGCTACCTCGGCGGCGACGGTCTCGGGGCGAAGCAGGTGTGGGAGGCGTGCCGGGACCGGCGACCGGAAGATCCGCGCGTGGAGGCCTATCTCGCCATGTTGGCGCGCAACGACACGGGCGCGGCGGCGGCTGGGGCCGGCGAGCTGGCGCCCTCCACCGTTCCGCCCGACCATCCCACCCCTCCTGCGGCGAAGGGCAGGGGAGGCAAGAGGAAGAAGCCGTGAGGCGACTGGTGGTCGCGGGGCTCGTGCTGGCCTGCGCCTGCTCGCGCAGCGCCGCCGATCATGAGGAGCTGGGCGACCGCGCCTATGCGGCGGGGGAGTTCCGCAACGCGCTGGCCGAGTACCAACTGGGACTGAAAGCCCACCCGGGGAGCGCCGACCTGTCCGCCAAGGCTGGCGCGGCGGCGCTGCATACCGGCGAGTATGCGCTCGCTGCCGCCCAGTACGTTGCCCTCGGCCAGACCGACCGCTCCCGCGCGGCCGAAGCTGCGGATGGCCTCGAGCGGGTGGTCCGTGCCGCGCTGGCTGCGAACGAGCGCAACGCGGCGGCGACCGCGCTGCAGGGGTTGCGGGCGGTGTCGCCCAGCCGGCCGCTCGGCAAGTACACCCGGCTCGCCGCGCTAGACGCCGCGGAACGCGGCGACACGGCGGCGGCCCTCGCGCTGTTGCCCAGCGCTGTGGCCGCCGCGGGCAGCGGGCGCACTGCGGATTCGCTGCTGTTCGTCTACGGGATGGCCGCCGTGCGGGCGCACGCGTGCAGTACAGCCGTGCCCGCGTTCGAGAGCGTGATCCGCCGCCAGCGCGAGCCCGCTATCGCCGAAGGGGCGCGCGAGGGGCTGGGGCTGTGCGCCCTGATCGAGGGCCAGCGGCTGCTCGCCGCCGGCAAGCCCGCCGACGCCGAGGATTGGTTCCGGCGCGCCTCCGCGCCGGGGTCCCCCCCGGATGTGGTGCGCGGCGCGTTCCTGGGCTTGGGGGACGTGAAGCTGGCGCAAGGCGACATTCCGGATGCGCTCGAGAACTACCAGCAGGCGATCGCCGGCGGCACGCCCGGCGACACGATCGCGCAGCGGGCGCACGAGAAAATCAACGCGGTAGGGAAGGCCGACGCGCCGTCGACCACGCCCCCGAAATCGCCGTGAGGACCCTGACTCGGCTCCGCCTGGTCGCGCTGCTCGGTCTCGTGGCGTGCCATCATGCGCCGAAGGTGACGCCCGCGTCCCAGCCGGAGCTGGAGCTCGCGCGCGCCCGGCGCCAGTTCCACAGCGGTGACTTCGCACACGCACAGATCTCGCTGCGGCGACTGACCTTCGAGCTCGGCCCCGCGCAGCCCGAGCTGGTGGAGGTCCGGTATGACCTGGCGGAGTGCTACTTCCAGACTGGCGACCGGGTCCAAGCCGCCCACGAGTTCCGCCAGGTGGCGGACCAGTACCCCACGAGCGAATACGCCCCACTCGCCCTGCTGCGCGCAGGCGATGCCAACCTGCGCCTGTGGCGGCGCCCTGAGCTCGATCCGACCTACGGCCAGTCGGCGCTGGCGATCTATCAGGAGCTCGCCGGCCGCTACCCCGGCACCACGGCCGCTGCCCGCGCGCAGCAGCACGTGCAGCAGTTGCGGGAGTGGTTCGCAGAGAAGGACTACAAGAACGGGCTGTTCTACCTGAAGCGGCGGGCGTTCGATTCCGCGATCATTTATTTCAAGGACGTGATCGCGACCTATCCCGGGACGCCGCGCGTGCCCGACGCGTTGCTGCGGCTCGTCGACAGCTACCGTGGCATCGGGTACGCCGACGAGCTGAAGGAGACCTGCATCCACCTGCGCCGCTACTACCCGCAAACGCGCGGTCTGGACGAGACCTGCCCGGCCGATTCGAGTACCAGCGCGCCGTCCACGCCGTCGCCTTCCTGAGCCGGAGCGGTGGAGGTCCTGTTCGGCGGCTCGTTCGATCCGGTGCACGTCGGGCATCTGATCGTGGCGGAGGCAGCAGCCGAGCAGCTCGACGCGGCCGTGCGGTTCGTCCCGGCGCGCGAGCAACCGTTCAAGCGGGCTGCGCACGGCGCCACCGCCGAGCAGCGCGCGGCGATGCTCGACCTCGCAGTGGCGGGCAATCCGCGGCTCTCCGTCGACCGTATCGAGCTCACGCTCCCCTCCCCATCCTATACGATCCGGACGCTCCAGGCCTTGGCGCGACGCGAGCCTGGGAACCGGTTCACGCTACTGCTGGGGGCGGACGCCGCGCAGGAACTGTCGAGCTGGCACGAGGTCGAGGCACTGCCCGGGCTTGCCGAGCTCGCGGTGTTCGCTCGGCCCGGTGCGGCCGTGCCGCGGCACCGCCTGATTCGTCGCGTGCTCGAGGTGCCCGGTGTGGAGGTGTCGGCTACTCTGGTCCGGGAGCGCGTGCGGCGCGGCCTGTCCATCCGATATCTCGTCCCCGACGCGGTGCGCGACTACATCGTGGCGCGCGGGTTGTATCGTTAGAGGACTGATGCTCAAACGTCTCGTCACGAAGGTGGTCGGCACCCGCTTCCAGCGCGAGCTCAAGCGGATTCAGCCGCTGGTGGACGCGATCCACGGCCACGAAACGCGGCTCAGGGACCGCTCCGACGCCGAGCTCCAGGCCCAGACGCCCAAGTTCCGCGCCGTCATCGCCGAGCGTACGGGCGCGCTTGCGGCGGAGGTCGAGCGCCTGCGGCGGGCCAAGCACGACTGCCCCGACGCCGAGGAGCGACTGCGGCTGTCCGACCAGCTGGGCAAGGCGGAGCAGGCGCTCGGCACGGCGGTGCAACGCGTCCTGGACGATCTGCTCCCGGAAGCCTTCGCCACCGTGCGCGAGGCATCGCGGCGGCTGCTCGGCAGTAAGGTGGTCGTGACGGCGCACGAGCTCACCTGGGACATGGTCCCCTACGACGTGCAGCTGATCGGCGGGATCGTGCTGCACCAGGGTAGGATCGCCGAGATGGCGACGGGTGAGGGAAAGACCCTGGTCGCCACGCTGCCGCTCTACCTGAACGCGCTCGCCGGGCGGGGGGCGCACCTCGTCACCGTCAACAACTACCTCGCACGGCGTGACTCGCAATGGATGGGCCATCTGTTCACGTGGCTCGGCCTGACGGTGGGGTGCATCGACGACACCGAGCCGGGCTCCCCCGATCGGCGGCAGGCCTACCTGTGCGATATCACGTACGGCACCAATAATGAGTTCGGCTTTGATTACCTGCGCGACAACATGGTGATCGCGCCGGACCACCGGGTGCAACGCGGTCATGCCTACGCGATCATCGACGAGGTCGACTCGATTCTGATCGACGAGGCACGCACCCCGCTCATCATCTCGGGTCCCGTCGGCACGGAGTCGAACGAGAAGTACGCCCTGTACAACGCGCAGGTCGTGCAGCTGGTACGCAAGCAGACGGCGGTGGTGAACGACTTCATCGCCAAAGCCGAGCCACTGGTGGGCGACGAGAAAACGGCCTACGACGGCGCGGTGCTGCTGTACAAGGCGCAGCTCGGCATGCCGAAGAACAAGAAGCTCATGAAGCTGCTCCAGGAGACGGGCGTCAAGTCCACCGTGCAGCGCGTAGAGCTCGACCGCCTGGCGGACCGCAAGCTGCCCGCGCGCGACCAGAAGATGCGAGACGTCGAGGACGATCTCTACTTCGTGATGGACGAGCGGGGCCGCTCCGTCCACCTCACGGACAAAGGCGTCGAGACGATGTCACCGCAGGACCCGACGCTGTTCGTCGTGCCCGATATCTCGCATGCGGTGCACGAAATCGATCACGATGAGACCCTGTCCGCCAAGGAGAAGGTCGAGCGGCGGCGTGTCGTCGAGTCCGAGTACGCGCAAAAGAGCGAGACGCTACACATCATCCACAAGCTGCTGCAGGCCCACGCGCTGTACGAGAAGGACGTGGAGTACGTGGTGCAGGACGGGCAGGTCCTCATCGTCGACGAATTTACCGGCCGTCTGATGCACGGGCGCAGGTGGTCCGATGGACTGCATCAGGCGGTGGAAGCGAAGGAGGGCGTGGCGGTCCGCGAGGAGAACCAGACGCTCGCCACCATCACGATCCAGAACTACTTCCGCATGTACCAGAAGCTCGCCGGCATGACGGGCACGGCGGAAACCGAGGAACGCGAGTTCTGGGAGATCTACAAGCTCGACGTGATGGTGATTCCCACGAACCGTCCCGTGCGGCGCATCGACAAGCACGATCTCATCTACAAGACGCGGCGCGAGAAGTACAACGCGATCATGGACGAGATCGAGCGGCAGCACCAGCGCGGGCTCCCGGTGCTGGTCGGCACCGTGAGCGTGGACGTGTCGGAGACGCTGTCGCGCATGATCAAGCGGCGCGGCTTGAAGCATGAGGTACTGAACGCCAAGCAGCACCAGCGCGAAGCGGAAATCGTGGCGCAGGCGGGTCAGCCGGGCTCGATCACCATCGCGACCAACATGGCCGGCCGCGGCACCGACATCAAGCTCGGCCCCGGCGTGAAGAAGTGTCAGGTGTGCGGCATCACGTCGCACGAGCCGGCGTTCGGGCAGCAGGTCGAGCGGCCCGACTTGACGCAACCCGAGATCAAGAAGCTCGGCTGCTACGACGACCCGCCGTGCGGGCTCGTGATCATCGGCACCGAGCGGCACGAAGCGCGCCGCATCGACCGGCAGCTGCGCGGCCGCTCGGGCCGCCAGGGCGATCCCGGACAGAGCGTGTTCTTCCTGTCCCTCGAGGACGACCTGATGCGGCTGTTCGGGTCCGACCGCATCGCCCGCTGGATGGACCGCACCGGCGCCGAGGAGGGGGAAGTGATCACGCACCCCTGGGTCACGGGCGCCATCGGCCAGGCCCAGAAGCGCGTCGAGCTGCAGCACTTCCAGGCTCGCAAGAAGCTCCTCGAGTACGACGACGTGATGAACCAGCAGCGCGAGGTGATCTACTCACTGCGGCAATTCGCCCTCGAGGGAGGCGAGGAGCTGAAGGCGGAAGCCTTGCATATGGTCGAGGCGGCGGTCGAGCGTCTCGCGGACGGGCTCGTCGCGGAGTTCGACGACCCCGCCCAGTGGGACCGCGCGCTCTTCGAGACCGAGTTCCTGCAGAAGTTCCTGATCTCGGTGCCCGGCGTCACCGATCCCACGGTGATCCACAACCGCGACGACCTGGTGCGGGCGGCGCAGCAGGCGGCGCGCGACGCGTTCCAGGCGAAGCTCGACAACCTGAAGGGGATGGAGAAGGACGTCGAGGCGCAGCTCGGCGCCCAAGCGGGGTCCGTCCGGCTGGGGGAGCGGGCGTTGTCGCGCTTCATGCTCGGCGTGATCGACGAAAAGTGGAAGGACCACCTGTACGACCTCGATCAGCTGCGCGAGGGCATCTACTACCGCTCCTGGGGGCAGAAAGACCCGCTGGTCGAGTACAAGACCGAAGCGTTCGAGATGTTCAAGGGGTTGATGAGCGACGTCGAGAACACCTTCGCGGAGGGATGGTTCAAGGACTGGTGGCGCAACATGCCGATCGAGATCTCGGTTCCGGGCGGCGCGCCCCCCGCGCGGCCGCCCGCACGCACCGTGACGGGACCGGCGGGCGGGCACCCCGTGCGCCGCACCACGCCGGTCGTCGCGACCAAACCCGCGGCGGACGGCCTGATCACGTCGGCCGAGCCGGCGCCGGCCGCGCAGCGGGCAGCGGCACGCGGTGCGCCGGAGCCCGCCTTCGCCCGCAACCCCTATGCCGGTGTCGGCCGCAACGATCCCTGCCCCTGCGGCAGCGGCAAGAAGTTCAAGAAGTGCCACGGGGCGGCGGCCTGAACGCGGAACGCGGAACTCGGAACGCGGAACAGACGGGCCGACATCCGTAGTGCTGTTGCGCGTTCCGACTTCCGCGTTCCGCGTTATTCGGGTACCCGGATATCTCCCGTCCCACCTATGTTCCACCCATGCCCCTGCGCCTCGCCGAGCACCCCGAGCACGACCGCCCCCGCGAGCGGCTCTGGAGAGTGGGCCCGGCCGCCTTGACCGGGCAGGAGCTCTTGGCGCTCCTCCTCGGAACAGGGTGCGCGGGCCGGGATGCGCTGGTTGTGGCGGGAGAGCTGCTGGGCGTCGTCGACGGCTCGCTGCGGCGGCTTGGCAGCCGGCCCCTGGCGGAGCTGGCGCGCATCCCCGGCGTGGGCCGGAGCAAGGCCGCACGGGTGGCGGCGGCGCTCGAGCTCGGGCGGCGCGTCGGCTCCGAGACGGAACCGCCGGTGGCGCGGATCCGCGGGCCCGCGGACGTGCAACGGCTCTACGGCGCGCGGTTGCGGGATCTCGCTGTCGAGGAGTTCCACGTGCTGGCGCTGGGAAGCCAGAGCCAGGTGCTCGGCGATTTGCTGATCACCCGGGGGATCCTCAACAGCTCGCTCGTCCACCCGCGGGAGGTGTTCCGGGCGGCGATTGCGGAGGCGGCGGCAGGGATCATCGTCGTCCACAACCACCCGAGCGGCGATCCGACGCCCTCGGCGGACGACCGGGCGGTGACGCGGCAGCTCGTAGACGCAGGGCGGCTGCTCGACCTGCCGGTGTACGACCACGTGGTCGTGGCGGGCGATCGTTACGTGAGCTTCGCCGAGGCGGGATTGTTATAGTGCCCCGTGCGGCCAGGGAGCCGCCCGCGCCGGGCCTTTCTTGCCCCCGCGTTGACTCGGCGGCCGAGTCTCGCCATCGTCCACAGGTGACCAGCACCGCCCCCATCCTCGCCCCCGAGCTCGCGCGGGCCGTGGCGGCCCAGCGGGACCGCCTCGACCTGGACCTGGTCTCGCGCGCGTACCGCGTGAGCGCCCAGGCCCACCGCGGGCAGAAGCGGGAGTCCGGAGACGACTACGTCTCTCACAGTGTGGCGGTGGCCACGATTCTCGCCGAGCAGCTGATGGACTCTACGACCATCGCCGCGGCGCTACTGCACGACGTGGTCGAGGATTCGAACACGTCGCTGGACGACATCCGCCGCGACTTTGGCGCCGAAGTCGCGGAGCTGGTGGACGGCCTCACGAAGCTGTCGACGCTGACGTTCCGCTCGACCGCCGAAGAGCAAGCGGAGAACTACCGCAAGCTGCTGCTCTCGGTCGCGAAGGACGCGCGCGTCATCATCATCAAACTGGCCGATCGGTTGCACAACATGCGCACGCTCGAGCATCTCGATGTGGAGAAGCAGCGCCGCAGCCTTCAAGTTTCTCGAGCACGACGAGTACCGGGCGCTGTCGCGCAAGGTGCGCGCGAAGAAGGCGGAGCGCGAGCGCACCATCGAGCGGCTGCGCGAGCCGCTGGCCGAGGAGCTGACGCGCGCCGGGCTGGTCGGCTTCGAGATCACCGGCCGGCCGAAGAACCTGTGGTCCATCTACAAGAAGATGCGGAGGCGCGACAAGCCGTTCGAGGAGATCTACGACCTCCTCGCGGTGCGCGTGCTGGTGAACACCATCCCCGAGTGCTACCACGTGCTCGGCATCATCCACCACGAGTGGACGCCGCTTCAGGAGCGCATCAAGGACTACATCGCCAGCCCCAAATCCAACGGCTACCAGTCGCTCCACACGACCGTCTTCGGGCCCGGGGGCCAGCTGTACGAGATTCAGATCCGCACCCGCGAAATGCACCATACCGCCGAGTACGGCATCGCGGCGCACTGGCTGTTCAAGGAGGGGAAGAGCCCGGATGAGCTCGACCGGCACCTGGCGTGGTTCCGCCAGCTCATCGAGCTGCAGCAGGACGCGCACACGCCCGAGGAGTTTCTCGAGTTTCTCAAGGTCGACCTCTACCAGGATGAGATCTTCGTCTTCACGCCGCGCGGGGACGTGAAGCGGCTGCCGAAGGGGGCGACGCCGATCGACTTCGCCTTCGCCGTGCACACGGAGGTCGGCCAGCACTGCCAGGGCGCTCGCATCAACGGCCGGATCGCACCCCTGCACCGTCCCCTCAAGAACGGCGACACGGTCGAGGTCATGACGAGCCCGCAGGCGAAACCCTCTCGCGACTGGCTCGCACACGTGCAGACGGCGCGCGCCCGCCACAAGATCCGTCAGTGGATCCGCCAGGAGGAGCATGAGCGGAGCCTCGAGCTGGGGCGCGACATCTTGGCGCGTGAGGTCCGACGGCGGCGGCTCGAACCGCCCGACGCGGCCCGCCTCGAGCGCGCCGCTGCCACCCTGTCGGTCGGCACAGCCGAGCAGCTGCAGGCGGCGCTTGGCACCGGGGACATCGCGCTCGGCACCATCATGCGTGCGCTGTACCCGGACCTCCCCGCCGACGAGCTGCAACTGCCTAAGCCCACCGCGTTCGGCCGCGTCATTGAGCGGCTGCGGCTCGGTCGGGGCATCAAGATCCAGGGAGTGGACGGGTTGATGGTCCGGTATGCCCAGTGCTGCCAGCCGGTGCCGGGGGACGCGGTGGTGGGTTATGTCACGCAAGGACGCGGCATCTCGATCCACCGGAACGACTGCCCGAACCTGCTCGTGCTCTCGACCGAGGCGGAGCGGCGCGTAGAGATCGACTGGCAGGAGTCGGAGGGAGAGACGTTCGTGGTGCGGCTCGCGGTAGGCGGTGAAGACCGCCGCGGTCTGTACGCCGACATCTGCACCGCGATCAGCGAGTCGGGCACCAACATCAAGAGCGCCGAGCTCTCGACCAAGGACGGAGCGGTCTTCGGATCGGTGCTCGTGGAAGTCGAGAACCAGACCCACCTGAACAAGGTGATCCGGGCGATCCGGCGGTTGAAGGGCGTGACGGAGGTGTCGCGCCGCGAGTCGGGTCCTCAGACACAGCCGCTCGTTAGTTAACTTTCACGGGATGCCTTTCGACCTCGTTGCCCCCTACCCGCCGGCGGGGGATCAGCCGCGCGCCATCGGCGAACTGGCCCAGGGCCTCACCCGGGGCGACCGCTACCAGACGCTGCTGGGCGTCACGGGCTCCGGGAAGACGTTCACCATGGCGCACGTGCTCGCGAGCTTCGGCCGCCCGACGTTGGTGCTGTCACACAACAAGACGCTCGCGGCACAACTCTACGGCGAGCTGAAGGGGTTCTTTCCGAGGAACGCCGTCGAATTCTTCATCTCCTATTACGACTATTACCAGCCCGAAGCGTACGTCCCCCAGACGGACACCTACATCGCCAAGGACTCCTCGATCAACGACGACATTGACCGCCTGCGGCTGCGGGCGACGTCGAGTTTGATGGAGCGCGACGACGTCATCATCGTGGCGAGCGTCTCGGCGATCTACGGCCTGGGCGATCCGGAGTTGTACCGCCGGCGGCTCGTGACGGCAGCGGTCGGCGAGGAGCGGGGCCGGGACGACCTGCTCGAGGCGCTCGTGGCGGTGCAGTACCAACGCAACGACGTCGCCTTCGAGCGGGGCACGTTCCGGGTGCGGGGCGACACTGTCGAGGTCTTCCCGGCGTACGACGAGCAGGCCGTACGGATCGAGTTTTGGGGCGACGCGGTGGAGCGCATCGCGAAGATCGATCCGACGAGCGGCGACACGATCGCCGAGCTGCGGCGCGCCGCCGTGTATCCGGCGACGCACTTCGTCACCGAGCGGCCCACGATCGAGCGCGCCGTCGCGGCCATCCGGCAGGAGCTGAAGACGCACCTGGCGGAGCTCCGCGCCCAGAACAAGCTGCTCGAGGCTCAGCGGCTCGAGTCGCGCACCAACTTCGACATCGACATGCTGCTGGAGGTCGGGCGCTGCACGGGCATCGAAAACTATTCGCGCCACCTCACCGGGCGGCAGGTGGGGGAGCGCCCCGCCTGCCTGCTCGACTACTTCCCAGACGACTACCTCTGCATTATCGACGAGTCACACCAGACCATGCCGCAGCTCGGCGGGATGTACGAAGGCGATCGCTCGCGCAAGCAGACCCTCGTCGACTACGGATTCCGCCTGCCGTCGGCGCTCGACAACCGGCCGCTGCGGATCGACGAGTTCATGGGTCTCGTGCCCCGCATCGTGTTCGTGTCTGCGACGCCAGGGGACGAAGAGCTGAAGCTCTCGGGCGGCATCGTGGTGGAGCAGATCATCCGGCCGACCGGCCTCGTGGACCCCGCCGTCGAGACGCGTCCGGTGAAGGGGCAGGTAGACGACCTGTTGCACGAGATCCGGCTGCGGGAAAAGAAGAATGAGCGCGTGCTCGTCACGACACTCACGAAACGCATGGCCGAGGACCTCACGGACTACCTGCAGCAGCATGGAGTGCGCGTGCGCTACCTGCACTCCGAGATCGACGCCATCGAGCGCGTGGAGATCATCCGTGGCCTGCGGCTCGGGGAGTTCGATGTCCTCGTCGGGATTAACCTGCTACGCGAGGGGCTCGACCTCCCCGAGGTGTCCCTCGTCGCAATCCTCGACGCGGACCAGGAAGGGTTCTTGCGCTCCGACCGCTCCCTCATCCAGACGGTCGGGCGAGCGGCCCGAAACCTGAGCGGCAAGGCGATCCTCTATGCCGACCGGGTCACCGGCTCGATGCAGCGCGCGCTCGACGAGATGCAGCGTCGGCGGGGGCGACAGCAGGCCTACAACGACGCACACGACATCACGCCGCGCTCGATCGTCAAATCCGTGGACCAGGTGCGCTTCACCACGCGTGTCGCGGACGCCAAGACGGCCAAGGCGATGGGTCCCGTGCTGCGGCGCCCAGCGGACGCGCGCGAGCGGGAGGCGCTCATCCGGCTGCTCGAGACGCAGATGCAAGCCGCGGCCGAAGAGCTGGACTTCGAGCTGGCCGCGGTGCTGCGCGACCAGCTCCTCGAGCTCAAGGCCGAAGGGGATGCGGTGCACCATGCGCCTCCGCGCGGACGAGCTCAACCGGTTCGGTGAGGAGTTGGGCCGCGGCCTGGCACCCCCGGCCGTCATCGGGCTCTCGGGCGAGTTGGGGTCCGGCAAGACGACTCTGGTGCAGGCGATTTGCCGCGGCTTGGGCGCGCGGGCGGCTGCGACGAGTCCCACGTACGCGCTGGTGCATCACCACGAAGCTCGAGCCGCTCCCATCTACCACGTCGACTGCTACCGCCTCAAGTCGCCCGACGAGGCCCGGGACATCGGATTCGCGGACATGACGCGCGAGCGCGCTATCGTGCTCATCGAATGGCCGGAGCGGGCGGGGGCATGGGCGCCGCCGCTGGATCGGCACTTCCGCCTCAGCTACGGTGAGGAGCCCGATATCCGAGAGGTGGAGGAGATCCGGTGATGGGTCTGGGGACGGTGCTGGCAGGCGTTCCGCGTTCGGGAGGGGCGCGGATGAGCGGTCGCTGGCTGGCGATCGATACCGCCACTGAGATCGCGAGCGTCGCCGTCGGATCGCCAACTGGCGCAGCGGCCGGAGCGTTTGTGCAGGGAGCGCGCCGTCACGCGGCCGCGATCGTTCAACTCGTCGATCACGTGCTCACGCAGGCGGGACTGCGGCCGGCGGATTTGGAGGGCATCGTCATCGGGGATGGGCCGGGAAGCTTCACAGGCCTGCGGATCGGTTGGGCAGCGGCGAAAGGGCTGGCGCAGCAGGCGGCTGTGCCGCTTCGCGCCGTGCCGTCGCTCATGGCGGCGGCGGCCGGCGTCGCCGCACGGCTGGACTCAGTGCCCGTTGCTGCTTGCTACGACGCCCTGCGCGGACAGGTGTACGGTGCGGTGTACGTGTTCCGTCCCGGTGAGGTCGAAACCGCGATGCCGCCGGCGGTCACCACCGTCGCGGAGCTGGCGCGCGTCACCCCTCCCCCGATCCGCCCGCGGGTCGTTGTCGGCGACGGGGCGATGCGCTATCCAGACGACATCCTCAAGTGGAGCGGTGCCGCGCCAGTACCGCTGGAGAGCGTGATGCCGAACGCCACGACGCTGCTCTCGCTCTTCGCCAGGAAAGGGGCGGCGCGCTCGCTGGATGATCCCTTCGTCGCCGAGCCCGCCTACGGCCGGCCGGCCGAAGCGCAAGCGAAATGGGAGGCCCGCCACGGCCGGCCCCTTCCGGATCCGTCTCGCCCAAGCGGCTGACGTGGCGCCTGTCGCCGCGATCGAGCGCGCCGTCTTCGCGGACCCCTGGTCGGCTAATGACTTCACTGAGTGCTTGGCCGCCGGAGCGCCGTTCCTCGTCGCCGTCGTGGGCCGCGCCGTCGCGGGCTACGCCGTCGCGCATTGCGCCGCGGACGAAGGGGAGGTTCTCAACCTGGGCGTCGCCCAGCCGCACCGCCGCGGCGGCGTCGGGCGGGCGCTGGTGGAGCGGGTGCTCGACACGTTGCAGGGTCGTGGCGTGCGAGTCGTTTACCTCGACGTGCGGGAATCGAACGTCGCGGCGCGCCGCCTGTACGAGAGCCTGGGCTTCGTCGAGGTCGGGCGGCGGGCGCGGTATTACCGGCGTCCGGTCGAGGACGCCGTGATTCTCCGGGCTGCCATTCCAGCAGCTGGGGTCTCTGCAAAACTTTAGCCCAAGTGGCGTATCTTTGATTGACAGAATAACTTGCGATTCATATACTGTTGTCGCCCTTGGTCCCTGCCCGCCCATC
Source organism: Gemmatimonadota bacterium (assembly GCA_003220935.1). Lineage (GTDB taxonomy): Bacteria > Gemmatimonadota > Gemmatimonadetes > Gemmatimonadales > GWC2-71-9 > 20CM-4-69-16. Next base: position 64,234 of record QHTT01000067.1, read on the forward strand.
GTTTGGAGGTCTGTTGTGAGTCGCAGCCTGAATAAAGTCATGCTAATCGGGAACTTAGGGGCCGATCCCGAGGTGCGGAGCACGAACAACGGCTCCCGGGTGGCGAATCTCTCCCTGGCGACCAGCCGCCAGTGGACGGGGCAGGGTGGGGAGAAGCAGGAGAAGACCGAGTGGCACCGCGTGATCTGCTGGAACAACAAGGGCGCCCAACTTGCCGACTTGGCCGAGAAGTACATGAAAAAGGGCGACCGGATCTACGTGGAAGGGCGGCTTGAGTACCGCACGTGGGAGGATCGCGAGAAGCAGACCCGCTACGTCACCGAGATCATCGCGCGCGAAGTGATCCTGCTGTCGTCCCGGGGAGGGGGAGGCGGTGAAGGCACCGGCGAGTTCGCCCGCGCCAAGGCCGCGGCCAAGGTGGCGCCCGAGGGCAAGGCGGAGTCGCTCGACGCGCTCCCGGAGGCGCTGGATGAGGAGGACGACGATCTGCCGTTCTGATCGAGCAGCCCTGCTCGCCCTTGTAGCAGGGCTGCTCGCGGGGGTGGTGGCGCCGCCGCTCGTGGCCCAGGACACGACCCAGGCTCGGGCGGACAGCTCGAAAGCTGCGCAGGATACGTCACAGGTGCCGCCGCCCGCCGCGGCCTTCCAGGAAGGACAGCTTCCCGCCAGCCATACCGTGGTCACGGGCGAGACCCTCTGGTCCATCGCCCAGCTGTACTTCAGCGATCCGCTGCTGTGGCCCGAGATTTACCGTCTAAACACTGCTGCGATTGAAGACCCGCACTGGATCTATCCGGGTGAGGTGCTGAACATCGGGTCTGTGGTGGCCGTGGCGCAGGCGCCTGAGTCCGCGTCGGTCGGCCCGGCGACGGGCGCCGACACGGTGCGGGCCCAGGCGCCTGCGGACACGGTGACGGCGATCGACACGTCGGCGGCGTTCGACACGGCTGGGGTCGTGGAAGCGCCGCCGCCTGCGGCCACCGACGCCTACGAGACGATCTTCGAGCGGCGCCGGACACCCCGCGAACAGGTGCAGGACGTGCTGCGGGCGTACTCCAACCCGCTGTATCGACCGCTCCGGCGCGGCGAGTTCTACGCGGCGGGCTTCCTGACCGAGAACGAGCGACTGCCGTGGGGCCGGGTGCTGGGGAACACGGCGACTCCAGCCATCCCGCGCCTGACGGAGCGCTCCACCGCGACGCGGTTCGATCAGATCGCGCTCGCGCCGCCCCGCAACGCGTCTTACCACGTCGGTGACTCGCTGCTGATCGCGCGCATCGATCGGGACATCACGGGTTGGGGCGGGGTGGTGGTGCCGGTCGGCGTGGCGCGTGTGACGGAGCTGCAGCGCAAGCAGGTGTTGGCGGACGTGATCATGCAATTCGGCCGGATCCATGACGGCCACCTGGCGATGCCGCTCGAGCCGTTCAAGGACCCGGGTCTCTCCCGGCCCACGCCAGTGGAGCAGGGCCTCGAGGGCCAGGTCGTGGCCGAACGCGACATCCACGGGCTGACGGACCTGCAGCAGATCCTGTTCATCAACCGCGGCCGGGCGGACGGGGTCACCCCGGGCGACGTGTTCGAGGTGTTCCGACCGGCGTCCGGCGTCCCAGGCACGGCGTCCGAAGAGGTGCGCATGGTGCTCGAGATCGTGCACACCCGGGACCATTCGGCGTCCGGACTGGTGCTCAACATCAATCATCCCGACGTACGCCCTGGAATGCCGGTCCGTCTCGTCCGCAAGATGCCCTCCTGACCCGCCGCCGGCTCCTGGCCGGGGCCGGCGCTATGCGCCCGTGGTTCTCGTACCGCATCTCCTGGCGCTCGGGCTGTACGGCCTGGCCACGGCGCTTGCCCTTGCCCCGTTCGCGGGACTTCGGCCCGCACCGCGCGCCTTGACGCTGGGCGCCCCCCTCTCGGGCGCTACGGCGCACGTGGTCGGCGTCGCGCAGGTCACACCGGTGGGCGTCGCGCCGGTGCTGTCGATTCTTGCGCTCTTCCTGGTGCTGCTGCAGATCGTGAGCGAGCGCGTGTTCCGCGCCTCTGCCGTCGCGCTGTTCACCGGGCCGCTCGCCACGGGTCTCGTGGGGCTCGCGTTGTTGATCGGCCTGGGACCTGGTGCCGCGCCCTCGGGCGGCGGCAACGCCTGGTTTATCTTGCACGTGACGCTCAGCGTGCTCGGGCTCGCGCTGCTGGCGCTCGCCTTCATCACGGCGGCGCTGTACCTGCTGCAGTTCCGCGAGCTCAAGTCGAAACGGTTCGGTCAGGTGTTTCGTCTGTTTCCCCCGCTCGAGCGGCTCGATCGCCTAAACCACGTGGCCCTGGTCGCCGGCTTTCCGGCGCTGACGCTGGGCGTCCTGCTGGCGCTGGGCTATGCGGTGCGATACGCTGGTGGCATGCACGTGGACCCGGCGCAGATCGTGTGGGGCTCGTTCACCTGGGTAGTGTTGGGGTCGGCTGTGTGGATGCGGGTGGTGCGGCATTGGGCGGGCCGACGGGCGGCGTTCGCGAGCATCGCGGGCTTCGTGGCGGTGGTGCTCGTGTACCTCGCGCTCAAGCTCGCTGAGCCGGGGACGCAACGCTTTCTCTAGGGCGGCAGCGCGCAATGAGCATCGCGGTCGTCGGAGTCAATCACCGGACAGCCCCCTTGGAGGTGCGCGAGCGCTTCGCGCATGCGCCCCGCGAGGTGCCGGCTTCCTTGCAGCGGGTGCTGTCGGCCGGCGCGGGCGGCGGGGTCCTGCTGTCCACGTGCAACCGCACCGAATTCTACCTCGCCGAACCGAGCGACTCGACGGCCGAGACGGTCTGGGCCATCTTGGGCGAGCGCCTCGGTGCCGGTCGCAATGCCAGCGAGTACGGCTACTTCCAGCGCGACCGCGCGGCGGTGCGCCATCTTTACCGCGTCTCGGCGGGCCTCGACTCGATGATCCTCGGCGAGTCGCAGATCCAGGGCCAGGTGCGCGAGGCGTGGGAGGCATCGCGGCCCCAAGCCGGCCCGGTGCTCCACCGCCTGTTCCAGTCCGCCCTGCTCGTCGGGGCCCGGGTGCGCAGCGAGACGGCGCTCGGCAGCGGGGCGGCGTCGGCTCCGTCGGCCGCGGTGGCGTTGGCCGACAAGATCTTCAGCCGGCTCGCAGGACGCTCCGCGCTGGTCCTCGGTGCGGGTGACATGGCCGAGCTCGCGGCGGGCTGCCTCGTGTCCGAAGGCGTGCGCGTCACGCTCGTCGCGAACCGCAGCTACGAGCGGGCGCGCGCGATCGCCGACCAGCTGGGCGCACGGGCGCTCACGTTGGACGAGGCCTGGGAGCACTTCGCCACTGCCGACATCGTGCTCAGCTCCACCGCGGCGCCTCACGCCGTCGTGACGTGGGAGCGCGTGGCGCCCGCGATCGGGCGGCGCGGTGGGCGACCGCTCTGCATCCTCGACCTCGCGGTGCCGCGGGACGTGGAGCCCGCAGTGGGACAGCTCGAGAACGTGTTTCTGTACGACATCGACGACCTGCAGGCGGTCGCCGCGCACGCAGCGGCAGAGCGACATCAGGAGGTGCCCGCGGCCGAACGCATCGTGAGCGATGAGGTCGAGCGGTTCTGGGCCTGGTACGGCGGGCTGGCTGTGGTGCCGGTGCTGAAAGAGTTTCGCGGGCGCCTCGACGACGTGCGCGCCGCGGAGCTGGAGCGTGCCCTCAAGCGCCTTCCGCACCTGTCGCCCGAGGATCGGGCCCAGGTGGAGCAGTTCAGCCACGCGCTGCTCAACAAGTTTCTGCACCCTCCCACGATTGCGCTCAAGCAGGCCGCGCAGGCCGGGCGCGGTTACGGCCTCCTCGAGTCGCTGAAGAAGCTGTTCGGCCTGGAGCGGCCGGATGGCTCGTAAGGTCCTAGTCACCGGTGGGGCGGGGTACATCGGCAGCGTGGTCGTCGAGCAGCTGCTGGCGCAGGGCCACGCCGTCGTCGCCTTGGACGACCTGAGTCGGGGTCATCGCGCTGCGCTCGACCCCGGCGCGCAATTCGTGCAGGGCGAGATCGGCGACCGGCGCATCTTGGACGAGCTGCTCGCGCGGCATTCCTTCGACGCGCTCGTTCACCTCGCGGCATACGCGCTGGTCGCGGAATCGGTCGCGCACCCGGAGATGTACTTTGCGAACAACGTGGCAGCGGGCCGGGTGCTGCTCGACGCGGTCGTCGCCGCCGGCGTGCGCCGGGTGATCTTCTCGTCGTCGTGCGCGGTGTACGGCCACCCGCCCCTGATCCCGATCCCGGAAGACGCGCCCCGCGTGCCCGTCAATCCGTACGGGCAGACGAAGCTCGAGTTCGAGCACCTGCTCGCGGACTGCGCCCAGCGACACCGCGTCGCCTCCATCAGCCTCCGCTACTTCAACGCGGCCGGCGCCACCGCCCGCTACGGCGAGGACCACGATCCGGAGACGCACCTGCTCCCCAACGTCCTGCAGGTCGCGCTCGGCCGACGCCCGGCCGTGGAGGTTTACGGCACTGACTACCCCACGCCGGACGGCACCGCGGTGCGGGACTACGTACACATCGCTGACATCGCCGACGCCCATGTTCGAGCACTGGACGCGGACCTGACGGGCGCCCAAGCGGTAAACCTCGGGACCGGAGCGGGCCATTCGGTGCTGGCCGTGGCCGAAGCGGCGCGGCGCATCACGGGCCGGTCGATCCCCACGGTGGCGTGCCCCCGGCGCCCTGGAGATCCGCCCACGCTCGTCGCCGCCCGGGGCCGCGCGGAGCGGCTACTCGGCTGGCGCCCGCGGCGCTCGACGCTGGACGAGATCATCGCGAGCGCGTGGGATTGGCACCGGACGCACCCGTCCGGGTATTCGAACTGACCTGTTCGGCCGCTTTCTTGGGGGAGGGCTGACGCGTGCTGCTGCTACAGGTGGGTCGGGCGGTGCCGACGACGCCCTGGGAGCTGGTGCTGACGTCGAGCCGCGAGACGAAGTTCGTGCTCGCGATCCTGGTCGTCTTCTCGGTCGTCTCCTGGTACCTCATCTTTCTCAAGTGGTGGCAATTCCGAAAAATGCGGCGGCAGGCGGACCGTTTCATGGGGGAGATCGAACGGGCGACCCGGCTCGAGGACGCGTATCACGCCGCGATGCGGCTGCCGTCCTCGCCCTACAACCGGCTGCTGCGTGAGGGCATCCAGTTTTTTTCCGAGCTCAAGCCGGGCTTCCTGAAGGGCGGCGTGAAGGGCGACGGGCCCGCCACGGTCGCGCCGGCGACCACCCTGACGACCACCCAGCTCGAAGCGCTCCGGATGGTGCTCGCCAAGGAGGTGGCCGCGGAGCGTGATGCGGCCGCGCGGTTCATCCCGTGGCTCGCCACCTTCGGCTCGGTGAGCCCCCTGCTCGGCCTACTCGGCACGGTGCTCGGCGTGATGGATGCCTTCATCGGGATCGCGCTGGGGGGCTCGGGGAACATCGCGGCGGTGGCGCCGGGTGTCGCCGAAGCGCTCGTCACCACGGTGGCAGGCCTCGCCGTCGCCGTGCCGTCTGTGGTGGCGTACAACCTGTTCGTCAACCGCCTCGGCCTGTTCGCCGGCGAGCTGGAAGGGTTTGCGCAGGAGATCATCGGCACGATGGCGCGTGAAGGGAGGCTCTAGAGTGGCCGGCTTGCTGGGTGGTGGCGGCGGGCTGCGCGGGCACGGTGAGCTGCCCCTCAACGCCGACATCAATGTCACATCGCTCGTGGACGTGGCCTTCGTGCTCCTCATCTTCTTCATGATCACCGCGCCCATCATGCAGGGTGGTGTCGACGTGCGCTTGCCGCGTGCCGAAGCGCGCCCCCTCGAGCCGAAGCAGGGGCTGATCGTGACCATCGACCGGGAGGGGCGCATCTTCATCGAGCAGGCACCGCTGTCCTACGGATCCGGGCGTCGGGTGTGAGCGACGTCGGGCTCGTTGCTGAGCCGGAGACGATCGAGCGGTGAGACAGCGGCGCCGGGCGTCCCCGAATGTCGGCCTCGGCCTGGCGGGGACGATGCTGGTGCACGGCATCGCAGGCCTATTCATTTTTGCCGGCGCGGCCGGCGCGCGCAAACCGGCGCCGCCCACGTACAAGGTGCGGCTGATCGCCGCTCCCGCGCCGACCGACGAAGAGCGCAAAGCACCCGAAGCCGTCGAGCGGCCGGCCGAGGAGAAGCCCGCTCCGGTGCCCACCAAGAAGCCGCCGCCCAAGAGCACCGCTGCAAAAGAGGCGCCGCCCAAGACGGCGGATGACACCAAGCGCGAAGCGGCGCCGCGCACGACGCCCAAGACGGCGCCGCTGCCCGGCGAGACGCCCTCGACCGGGAGCGATGTCGCGACGGTCAGCACCGAAGGCGTCGAGTTTCCGTTTCCCGAGTATCTGCAGAATATCGTGGGGCAGGTGCTGCGGCGCTGGCAGCGTCCGTTCCAGAGCACACCCCTCGAAGCGGAGGTGTCGTTCCTGGTGCACCGCGACGGTTCGGTGAGCGATCTGCAATTCATCAAGCGGTCCGGCAACTTCGCCTTCGACCTCGAGGCACAGGGCGCGGTCGAGGAGGCCGGGCGGTTCAAGGCTTTCGGGGCGTTACCGGACGGATGGACGGCCGATGTGTTATTCGTGCGGTTCTACTTCTCGGGGAAGCGGCAATGACGCCGGTCAGACGGTTAGACGGTTGGACGGTTAGGGGCTGCGTGGCGGCGGCGTTACTGACCTTCTACCCGTCCAGCCGCTTAGTTGCCCAGGACACTTCGGCCATCGACCGCGGGGTCCGCATCGGCATCATCTACCGGCCGGGGGTCCGTCCCGGCCTCGTGGTGTTGCCGGGGACAACGCCTGCGCTCGACTCCGCGCGCGCGATTATCGCCCGGGACCTGGACTACAGCGACCGGTTCGAGTTGATCACGTTGCCGGGCGGGGACTCGATCCGCTTCAGTGGAGCCGCTCTGTCGTCGCGGGTGGGCCGCCCGCCGACCGGCGGGGGCGCGGCAGCAGGTCTGAACTATCCGCTGTACCAGGCGTTGGGGGCCGACTTTGCCGTCGGGGTCGCGCTCGCGGGAGACACGACGGTGCTGGCGGTGCACGACATCACCGCGGGCGGCGTGCGGCGCGAATTTCGCGCGGTACTGCCCGCGCTCAAGGATCCAGGGTTCCGCATGGCGGTGCACCGTTTGGCCGACCATGTCCTCGAAGCCACGTTGGGCACAGGCGGCATCGCGGCCACGCGCATCCTGTTCGTGATGGACGGCAAAGTGTACGTGATCGACCAGGACGGCACCGACAGACAGCTCGTCTCCTCGAGTGATCACCAGGCGATGTCTCCCGCGTGGGCGCAGGACGGGCGGCGCTTCGCGTACATGGAGTTCTGGGCCGGTCACGGACAGCTGTTCATCCAGCCCCTCGGGAGCGGCAAGCGGCAGCCGGTGGTTACGACAGGCCAGGCGCTCGACTTCACACCGGCGTTCTCCCCCGACGGCAAAACGCTGGCGTTCAGCCGCGCCACCGAGGAGGGCACCGACATCTACACGGTTAACGTCAAGGACAACTGTTGTTTACAGCGCTTGACCGTGGGGCGTTTTTCTGACAACTTGTCACCGACCTACAGTCCCGACGGCCAGCGGGTCGCGTTCGTCTCGACGCGCCCGGGGTTGCCGCAGATCTACGTGATGGCGGCGGACGGGACGGACCAGCAACTCTTCGCGCCGTTCGACTACGGCGTCACCGGTTCGTCCAACGCGCCGGACTGGTCACCCGACGGCCAATCCGTCGCCTTCCACCGCGACGTGGGGGGCACCCTGCAAGTCTTCGTCCTCGACGTACGGACGCGGGCGGTGCGGCAACTCACTTCCCTCGGGCGGAACGAAGATCCGACCTGGGCGCCCGACAGCCGTCACCTAGCGTTCGTGTCGGATCGTTCGGGGTACCGGCAGCTCTGGATCATCGACCTAGAAACCGGCCGCATCCGCCCGTTGCTGCAGCAGAGCGGCGCGCGTCTGCCGGCCTGGTCTCCACGGATACCGGAGACCGCCTCGTCCACCCCTTGAACTCGGAGAGGGCGCACACGATGAAACGCCTATCCTTGCTCCTGCTCGGCGGTATCGCGGTAGTGGCGGTGGCTGCGTGCGGCGGTGGGCCGCCGCCGCAGCCGGTGACCCCCCAGCAGAACGTGGACTCGATCGCGCAGGCAGAGAAGAGGCGGCAGGATTCGATCGACGCGGAGGCGGCCGCAGCCCGGGCACGCGAGGAGGAGGAGCGGCGCCGCCAGCAGCGGATCGCCGACTCGCTCGCGGCGCTGGGGAAAACCACCGAAGCCGTGCGCACCATGCTGGCGACGATGATTCACTTCGACTATGACAAGTCGAACATCCGGCCGGACGACGCCGGCGCCCTCGACCAGAAGGTGGGGATCCTGCAGGCCAATGCCAATCTGCGCATCCGCATCAGCGGGCACTGCGACGAGCGGGGGTCGGACGAGTACAACCTGGCGCTCGGGAATCGGCGAGCGACTGCGGCGAAGCAATACCTGGTGAGCCACGGCATCGATGCGGGGCGCGTCGAGACCGTGTCCTACGGCGAAGAGCGCCCGCTCGCGCAAGGCCACGACGAGTCCGCATGGGCGCAGAATCGCCGGGACGAGTTCGAGATCATCGCGGGCGGCGACGCCCTGCGGCAGCCGTGAGGCAGGCGTAAGTGCGTTTGCAATCGACGCTGGTCGTCGTCCTGGGGCTCGCCGCCGGATGCGCCCTGAAAGGGGACGTCCGGAAGGTCGAGCTCCAGGTGGAGGCGGCGCGGGCCGAGCGCGCGCGCGCCGATGCGGAGCGCGCGGCCCAGATCGACTCGCTGCGGCTGCTGCTCGCCGCGGTGCAGCAGGCGCTCACGGCGCAGCAAGCGTATCTCGTGCAGCTGCGCGGCGACGTGCGCACCGACCTGCTCGCCGTCCAGCAGCAGCTCGTCCAGGTGCAGGAGCTGACCGGCCAGAGCCAGCAGCGCCTGAGCGAGCTGCGGGCGCGCATCGAAGAGCGCGCCCAACAGCCCGTGCCGCCGCTCGACACGGCACGGGGGGCTGGGGGGGCGGGGGGGGCCGGGCCGGGCGCCGGCCCGCCGGTCGGGGCGTCGGGGAATCCGGCCGGGCCCGGCCCGAACCAGATGTACGACCTGTCCTTGCAGCAGTTCCGCCGCGGCAGCCTTGCCACCGCTCGCATCGGCTTCCGGGAATTCCTGCGCGTGTTCCCCACCCACGAGCACGCTGCCGACGCCCTGTTCTATGTGGGGGAGACGTGGGCAGGCGAAAACACCGACTCCGCGGCTGCCGTGTATCAACAGGTGGTGAAGACCTACCCCAATTCGTCGCGGGCCCCTGCGGCTCTCTACAAGCTGGGTCTCCTCGCGGAGCAGCGTTCTGATAAGGCGGCGGCCCGCACGTATTACGCCCGGGTGATCGCCGGCTATCCCCGCTCCGACGAGGCCAACCTCGCGCGCGACAAGCTGCAGCGGCTGGGGCGGTAGCCGGCGCCGGGAGGAGCCGGGGGGCCGGCGTGCCTGAGAGTCCCAACAGCCGTGCCGAGATGCCGTTCCTCGATCACCTCGAGGAACTGCGCTGGCGCATCCTTTGGAGCCTGCTCGCTATCGTGCTCGCCACGCTGGCGGGCTGGGTCATCGTCGAGCGCGTGGATGTGATCGGGCTCTTGATCCAGCCCATCAAGCCGCTGCTCCCCGACGGCAAGCTCAAGTTCACGCACCCTACCGAGCCGTTCTTCATCACCCTCAAGTTCGCGTTCGTGCTGGGGCTCGTGCTCTCGTCGCCCGTGGTGATCTACCAGGCGTGGGCGTTTCTGGCGCCCGCGCTGTACCCGCGTGAGAAGCGCTTGATCGTGCCGGCGCTGTCGGCGGGCGTGGTGCTGTTTCTCGCCGGCGCGACCGTCGCCTATCTCTGGGTGCTGCCCCGCGCCCTGCGCGTGCTGTTCGGGTTCCAACAGAAGGTATTCGATCCGATCATCACCGCGGAAGGCTACTTCGGATTTGCGGCCCAGATCATGATCGGGTTCGGTGTAGTGACCGAGCTGCCGCTGGTCGTAGTGATCCTCGCCGCCCTCGGCCTCGTCACCCCGCAGCTGCTGGCGAGGAACCGCCGCTACGCGATCGCGCTCTCGGCCGGGGCCGCGGCGCTGCTCACGCCGCCCGACGCGGTGTCGATGCTGATCATGATGGTGCCGCTGCTGCTGCTCTACGAGGTGAGCATCGTCTGCGCCTGGGTTGTCACCAAGCGGCGGGCGCGGCGCGAGCGAGCGGCGAGCACCGCGGGGATCGTGCTGTTGCTGCTGACCGCCACGACAGGGGTGCGCGCCCAGGGTCCACCGCCACGGCCCGACACCTCCCATGTGCGGGCGGACTCGGCGGGTCAGGGCCGTACCCTCGACACCGCCACTGCGCACAAGCTCGGGCTGCCGACCGGGCCTACCCGGAGCTTTCCGCCCTCGGACGCGGTGATGGACTCGCTCCTCAAGCTCAAGGGGTACCGCATCACGCAGTACGTGGCGGACACGATGCTCGTGGAGGGCGACAGCGCCATCTCGCTGTGGGGTCAGGCGTACGTCGATCGCGACGGCACCAAGCTCGAGTCCGACTCGGTCCGCTACCGGCAGGCGAGCTGCCGGCTCGACGCCACCGGCGATCCACGTCTGTTCGACCAGGGTACGGTGCTCATCGGCGAGCGGATGCGCTACGACACCTGCATCAAGCGGGGGACCGTGAGCCAAGCTCTGACGCACTTCCAGCAAGGCGGCGCGATGTGGTTAATGCGCGGCGACCTGGCCGTGGATTCGGGCTCCACACGCCTGTACGGCGCCAGCAGCCAGATCACGTCCGACGACAACCCCGTGCCCGAATACCATTTCGGCGCGCACAGGGTGAAATGGCTCAACAAGACGGTCATGGTCGGCCGCCCGGCGGTGCTGTATGTGCGGGACGTTCCGATCATGTGGCTCCCATTCATCTTTCAGGACATCCGGCCGGGACGCCGCAGCGGTATCCTCGTCCCCCGCTTCGGCCTGAACGACATCGTGCGCCCCACGCGCAGCTACCAGCGCCACGTCTCGGGGCTGGGCTACTATTTCGTCGTCAACGACTACATGGATTTTCTCGTGTCCGGCGACTGGTACTCGGGCCGTTACCTGGCCCTGCGGGGGCAAACGCACTACCGCTGGCTCGACCGCTTCGTCACGGGCAGCTTTTCGTTCGACTGGTACAATCAGCTTGACGTCACGTCCCACTCGATCCGCGTCGGCTGGCAGCACCAGCAGAGCTTCTCCTCACGCACCAACTTCAACGCGAGTATCGACTACTCGACCAATACCAGCGTCATTCAGAGCAACACGGCGAATCCGTACCTCGCGACCGCCCGACTCGGATCGCAGCTGAATTTCACTAAGCAGTTCGACTGGGGTACGCTCAACATCGGCGGCAACCGGTACCAGGACATCGGGAACGGTCTCATCTCGCAGAACTTCCCGAACATCGGCCTCACGCCGTCGCCCGTGAACATCACGTCGTGGATCACCTGGTCGCCCGGCTTCTCACTCAACAACCAGCAGACGTTTCACTCGGATTCGACGGCCCTGCTCGTGGCGGGGCCTGGGGGGGTGCCGGACACTCTGGCCCGCTTCGCCGACTCGCGGGAGACACAGCTCAGCTTTCAGACGCCGCTGCGGATCGGGCCGTGGAACTGGTCGAACAGCTTCCAGGTCACCGATCGGATCAGCGACAAGCGGACCGAGTTCGTGTTCGACTCGACGTCGCCGGGCGGAGCGCGGCGCGTCCTCTACAACCAGACGTTCGAAACCCGGGTCGAGTGGCAAACTGGTATCAACCTGCCGTCGTTGCTCACGGCAACGTGGAAGCTGCAACCGGGTCTGTCGATCGTGAACACCACCACGGCGGGGCCGTACGCGATCCGGAATCAGTTCACCGGGGGCCGCTGGCTGCACCAAGGGAAGCGCCTCGCGTTCACCGCGAGCGTCTCCCCGACGTTCTTCGGCTTCTTTCCGGGCGTGGGCCCGCTGCAGCGCATCCGGCACTCGATATCACCGCTCGTGAGCTACTTCTACGCGCCCGGCGCCGCGGTCCCGCAGGAGTTCGCGCGGGCGCTCGACCCCACGGGCCGGAACACGCAGGCGCGCACCGACCCTCAACAGACGATCAGCCTGGGGCTATCGCAGAACTTCGAGGCGAAGCTGAAGCCACCTCCCGGGGACACGACGGGCCGCGAGGCGCGCAAAATCCGGTTGCTCAGCATCAACACCACCTCCATCGGCTACAACTTCGAGCAGGCCAAGGATTCAGGGCGGACCGGCTGGACCACGCAGACGCTGGGCAACACCTTCGCCTCCGATCTCCTTCCCGGCTTCAGCCTCGCGCTGACGCACGATCTCTGGCAGGGGACCGTGGGCAGCGATACGGCGAAGTTCTCCCCGTTCCTCACGAGCATCACCGCGTCGTTCGCCGTGACACCGGCGACGATCCGTGGCATCGCGAGCCTCTTCGGTCTGGGCAGGGGGAAGGGCGCCGCGGCGCCCGCCCCCGGCCCCGCGCCCGGCGGCCAGCCGGGCCAGCTGCCGCCGGGTCAACTGCCCGGTGGCCCGATCGATCAGCGAGCCTTCGGCGGACCCCCGCCAACGTTCGCCGGTGCCGGGGGCCGAGGGTTCAACCTGACCGTCTCCTACTCGGGGACCCGCATCCGGCCGCACGCCGACTCCGTGAGCGCGCTCAGCGCGGCGCAGGCAGGTCAGGAGCAGCTCACGCTGGGACTGTCGTTCAGCCCCACGCAGCACTGGTCGGCGTCGTGGACCTCGACCTACGACGTCGACACCAAACAATTCGGACAGCACGTGATCCAATTGCAGCGCGACCTGCACCGCTGGCACGCGAGCTTCTCGTTCCTGAAGAGCCCGAACGGCAACTTCGCTTTCTCGTTCTTTGTGAGCCTGCTGGACGAGCCGGACATCAAGTTCGACTACAACCAGCAGAGCTTTGCGCGCTAGCGGTTCACACCGCTTGTCCTCTGCGGGTGACACGCTCCCCACGGCGCGATGTCATAAGCGCCTCCCCGGGGGTCACTTACGTCCGGGCACGCGCCGTGCCTACAACCTTCCCGAATGCTTCCTGAGGGCATCATGCGTCTCCTGTCGCGATACACCGGCCTGGCGGCCGGGCTGTTGAGCTGGGGCTGCCAGTCGAACACCACGAGCCTCGTTTCCGCGCTTCCTCCACCGCAGAACCTCGCCTATCAGCTCGACCCGAGCGGCGACCCAGCCCAGCCAGCCGGGATCCTGCTCGTCTGGGACGACGTGCAGAGCTCGGCCCTGGGCAGCTACCGCATTTATTCGCGGGGCAGCACGAGTAGCCCGTACGGGCTGCGCGGCGAGACGAGCTCCAACACCTTCCACGACAACGGCGTGCCCCATCTGCAGTACTACGTCACCGCCGCGGACGTGAACGGCGGCGAGAGCGACCCGAGCAACGTCATCACGGTCGACGAGCGCCTGCAGCTGCCGCAGCCCGCAAGCCTCAGCTCGATCTCGCTCAACCAGGCCATTCACCTACAGTGGGCGGACAACGCCGCCGTGTCCGATCCCACCCGCTTCAACTGGTACCGCGTCTACAGCATGCCGTACGATCTCGATCACGGCGTGTGCATTACGCAACGGGACTCGATCTCCCTCGAGGGCACTACCGTGTCGGACCAATTCCTGGCCACGCTGCTGGTGAACGGGGTGCCTCGCTGCTTCGGCGTGTCGGCGATCAGCGTCGAGGGCTACGAAAGCCTATGGTCGCCGCTGTGGCACGACACGCCGCGGCCCGATGCGCGGAACGTGCTGCTCTCGGCGTATGAAGTGAGCCAGGCGCAGTCCGGATTCCGCTTCTGGAACGACGCGAACGGGAACGGCCGAGGGGACCCCGGTGAGCTGGGGCTGGTTCAGGACGGCAACCTTCCGAACAGCGATTTTTCGGTTCACCTGCAGGCGAGCGATTCGACCCTGTGGATCGTGCCCAAGTTCGCCGGGGACAGCCTGCAGGTCTACGGCAGCACGCCGGTGGCGGACCTGACGTCCGTCGACTTCGCGCCGGTGAACGGTTACTCGGACAAGATGTTCCAGGCGGTGCCGGGCTGGGGCTACGTGTTTCAGCGCAATGAGAACGGCCAGTACCACTACGCGGCCCTGCGGGTTACGGCGGTCGGGCGGCAGTACGTCATTTTCGATTGGAGCGCCCAGACCGATCCGGGGAATCCCGAGCTGGTGGTGATGCGGCCTGCTCTCGCTGCCCGGGTCACGGGGTCGAGGTAGACGTCTCAGAAGGCGTCGCGAAGAGGCGTCACGAACGAGCGTCACGGAACGACGTTGCTCCGTGACGCTTTTTCGTGACGGTTCTTCGTGACGCCCGTCGTGACTTGGCGTCTGCTCCGCCTTGAGCGTAGCTTCCTGTCGCATGGCAGCCTCCGTCGTGCTGGACGGTCGTTCCCTCGCGATCGAGGACGTCGTCGCGGTCGCCCGGCACGGCGCCCGCGTGACCATCGCACCGCGCGCACTCGACGCCGTGCGGGCGTCGCGCCGCACCGTGGAGGGGGCGATCGCGCGCGGCGCGACGATATACGGGGTGACCACCGGCTTTGGAAAGCTGGCGCACGTACGAATCCCGCCGGAGCGGGCCCGCCAACTGCAACTGAACCTGATTCGCAGCCACGCGTCCGGGGTGGGCGACCCGCTTTCCGAGGAAGCGGTGCGGGCGATGATGCTGTTGCGCGCCAACGTGCTGGTGCGAGGCACGAGCGGCGTCCGGCCGGCGCTTCCCGAGCTCATCGTGGCGATGCTGAACCAGCGCGTGCACCCTCGGGTGCCGTCGCAGGGGAGCGTTGGGGCGTCAGGCGACCTCGCGCCGCTCGCGCACCTCGCGCTCGCGATGATCGGCGAAGGCGATGACGGAAGCGCCGTGCGGGCGCAGGGCCTGGAGCCGATTGGGCTCGAAGCGAAGGAGGGGCTGGCGTTCGTCAATGGGACGCAGGCGCAAACCGGCTTAGCGGCGCTCGTCATCCACGACGCCTGGGTGCTGTGGCGCACGGCCCACGCCGCCGCGGCGATGAGCCTCGAAGCGACACGCGGCACGCCCGAGCCGTTCGACCCCCGGATCCACGATGCCCGGCCGCACCCGTTCCAGCAGCGCTCCGCGGCGCTGTTGCGCGACCAGCTCGCAGCGTCTCAGATCCGCGAGTCGCATCGCGAGAACGATCCCCGCGTGCAGGATGCGTATTCGATCCGCTGTTCCCCGCAGGTGCTGGGGGCCGTGGGGGAGGGCATCGCGTTCGCGGAGCGGCTGGTCGCGGTGGAGCTGAACGCGGCCACCGACAACCCGCTCGTGTTCGACGACGCCGTCCTCTCGGGCGGCAACTTCCACGGCCAGCCGATCGCGCTGGCGCTCGACGTCCTGGGGATCGCGCTGGCGACCCTGGCGGGCATCGCCGAGCGGCGCATCGAGCGCATTGTGAACCCCGACCTCTCCGCTGGACTGCCGGCCTTTCTGGCGCGGGAGCCGGGGGTAGAGTCGGGGTTCATGACCCCCCAGATCGCGGCCGCGGCGCTCGTCGCCGACTGCCGGGTGCTGGCGACGCCGGCCAGCGTGCAGTCGGTACCGACCGAAGGGAACCAGGAGGACGTCGTGCCCATGGGGATGAGCGCGGCCTGGAAAGCGGACCGGATTCTCGCGAACGCGACTCGGATCGTCGCGATCGAGCTGCTCGCCGCCGCGCAAGGGCTTGAATACCTGAAGCCCCTCACGCCGGGACGGGGTGTCGCGCGTACCTATGCCGCGATCCGGAGTGAGGTGGCCCCGCTCGACAGCGACCGCCCGCTTACGGCAGATATCGAGCGGGTGGCGGCGGGCGTGCGGGCGGGGAAGTTCGATCCGGAGAAGAACTAAATGTGGAATGCGGAATTCGGAATGCGGAATTTCAGTGAGAGGGTCCTGCGTGGCGTGACGCTTGTCTTTCCATTCCCCATTCCGCATTCCGCATTCCGCATTGAGCGGGGAAGGGAACCGTGACCGGGCCCCGCACCGTCCGCGCGGCGCGGGGACCGCAGAAATCCTGCCGCGGCTGGATCCAGGAGGCCGCCCTGCGGATGCTCATGAACAACCTCGACCCCGAGGTGGCGGAGCGGCCGCACGACCTGGTCGTCTACGGCGGAACCGGAAAGGCGGTGCGCGATTGGGCCTCGTTCGACGCTGTGTGCCGCACGCTGCTGACGCTTGAGGACGACGAGACTCTGCTGGTGCAGTCGGGAAAGCCAGTGGGCGTGTTCACGACGCATCTGGAGGCGCCTCGCGTGCTGATCGCCAACGCGAACCTCGTCGGTCGCTGGGCGACGTGGGAGGTGTTCCGCGAGCTGGAGCGGAAGGGCCTCATTATGTACGGCCAGATGACCGCCGGCTCATGGATCTACATCGGCACGCAGGGAATCCTGCAGGGCACCTACGAGACGTTTGGAGCCGTCGCGCGCCGCCACTTCGCCGGCTCGCTCAAGGGGCGAATCGTGTTGACCGGTGGGCTCGGTGGAATGGGCGGTGCGCAGCCGCTCGCCGCCACGATGAACGACGGGATCTGCCTCGCGGTGGAGGTGGATCCGGCGCGCGTCCAGCGCCGTCTCGACACTCGCTACCTCGATCGCTCGACGGCGTCCCTCGACGAGGCGCTGCGCTGGTGCGACGAGGCGAAGCGCGCGGGGCGGCCGCTCTCGGTCGGCTTGGTCGGCAACTGCGCCGAGGTGCTGCCGGAGCTGGCGCGTCGCGGCTTCGTCCCCGACGTCCTGACCGACCAGACGTCGGCGCACGATGCGCTGCAAGGCTACATCCCGCCGGGGCTGTCGGTGGCGCAAGCGGCCGAGCTGCGGCGGCGCGCGCCGCAGGAATACCTGCGCCGTTCAGTCGCCGGGATGGCCACGCACGTGCGGGCGATGCTCGACCTGAGGCGAAACGGCGCAGTGACGTTCGACTACGGCAACAATATCCGTACGCAGGCACGGGACGCGGGGGTTGCGGACGCGTTCGAGATCCCGGGCTTCGTCCCCGAGTACATCCGGCCACTGTTCTGCGAGGGCAAGGGGCCGTTCCGGTGGGTGACACTGTCGGGCGACGCACAAGACCTGCATCGCACCGATCGCTTGGTGCTCGAGCTGTTCCCCGAAAACGAGCACCTGCGCCGCTGGATCACGCTGGCGCAGCAGCGGGTGGCGTTTCAGGGTTTGCCCGCGCGCATCTGCTGGCTCGGGCAGGGCGAGCGCGCGCGCTTCGGATGCGCCTTGAACGACCTCGTGAAGCAGGGTGAGATCGGCGCGCCCGTCGTCATCGGGCGTGACCACCTCGATGCGGGCTCCGTGGCCTCGCCGTTCCGCGAGACGGAGGCGATGAAGGACGGCTCGGACGCCGTCGCCGACTGGGCGATCCTCAACGCACTGCTGAACACCGCCTCCGGCGCCGGCTGGGTGGCGTTCCACCACGGTGGCGGCGTCGGAATCGGGAACTCGTTGCACGCGGGACAGGTCAGCGTCGCCGACGGGACGGCATCCGCCGGCCGGCGGCTCGAGCGCGTGCTCACGAACGATCCGGGGATCGGCATCGCGCGTCATGCCGACGCGGGCTATGCGGCCGCGATCGAGGCCGCCCGACAGCACGCCATCCGCCTGCCGATGCGCGAGGCGAGCGACTGAGCACGCTGCTGGTCGGCGCGCGCCAGGTCGTCACCTGTCGCGGCCCGGCACGGGCTCGCCGCGGCCGGGAAATGGCGGAGCTCGAAGTCCTGACGGATGCCGCAGTGTTAATCGACGGAGAGCGCATCGCCGCTCTGGGCCGGTATGCTGACTTACGGCCTGGAACAGGCAACGTGGAACGGGGGGTGGAGGTTGTGGAAGTGGCTGGGGTCCTCTTTCCCGGGTTCGTCGACTGCCATACCCACGCCGTCTTCGGCGCGCCGCGCCTCGACGACCACGAACGACGCGCGCTCGGGATGGACTACAAGGCGATCGCCGCGGAGGGCGGTGGGATCCTGGAGTCGGTGCGCGACGTCCGCGCTCGCTCCAACGCCGAGCTGGCGGCGCTCACGCGAGCCCGACTCGGCGCGCTGCTCAGTCACGGCGCCACGACAATCGAGGTGAAGTCGGGCTACGGCCTCGACCGCGAGACCGAGCTGAGACAATTGCGGGTCATCGAGCAGCTCGCGCGGACGCAGCGCGCCACGCTCGTCCCCACGTTCCTCGGCGCGCATGAGGTCCCCCCTGAATTTCGCGAGCGGCGGGGCGACTACCTCCGCCTGTTATGCGAGGACGTGCTTCCTGCGGTCGTGCGCGAGCGGCTCGCCGTCGCGTGCGACGTGTTTTGCGAACCGGGCGTGTTCAACATCGCCGAAGCGCGTACGCTACTCAGCGCCGCCCGCCGCTACGGCCTGGCCGTGAAGCTTCACGCCGATGAGCTCGAAGGCTCGGGCGGGGCGGAGCTCGCGGTGGAACTCGCCGCGCTCAGTGCCGATCACCTCGCTGCCGTCTCGGCCACGGGCGTCCGCGCGCTCGCCGCGAGCGACACGGTCGCCGTCCTGCTGCCGGCGACGCTGGTGTTCCTGGGCGGGCACAGGCAGGCGCCGGCGCGCCGGCTGCTCGACGCCGGTGCGACGATCGCTCTCGCCACCGACTTCAACCCCGGCTCGTCACCGACCCTGAGCTTGCCGCTCGTCATGGCCCTCGCCGTCTCGCAGCTCGGACTGCGCCATGCCGAGGCCGTCAACGCGGTGACGGTGAACGGGGCTGCCGCGCTGGGCCTGGCGGCGGATCGGGGCCAAGTCGCGCCGGGCTTCCGAGCCGACCTCGTGCTGTGCGACGTGTCAGAGTGGCGGGAAGTGGCATACTGGATGGGCGCGAATCCCGTAACCGCCGTCTGGACAGGAGGTTCGCTTGTCCGCTCCCTCCGGCCCCCGTATCTTTAGACCCTCATGTCGAAGCTTGAGAAGCTGAAAGACAAAGCCAAGGGCCTCGAGGCCAGGGACCCCCGGGGGGCGATCGACGCCTGGCTGGAAGTTCTCAAGGTACAGGAGGAAGAGGGGGAGCCCAACCCCGACCTGTCGGTCTTCAATCGCGTCGGTGATCTCTATTTGAAGGTCAAAGACCCCGCCCAGGCGGCCGATTACTACGATCGGGCTGTCGACAAGTATGCCGAGCTCGGGTTCCACAACAACGCGATTGCGATGTGCAACAAGGTGCTCCGGAACGCGCCAGGCCGGCAGACGACCTATCTCAAGCTTGCGAAGCTGTACGCCGCCAAGGGATTCGTGGCGGAGGCGAAGCTGCACTTCGTCGAGTACGCCGAGCGCATGCAAAAGATCGGCAAGATCCAGCACGCATTCGCCGCGCTGAAGGACGCCCGTCTACCCGGGCTCCGTCGCCAGCGGCGCCGCCTCCGCCGCACGACGACGTGTCGAAATCGGGAAAGCGAAAGACGTCCAGCCTCGTCTTTCTGGATGTGGACGCGCCTCCCGGCCCGAAGGGGAAGCCGGTCGCGCCGCCGCTGCGTCCGCCTGAGCCGGAGCCTGAGGACGCGCCGCTGGCGCAAAGTCTGGTGGAATCAGTGACCCCCGACCCGGACACGTCGCTCGAGATTGAGTCGACCAGCCTGGCGGAGGAGGTGGAACCGCCGGGGGGCGACGGAACCCGGGGAACGGTGCTCGAGGGGTTTGAGTCGACGAGCGCTGAGTTCGGGCAAGTGCAGCTCGACGCCAGCGGGGTCGACGTGCCGTCGTTGCGCGAAGACGAGACGGCCGACGTGCGGCCGCTGGCGGAGCTCGAGCCCACAGTGCCGGCCGAGGCGGACGAACCCGAGCTCGATATCGAGCTCGAGCCCATGCTGGATCACGAAATCGAGATCGAGCCGCCCCCCCCGCCCCCCCCGCCCCCCCGGCCCCCCCGCCCCGGCCCGCGCCCTCCTCCCGCTCGGCGCCCCCCAAGATCACGCCGGTCGTGCCGAAGCGGCCCGGCGGGCCCGCCGGGGGCGGGGCTCCCCCCGCAGCGGTGCCGAGCGCCCGGCCTGGGGTAGGGTCGCCGCGCCGCGTCGGGGTTCCCGAGGCGCCGGGATCCAAGCTACGGCTGCCGGCGGCAGAGCCACCGAAAGTCAAACCGGTTGTGCCGAAGCGGCCGCTGGCCGCACCGCCTGCGGCGCCCGCGCCCCCAAAGCGGAAAACTGTGGTCGAAGTGCCGCCGCTCGAGCTCGAGCCCGACTTCGACTTGGCGCTGACCGAGGCCGGCCACGCTGTGGACGACGAGCCGCTCGCGGTGGAGGACATCCCGCCGACGGGGGGATTCATCCAGACCGAAGATGACACGTCGGTCTCGGAGACGCGGAAGTCGGCGTTCATCGACTTGGGCCTGGACAGCGTGGTCAACCAGGGAGACACGTCGGCCTCCCTGGTGTTCACGAACATCGAGGCCACGCCGACGCGGCCCACCATCGAAGAGCTCGAGGCTCGCGTCGCCGACAACCCGGACGATCCCGAGGTGCACCAAGCGCTCGGTGAGGCCCTGATCGAGGCGGGCGAACGGGACCGGGGGATCGAGGAGCTCGACCACGCGGCGGCGGGTTTCGAGAACTTGGGGAATCTGCCGCAGGCGCGGCACCTGGTGGAGGAGATCCTCCGGCTCGACCCGAACAGTGTGCGTCACCGGCAACAGCAGGTGGAATACGCGTTCAAGTCGGGTGACAAGGCGAAGCTCATCGAGGCCTATCTCGAGCTGGCGGACACGCTGCTGCGCCAGGACCTGCCGGACAAGGCGCGTGCGGTTTACCAGCGGGTCGCCGAGCACGACCCCACGAACGAACGAGCGAAGGCGGCGCTGGCGATGCTCGCGCCGGCCGCTCCGCCGCCGGCCCCCCCGAAGCCCCCGGCGCGGGAGGGGCGGACCGCGCCCAAGGACGCGAAGATGAAGGTGCGCGACGAGGTGGCAGAAGCAGGCGATTTCGTCGACCTGAGCGCCATGATCCTCGATGAGGAGGCGCTGGTGCGCGACACCCGCATGAAGGTCGCGGACGAGGAGCCGACCGGGGACGAGGAGAAAGACTTCCAGGAGATGCTCGCCCGATTCAAGCAGGGGATCGACGAGAACATCGACGAAGCGGACTTCCAGTCGCATTACGACCTGGGGGTCGCGTTCAAGGAGATGGGGCTGCTCGACGAGGCGATCGCCGAGCTCCAGAAGGCGCTGCGCGCGCCCGAGGGCAAGCTCAGGACGTCCGAGGCGCTGGGCGTCTGCTTCATCGACAAGGGCGCCTATGTCGTGGCCGAGTCGATCCTGCGGCGCGGGCTCGAGCTGCCCGCGTCGAGCGATCAGGAGCGACTCGGCGTCCTGTACTGGCTCGGCCGGGCGCTCGAGGAGCAGGGAAAAAAGGTGGAGGCGCGGGACCTGTACGGCCGGGTGTTCGCCGTGGATATCCGCTTCAAGGACGTCGGCGCCCGGGCGCGGGCGCTCGCCAAGGTGAAGTGACGTGAGTCAGCAAGTCGCTCCTGTGGCGCTGGCCGACATCCAGCGGCCTGTGGCGAGCGAGCTGGAGCGCGTGGCGGACGAGCTGCGGCGCATCATCGCCGCGGACTTTCCGATCATCGCGGACGTCAACGAGCATCTCCTGCGGATGAAGGGCAAGCTATTCCGCCCCACGCTGCTGCTGCTCAGCGACCGCGCGTCCGGGGCGGACGATGCGCGGGCGGTGACGCTGGCGGCCGTGGTCGAGCTGATCCATCTGGCCACGCTGGTGCACGACGATTCAGTGGACCATTCGGTGCTGCGTCGCGGGATGCCGACGATCAACGCCCTGTTCTCACACCAGGTGGCGGTGATCATGGGCGACTATCTCTACTCCCGCGCCATCATCGAGCTGGTGCGGCTCGATGATCTGGCACCGCTGCGGGTTTTCGCCCGAGTGACGAACGAGATGACGGTTGGCGAGATGCGGCAGCTCGAGGCGCACGACAAGCTCGCCTACGACGAAGCGCAATACGACCAGCTGATCCGCTCGAAGACGGCGTCGCTGCTGTCGGGCGCCTGCGAGGTAGGGGCGCTCGGCGCGCCCGTGCCCTATCGGGAAGCGCTGGCGCGCTTCGGGATGCGGCTCGGCATGGCGTTCCAGATCACTGACGACCTGCTTGACTACACTGAGCCCGAAGCGGTCACCGGCAAGCCGTCCGGGCTCGACCTGAAGGAGCACAAGGTGACCCTGCCGCTCATCGCCGCGCTCGCCGAGATGAGCCCAGCCCAGCGGCGACTGGTGGCCGAGCTGATGGCGACGCCCGATCCCCGGGACGCTGTGGTCGCAGAGGTCGTGCGCCTGGTGGAGACGGCCGGCGGGCTCGACTACGCACGGCGGCGCGCGCTCCAGCTCGCCCAGCAGGCCGAAGCAGAGCTCGAGATCCTGCCGCCCTCACCCGCGCGCGACGCCTTGCGCGACAGCATTGCCTATGCCGTGGAACGGCGCAGCTAAGGCCGTGGCGCGCGGGCACCGCGGCTCGCTATTTTACGTGGGGTTCCTCGCCGGCGGGTTCGTGCTCGGCGGGTTGCTGCACGCGCTGCTGCGGCGGTTTCTGCCGCAGGGCGCGGCTAAGGAGTTTTTCACTACGGCCGTGACGCCGACCTTCGGACCGGTGCATCTCGACCTGCTCGTCGTCTCGATCACGCTCGGCCCGATCGGCTTCGACGTGTCGTTGTTGGCCGTCGTGGGTGTGGCAATCGCGTACTTCGTCGCCCGATCGATCTTCTGAAAACGAGGCGCGTATGTTCGGAGACCTGTCGTTCAGCCACATCCTGATCCTGCTGCTGGTACTGGTGCTGGTGTTCGGTGCGAAGCGGATCCCGGAGATTGGAAAGTCCATCGGTCAGGGGATCAAGGAGTTCAACCGCAGCCTGAAAGACGCGACCAACGACCAGCCGTCCGGTCCGCCGCGCAATCTCTCACCACCGGGTCCTTCCTCCTCCGTTCCCTCGAGCGGCGACCCGAAGCGGCTGAGCGACTAGGTTCCGCTTTCGGACGCCGTCGGCCGGAATACTTCCTTCCGGCGGTCCACGATGTTCGCCTGCGCCCGCAGGGCGCTGAGATACTGCTGCACGCGCGCCTGTTGCGCCGGCCGCAGGATGGCTTCCCGCTGCTGGTCCCGCTGCTTGAGCCACGCTCCGGAATCCGCGGGCTGGCGGGCGATCCCTTGCACGATGAAGCAGCCCGTCTGGCTGACCAGAACGCCGGTGCGCTGACCCGGACGCAGTCCGAACGCCGCGCCCAGGACGACGGGGTCACGGGCGATCGCGGCTGGGGGATTGAGGCGCGTGAACGGCCCGAGCTTCTCCACCGGCAGGCCCCGGGCCCGTCCGGCCTGGAGCAAATCCGGCATGCCCGCCAGGACGGCCAGGGCCTCGTTGGCGCGCTGCCGCGCGATCGCCTGCTTCTTCTCGTACCGGGCGGCCTCGCGCACCCGGTCGCGGATCTGGGCCAGCGGCGGCGTGCCCGCGGCCTGGAGCGAGTCCAGCCGGAACACATAGTTCGCTCGCTCGCCCTCGATCACAGGGCTCGTCTCACCGGGCCGCGCCTCGAACGCCCACACACTCACATCGGGGATCACGTACCGGCCCAGGGTCAGCCGGTCGCCCTGAATCAGCTTCGGAGCCTGCGCCACGGGGAGGCGGAGCCGTTGCGCTGCGCTGTCCAGCCGGCTGCGGTCGGTCTGCTCGGCCGCGAGGTGGTCGAGCGTGTCGGTCCGCGCGTCGATTTCGTCGAGATGCCTGCCCTGCGGCACGATCGCGATCAGGATGTGACGGACGTGAAGCGAGTCGCCTTTTACCGCATCGACGCGAATCACATGAAAGCCGAAGCTCGAGCGCACCGGCTGGCCGAGCTCGCCCGGCGCGAGGCCCCGGAGCCCGGCGAGAAACTGGGGATCGAACCCGGCCCCGTTGCGCTTCACCCACCCTAAGTCGCCACCGCGGGCGCCGCTGACCGAGTCGGTAGACTGCTGCTTCGCCACCTCCTCGAACTTCGCGGCGCTGCGCGCGATCTCGGCACGTAGCTGCCGCGCCTTGGCGAGGGCCGCCGCCGTGTCGGCGGCGTCGGGCACGCGCGGCTGTGCGACGAAGCTGAGCCAAGCAGCCGCCGGACGCTTGAAGTCGTTCTTGTGAGCCGCGTAGTAGCGCTCGACCTCGGCGTCCGTCACAGGGGCGGCCGAGTCCGCAATCTGCTCGGGGCGGATCGCGAGAGCGGCCACGGTCACCGACTCCCGCTGGTCGCGCCAGATGCGCCACAGTTTCGCGTCGGAGACGTACACGTCCGCGGTCAGGTACTCCTCGAGCTTGCGCTCCGGGAGATAGTCGCGGTAGAGCTGCTCGATCTGCGCGCGGAATTCCTCGGTCGTGCTGCCGAGGTAGTGCTGCCATTTCGTGATGTCGAACTGGCCGTTGGTCTGGAAGGTCGGGTCTTCCATGACTTGCCGGAGGACCTGCGGCGGCGGGGTGCTGCGCGCCATCTGCCGGATCTCGTCGTCCGACACCTGAATTCCGAGCCGCCGGTACTCGCGCTCGAGCAGGATTCGCTGGACGAGCTGGTCGGTCACCTGATCCTGGAGCTGCTGCTCGTCTTCACGGCTCAGCCGGCCGGCGCCGCGCCGGCGAGAGTCTTCGATGGCGCTCTGGAGAGCTGCCTGGAACTGGGGGGCGCGTACGACCTGGCCGTTGACTTTGAGGACCACGTCGCGGCCGCCGCCGAGGATGTCCGTCACCTGGCCGTAGGCCAACCAGCCGATGAACGTAGTGGCTACGATGACGAACACGGGCTTATAGATGGCGCGCATCGAGCGCATCATAGGACGCCAAGCTCCGGACTAGAGGGGAGGCGAAGGGGCATAAGTCTAAGAACGACAACGGGGAAACTCAAGCGACGGGGCGTCGATTCCGATTGACAGCGGCGCCGGCCGAACACTATCTTCGACCAATTCCCACAAGAACTTAGGCCGTGTACACCAGCGAGATAGAAAAGCTCGAAAAGCGATGGGCCGAGAACCCCAAGGGCCGCAACTTCGCGCCCTTGGCGGACGCCTATCGCAAAGCGGGGGAATTAGATAGAGCCATCGAGCTGTGCAAGTCCGGGCTGGAACGACATCCCGATTATGTCAGCGCCCACATCGTCTACGGGCGCTGCTTCCTCGATTTAAAGAACGACACCGCCGCGTCGCAGGTGTTCCGCAAGGTCCTCGAACTCGATCCCGAGAACGTCCTCGGGCTCAGACTGCTCGCTGAGATCGCGGAGCGGGGCGGGCGCTATGACGAGGCCACGGACTGGCTGTCACGACTGCTCGCCGTCGACCCGATGAACGGCGATGCCGCCGAGGCTCTCGCGCGTGCCAAGGGGAAATGGGCGCAGACAGCGCCCAAGCCGGCGGCGCCCGCTCCCGGCGCCCCCCTGCCCGTCCCCTCGCCGGCAGTGCTTGTCCCGGAGCGGTCGGGCGTCAGCGCAACCAGCACCGCTCCGACGCCGAAGCCAGAGTTCGTGGTGGAGCCGGAGCAGCCAGCGGCCTCGCAGCTCGAGGCGCGGCCGCCGGCGGGAGACATTGAGACGTTCGACGGGACGTTGGACTTCAATGCTGTGGCCCATGACGCGGCTAAGGCTGAGGGCCTCGAGGTCCCGGAGGAAGTGGCGCTCACGCCCCAAGAGCTCACGGTCGAGGGACTGGCGGCTACGCAGTACGAGAGCGGCACGCTTGCCGCGCGCGATCTCCCGCCCGAGCCCCAGCCCGAGTCGGAACTGCCGATGGTGGACCTGCCGCTCATCATGCCCGAGGATGTCACGCCGTCTCGCTCGGCCCACCCGGCATGGCCGGCTCCGTTGGCGCCACCCCCGGCTCCCCCCGCGCCCGCCCCCCCGCCGTCCCGGGTTCCGCCGCCGGCGGCGTCGGAGACGCCTGCAGCGGTGGTGTTGTCGGACGACGATGGCGCGGCGGACACCCTAGCCCTCTCGCGGGCCGAGCCGGTGGTAACAGAGACGATGGCGGATCTGTATCTGAAGCAGGGTCACCCGGAGGACGCGCTGCGTGTGTACCAGGCGCTGCTGGCACAGCGCCCGGGCGATGCGCGCCTGCACGCGCGGGTCGACGCCCTGTCGCCTGGGGGGAAGCGGAGGCGGGGAAGGGAGGGGGAGACGGGCGAGTCGGTGCCAACATTCCTCAAGCGGATCCTGGCGGGCCGGCCGGAGGTGGCGGCGGTGCCCGAGGCGGCCGGCTTTGGGGGAGGGTCGCCGCTGGAGCGCGCGTTCGCAATCGCGCCGCCGGACGTCCGGCCAGACCCGGAGATCGTCGCTCCTGGCGAGGCGAGCCGCCCGGCGGAGGACACGATTTCGCTCGACCAGGTGTTCGGTGAGGAGGGGACGCGGAGGTCGCTGCCTGCGGCGGAGTCTCCGCCCGCGACTGTCCCGCCAGCACCGCCTCCCGCTCAGACCGGCGGGTTCTCCTTCGACCAGTTCTTCGGCACGCCGGCGGCGCCTGCGGGGGGCGGCGTGGCCCCCGCCCCGACGGGCGCGAGCCCGAAACCGGCGGCTCGCACGTCGGGTCCGAAGGCGCGTGCACCGCTCGAAGACGAGGGTGACCTCGATCAGTTCCAGGCTTGGCTGAAGGGCCTCAAGTCCTAGTGCACATCGCCGTGCTGAACGGCCCGAACCTCAATCTGCTGGGCGAGCTGGAGCCGGAGCTTTACGGCCGCGCCACGCTGGCGGAGATCGAGACGCGCACGCGCGAGCGGGCGCAGGCGCTCGGCGTGAACGTCAGCTGGACCCAGACGAACTACGAGGGCGAGCTGGTGGACGCGATCCAGGCACTCAAGGGGCGGGCGGACGGGGCGGTCATCAACGCCGCGGCGTTCACCCACACGAGCCTCGCGGTGCGAGACGCGCTCGTGGCCGTGCGAGTGCCGTTCGTGGAGGTGCACCTGTCGAACATCTTCGCGCGCGAGCCCGAGCGGCGCCGCTCGGTCCTCGCGGACGTCGCGGTCGGCGTGGTGACGGGATTCGGGGCCGAGAGCTATCGGCTGGGACTCGAGGGCCTGGTCGGGTATCTCGCGTCCCGCCATGATCGCTGATCCGCGGCGCGCGCGGCAGGAGGCGGTCGCCGCAGCGCTCGCCGCCGAGGAGCTGGAGGGGCTACTGGTCACCTCGCGCGCCAACATCCGGTACCTGACCGGCTTCAGCGGCTCGGCGGCGATCGTGGCGGTGACCCGGGGCGACGTGCTGCTCGTGACCGACTTCCGCTATGACGAGCAGGCACGGGCGGAAGCCGGCGCGGTCGCCCGGATCGAGGTGGAAAGCACGAGCGTGTGGGATCGGTTCTTCCAGGCCTTGGCCACGCTCGGGCCGCTGACCGTGGTGGGCTACGAGGCGCACGTGCTGTCGGTGGAGGACGCCGAGCGCTTCGTGCAGGCAGGCAAGCCGTGGCGCTGGAAGCCGACCAAGCACCTGGTGGAGCGCCTGCGGGCCGCCAAGGATGCGGGTGAAGTGGCGGCGATCCGTAGCGCTGCCGAGCTGGCGGGTGAAGGGTTGCGGCGCACGCTGACCCAGGTGCGGGCGGGCCTGACAGAGCTCGAGGTCGCCGGGATCCTCGAGGGCACGCTGCGGCGACTCGGGAGTGAAGGGCATCCGTTCCCGACGATCGTCGCGTCCGGCCCGCGCAGCGCGCTGCCGCACGCGCGCTCGAGCCGGCGGGTCGTGGCGGCGGGCGAGTGGCTGTTGTTGGATTTCGGCGCTCAGGTAGACGGCTACTGCGCCGACATCACGCGCACGGTCGTGGTGGGCGCGCGGGCCACGGAGCGGCAGCGGGCTGTGTACGAGCTCGTGGCCGAGGCGCAACGGCGGGCGCGCGCGTGTGTGCGGGCGGGCATGAGCGGGCGCGACGCGGATGCGCTTGCGCGCGACGTGATCGAAGCGCGCGGTTTCGGCGAGGCGTTCGGCCACTCGCTCGGGCACGGGCTGGGGCTCGAGGTGCACGAGGCGCCGCGCCTGTCGAAGACCAATGCGGACCCGTTGCCCGTCGGGGCGGTGGTGACGATCGAGCCGGGCGTCTACGTCGCGGGGCAAGGCGGCGTGCGGATCGAAGACGACGTCCATGTGTCGGCCGCGGGACCGGTTCTGTTATCGGACGGTCGTACGGAACTTCTCGAACTCGTGTAGATTTCGGGTCCATGAACCTCGACATCATCGCGCAGCTGGTGCAGATCCTGAAGGACGCTCCCGAGCTCGGCGCGATCGAGGTACGCCGGGGCCTGCTGGGGAGGTGGTCGTCGATCCGGCTCACGAAGGCGGGCCACGGGACCAACGCGGGGGGGCAGCACGTGGTCGTGGCGCAGCCCGCTGCGGTATCCCCGCCCGCTCCCGGCGCCCAGGCCGCCGTCGCCGCGCCGGGTGTCCCGGCTAAGTCTCAACTCGTGGAGATCAAGTCCCCGATGGTCGGGACGTTCTACGCGGCACCCGAGCCTGGGGCGGCGCCCTATGTCAAGGCGGGGAGTCGGGTCGCCACCGGGCAGGTCGTCTGCATCATCGAGGCGATGAAGATCATGAACGAGATCGAGGCCGAAGTCGCGGGGTTGGTGCGCGAAGTCTGCGTGGAAAACGCTCAGCCGGTCGAGTTCGGACAGCCCCTCTTCCGCGTGGATCCGCATGCCTGACGCACCCAGCGGCGCGACGTTCAACTTCAAGCAGGCCATCACCCAGATGGTCCAGCGCAACGCGTCCGACCTGTTGCTCAAGGTAGGCCGGCCGGCGACGATCCGCGTGAACGGCGAGCTGCTCTCGCTGGAGACGGCCCCGCTCAAGCCGGAGGAATTGAAGTCGCTCGCCGAGCAGATCATGACGCCGCGGCAGGTCAAGGAGTTCGCCGAGCACAAGGAGGCGGACTTCGCGATCGGCGTGCCGGGCGTGGGGCGGTTCCGCACCAATGTATACCAGCAGCGCGGCACCGTGGCGTTCGCGTTCCGGTCGATCCCCTACGAGGTCAAGACGATCCACGAACTGAACCTGCCGCCGGTGCTCGAGGAGATCGCGATCAAGCCGCGCGGGCTGGTGCTCGTCACGGGGGTCACGGGGTCGGGCAAGTCGACCGCGCTGGCGGCGATGATCAACCACATCAACCTGGGCCGGCGGGTCAACATCATCACCATCGAAGACCCGATCGAGTTCCTGCATCGCGACAACCTGGCGAACATCTCGCAGCGCGAAGTCGGGAACGACACGCTGTCGTTCAACGCGGCGCTGCGGCACGTGTTGCGCCAGGCGCCCGACGTCATCCTGATCGGCGAGATCCGCGACATGGAAACGCTGGACACGGCGCTGAAGGCCGCGGACACGGGGCACCTCGTGTTCTCGACGCTGCACACGACGGATTGCACCCAGACCATCAACCGCGTCATCTCGTTCTTCCCGCCGCATCAACACGACGAAATCCGCCATCTTCTGTCCACGGCGCTCGCGGCCGTGGTGTCGCTGCGGCTCGTCCCGAAGAAAGACGGCCAGGGGCGCGTGCCGGCGTCCGAGGTGCTCATCAACACCGCCGCGGTGCAGGACAACATTCGCGACCTCTCGAAGCAGCTCAACATCCCGGATCTGATCGCCCAGGGCTCGGTGCAGTACGGGATGCAGAGCTTCGACCAGTCGCTGTTTCAGTGGTACCAGCAGGGCATCATCAGCTACGAGAGCGCGCTCTTCTACGCCACGAACCCGAGCGAGTTCGCGCTCAAGGTGTCGGGGGTGGAGTCCGGGCAGAGCCGGGCGTTCGGCGGCTCCACCGCCGCAGCCGGTCTGCGCGGCGACCTCGCGCCCTGATATGTTCAAGAAGGTACTGGTCGCGAACCGCGGGGAGATCGCCCTGCGGGTGATCCGTGCGTGCAAAGAGCTGGGCATCGAAGCGGTGGCGGTCTACTCGGAGGCGGACCGCGAGTGCCTGCACACGCGGTTCGCCGACGACGACGTCTGCATCGGCCGGGCGCCGTCGCGCGACAGCTATCTCAACATTCCGCGCATCATCGCGGCCGCCGAAATCACCGGCGCCGACGCCATCCACCCCGGCTACGGGTTCCTCGCCGAGAACGCTGAGTTCGCCGACATCGTCAAGGCCTCGAACATCACGTTCATCGGCCCGACCGGCGACCAGATCCGCCAGATGGGCGACAAGGCGGCGGCGCGCAAGCTGGCTCAAAAACTGAAGGTGGCGACGGTCCCCGGCTCGCCCGGGCCGGTCGAAGATGCGGACGCGGGACTCAAGATCGCCGAGAAGCTCGGCTTGCCGGTGATCATCAAGGCGGCGGCGGGTGGGGGAGGGAAAGGGATGCGCGTCGCAATCGACGAGGAGTCGTTCGGCCAGGCGTTCAGCCTGGCGCGGCAGGAGGCGCTCGCGGCGTTCGGGTCTGACGAAGTCTATCTCGAGAAGTACCTGGCGCGGCCGCGGCACGTCGAGATTCAGATCATGGGCGACGTCCACGGTCACGTGATGCACCTGTGCGAGCGCGACTGCTCCGTGCAGCGGCGTCACCAAAAGCTGATCGAGGAGGCGCCCAGCCCCGCCGTAGACCAGACGCTGCGCCAGGACATCGGCGACGCGGCGGTGCGGCTCGCCCAGGAGATCGGGTACGCCGGAGCGGGCACGATCGAGTTCCTGCTCGACGAGGACGGCTCGTTCTATTTTATGGAGATGAACACCCGCATCCAGGTCGAGCATCCGGTCACCGAGATGTGCACCAACTTCGATCTCGTGAAGGAGCAGATCCGGCTCGCGGCGGGGGAGCCGCTCTCGTTCGTGATGAACGGCCACCGGCTGCGGGGACATGCCATCGAATGTCGTGTGAACGCGGAAGACCCGGCGCGCAACTTCCAGCCGAGCCCCGGGACCATCACGGCCTACCACCCACCGGGCGGTCCGGGGGTGCGGGTGGACACGCACATCTACGCCGGCTATACCGTGCCGCCCTACTACGACTCGCTGCTGGCGAAGGTGATCGTGCACGGCAATACCCGCGTGGAAGCGCTGGCCCGCATGCGTCAGGCGCTGGATTCGTTTATCATTGAAGGCGTGACCACGACCATCCCGTTCCTCAGTCGGGTCATGCGCCACCCCGACTTCGTCGCCGGCACGGTGGACACCAAGTTCCTCGAACGCGAGCCCCAGCTGCTCCAGCCGTCATGAAAATCGACGTTTTCTTCACGCCGCTGGGCCTCGCCGCGGGAGATCTCGGGGGTCGGGGCGTCGTCGTGATCGACGTCCTTCGGGCCACCACGACAGTGGTGACGGCGCTGGCGAACGGGGCGAAGGCGGTGATCCCGGCCGCGACGTCGGAAGAAGCGGTGCGCCTCGCCTCGAATCTCGAGAAAGACGGCGTGCTGCTCGCGGGCGAGCGGAAAAGCCTCAAGATCGAGGGTTTCGCCCTCGGCAATTCACCGCGCGAGATGACGCCGGCCACGGTCGCGGGCAAGACGATCGTGCTCGCGACCACCAACGGGACGCCGGCGCTGGTGGCGGCACAGGGCGGCGACCCGGTGCTGGTCGGCGCCCCGGTGAACTTCCGCGCCCTCACGGCGCGCGCGCACGAGGTGGTCGCCGGGCGGCGTGACCTCGTGATCATCTGTGCCGGTCGCGAGAAGCAGTTCGCGATCGAGGACGCCTACACCGCCGGCCGCCTCGTGAAGGGCGTGAAGAAGGGCGTCCGCAAGGTGGAGCTGAACGACGCCGCTCGGGCCGCCGTCGCCCTCACCAGGCAGTTCGCGACGTGGCAGGAGGCGCTGGAGAACTCCGAAGCCGCCCGCCAGCTCGCCGACGTGGACCTCGGCGACGATGTGGCGTTCGCCGCGAAGGCGGACCGATTCGGCGTGGTCCCGCTGTACGCCAACCGCCAGATCACGTGAAGCAGAAGGCGCGCCAGGAACTCGTCGGGATCGGCGCCTTGGTCGTGGGGCTGTTCCTCGGGCTGACCCTGTTGCGCCTCCCCATCACCGGGAGCTGGGGCGACCGGATCGGCTCGCAGTTGTGGCGGGTGGTCGGCGCGGGCTCGGTGCTCGTCCCGGTGCTCGGCATCGGTTGGGCCCTGGCAGCGTTCGAGCGGCTCGGGAGCCTGTCCGCCGCCCGCGCGGCCGTCCTCGGCACCGGGCTCATCCTGCTCCTTCCGTACGGGATCGGCACGGTCGCCGGGGCAAACTTTCCGGCCGACTACCACGTCTGGACTGCCACCCAAAAACTCGTGGGGGTGCTCCCGGGCGCCCTCGCCCACGCCGTGCACCAGGCGGTCGGCACGGCGGGCGGCGTGTTGGTCGGGCTGTTCGCGCTGTCGGCGGTGGGGTTGCTGACGGTGGGGTGGCACCCGCTGGTGGTGCTTAGAAGCCGGGATGCGGGAAGCGGGATGCGGGATGCGCCGAAGCCGGGGAAGCCGCTTCGCGTACCCGAGACCGCCGCAGACGAGCGCGAGCGGAACATCACGGCACTGAAAGAGGCGAAGACTCGGAAGACCAAGCCGACGCCTCCCGCATCCCGCATCCCGCATCCCGTTCCCAAAGGCGTCCTCATCCCCCCCATCGAGCTGTTGAACCCCGCCCCCCCCGAGGACGGCGACGCCGGACTCGCCCAAATCGAGCAGATGGGCCGCAAGCTGATCGAGACTCTGCAGACGTTCCGGGTAGAGGGCTCGATCGCCGGGCGGACGGTGGGCCCCGTCGTTACGCAGTATGAGGTGGCACCGGGGCCGGGCGTGAAGGTCGGCCGCATCGCCGCGCTCGCCGACGATCTGGCGCTCGCGATGCGCGCCCAGTCGCTGCGCATCGTGGCGCCGATTCCGGGAAAGGCGGCGGTCGGCATCGAAGTCCCGAACCCGATGCCGCGCATGGTCCACGTGCGCGAGCTGATCGAAGGCGAAGAGTTTCACCGCGGCGCGCGCGTTCTGCCCATCTCGCTCGGCAAGAATCTCGAGGGTGAGCCGGTCGTCGCCGATCTGGTGAAGATGCCACACCTGCTGATCGCCGGCGCCACGGGGTCGGGAAAGTCGGTTTGCATCAACGCGATCATCACGAGCCTGCTGTACCGCTATCCGCCTCAGGAGCTGCGGATGCTGATGATCGACCCGAAGATGGTGGAGCTCTCGATGTACAACGCGCTCCCCCATCTCCGCCACCCGGTCGTCACCAACAACCAGAAGGCCGCGACGGCCCTCAAGTGGGCCGTGCGCGAGATGGAGCGTCGCTACCAGCTGTTCCACGCCAACCACGCGCGCAACATCACGGACTTCAACCGTAAGGTGCGGGACGGGAAGCCGCTCAAAGGCCAGCGGGCGACCCTCGCCATGCCGAGCCCAGGCTTCGGTCCGGGGATCCAGCAGGAGCTGCCGTTCGACGCCGAGTATACCGAGGGCGTGCTGCCCTACGTCGTGGTGATTCTGGATGAGCTGGCCGACCTCATGATGACAGTGCAGCACGAGGTGGAGACGCCGCTCGCCACGCTGGCGCAGAAGGCGCGGGCCGTCGGGATCCATCTAATCCTGGCGACTCAGCGGCCCTCCGTGAACGTCATCACGGGCCTCATCAAGGCGAACTTTTCCTGCCGCGTCGCGTTCCGCGTCGCTTCCAAGGTGGACAGCCGCACCATCCTCGACCAGAACGGCGCCGAGACGCTGCTGGGGAACGGGGACATGCTGTTCCTGCCCCCCGGCAAGAGCGAGCCCGTTCGCATCCAAGGTTGTTTCATCTCGACCGACGAAACCGAGCGGCTCATGGGCTGGTATACGGAGCGCCACGCTCAGCTCGAGCAACGCGTCGAGGTGGACATCATCGAGCAGATGGAGCAGCTCGAGGAGGCGGAGAAGGCTGGGGAGGGAGCAGCGGGGAAGGGGCCAGGCGAGGGTGAGCGGGATCCGTTGTTCCGGCAGGCTGCCGAGGTTTGCATCCAGAACCAGATCGGCTCGACGTCGTTACTGCAGCGGCGCATGAGCATCGGCTACGGGCGGGCTGCGCGAATCATCGACCAGTTGGAACTGGCCGGGATTCTCGGCCCTGCCAACGGCAGCAAGCCGCGCGATGTCCTCGTCGGACTCGAAGACTTAGACGAGATCTGTCCGGCATGATCGCAACCCATCCCCTCCCCTGGGGCATGGGGTCCTTATGTGTCACCGAGCCGTCAGTCGCATGGGTGCAGCGCTGTCGCGACCTTTCTGCAGCTGGGACACGACGTTGCGGTCCAGGCCGCTCGCACGAGCCGGGCTCCGGCGCTCGCATCACACTTGCAGTCATTCCGCCGGTGGCGTCGCGTTGCGTGACCGCGACGCGTTGCTCCGAACTCGGAGGAGGCTGCGGTTTTGTGATAGTGCTCCGGCTGTTCGATTCGTCCGACGTAACGCGACTCGGGCGCTGCGCAGTGCTGCTGCTCGGCGCCTGCGGCACCGACCGCGCCACGCAGCCGCCTCCAGCACAGAAGAGCCACTACGTGTCGCCTACCGGAACGAGCGCTGGCGACGGCACGCAATCCCAGCCGTGGGACCTCGGCAGCGGGCTCGCGGGTGCCGCCGGCAGAGTGCAACCCGGTGACACGATCTGGCTTCGGGGCGGCACCTATCGGGGAGCACACCGCAGCACGGTGAGCGGGGCGCCTGGTTCGGCGGTGGTCGTGCGACAGTATCCGGGCGAACGCGCGATCCTCGATGCGGCCGGGGCCACGACCGATTCGGTGCGGGGCGACTTCCTGACTGTAGGCGGCGATTACACGGTGTTGTGGGGGCTCGAGCTCACCGACTCCGATCCCAACCGGGCGACGACGACCCGGCCCAACATGATTGTGAACGACGCCTCCCACACCAAGTACATCAACCTGGTCGTGCATGACGGCGGGATCGGCTTCTACAATTACCCGACCCGCTCAGACGTCGAGGTCAATGGCTGCATCATCTACAACAACGGATGGTCGGTTGGGGGGCGGGGCGGTGGGCACGCGCTGTACGTAAGAAGTGACGCAGGGCCGCTGGTGCTGCGTGACAACGTCCTGTTCGACCAGTACGGGTACGGCATCCATGCCTATTCGGACGCCGGTCGGGGGATGCTCAACAACATCCGCACCGACGGGAACGTCAGCTTCAACAACGGCCTCCTCGCCGGGAATCCGAGCGGTGCCAACATCCTGGTGGGGGGGTTCGAGCCGGCGGATGGGAGCGTCGGCGTCGACAACATGACCTACTTCAGCCCGGGCGTGAACTCGGCGAACGTGCGGCTCGGGTGGTCGCCATCGAAGGTGTTGAACGGATCGTTGACTTTCACGCACAACTATGTCGTCGGCGGCACGCTGGTGCTGGACGTGCATTCCTGGCGGCAGGCTACAGTGACGGGCAACACGGTCGTCGGCGGGGGCGCCAGCAAAGTGGTGCACCTGGAAGACTCGACCACTACGGGCTATAACTGGGCCAGCGACCAGTACTATCACGACCCCATGGACACGGCGTGGAGCTACCATGGCCGGAGCTACACGTTCGGCGCGTGGCAGGCGGCGACGGGGCTCGGGACGACCGATCAGGCCGCAGGAACCATGCCCTCGGAGCCGGTCGTGTTCGTCCGTCCGAACCTGTACGCCCCGGGCCGGGCCCACATCGTCGTCTACAATTGGGGCCACGCCGGCGCCGTCCCGGTCGACGTCGCGGCGGTGCTGCGTTCGGGAGACGCCTACCTGGTGCGAAGCGTGCAGGCGCTGTTCGACCCGCCGCTCGTCAGCGGCGTCTACACTGGCGGGTCGATCACCGTGCCGATGAGCCCGCGGCCGCCCCCTGTGCCCGTGGGCTTGGCGAGCTCGCCAGCGCCAGCGACGCTTCCGGAGTTCGACGTTTTCCTGTTGACCCGGGCACCCTGAATACCCGGGCGCTTCGTTATCAGAAGACGGCTTAGGGAAGTTCGTGACGCGTGCGACGCCCCCACCCCCGACTTCGCGTCACCTACGCAGAGTTCCGTAGGATCCCGCGGATCAGTGGCACGCTCCGCTCCCCGAGTCGGCGAACGTCTCGCCCGCTGTCGACACGAATCGCCAGGTGTAGCGGTCGGGGTACAGGGTCAGCGTCAGCACGCCGAAGGCGCCAGCCACGGTTTCGCTGTTTGCCGCGATGACCGTCGGGAGTGCGACGCTCGCGCCCCCCGTGCCCACGTTGAATTCCTTGATGCCCCGCGCCGAGTCCACCGCGCCGTCCGGGCTCAGAGGCGCGAAGCGTTCGTAATGGTGCATCTGCGCGTTCAGCACGACGTCCACGCCCGCGGCGTAGAGCCGGCTCCAGATCGCCTTGATGGCGGGCTCGGAGGTGTAGCCGGCCTCGCGCGACGAGAAGAACAGCGGATGATGCCAGGCTGCGAGCGTGCACTGCTTGGTGCTCGCGGCGAGGTCGGCCTGGAGCCACTGGTCCTGCTCTGAGCCGGTGCTGAAGGGGACGAAGCTGCCGTTCGAGTTCAAGACGATGACGTGCCAGGCGCCGAGGTCGAAGCTGTAGTAGCCCTTGTCGCGCGGTCCGGCGCGGTCACCGAAGTAGTCGAACGCCCCGGCCGCCGTACCGGTCGTGTACTCGTGATTGCCGAGCGTGGCATAGGTATGCGCCTTGTGCCGGCCCCAGTTCGGGTCGTAGCAGCTCAGGTACGTGCTCAGCGTAGCATCGGGGAACGCGTTGTCGCCGAGGGTGAGGACTGTCCCCGGCATGGTGTCGAGGATCTGCGCCGTCAATTCGTCGCTGTCGACACCGCAGCTCGCGATGTCGCCGGCCGCGAGTAGCACGGCGGAGGCGGCCGCCGTCAGGACCGCGGTCGTGATCACGGGAGTACTGCGGGCACCGCGCGCGTCCGTGACTGTGAGCGTGACGCGGTAGACGCCGGCCGCGGCATATGCGTGCGCCGGCGTGGCCCCGATAGCGGTGTTCCCGTCGCCGAAGTCCCAGGTGTAATCGAGCGGCAGGTCGTCGTCCGGATCGAACGACCGAGTCCCGTCGAAGGCGATAGCGGCCGTGTCGCCGCCCGTGTAGGGGCCGCCCGCATCGGCGACCGGGGGCTGGTTGGGCAGGGGGGGCAGGGGCGGCGGAAGCGGGGGGAGCGGGGGCGGAGCCACAACGGTGGGAGCGCTCTCGACATGACAGGCGGCCAGGGCGACGATCGCCACCGACACCGCGACGATGAGGACGGCTGTCAACGGACGTAATCGCATGGCGGCGGACATGACGAGGTGGACTCGAGCGGCCCCTCTGCAGGACGCATGCGGCCGCATTTCTCCTAGCTAACCGCTACTGCTGCAAGATCTTGCCTACGACCCTTCCCGACTCAGCGACGGGGTGAAGCGCGCGCGCTACGGCACGGCCGCGACGGTCGCCTCCATGGTCAGGCCATTCTCGGCTCAGGTCTTTGGTCGATGTGGCGGTGCAGCTACATCGCCCGTAGCTACGATTCTTGCGGCGCAGGCGTATGACTGAGAACCGCGAGACTGGGACTTTGAGGACGAGATGAACGGCGCCGCCTGGATTCCGGCCGCGGTGATCGCGGTATCCATCGCCTGCCTGGATGCAGAGAGGCCGGTTCCGGCGCGCCTGTGCCAGACGCCGGGAGACCCCCTCGTGACAGTGCGCGGGCTGCAGACATCCGGGTTCGATAGCAGGAGCTTGGCTCGAAATACCGAGGTCGATGCGTCCACCGCGTGGTTCGTCACACCGACCGACATTCCTGTCTACGTCGGGGGCGGTGCGAGCATCTGTTTCTACGGCGGCGTGGTCATCGGTTCGCTGCCGCCGGGGACGCCGTACGACAGGATGCACGACACCTACGGGCTGGTCGCCCATGGCACTGCGTTTCAGCTGGAGGGTTTCCGGGTGTTCGACTACGGAGACGGCGCGAGCATGGATGCGCAAGAGGATGCGAACTGGACCGTGCGCGACGTCTACTTCAAGTACATCCGCGACGACTGTGTCGAGAATGACTTCGTGAACAGCGGAACGATCGAGAATTCCCTGTTTGACGGATGCTATGAAGGGTTCAGCTCCCGACCGTACACCACCACGCAGGATGGTAGCCTTAACCTTGTGGTCGTGAGGAACTCGCTGTTCCGGCTCCAGGACATGGATCAAGGGTTTCGACGCCCCGGTCACGGGGGGTTTTTCAAGTGGGACGCCACGGCTCCGATGATCTCTCTGTACGACAACGTGTACCGCGTCGATAGCCCCAACATCGAGAACGACGTCCTGGTCCCGCCGGCGAACAAGCTGAAGGATTGCGCGGGCAACGTGATGATCTGGCTAGGATCCGGTCCTTTCCCCGAGCCCCTGCCGAGCTGCTACAGGTTGCTGACCGGTGCCAGCGGGCTGGAGTACTGGAACCACGCGATCGCCGCGTGGCTGGCCAACCACCCGGGTGCGCTCGTGGACATCGGGCCGCCCATCGTCTCCCTCTTCTCGCCCGCTGACAGCGCGACGCTGACGGGCGACGTCGCCCTGACGGCCACGGCCGTGGATGACCGAGCGGTGGCGGCGGTCCAGTTTGCCCTGAACGGACAGGACATCGGCTCGGCCGTGACCACGGAAGCGCCGCTCACCAAGTTCACGCTCGCCTGGAATTCGCGCGAGCAGCCGAACGGGACCTACACGCTCACGGCGACGGCGCGCGATGCGACCGGCCAGGTCACCACTTCGAGTGGCATCACGGTGCGGATCGTCAATTGAGCGGTGTGGGAACGGATGCGCCGATCCGTGTCTTGATGATCACCAGCGGTGGCCCGCGACCGGGCCGACCGCGGACGACCAACTTCGTTAAGCGGCAGGCGGACTTCCTCCGCGCGGCAGGCGTCGACGTCGACGTGTTGAACTTCGACGGACGCCAGCGGCTGCGCCACTATGCGACGGCGTGGGTGCGGGCGCAGTCCCGGCTCGCCCCCGGCCGATACGATTTGGTGCACGCGCAATTTGGGCAGAGCGGGTTGCTGGCGTTCCCGAAGCGGCGGCCCTTAATCGTGACCCTGCGGGGCGATGATCTGCAAGGCATCATCCACGACGAGCAGGGGAGTATCAGGCTCAAGGGTCGGCTGCTCCAGCGGGTGTCGCAGTGGGTCGCGTCCCGAGCTGACGCGGTCATCGTGGTGTCGGATCACATGCGCGCTTTACTCGAGCCGGGCGTTCCCGTATACACCATCCCCTCAGGCATCGACTTCGCAACGTTTCGGTTAATTCCGCGCGCTGAAGCCCGCCGTCACCTCGGGCTGCCCCTTGACCAGCGGCTCATCCTCTTCGCCGGCAGGCCGCACGAACCGCGCAAGCGCTACAGCCTGGCGCGGCGGGCGGTCGAGCTGTTGCGTGAGACGCTGCCGGCCGAGTTGGTTGTGGCGTGGGGAGTGATGTATTCGGATATGCCCTACTACATGAACGCGTGCGATGCGCTCGTTTTCACGTCCCTGCAGGAAGGCTCGCCCAACGTCGTCAAGGAAGCGCTGGCGTGCAATCTCCCCGTCGTGTCCGTCCCGGTGGGCGACGTCCCGCTCCGGCTCGGGGGTGTCGCCGGGTGCGAGCTGTGCAGGGACGAGCGTCCCGAAGCCATCGCGGCCGCGCTGGAGCGGGTGCTGCGCAGCGGGCAGCGCAGCAATGGCCGCGACGCGGTGAGGGAGCTGGATGAAGCCCTGCTCACCCCGAAGGTAGTCGACGTGTACCGATCGGTACTGACTGCCCGCCAGGGGGCGCGGCGCGGGTAGGATCGCGCGCCAGAACGAGGGCGAGCACAAACCACAACAGTTTCGAAGCGATCCAGGTGCCGCTCGTCGTTCCGACCATCATCTCCGCGAACAGGGCGAACGCGGCCCGTCCCCGACGCGCGGCCAAGAAGCACCCCCACAGGCCGGCGAAGAAGGGGATCGCCCCGACGACCCCGGTCGTCGTCACCACCTCGAGCGCGAGGTTGTGGGCATCCCGGCGCGGCCGCACCTTCTCATGGATGCGCCGCGCGATCTCGAACTGGTTGGTGATTGGGCCCCAGCCCAGGACGGGTCGCTCGATCAGCATCTGGAGGAGGACGGGGTAGATCTGCTCTCGCCCGGCGAGGCTGCCCTCCGCCGCTTCGACGAACCGGTTGCGCATGACCTCGACGTGGAGCGCGCCCCACACGAGGGCCGCCATGGCGAGGAGCACTGCGAACCCGTTGCGCAGGCGCTGCCACAGGGTCAGGCCGCTCAACGCTGAGACGAGCAGGCCGGCGGTAAGAGCGAGCACACCACCCCGCGAGCCGGTGTGCACGACGGCGCCGCCGAGCAGCCCGACCAGCGGCCAGAACACGAACGGTAGGCGCAGCAGGCGCGACGCCCCCGCGTGGCGGAGGCCGACGGCGGCGAGCACCCCGGCTGACAGGATCAGAGCGCTGAGATTGGCGTTCTGCCCGAGCATCGTCTCCCGCTCGCCGCCGCTCCAGACCCGCTTCGCCGTGAGCCCGATCCCGGCGATCTCCAAGGCTGCCCACAGCGCGCACGCGACAACCAATGTCATGAGCGCGGCGCGGAATACCCGACGATCGCGCATCAGGTTGCCGGCCGCCCAGCAAAGGAGCAGCAGTTCGCCGAGCTGGGCCAGGAGCTGGAGGGCGAGCTGCGCGTACTGCTGCGAGCCCACCAGCGCCGCGATGACGAACACCCAGAGCCACCCGCCGAACCACAGCAGAGCAGAGGGGATGCGACCGTAGCACGCGCGGCTCTCGAGCGGTGTCGTCAGGAGGAACAGCGCCGCGGTGATGGTCGTGGTTTCGAGCGGGATCGACCGCTGTGGCATCTCGAACGGGATCGAGAAGACGAAGAGATACAGGGCCCAGCGCACGACCGGGTTCACCATGGGGCCGCACTCAGCCGGAGCCGCCGCGAGGGACGCCGGCCGGGTGACGTGTGCGGGTGCGAGCGTCGTGCTCATGGCTCGGGGCCCATCGCCAGTCGCTCGAGCGTCCCGCCGCGGCCAGGACGGATCCGTGATCCCAGTCGCGATGCGAGGCGCCACAGTGCGCCTCCGACGAGGGGCAGCGGGTCGTCCCAGGCGAATGCGCGCCAAGCTTCGCTGCGCAGCGCCCAGGCGAGCCAGCCGACGAACGTGACGCCGCTCGCGCGTGCCGCGACGGCGTCGCCCCACGGCTTGCACCAACGCACCCCCGGCCGGGCGGGTCGCACCGCAGGTCGGGCCAGCCCGGCCAGGTCGCCGTACACGAGCGCCGGGATGTTGACGCCCGCGAGCGCGGCCGGATGGTGCCAGAGCGTGAAGCGCGGGTTGACCTCGAGCAGGTACAGGCGCCCATCAGGGCGGCGCTTGAAATCGAGCTTGGCGACGCCGCGGACACCGAGCCGCCGCACCACGTCACGACCCAGGGTCGCGACGTCGGGCGCATCCGTGATGATCAGCGCGGTGCTGTCACCGTAGTGCAGAGGGTAGGTGCGGATCTTGCGTCCCGTGAAGTCGGCAACCCGGTCGCCGGACGGATCTACGTACACGTGATAGCTCTCGACGAGCGTCTCCGGGCCGGGGACCAGCTCCTGGGCGAGGACCGGCGCGCGCGCCTCGGCGAGCAGCGGCCACAGAGCGCGCAGCACGCTCAACGTGTCGACACGGATCGCTTTTGCTCCGCTCCCGACCGGCTCCCACCGGTCGACCCGGCGGGTCAACGGCTTGACGATACAGGGCAGCCGGACGGCGAGCTCCGCTGGGCATGGCTCGACCTCGGGGTGCAAAACGTGCGCGCGGGGCACGGGGAGATCGAGGCGGGCCGCGAGCTCTTGGAAACGCGCCTTGTCCACGAGCGCCTCGACCAGGTCGGCGTCCGCCGCCACGAAGCGAAACGCCCGTGCCAGGCGATCGCGAAACCGGCTTACGAGCAGGAGCTCGCGGTCCTCCTCGTAATAGAGCACCGGTGGCTCAGGTTGTGCTTCGGCGAAGCGCACCAGCACGTCCACTTGTGCCTCGGGAGCGTCCCAGGCGTCCACCCAGTCGAGGGCGTGGCGAGCGAAGCGGGTGAAGCGGGTGGGCGCACCGCGGGGCGCGACTACGGCGCAGGGAATACCGGCCAGCCCGAGCGGCCGCACCAGGTCCATGTCGCCCATCACACACGCCAGCGGCCGCGGCGCCATTGACCCTCACCCTGCTCGGGGTGGGGGGGCGGGGGGCGTGGGGGAGGCGGCCGCGAACGCCCCGGTCGACCGCAGCGCGAGCCGCAACAAGCGGCCGCGCAAAGACTGCTGCCAGCGGTGCGCGACGCCGGCAACGTCGCGCGCCCGCGTGATCCAAGGATACCGACTCCAGACCCAGCGGTACTTCGTCAGCTCGGGCTCCGCGCCGAACTTGCGCTTGAAGTCGCCTCCGCCCATGAGATCGAACGTGTTGCAGCCAAGAGCCATCGCCCGCTGCATCACCGTCCAAGTCATCAACTCGGTGGGACGGTACCAGCGGTAGCGGCTGCGGTGCGCCCAGGTCCAGAGGAACAGCTCACGGGCGTGCACCAGGAAGATCCCCGTGGCGATGACCGGACCGTTGGGAAGGGACACCGAGACGGCGAGGAGTTTCCCCGCCGTGCGCATATGCTGTACGCAGGCGCGCACCCGCTCCGGGCCGAAGGGGACGACATTGCCGCCGCGCACGTACACTTCCCGCACTTGGTCGTAGTGCTCGTCGGCAAAGGCCGCGTCCTCCGCGAAGCGCACGACTAGGCCCAGGTTGATCGCTCGCCGGATGTTGCGGCGTGCGCTGTCCCTGAGTGCGCGCCAGGCCCGGGCCTCGTCACCAGGGTAGAGCGGCGCGCGATAGGTGAGCTCCGGGTCGCCCCGAAACCCCGCCTCGCGCATGGTGGCTGGATCGAGCGCGCCCGTCATAAGCTCGACGTGGTGCACCCCGTAGTGCTGTGCCAGGAAGGTCACCAGGGCCGTACCCAGCTCCCGCGTGGTGACCCGGCCGGGATCGAACACCGGGCCCATGCTCCACGTTTGCCAGCCGGGCAGTGGAGAGCCGAACAAGCGGAGCGGTCCGACTCTGGTGAGCAAGCCCGGCAGGCAGCCCACGACATCGGCCCCGCGCTCGAACACGAGGTACAGCGGGTCGCCCTTCCCGCATGCCTCGAGCGAGCGGAGCCATGCCCGGGTGTGACCGATCCGGCACCCTGGAAACCGCGCCACGAGCTGGTCCCAGCCCAGGATCTCGGGGATTGAGGCGTGGCGCACGGCCAGGAGGGAAACCGCCGGCGTGCAGGCAACCGCCAAGGCGGGGGCCGCCGAGGGGGCCGGGGGGCGAGGGGGGCCGATTGTCCCTACAGTCGCATCTGTGCGCACGCTCCGGCGCACTGCACGTCGTACGCCACGCCCGCGGGGCCTACTTAGCGGCAGGGCGATGCGGGGGTGCGGCAGCCCGGCTCGGCCTGCTGGGTCAGGCGTGGCGTCAACGCCGCACTCGCTTGGTCCCTAGTGGCAGCTACCGGACCCCGAATCGGTGAAGCTGGCCCCAGCGACGGGCATGAACTCCCACTGGTACGCGCCGGCGCGCAGGGTGAGTTTGAGCACGCCGAAATCCGCGCCGCGGGCCTCGCTGTTCGGCGCGATCACCGTGGGCATGGCGGTGCTCTCGCCACCTGTGCCGACATTGAATTCGCGGATGCCGCGAGCGTTGTCCACGGTTCCGTCCGGCGTCATCGGGGCCAGGCGCTCGTAGTGGTGCATCTGCGCGTTGAGCACGACGTCCGCACCGGCGGCGTAGAGGCGGTCCCACAAGATCTTGATCGGCCCCGATGACGTGTAGCCCGGCTCGCCCGACGAGAAGAACCGCGGATGATGCCACACGGCGAGTGTGCACTGCTTGCTGTTCGCCGCGAGGTCGGCCTGGAGCCACTGGTCCTGCTCCGAGCCGGCGCTGAACGGGACATGGCTGCCGTTGGAGTTCAGCACGATGACATGCCAGGCGCCGAGATCGAAGCTGTAGTATCCCTTGCCGCGCGGGCCGGCGCGGTCACCGAAATAGTCGAAACTGGCGTCCGCCGTGCCGGGGTCGTATTCGTGATTGCCCAGCAGCGTGTAGGTCTGGCTCTTGTGGCGGCCCCAGGAGGGATCGTAGCAATTGGCGTAATCGGCGGCCGTGCCGTGGAGCGTGTTGTCGCCCAGCGCGATCACGGTGCCCGGATTGGCGTCCAACAAACTGGCGGTGGCCTCGTCACCGTCCCCCCCGCAGGTGCTGATGTCGCCCGCGGCCAGCAGCATTTCGGCCTGGGGAACGTTCGAAACGGACGCCGACGTGCTCCTGGGGAGACTGGAGGCGCCGCGGGAGTCGGTGACGACGAGCGTGACGGTATAGCTGCCGTCGATCTGGTAGTCATGCGTGGGCGCCACGCCGCTACCCGTCGCTCCGTCCCCGAAGTCCCAGGCGTAGCTGAGCGCGTCGCCGTCGAGATCGACGGACCGGCTGCCGTCGAAGTGCACCGTCCCGCCGTCGGACGAGTAGGGACCGCCTGGATCGGCGAGCGGGGGCAGGTCGACCCCCGGCACGAGTTCCGTGGCGGGATCCGCGAGGGGGGCGTCTTGGCGACACGCGGCGGCGCCCAGGGCGACGGCCAGCCCGAGACACGCGTGCCGAGGGGAAAGTCGCAGTTGGCGCATCGATGGTCTCCTCCTTCCATGCCCCACGATTCCTTCGTGAGCGCATCGCGCCCCTGGTGCATCGCGCGTGCAAAGGAGACCACCTTG
Organism: Gemmatimonadota bacterium; assembly: GCA_003220935.1. Classification (GTDB taxonomy): domain Bacteria; phylum Gemmatimonadota; class Gemmatimonadetes; order Gemmatimonadales; family GWC2-71-9; genus 20CM-4-69-16. The sequence goes on from QHTT01000067.1 coordinate 108,995, forward strand.
CTAACCGGTTGTCCTGTAAGGAGGATGCAGGCGCGCCGCGGGCGAGCCACGGCGCACCGCCGCGACAGCGCGCTGCGAACCCGCTATATGGCGCTGCCATGTAGCGCCTGCTCAATGGCACGTTCCGCTTCCCGTATCGGTGAACGCTTCGCCGGGCACCGGTATGAACTGCCAGGTGTAGGCGCCATCATCGAGTGTGAGCTTGAGGACGCCGTGGTTCCACGAGCCCAGCTCGCTGTTGGGGATCGGCGGGCCCAAGGGATAGGCGCCCGACCCCCCCGTCCCGACCACGAATTCTCGGATGCCGCGCGCCGAGTCAAGCGTGCCGTCCGGGGTCTGGGGCGCAAACCGTTCGTAATTATGCTCGTGCGCCGCGAGTACGATGTCTGCGCCGTACTCGTACAGCGCCTGCCAGAGCGGCTGAGTCTGCACCTGGCTGCCGTGCGTCGTGCCGGAGCTGAAGCGTGGGAGGTGCCAATATGCGAGCGTGCAGCGCGCCGGATGGGCCGCGAGGTCAGCTCGGAGCCACTGCTCCTCTGGCGACCCAGCGCCCATGTCGAGGGTCGAGTTGAGCGCGATGATGTGCCAGCTGCCCAGGTCGTAGCTGTAGTAGCCTTTCGCGGGATCCCCGGCGGCGACGCCGAAATACGCGAAGTAGCCGTTTGCGCCGGGTTGGCGATAGTCATGATTGCCGGGCACGGGATGGATCCGTTTCTTGTGACGTCCCCAGGCGGGGTGGAAGCATTTTTTGTAGCTCGAGTCCGCGCCGTCGGGGTACGCGTTGTCCCCCAGGACGAACACCGTGCCCCCGATGGAGTCGAGCAGCCTGCCCGTGGCCTCATCGTAAGTCTTGGCACACGTGCCTACGTCTCCCGCCCCGACGAAGACCTGTGGTGTACCGGGCGGGTCGACGACGGCTGTGAGCGTGTCCCACGCCACACCGCCGTCCGGATCCGCGACGCTCACGCGCACATGGTACTGCCCAGCCGCGCCATACGCGTGTTTGGCGGTCAGCGGGCCCACCACGGAGGCGGCGCTCCCCTGGTCCGTGGTGCCGTCCCCCCAGTCGACCTCATAGCTCCACGGGGCTTCGCTCTCCTGGTCCGCGATGCGGAAGGCGAGCTGGGCGGGCGCCGCTGGCTCGGTGCGGAGATCGGGGCCGGCGTCGACCGATGGCGGCGCTTCAGGCGGTGGCGCGTGGTGACAGGCCGCGGAGCCGGTATCGCTGAATGCTTGGCCCGCGATCGGCACGAACTGCCAGCTGTAGCGATCAGGGGAGAGAGTGAGCTTCAGCACGCCGTAGGCCGCTGACACGACCTCGCTGTGCGCCGCTGAGACCGTCGGCAGCGCGGTGCTCTCCCCGCCCGTGCCGACATTGATCTCGCGGATGCCGCCGACGCTGTCCACGGCGCCGTCCGGGGTCATTGGGGTGAAGCGCTCATACAGGTGCTGCTGCGCGTTCAGCACGAGGTCGGCCCCAGCCGCGTGGAGGCGGTTCCATAAGGTCTTGAGCGGGCCCGCCGACGTCCATCCGCTGTCACTCGACGAGAAGAACCTGGGATGGTGCCAGGCCGCGAGCAGGCATTTCTGCGTGTTCGCCGCGAGGTCGTTCTGGAGCCAGGCGTCCTGCTCCGAGCCGGCGCCATACGGGACGTACGCGCCGTTCGAGTTGAGCACGAGGATGTGCCAGGCGCCGAGGTCGAAGCTGTAGTAGCCCTTGGCGCGCGGCCCTGCGTGGTTGCCGAAGTAGTCGAAGGCGCCGTCCGCGGCGCCGGTGTTGTAGTCGCGATTACCCAGCGTGGCGTAGGTACGCGCCTTGTGACGCCCCCAAGTCGGGTCGTAGCAGTTCTGGTAGTCGCCGAGGGTGCCGTTGGGATACGCGTTGTCGCCCAGCGTGAGCACCGTGCCCGAGAGCGTGTCAAGGAGGCGCGCGGTCAGTTCGTCGCGGTCCGTGCCGCAGCTCGCTATGTTGCCGGCGGCCAGGAGCACGGGATCGGACCGTCCACTCAGCTCGGCAACCGGCGCGAGCGGTGGACGGTCCTCGCCACAGGCCAAGGCAACGATCAGCGTCGCGGTCAGCGTGCTACGACGTGTCATGACGTTTCCCTCTCGTCGCCCCAGCGTTTCCCCGTCCACGGCTGATCGCTCAGCTCCCGGCCCCGGAGCACCGTGCCGTCCTCCGCCTGCAGCTCGAGCAGCACGACGGCGCCTGCGCCGCATGCGACCATCTGGCCGCAGGTCGCCTCGACGGGACTCACCATGGGGCCGAGCACCTCGCCGGGCGTAGCGCGCAGTGCCGCGCCGTTCTCACCGGGGAGGTGGGCGGCGTGCCAGATCGTCCACCGCCGCCCCGCGAGCCAGCTGAAGGCGCCCGGGTAGGGCCGCGTCAGAGCGCGAATGAAGTCGTAGATGGCGCGAGCGGGCTGACCCCAGTCGATCCGTCCGTCGGCAGGGCGGCGCCGCGGCAGCAACGGCTCGTCGCCCGCCGGCTGGAGCCGGCCGGGGCGCTCGCCCGCGAGCAGGCGCGGCACGAGGCGCAGCAGCATTTCCCGGTTCGACGCGGCGACGCGCTCATACAGGGAGGCGCAGGTGTCGTAGGGCGTGATGCAGAACGCCGTCTGGTCGATGATGGCGCCCTGGTCGACGTCGTCCGCGAGCCAGATGAGCGAGTTTCCGGTCTGCCGCTCGCCTCGAATCAGCGCCCAGTTGATGGGCGCGCTCCCGCGCAGCTGCGGCAAGAGGGAGGCATGCGCCCCGATCATGCCGGTCCGCGCCAGGCGCAGCGCCGCCGGCCGCAGGATCTGGCTCCAGCCGATCACGAACACGACGTCCGCGTCGAGCGTGCGCAGTGCTGCGAGCCCGTCCGGCTCGTTGATGCTTCCCACGCGAGCGAGCGGGATGCCGTAGCGAGTGCACACGGGCGCGTAGTCGACGGCGCCGCTGCGCTGGGCCGCGAGCTCGGAGTGGAGCGTGATGGCGCCGGTGATCGGGGTGCGGGCCGCGAGCAAGGCCTCGAGCGCCGAGAGCCCTTCCGCATGGCAGCCCACCCACCCGAAGCGCATCACATCCTCAGCGCCGATGGGTGCGCGCGACGTCGAGCACCGCCGCGATGACGTCCGAGACGTCGCGGTCGGACAGCCCGGGATGGAGCGGCAAGCTCAGCAGGCGACGATAGTTCTGGTACGCGACGGGGAAAGCGTCCGCTGCGTAACCGTACTTGTCACGGTAGTAGGGGTGCAGGTGAATCGGGATGAAGTGCACCGACGTGCCGATGTTGCGGGCGGCGAGTTCCTCGATGAAGCGATCGCGCCCGATGCGCAGCGCTTGCCGCCGCAGCCGGAGGACGTACAGGTGCCAAGCGGGCTCCACGTCCGGCCGGGCGACCGGTGGCTCGAGGGCTTCCTCCCCCGCGAACATCGCGGTGTAGCGCGCGACCACCTCGCGCCGCCGCCGCTGGAAGGCGTCCTGCTTCCGCAGCTGCCACAACCCGATGGCGGCCTGAATGTCGGTCATATTGTACTTGAAGCCGGGGAGCAGGACCTCGTAGCGCCAGCTGCCGCCCTGATCGTAGCGCTTCCACGCGTCCCGGCTCATGCCGTGGAGGCTGAGCACGCGCGCCCGCTCGAGAAACGCGGCATCGCCGGTGAGCATGCCGCCTTCCGCGGTGGTGAGATTCTTCGTGGCGTAGAAGCTGAAGGCCACGGGGTTGGTCCCGGAGCCGATACACCGTCCCTTGTACCTCGCGGGGATGGCGTGCGCGGCGTCTTCCACCACGGTGAGCCGGTGGGTACGGGCCAGCGCCTCGATGCCGTCCAGATCCGCCGGGTGACCGGCGTAGTGTACCGCGAGGATCGCGCGCGTCCGCGGCGTCACGGCCGCCGCGATGCGCTGGGGGTCGATGTTCAAGGTGTCGGGCTCCACGTCGACGAGCACGGGCCGGGCGCCGACGTGCTCGATCACGTTGACCGAGGCGCAAAAGGTCATCGGGGTGGTGATGACCTCGTCGCCGGGGCGGATACCGAGGGTCGCGAGGGCGGTGTGCAGCCCGGCGGTGCAGGAGTTGAGCGCCAGCGCGCCAGGCGCCCCGACGAACGCCGCGAATTCCCGCTCGAACGCCCGCGTCTTGGGGCCGGTCGTGATCCACGCCGACTTGAGCGTGTCGACGACCTCCTCGATTTCCTCCTGCCCGATAACGGGTGGCGCGAACGGCAGAAACGTCCGGCGCTGCGCCGGGGCGGGCGCGACCGGTCCTTGCACGCCCGTCGGCACGCCGCTGCTGGCCGTCACGCGAGGCGAACCGTGGGGGGCGGCCGCCAAGCACGGTTGGGCCTGGCGGCGACTGCCTCGGCGGCCACCGAACCGTGCCAGGGGACGTACTCGGGCACGAGCGCCGCGATGCCGCGCAACACTCCCTCATCATCGCCCAGCGTCATGAGCGAGACGAGGCGGCTCAAGCCCCGGCGCAGCGCGGTGGGATCGCTGACCGCCGATGCGATGACGTGAATTTTCTCCACCGGCGTCGGGTGCGCGGCCTCGTCCGAGGAGATGAGCTCCTCCTCCAGCTTCTCCCCAGGCCGCAGGCCGGTGAACTCGATCTGGATGTCCTGGTGGGGCACGAAGCCGGAGAGCCGGATCAACTGCTCGGCGAGCTCGAGGATGCGCACCTGCTCTCCCATCTCGAGCATCGCAATCCGCCCGGCAGCTTCCGGCAATGCCGCCGCTTGTACCACCAGCTGCACGGCTTCCGGAATCGTCATGAAGTAGCGCTTCACCTCGGGATCGGTCACCGTGAGGGGGCCGCCGGCGGCGAGCTGGCGCTTGAACAGCGGCAGCACGCTGCCGTCCGATCCGAGCACGTTCCCGAAGCGCACGGCGCGGAAGTCGGTGCCCGACGCGGCGAGATACGGCAGCTCGAGCACGACCCGCTCGGCTACCCGCTTCGTGGCGCCGAGGACGCTGGTCGGGTTGACGGCCTTGTCGGTGGAGATCAGCACGAACTTCTTGACGCCGTGGCGCGCCGCGGCTTCGGCGACGCGCAGGGTCCCGACGACGTTGTTCCAAGCGGCCTCGACCACATTGGCTTCGCACAGCGGCACGTGCTTGTACGCCGCCGCGTGGAAGACGTAGTCCGGTTCGTAGGTCCGGAGCACCTGGGCCATCCGATCGGCGTTGGTGATGCTCGCGATCACCGGCACGACTTCGAGGTTCGGGTGGGCGCGGCGCAGCTCGACCCACACGAAATACAGCGTGTTTTCCGCGCGATCGAGCAGCACGATACGGCGCGGCTGGAACCGCGCGACCTGCCGTGCCAGCTCTGATCCGATCGACCCCGCGCCGCCCGTGATGAGCACGGTCTTCCCTGTGAGGTCGCGCTCCACCTGATCTAGGTTGAGCTTGACCGGCTCCCGACCGAGCAGGTCTTCGAGCTGCACGTCTCGCAGTTGCCCGACTTCGGCGCGCTTTTGGAGCAGATCCTGCAGCGGCGGGAGCATCTTGAACGGGATTCTGGTCTCGGCACAGCGGTCGACGATGCGCTGCAGCTGGGTGCGGCTGGCCGACGGGATCGCGATGACGAGCAGCTCGACACGGCGCTGGACGGCGAGGCGGCGCAGATCGCGGACGCCGCCCAGCACGCGCACGCCGTGCAACGATCGCCCGTGCGTGTCCCGGTCGTCGTCGATGAGACCCACGACGTTCAGCTGGTGCCGCTGGTCGTGCAGCAGCTGGCGGAGCAGCTGCTCACCCGCTTCACCGGCGCCGATGATGAAGGCCCGTTTCGCCTGCGGTGCCTTTGCCTTCACCAGGGTGCTGACCTCGCGCGCGACGCGGATGGAGAACCGGAAGCCGCCGACTAAGAAAATCGCCAGCAGCCAGTCGAGCATCAGCACGGCGCGCGACATGCCGCGGGCGTGGCCGCTCAACCAGAGGATCGCCACGAACGCGACGGAGCTGAGCGTCACGGCGGTCGTGACGTTGACGAGGTCACGCATCCCCACGTGGCGCCAGTAGTCCCGGAACAGCCCGAACGAATAGAACGCGAGCGGTCGCACTGCTACGAGGTAGGGCAGCGTTGTGACCAAACGACGCAGCTCGTCCGAGGGGATCGCGAAATCGAAGCGCAGCCCGTAGGCGCCGACGTAGGCGAGGGCCACGAGGAACGCGTGAAACGCCCAGGTGAGCGGCCCCCGGTGGGGGTAGAGGCGCTTCAGCAGGGCGGTGAGGATGTTCAACGGCGTGCCCTTCCTCTGCAAAAGAACGAATCGTGGCCGCGCGTTGCGCGGGGCAATCCCGCTAGCTCCGATGCACATGACGTGCGCGCCGCCGCGGCCGGCCGGGCGGCTCCCCGAGCCGATTGCGCTACAACGCGTTGCGCCCGCCAGCAGGCGCGAGCACGCCCCCGCTCGTGCCGCTCACGTGCTACGAATCTGCGGGGCGACTTGCTGCGCGTACGCCACGCGTCGCCACCGCCACGCCCCGCGGAGGCGCTGCGGGCGTGAGGCTGGCGTCCGGTCTCAGCGGTACCGGCCTTGCAGTGGCGACCCTTGGTCCCGGGACGTGGAGTCCCGGGCGATACGGTTCGCACTCGACATGGCGCACGAAGGACCGTCACTCCCCGAGCCGGCCCGGCTCGACGCAATCGCAGCGACACCCCGGTCCCGGGCCCCGACGCGCTACGAGCAGCTGCCCCGGCTCCTGCCGGCAGCGGAGCCGGACTGGCGCCGCATCCTCGGCGCCATCGGGCGGCGCCGCTGGGTGGTGTTGGCCGTCACGCTGCTTGGGACGGCGGCGGGGGTCGTCGCCGCTGCCAAGTTCGTCGGGCCGCGCTACCTCGCCCGGGCCCGTCTCTGGGTCGGAGCAGCGGAGCCCAACCCAAACGCCCTCCGCGGCACCACGCCCCCACCCGGGGCCGAGCGGCTGCTCGGTGTGGCGGCGTGGGTCGATTTCGTCCGGTCGGATGCCGTGCTCGATACCGTCGTGCGCGACGTCCGCCTGTATCTCGATCCCAGGACCCCGCTCGACGGCACCGCGCTGCTGCGGTTCGGGCTCAAGGACCAGGTGCTGCCGGGACGCTACCGGCTGGAGGTGGATCGCGACGGAGCAGGCTTTACGCTCTTCTCGGCGCAGGGGGGCGTCGTGCAGCACGGGGAGCGGGGGGATTCGGTCGGCCCCGCGCTGGGGTTTGCGTGGGTGCCGGGGGCGGCTGTGCTCACGCCGGGACGGCGCATCGAGTTCACGCTCCTCACCCCGCACGACGCCGCGGAGCTGCTCGCGAGCCAGCTGCAGGTGACAACGGACCCGGAGGGGACCTTCGTGACCGTCCAACTGACGGGCACCGACCCGCAGTTGACCGCTGCGATCGTGAAGGGGGTGGCGGATCGGACCGTGGCCGTCGCAGCCGACCTGCGGCGCCACAAGGTGGCGGCGCTCGCCGATATCCTGGGCGAACAGGTGCGGCATGCGCAGGCGAGCCTCACCGCGGCGGAGCTGGCGCTCAAGAGCTTCCGTGTCCGGGCCGCGGGGGTGCTACCGGCTGGCGTGGCCGCGCCGCCGCCGTCGCCCGCCTTCACGAACGCTTTCGAGCTGCGGGTCGCGGTCGATCAGCTCGGCCGCGACCGGCAGGCGATCGATCGAGTGCTCGCACAGCAGCCCGATTCGGGGCTGTCGGTGGATGCGCTCGCCGCCATCGACGCCGTGCAGAAGTCACCTGAGCTGACGCAGGCGCTGAAGGAGCTGACCGACAAGCAGGCCGAGCTTCGCGCCCTGCGCTATACCTACACGGATCAGCACTTCCCCGTCCAGCAGCTGGCCGACGCCGTAGCGACGCTCGATCGCCGCACGATCCCGGGCATGCTGCGCGCGCTGCGCAACAACCTGGCCGCGCGGGAGCGCGACCTCGGGCAGCGGGTGGACTCGACGGTCCGCTACCTGAGCAACATCCCGCCGCTCCTGTTTGAGCAGACACGCCTGGAGCGGGAAGTGCAGGTAGCAGGACAGCTCTACGCCTCGCTCCAGCAGCGCTACGACGAAGCCCGCGTCGCGGAGGCGTCGGCGCTGCCCGACGTCCGCATCCTCGATGCTCCCGTCCAGCCGTACCAGCCGATCGGCAGCGTCGCACCGTTCCTGGTGATCATGGCCTTCCTGGCGAGTGCCGGCCTGGGCGTGTTGGGTGCCGTGGTGATCGACACGCTCGACCCCCGGTTCCGCGATCCTGGTCACGTCACGCAAGGCCTGGGGCTGCGGATCCTGGGCGCGCTCCCCCACTTGAGCCGGGCCGGTAACGGCGAGGGGACCGCGCAGGCCATCGAAGCGATGCGGACCGTGCGCGTGAAGCTGCAGCATGCCTCCAACGGCGGGAACCCGCTGCTCCTCACCGTCACCAGCCCGGGGGTCGGCGAAGGGAAGTCGCTCGTCTCGGCAAACCTGGCGCTCGCGTTCGCGTATGCCGGGCTCCGTACGGTCGTGATCGACGGCGACATCCGTCGCGGCGCGCTGCACCGTCTGTTGCGCGGGAGCCGCCGGCCGGGCCTGACCGATCACCTCACCGGTCGCGCCCCGCTCGAAAAGGTCCTGCAAACGACTCCGTACAAATGTCTGTCGTTCATCGGGTGCGGATCGCGGATGCACAATTCGCCGGAGCTGTTGAGCGCGGCGACCATGGTCGATCTCCTCGCCGCGCTCCGCAGTCGCTACGACGTGGTTCTGGTCGACACCGCCCCGCTCGCCGCTGGGGCGGATCCCTACACGATGGCCTCGCTCACCACCAACCTGCTGATGGTGCTGCGGGCGGGGGTCACCGATCTCGAGCTGGCACAGGCGAAGCTCGAGAGCTTCGAGGATCTGCCCGTGCGGGTCGTCGGCACGGTGCTGAACGACGTGCAGCCGAAAGGAGCGTACCGGTACTATGCCTATTACGTACCCGGTTACGAGACTAAGGAAGAAGCTGACCTGGGACCGGAGAAGCCGGTGCTCGGAGTCCCAAGTGTCTAGACGGGGGAGATCCCGCCCGGGGGCGGCCGGGCTCATCGCCGCGCTCGCGCTGGTGAGCCCGGCCGCTGCTCCCGCCCAGACCGCGGCCGATTCGCTGGCGCACCGCACCCTCGCCACGCGGGCCGAACTGGACAGCCTGGCGCGCGTGCTCGCGAGCGCGGGCTCGTCGGCGCAGCGACAGACGCTCGAGCTCGTGCGGGCGCGGCTCGGGGCCGGAGACTTTCAAGCGGGGGATCGCATTCTGTTGCAAATCCCCGCGCTCCAGAGTGCGGTGCAGCCCGCTGGAGAGCCAGCGACTCTCGCGGTCGCCGGGCAGCCGGCCCGCGCCGATACCTTCACCGTCGGTCGGGAGCAGGAGCTCACCCTGCCCGTCGGGGGCACGATCCCGCTGCGGGGCGTGCTCAAGTCCGAGCTTCAGGGCTACCTCACGGAGCAGCTGAGTCAGTACCTCAAGTACCCGACGCTCCATGCGCGCCCGTTGATCCGGGTGTCGGTCCAAGGCGACGTCCAGCGCCCCGGCTTCTACTTCATCCCGCCGGACGCCCCGCTGTCCGATGCGCTCATGGCGGCGGGAGGCACGCTCCGGGACGCGAAGGTGAAGGATCTGCGCGTAGAGCGCAACGGCACCACCATTTTGAAGGGGCGTGCGTTGCAGGAGGCGATGGCTGCGGGTCGGACGCTCGAAACCGTGAACCTGCAGGACGGGGACCAGCTCACGGTCCCGAGCGGCGGTCAGGTGACGGAGCACATGCGCTTCGTCTGGCTCGTCGTGAGCATCACCGGCGGGATCTACGGCTTGACGCGGCTCTTCTAGCCATGCTCTGCACAAGTCGCGCGAAGTCGGGGGTGGGGGCGTCGCACGCGTCACACGCGAGGGTGCTCGGGCGGCACAATCTGCGCCGAAGCATGGGCGATACCGAAGCTTCCGTGCCTGCCGTGCACCCTCGCGTGTCAGCGTGCTAGCCCCCACCCCCCCGGGTTCTGGTCACCTCTGCAGAGCTCCCTAGACGCGCTTCAAAGCTTGACCCACGCCCCAGCGTGGGAATAAGCCACCCGGCGTGAAAATGGTTTGGCGTTCTGGCGCGCGCGCGCTAGCTTATCGCGTGTGACGAACGGTGTGCGCACTGACCCGGCCGCGTGGACCGACGACCGCCACAAGCGCGGCCTCGCCGGCGAGAAACAGGCGATCCAGTACCTCCTGGCCCGCGGTTGGCACATCGTGGCGCACCGGTTCCGGGTCGGCCACACGGAGATCGACCTGATCGCCCGCCAGGGAAGCCTGGTGGCCTTCGTCGAGGTGAAGGCGCGGCGAGGAACCGCGTTCGGCAGCCCGCTCGAAGCCGTGACCGGCGCGAAGCGGCGGGAGCTGGTGAAGGCGGCGCGCGTGTGGGTGGACCGGCACGGGCGGCCGGCGGACGTCTACCGCTTCGATTGCATCGCAATCATCGACCATAAACTGGAGCATCTGGCGGACGCGTTCCGACCCGGCTGGCGCTGAGCGGGCTTTCGGTATATATTCGGGCCTCCCATAGGGGGGGCTCCCAACCCATGTCGAGGGTACTCATGGCGGCCGAAAAGGACGTTCCGAGGCTCACCGATGAGCGCAAGAAGGCCCTGAACCTCGCCATCACCCAGATCGAGAAGACGTGCGGCAAAGGCGCCATCATGCGGATGGGTGCGGATGCGCCGCGCGTGCGGGTGGAGGCGATTCCCACGGGCGCGATCAACCTCGACGCGGCCATCGGGATCGGCGGGATCCCGCGTGGCCGGGTGACGGAGATCTTCGGGCCCGAGTCCAGTGGCAAGACCACCCTTGCCCTGCATGTCGTCGCGAACTCGCAGCGGCAAGGCGGCGCCGCCGCGTACATCGATGCCGAGCACGCACTCGACGTCGAGTACGCCAAGAAGCTCGGGGTGGACATCGACAACCTACTTGTCTCCCAGCCCGACACCGGCGAGCAGGGGCTCGAGATCACCGAGATCCTGGTGCGCTCGGGGGCGGTGGACGTGGTGGTGGTGGACTCGGTGGCGGCGCTCGTTCCCAAGGCCGAGATCGAAGGGGAGATGGGCGACTCGCTCCCCGGCCTGCAGGCGCGTCTCATGAGCCAGGCGCTGCGCAAGCTCGCTGGCGCGATCAACCGCTCGCGCACTGCCGTAGTGTTCATCAACCAGCTGCGCGAGAAGATCGGGATCATGTTCGGCAACCCCGAGACTACGACCGGGGGCCGCGCGCTCAAGTTCTACGCCTCGGTGCGGCTCGACATGCGACGCCTCGGGCCGGTCAAGGAGCGTGAGGTGGTGATCGGCAACCACGTGCGCGTGAAAGTCGTGAAGAACAAGGTGGCGCCGCCGTTCCGCCAGGCCGAATTCGACATCATGTTCGACGAGGGCATCAGTCACGAGTCGTTGCTCGTGGACATCGCGGCGGAGGCCGGCATCATCGAGAAGTCAGGGGCCTGGTACGCGTACGGCAAGGAGCGCATTGGGCAAGGTCGCGAGAACGCGAAGCTGTATCTCAAGGACCACGCCGATCTCGCGGTCGAAGTCGAGGCGAAGGTGAAAGAGCACCTCGGCGTGAAGGCCACGGCGGTCGCTGCCGACGAGGAGGCCGCCTCGCCCGAGGACTGAGTGCCCGCCCCGATCCTCACGGGCCTCGCCCCCGATCCGCGGCAGCCTGGCTACCGGCTGGTCGATGTGGACCGGGGGCGATTTGCGTCGCTGCCGGGCGAGGCGCTGGAGCCGCTCCGGCTCGAGGTCGGGCGGGAGCTCCCGCCGGCGGCGCTGGCGCGGCTGCGGGAGCTCGCGGACATCGAGGCGGCGTGCCGGGCCGCGCTGCGCGCCCTGGCCCGGCGGTCGCACGCCCGTCTCGACCTGAGCCGCAAGCTGGTGAAGAAGCAGCATCCGCCGGCGGCCGTGGAGGCGGCGTTGCAGCGGCTCGCGGCGCAGCGCCTCATTGACGACCGGCGCTTTGCGGAGCAGTACGCCGGGGTGCGGGCCGCGCGCGGCCGGGGCCCCTCGCGCATCGTCAAAGATCTGCTGGCACAGGGGGTCGATCGCCGGACCGCAGAGGAATCGGTGCGCCGCGCGCTCGAGGAAGAGGGTGTGGACCCCGAGGTCGAGGCGCGCGCGGTCGCGGCGAAACGGGCGCGTCAGCTCGCCGACCTGCCCGTCCCGATCCGCAAGCGGCGCTTGCTCGCGTACCTGGTGCGGCGGGGGTACGGAGGGCCGGCGGTGGCGGGGCTGGTGGACGCGCTGTGTGGTGCGCCCGACCCTCGGAGGTAACTCTCAGCTAGCCTTTCAGTTGCCCCTTGCGGGACGCTATATTCACCCGCATGCGCGCCGCCGCCATCCGCCAGCAGTTTCTCGACTACTTCACGGCTCCCCCCCGGCGGCACTGCGCGGTGCCGAGCTCCCCGCTCGTCCCGGCGGACGACCCCACACTGCTGTTCACCAACGCAGGGATGGTGCAGTTCAAGCGGGTGTTCCAAGGGCTCGAGCGGCGCGACTACGCGCGCGCGGTGACCTGCCAGAAGTGCGTCCGGGCGGGCGGCAAGCACAACGACCTGGAGCAGGTCGGCCATACCGCCCGTCACCACACCTTCTTCGAGATGCTCGGCAACTTCTCCTTCGGTGACTACTTCAAGAAGGAAGCCATCGAATACGCTTGGGAGTGGGTGACGTCGCGGGACTGGCTCGGTATCGCTCCCGAGCGGCTGTACGTCACCGTGCACCATAGCGACGACGACGCCCGCCAGCTATGGCGCAGGATCACCGGGATCCCCGACGCCCGCATTTTTGGCCTGGGAGACGCGGACAACTTCTGGCAGATGGGGGAGACAGGGCCCTGTGGACCGTGCTCCGAGATACTCGTCGATATGAGGGAGAAGGGAGAGGGGAGATCGACCCCCAGTCTCGACGACTTCGTACGGCTCTCCGAGGAAGGGAAGTTCCTCGAGATCTGGAATCTCGTGTTTATGCAGTTCGATCAGCAGGCGGACGGCTCGCGCAAGCCGCTCCCCGCGCCTTCCGTAGACACGGGGGCCGGCCTCGAGCGAGTGACGTCGATGATGCAGCACGTCCCCTCCGATTACGACACCGACCTGTTCACGCCGATCATCGAGCGCGCCGTCGAGGTGATCGGAACGCAGTACGACCGCGGGCCGGGCGGCGTATCCTACCGGGTGCTCGCGGATCACGCGCGGGCGGTGGCGTTCCTGCTCGCCGACGACGTGTATCCGTCGAACGAGGGGCGCGGCTACGTGCTGCGCCGCATCCTGCGGCGCGCGGTGCGCCACGGCTGGCTGCTGGGCCGCCGCGAGCCGACGCTGGTGCACCTGGTGAACACGGTCGCAGGGGTCATGGGCGACGTGTATCCGGAGTTGGGGCGCAAGCGCAGCCACATCGAGAGCGTGACGCGCGCCGAAGAAGAGCGCTTCTTCGACACGATCGAAGGGGGGCTGGCGCGCCTGGAGGAGCTGAAGGGCACGAAGGTCATCTCGGGAGACGACGCGTTCAAGCTGTACGATACCTACGGGTTCCCGATCGATCTGACCCAGTTGATCGCCGCGGAACGGGGCCAAATGGTGGACATCGCGGGGTTTGAGCGGGCGCTGGAAGCGCAGCGCCAGCGCTCGCGAGGTGTGATCGTGAGTCCCGGAACCGGAGCGGTCACGATTGAAGGACATGCACCCACAGTTGTTGTGAAGCGCGCCGGGGAGTGGCGCACCGTTAAGCCGAAGAAAAAGCAGAAGTGGGTGGGCTACGAGACGACCCGGGCTGAGACAGATGTCCTCAAGTTTCGCCAAGCCGGCGACCGCGTCGAGGTCGTGCTGGAGCAGAACCCGTTCTACGCCGAGTCGGGCGGGCAGGTCAGCGATACGGGGCGGGTGAAGGGGGAAGGGTGGGAGCTGGAGGTGTCCGACGTAAAGAAGGTGGACGGCACGAGCGCCGTCGTCGGGCATTTCGAGCACGAGTTCGCGCCGACTCCCGCGGTTGCCGAGGTGGACGAGCGGCGGCGGAAGAACATCGAGCGCAACCACACGGCGACGCACCTCGTACACGCGGGCTTGCGGAAGATCCTCGGTGCGCATGTGCGCCAGCAGGGGTCCGTGGTCGCGCCCGACCGGCTGCGCTTCGACTTCGCGCACCACGGACCGGTCGACGACGCCACGCTCGCGCGCGTCGAAGAGGAGGTGAACACGCACATCTGGGAAAACCTCGCGGTGGAGACGCGCGAGATGAAGTACAAGGAGGCGATCGCCGCGGGCGCGATGGCGTTTTTCACCGAGAAATACGGCGACATCGTGCGGGTGGTCGACGTTCCGGGCGTCTCGCTGGAACTGTGCGGCGGGACCCACGTGCCAGCGACGGGCCAGATCGCCCTGTTCCGCTTCACGCACGAGACGGGGGCGGCCGCGGGCGTGCGCCGCATCGAGGCGGTCACGGGGCCGCTCGCCTACGAGCTCGTTCGCAAGCTCGAGCGGCAGCTCGACCAGGCGGCTTCCGTTCTCAGGACGCAGCCAGAGCATCTGGTGCGCCGTATCGAGCAGCTGCTCGAGGAGAACCGCAAGCTCGAGAAGCGCGTCGAGGGACTCGTCAGGGCGGGGGGGGCGACGGCCACTGAGGAAACGGTGCAGAGGATCAGGGACGTCGAGGTCTATGTCCATCGCAGCGAGCTTGACGATCGTCGTCAGATCGGCACGATGATGGACTCCTTCCGCGTGAGTCACCCAAGTGCGGTGTCGATCATCGTATCGGGCACGTCCACCTCCCCTGGCATTCACGTCGGCGTTGCTGATAGTCTCATTCAGAAGGGTCTCAAAGCAGGCGATATCGTACAGATCATCTCCGCATCGACGGGTGGGAAGGGTGGCGGACGTCCACATTTCGCATCTGGCAGCATCGGTGACGCTGCGAAGCTCGATTCCGCTTTGAGCCGGTTGCCGCAACTGCTTGGCGACTACATCAAGAAGAGTGACTCGCACTGAGGTCCTGGCGTGGCTCGAGACCCGGCGACCCCCTCCGCCTGCGGCCCTGCGCGCTCACGTGGAGGCGGCGGTGACTGACAGCGATGAACCGCTCCCGCAGCATCTCGCCGAGCTCGGTCGCCGCGTGCTGGTGCGCGTGGTCGAGCGGCCGGGCGGGGGCCGGGAGCTGGCGCTCGATCTACTGGCGGCCGATGCGTTCGTCACCTACGCGTTCGAGGCGCAGGCGGAGGCGGACGTCGCTGGCCTCGCGACGCTCGCCGAACGGGTCGCGGGAGCGAGGACGTGAGCTCGCTGCTTGAGCGCCGGCCGGGCCTGCTCGCCCTGGTGGACCCGAGCCGGTCGACGCCGCCCGAGGCGGCGCAGCTGGCGCGCGCGGCACGCGACGCTGGGGCGGCGGGCCTCCTGATCGGCTCGTCGTTCGACGGCACGCATGACACGCAGCTGGTCGCCCGGGCGGTCCGCCAGGCAGTCCCGGGCTTTCCGGTGGCGCTGTTCCCCGGCTCAGCCATGCAGCTCACCGACGAAGTGGACCTGGTGCTGTTCCTCTCACTCGTCTCCGGGCGGAATGCCCAGTACCTGATCGAGGAGCACGTCCGCGCCGTCCCGTTCCTGCAGCGTCATCCCGTGGCGACGCTTTCGACCGGCTACATCCTGGTCGACGGTGGGCACGTGACGAGCGTCGAGGCCGTGAGCCAGACGCGCCCCCTGCCGGCGGACAAGCCGGAGCTCGCGGCGGCGCACGCCACGGCGGCCAAGCTGATCGGCATGCAGGCGATCTATCTCGATGCGGGGAGCGGCGCGCCGCGAGCCGTAGGGGTGGAGGTGATCCGGGCCTGCCGGGCGGCCGTCCCGGGACTGCCCTTGTTCGTGGGCGGCGGGATCCGGCGCCCTGAGCAGGCGCGCACCGCGCGCCTGGCTGGGGCGGACTTCGTCGTGATCGGCACGGCGCTGGAGGAGGGAGGCGGCACGGGCGAGGCGCTCGTGGCGTTCGTGCGCGCTGTACGCGAGCCGGGGATGACGCGGTGACGCCCGCCGAGCGAGCGCGGGCGGGCTTGACCGAGCTTGCCGCGCTCGCCGCGCAGGTGTCCGAGCGACACGCCGACGACATCGCCCGGCTCGCCGGCCGCTACATCGAGACGCTCCAGGGCGGCGGCACGGTGTTCTTTGCAGGCAACGGCGGCAGTGCCGCAGACGCTCAGCACGTGGCGACGGAATACGTCGTCCGCTACAGCCGTAGCCGGCGTGCGCTGCCGGCGATCGCGTTGACGACCGATACTTCGCTGCTCACGGCGTGCGGCAACGACCTGGGCTTCGACGAGATCTTCGCTCGCCAGATCGAGGCGCTGGCTCGCCCCGGCGACCTGGTGGTGCTGCACTCGACGAGCGGCGAGAGCCCGAACGTGGTGCGGGGCGCCCAGGCGGCGCGCGCCAAAGGGGTCCGCGTCGTGGCGCTGCTCGGCAAGGGTGGGGGCGAGGCGCGCGGCGTGGTCGACGATTGCCTCGTCATCCCGGCGGATGAGACTTCTCGCATCCAGGAGCTGCAGCTGGCTGTCGAGCACGTCATCTGCGACATCGTCGAGGCGACTCTCAAACTGTGATCTCGTTGGCGGGCAAGCGCGCGCTCGTCACCGGCGGCGGCCGCGGGATCGGGCGGGCGACCGCGCTGCTGCTCGCCCGGGCGGGCGCAAGCGTGGCGGTCGGGTACCGCAGCCGGCGGGCGGAGGCCGAAGAGACGATCAAGGCGGTCGAGGGCGGTCGAGGGCGGTCGAGGGCGGTAGCGGTCGCGGGTGATCTGGGGGATCCGGTCGCCGCGCAACGGGTCGTGGACGGTGCGGCGCAGGCGCTGGGCGGGCTCGACCTGCTCATCGTGAACCACGGCATCTGGCCCCCTGACGACGTTCCCGTCGCGGCCATGACGGACGCGCAGTGGGAGGGGACGCGGCGCGCCAACCTCGACGCCGTGCTCTACGTCTGCCGGGCGGCGATCCCGCGGCTCCCGGACGGCGGCAAGATCGTGTTGGTTTCCTCCACCGCCGGGCAGCGGGGCGAGGCATTCCACGCCGATTACGCGGCCACCAAGGGTGCCGTCATCTCCTTCACCAAGTCGCTCGCCGTTGAGCTCGCGCCGCGCATCACGGTGAACTGCGTCGCGCCGGGATGGGTCGATACCGAAATGGCCCAGCAGCCGTACGGCCGGGAAAAGGGAAAGGGGAAACGGGATATCGAGCGGACCATCCCGCTGGGGCGGGTCGCGAGCGCGGAGGACGTGGCTGGACCGATCGTCTTTCTCTGCTCCGAGCTGGCGCGGCACGTAACGGGCGAGATTCTCAACGTCAATGGCGGGAGTGTGTTGTGCGGATGAGGCGAACGCGGAACGGGGAAGTCGGAACGCGGAACATCACCGTGAGGCCCCCGGCGCGGCCCGACCCTCCATTGCTGTTCCGCCTTCCGCGTTCCGACTTCCGCGTTCCATGAAGTTCCCCGACCGCCTCCCCATTCCCCCCGAGGTGTTGAAAATCGCGCAGCAGCTCGAAAAGGCCGGCTACGAGACCTGGTGCGTGGGCGGGGCGATCCGCGACAACCTGCTGGGACTCGAGAACCACGACTTCGACCTGACGACCGCGGCGCCGCCGGAGGAGCTGCTCAGGCTCTTCAAACGCACCGTCCCCGTGGGCATCGAGCACGGCACCGTAGCGGTGCTGGACGCGCACAACCGGCCGCACGAGGTCACCACGTTCCGGCGGGACATCAAGACGGACGGGCGGCACGCCGTCGTGGAGTTCGGGGTCTCGCTCATGGACGACCTCGCCCGGCGGGACTTCACGATCAACGCGATCGCCTACCACCCCGGGCGGCACGAGTGGCGCGATCCGTTCAAGGGGGTGGACGACCTCGAGCGCCGGCTGATCCGCTCCGTCGGCGACCCGAATTGGAGGTTCCAGGAGGACTATCTCCGGATCCTGCGGGCGTTGCGCTTCAGCGCACGGTTCGAATTTCGCATCCACGGCCACACCCTCGACGCCGCGAAGGCGAACGTGCAGGGCCTGGCGCAGCTGTCGGCGGAGCGGGTGCGGGAGGAGTGGTTCAAGGGGATCGCCACGGCGAAGCGCGTCTCGAAGCTGCTGGCGCTGTGGCTGGACGTGGGGGCGGCGAGGATTTGGCTGCCGGAGATCCGGGAGAAGGGAGATGGGAGAAGGGAGAAGGGTGCGCTCGACAAGCTGTCGCGAGATCCGGTCTTGATCACGGCGTACCTTGCGACCGATCCGGCCTCACTCCTGACGAGGCTCAAGTGCTCGAACAAGGAGATCGAGCGTGGCAGGGCGATCGGCGCGTGGCGCGACAAGTATCCCGACCCGAAGAGTCTCCCCGAGGTGCGACGCTGGCTGTCGCAGGTAGGCGAACATGTGGACGACCTGCTCGCTCTGCCACCGGTGCGTACCGCTCCCTTCTCCCTTCTCCCTAAGGTCGTGAGCTCGATCCTCGCCGCTAAGGATCCCCTGACCCTGCAGGATCTCGCGGTCGACGGGAATGACCTGATCGCCGCAGGAGTGCGGGCTGGCCCCGACGTGGGCGATGTGCTACAGCGCCTGCTCGCCGAGGTGCTGGAAGACCCGAAGCGCAACACGAAGGGGTACCTCCTGTCCCGTGTCTAAGGCGCTGGTGTATGCGCTCGTCGCCGCGCTCGGCAACGTGATCGGCGCGCTCGCGGTCACACGGCGTGCCGCGCGCGGCCTCGCCGTCATCGAGCATTGCGTCGCGTTCGGCGCAGGCTTCATGCTCGCCGTCGCCGTGATCGAGGTGCTGCCCGAGGCGTTCGCCCGCTCGGGGGCCGCCGCCCCAGCCCTCGTGCTCGCGGGCTATCTCGCCGTGCACCTCACCCAGCATACGCTCACCCCGCATTTCCACTTCGGTGAGGAGACGCACGCGGTGAACCGGCTGGCGGGCACGTCCGCGCTCGTCGGTCTGCTGCTGCACACATTCTTCGACGGCGTCGCGATCGCCAGCGCCTTCCTGGTGCGGCCGGCGCTCGGCATGATGGTGTTCATCGCCATCTTCTTGCATAAGCTGCCCGAAGGCGTGACGATTGCGAGTCTGTACCTCGCGGTTGGGCGGTCCGGCGGTCCGGCGGTCGCTGCCGCAGCGTCCCTGGGGCTTGCGACGCTCATGGGAGTCGTGGTCACCGACCAAGTGGGTTTCCTGGTGCGGCATGGGCTCGCGCTGGCGGCGGGAGTGACGATTTACGTGGCGGCATCGAATCTGGTGCCGGAGTTTCAAGGCAAACGGGGCTGGAAGCTGCCGGCCGCGTTCTTCGCAGGCGCTGCGGTCTTCTTCGCCACGAAGACGTTGCTGGATCGCGCCTAATCGGGAAACGAGAAACGGGAACCGTGCCTGAGCCCACGCTCTTCGCCCGCTCGGCCGAGCCCCTCGCGGCCCGGATGCGTCCACGCAACTTGGACGAGTTCCTCGGCCAGGAGCAGCTGCTCGGCCCCAGCAAGGCGCTGGGCGAGCTGATCCGCCGCGGCGACGTGGCCTCGTGCATCTTCTGGGGCCCGCCGGGGTCCGGCAAGACCACGCTCGCGCGCATCGTCGCCAACTACACCGACCGGCATTTCGAGCCGTTTTCAGCCGTCACCGAGGGCGTCGCACGGGTGCGCGAGATCATCAAGGCAGCGGAAGAGCGGCTCAAGTACGAGGGGCGGGGCACGATCCTCTTCTGTGACGAGATCCACCGCTTCAACCGAGCCCAGCAGGATGCCTTCCTCCCGTGGGTCGAGAACGGGATCGTCACCCTGATCGGCGCGACCACCGAGAACCCGAGCTTCGAGCTCACCGGGGCGCTGCTGTCGCGCTGCCGCGTGTTCGTGCTGGAGCCGCTCACCGCAGATCACATCGCCACCCTGGTGCGCCGCGCGTTGCAGGACCGAGACCGCGGGCTCGGTGCCCTGGGGCTCGCGATCGACGACGACGCGCTGGCCCTGCTGGCGCGCGAAGCGGACGGCGATGCGCGGCGGGCGCTGCAGGCGCTGGAGGCGGCGGCAGAATACGTCTCGGGAAAGGGGGAAGGGGGAAAGGGGAAGGGGCCCCCCCCCACCCGACCGCCGGACCGCCTGACCGCCGCCCTGATCAGCGACGCGTTGCAAAAGCGCTTCGCGAAATACGACAAGGGCGGCGAGGAGCATTACAACCTGATCTCAGCGCTGCACAAGGCGGTGCGCGGCTCGGACGTCGAGGGGTCGCTGTACTGGCTGGCGCGCATGCTCGCCGGTGGCGAGGACCCGCTCTACATCGCCCGCCGTTTGGTGCGGATCGCGACCGAAGATGTGGGGCTCGCCGATCCCCGGGCGCTCTCGCTTGCCCTCGCTGCCAAGGATGCCTATCACTTCCTCGGCAGCCCTGAGGGAGAGCTCGCGCTGGCGCAGGCGACCGTGTACCTCGCGACCGCGCCCAAGTCGAACCGCGTGTACGCGGCGTACGACCGCGCCATGCAGGCGGCCGACCAGCATCCGGCGGAGGCGGTGCCGCTACACGTCCGGAACGCCCCGACCAAGCTCATGGAGGAGTTGGGATACGGAGCCGGCTACAAGTACGCGCATGCGTACGAGCACGCCTACGTGCCCCAGGACTATCTGCCGGAGGCCCTGCGGGGACAGACCTGGTACGAGCCAAGCGAGTTCGGGTACGAGAAGACCATCGCGGAGCGGATGGCGTTCTGGCGACAGGTGAAGGAACGGATCGAGCGGGAAACGGGAAAGGGGAAAGGGGATGTTTGAAACGACCGGGATGCGAGATGGGGGATGCGGGATGCGTGCTGGGCGGAGCCGCCTCCCGCATCTCGCATCCCGCATCCCGACGGTCTCGGTTCTGGCCGCCGTTCTGGGCTCCTGTGCCACGCTAGGGCGCCTGTCGTTTAAGGAGCCCGAACTCCAGCTGGAAGCGATCAACATCACCGGGCTGGGCCTCACCGGCGGCACTTTCGACCTGGTGTTCGACGTCTACAATCCCAACGACTACCGCATCCGCTCCACGCGGCTCGAGGTCGGTGTCGACCTCGAGGGCACGCACTTCGGCGACGCGCTGCTCGAGCGCCCGCTCGACCTCTCTCCCACGAATCACAGCCGCGTGGTCGTGCCGGTGCGGTTCGAGTGGGCGGGCGTGGGCGCCGGCGCGAAGGCCATGCTGACGCGGCAGGCGCTGGGATACGGGCTCACGGGCACCGTGTTCCTCGACACGCCCCTCGGCGACCGGACGGTCACACTGCGAGGCAAGGGGAATGTACCATTGAAGAAGTTGCTGTGACGCTCAGCGTTTTCGGCCAGGTTGATCCGGATCACCGATCCCGATAGTCCCGCGCCGTACGTTGCGGTCGGGTAAGTGGCGGGCATAGCGCCAGTCCCTCACTGCCAGCACGCTGCTCAGAGCAAAGCCGCCGAAAGGCGGCGACGCAGAGCCACGGGGCTACCGCGGGTACGCCGCCAGGTCCGCCGGGCCGCCAGCGTTCGACACGGGTCGAGCGTTGGCGGCCCGTTGTCTTGACAACGATGTCATCGACGCGCGCTGACAACACGGAACTCGATGTTTTGCGCCCTGGGCCTTGCTCACCCTGTCACCGACGGAGGATCCTGGTATGCGCAAAGCACTCGCCTTGCTCGTCGTCATCGCCGCCGCGGCTGCCGCGGCGTGTATCCAGGTGCCGACCGATTACCGCCTGCTGCTGTGTGTCCAGAGCGGCGATTCGATCTCGAACCCCAACGCGCACTGCGCAGTGGTGGATACGTTGCGCCGGTAGGACCCCGCCGGCCGTCGGCGCGGACCGGGCCGACGGCCGGGGTCGGGGGGGGGCACGTTGCCCGCCGCCGTCCCACTTCCGACTTGCGGCAGCCTTGGTATTTTTAGATGTGGAACCCTCGCGATGAACGGAGCTTAGCGGCATCCGAACGCTGATCGAAGTGCAGCCACCCGTCGAGCGCGCGTTCCTCGTCGGTGCCCCGCGCAAGGGCACCGCTGAGGCGACGCAGGTGGAGGAGCACCTGGACGAGCTCGGGCGGCTCGCTGACACCGCCGGCGCCGATATCGTGGGCCGGACCTACCAGCGGATCGAGGCTCCGACACCCAACTTCTACCTCGGGCAGGGCAAGGTCGAGGAGCTGAAGGGCGTGCTCAACCGCAACGGCTCCACGCTGGTGCTGTTCGACGAGCCGCTGTCGCCGGTACAGGGAACGAACCTCGAGCAGGTGCTTGCGGTGCGAGTGATGGACCGCACCGAGGTCATCCTCGACATCTTCGCGACGCGGGCGCGCTCAGCCGAGGCAAAGCTGCAGGTGGAGCTGGCACAACTCGAGTACCTCTTGCCCCGGCTCACCCGCATGTGGACGCACCTCTCCCGCATCCGTGGAGGCATCGGGCTGCGCGGGCCGGGTGAGACCCAGCTCGAGACCGACCGCCGGGCCATCCGCCGCAAGATCTCGGTGCTCAAGAAGCGGCTCGAAGACGTAGCCGACCACCGCGCGAACCAGCGCCAGGGGCGGCGCGCCTGCCCGAGCGCGGCGCTTGTGGGCTACACCAATGCGGGAAAGTCGAGCGTCCTGCGGGCGCTGTCGGGGGACGACATCTTCGTCGAGGACCGCCTATTCGCGACGCTCGATACCCTGACCCGCGAGGTAGACGTCGGCGACGGCTATCGGTTTCGTCTCACCGACACCGTCGGCTTCATCCGCAAGCTGCCACACCACCTCGTCGCCTCCTTCCGTGCGACCCTCGAGGAAGCGCGCGCGGCGGACCTGCTGCTGCACGTGATTGACGCGTCGCATCCGGCCTGGGAGGAGCAGGTGGAGGTGGTGGAGAGCGAAATGCGGAACGCGGAAGGCGGAACGCGGAACAGCCGGGGAAGTTCCGAACGCAAGCGCGTGATCTACCTGCTCAACAAAGCGGATCTCCTCCCTGACCCGGAGGCATTTCTCGCCCAGGTGCGGGAGCGCTATCCCCACGCAGTGCTCACCTCCACTGTTCCGACGTCCGCGCTCCAGGTTCGGCGTTTGGGTGTCGAAGAACTCCGCCACGCGCTGCGGACTTCTGCCCAGGCGCTCCGCCCCATGGCGTGTATCCGCGTGCCCGTGGGGGATGGGAAGCTGCTCGCCGCGCTGCATCGCGACGCGGAGGTGATGCAGGAAGCGCAGGTGGATGGCGTGGTGGAGGTGACCGCGCGGGTCGAGGCCTGGCTGCTCGGGAAGCTGCGACGTCAAGGCATCGAGGTCGAGATCGCGCCGTGACATCAGTTGGGCGCGATGCGGTAGACGTCGCCGCCCTGCAACGTCAGATATAACTCTCCTCGAGCGTCCCGCCCAAACGACGTCAGACCCGGGTGCAGGCCCAATTGGGACGTGTAGTCGACCAGATCGGTCGCGCTGCCATTCTGCAGCCGGAAGCTCTTGACCCAGCCGGCGCACAGGTCTCCGAAGAAGTAGCGACCGGCCAGGGCCGGGAGACGGGTGCCGCGGTACAGGTATCCCCCGATGATCGCACAGCCGTTCACGTCGGCCGGGCCGTGGGCGTACTCGAACACCGGCACGACCAGCCCGGCGGTCGCACACCCGCTCGGCGGGCGGAAGCAGTGCGCGCCCTCCATCACGCTCCAGCCGTAGTTCTCGCCCCCACCGCTCGTGCTCGGCTGCACGTTGACCTCCTCCCACGCGTCCTCACCGACGTCCGGGAGATAGAGGTCGCCCGTCTGGGGGTCGAAGGAAAAGCGGTAGGGGTTGCGCAGGCCGTAGGCCCACACCTCCGGCGCGCCGGAGCGCCCTATGAACGGGTTGGTCGGCGGGAGAGTGTACGGTGCCCCGCCGCTCACGTCGATGCGGAGAATCTTGCCGAGCAGCCGGGTGCTGTCCTGCGCGTTGCCGGCAACATCGCCCGGGGAGCCCCCGTCCCCCGTGCCGATGTACAGGTACCCGTCCGGGCCGAACGTCACCATGCCACCGTTGTGGTTGGCGTATGTCGGGTGGCTCACGGAGAGAATCGTCTGTGCCGAGCCGAGATCGGCGAGATCGGGATCGGCCGAGACGGAATAGCGAACCACCTGGATGGTGCCGGTCACGTCGGTATAATCCACGAAAAACCAACCGTTCTGCGGGTAACTCGGATGAAAGGCCATGCCCAGGAGGCCCTGCTCCCCCGTGGACGAGACGAGGCTGCGGATGTCGAGAAACGGCGTGGCCAGCAGCGTGCCGTTCCGGATCACGTGGATGAGCCCGGGCTGCTCCACGACGAAGAGACGTCCCGTGTCACTGGCCGGCGCCGTCACATAGAGCGGCGCGCTCAGGCCAGTTGCGACGAGCTGAAGGGTGGGAGTCACCTCCCGCGCCGCCACTGTGATCGTGGCCGGGCCGGCCGTCCCACCATACGTGGCCACCACGGTGGTCTGGCCTGCCCGGACCGCTGTCACGCGCCCCGTGCGCTCGCCCGTGCTCACCACGGCGGCCACGGTGGGATCGAGCGACGCCCAGCCGACCGGCCCCGTAACCGGCTGGCCGTTCGCGTCCAGGACCGCGGCCCCGAGGCTGATGGTATCCCCCACCGTCAACGTCGCTGCCGCGGGCGTCACCGTCACGGCGAAGCTTCCGAGCGTCACGTCGATCGGCTGGTTGCCCGCGAGCGGAGTCAGCACGACGGAGACGGCTGGATTTGTGCCGGGCCGAATGTCGAGTGTGACAGATCCACTGTGTGTCTCGACGCCGCCCGCGTCGAAGGCCCGGATGGTGAGCGTCCGATTGGCGCCCGCCGGGACGCTGATGGTGCCGGACGCCACCCGGCCCACGACCGGAATGTTGAACACCAGCCTCGTCGGAATGTCGGGCGCCGCCAGTTCCACCACGACGATCGCGGCCGCTGTGGCGGACAGATCGGCTCGCACCAACAAGCTGGCCTCGACGCCGGCGGATCCGGTGGGTTCGCCCGGCAGGCACGCGCCGAGCGCGACACCGGTGACCAGCGCGGTGGCGACTCGAATGCGCCGAGTGCGACGCACGGCGTTACGGGGTCACACTGATCGCCGCGGTCCCCGACGCTCCATGGAACGTGGCGGCTATCGTCGTGGTCCCCACACCCGTCGCGGTCACCACTCCAGCATCATCGACCGCGGCGACCCCCGGGTTATCGGTGGCCCACGCGACGGTGCCGGTCATGGGGTTGCCGTTCGTGTCTTTGATCGCGGCCGTCAGGTGGACCGTTCCGCCTCTTGCCAGGGTGCTCGAAGGGGGCGATACGGTGATCGTGTAATCGCCCAGTGTCGCCTGGAGCGGCACGTCCCCCGTGAGGGGCGTCAGCACGATAGACGTCGCCGGGTTGGTTCCCGACTGAATGGTGAGGGTGATCGAGCCGGCGTGCGTCTGCACCCCGCTGGCGTCGAAGGCGCGCACCGCGATAGTCCGATTCGAGCCTGCCGGCACGGTGATGGTGCCGGATGCGACGCCATTGGCGACCGGGATGTTGAAGACCAGGGTCGTCGGAATATCTGGGGCGCTTACCTCCACGACTACCGCGGCGATCGCAGTGCCCGAGACATCGGCCCGAATCGCCACGGCGCCATCGGCACCACGCGGCTCGACGACAGGCTGGTCCGAACAGGACGCGAGGAGCAGAAGGAGCAAAGCGGCGCGGCCACGGCAGGCGAAGAAGAGGTGCGTGCGTGACATGGTGGTGTGTTCCGGGCGCTGGAGACGCCGGTTCGATCGGCAACTTTCACACCGTGCTCAGGGCAGATCGTTCTCGCCAGATCTGGTCAGTAAGCCGCGATCGATGCGGGACTTGGAGAGTGATCGGCTGGGGGCGCCGCGCCCCAGCGGCGTTAGCGTTGTCGCGTCCCCGCAGCACGTCGCGAGTGACGCCGCGGCGACGCCCAGGACTGGTGCGGCCATAACGACGCGGTGGTCGCTCTTTTTGCAAGGAGCATTGCTGAATGCAAGCAGTTGTACTTGAGCACTGTAAACTGACGTAAAAAAGTAACTCATTGCAACGTAGATGGATGACATAGGTCACCGACTCGATGGAGCGCATCTTGCTAGACTCACTCGCAGATCGCGCTGCAACAGAGCAAAACCGTCGAAAGGCGGTGACGCAGAGCCGCGGGGCTTCAGCGGACCCGATCCGCCACGCCAGCCGGGCCGCCAGCGTTTCAAGTTGGCGGTCCGGTTTCGTTTTTGTGGACCGCCTGGCAGCCACGCCGAGATGGCGGGGGAGCGGTCATGACGTTCAAGCACAAGCTGGCGCGCCGGTTGGCATTGCTCAAAGACCGAGGGCTGATCACCGCAGTGGCGGTGCTCGCCGCCGCGGCAGTCGTCAACTGCGAGCGCCCCCTCTCCACCACGGATCCGATCACCTCTGTTGCGCGCGTCGTCATCTCCCCGCATAGCGTCACGCTTCAACCCAACGAATTGGCTGACTTCACAGCCGCCAGCTTCACAGCCGCGGGCGACAGCTCTCCCGTCGGCATCCTGTGGCATGCGACCAGCGGCGTCGTCAGCGATACCGGTACGACGGGCCACCGTCACTACGGCCGGTACAAGAATGCGAGCTGCGGCGACTACCTGCTGATTGCCAGCAACAGCCCAGGGTGGCGGTCGGATTCCGCCAAGGTCGCGGTGCGCTGCCCGGTGGCCGTGGCGTCGGTGGCTGTGTCGCCGGCGTCGGTGGCACTGCAGGTAGGCCAGACGGTCCAACTGGCGGCCACGCCGCAGGACACGGGCGGCAATCCGTTGGCAGGGCGGGTGGTGACCTGGGCGAGCAACAACGCTGCCGTCGCGCCCGTGACCGCGAGCGGCCTGGCAACCGCGGTCGCGGTTGGCTCCGCGATGATCACGGCCACCTCCGAGGGCAAGACTGGCACAGCGGCGGTGGCAGTCGCAAGCGTGCCGGTCGCATCGGTGGCGGTGACGCCCGCGTCGGCGACGGTGCAGGCGGGGCAGACGGTGCAGTTGGCGGCGACCCCCAAGGACGCGAACGGCAATCCGCTGTCGGGTCGGGCGATCGGCTGGTCGAGCAACAACCTATCCGTGGCGAACGTGAACGCGAGCGGGCTCGTGACGGGTGTCGCGCCCGGCTCGGCGACGATCACGGCCGCGTCCGAGGGGAAGAGCGGCGGGGCGGTGATCACGGTCAATCCGGCGCCGGTGCCGGTGGCGTCGGTGGGGGTGACGCCGGGGTCGGCGACGATGCAAGCGGGCCAGACGGTGCAACTCGCGGCCACACCCAAGGACGTCAACGGCAATCCGCTGTCGGGTCGGGTGGTGACATGGGCGAGCAGCACCCCGGCCGTGGCGACCGTGAACGCAAGCGGGCTCGTGACGAGTGTCGCAGCCGGCTCGGCGACGATCACGGCGACGAGCGAAGGCCAGAGCGGCACGGCGCTGATCAGCGTGACGGCGGCACCGGTCGCGTCGGTGGCGGTGACGCCGGCGGCGGTGGGCCTGCAACCGGGCGGCACGGTCCAGCTGACTGCGACCCCAAAGGACGCGAACGGCAACCCGCTCACCGGGCGCGGCGTGGTGTGGACGAGCTCGACCGGCGCGGTGGCCACGGTCGGCTCGAGCGGCCTCGTGACGGCGGTCGCGACCGGCGCGGCGACGATCACGGCGACGAGCGAGGGCCAGAGCGGGAGTTCGAGCATCACAGTGAGCAACGCGCCGGTAGCGTCGGTGGCCGTGACCCCCGCGGCGGCGAGCGTACAGGTCGGGCAGACCATGCAGTTGGCCGCGACTCCAAAGGACGCGAACGGCAACCCGCTCTCCGGTCGCATCATCAGCTGGTCGAGCAGCAACACATCAGTGGTGGGCGTGAATTCGAGCGGGCTTGTCACCGCGGTAGCCACAGGCGGGGCGACGATCACGGCGACGAGCGAAGGGCAGAGCGGCACCGCGAGTATCACCGTGCCCCCGGTTCCCGTGGCGACGGTGGCGGTGACGCCGGCGTCCGCCAGCGTGGATGAAGGCAAGACCGTGCAGCTGACGGCCACCCCCAAGGACGCAGCCGGGAATCCGCTGTCCGGTCGCGTGGTGACCTGGACGTCGAGCAACACGGCGGCCGCGACCGTCAACTCGAGCGGGCTCGTGACAGCGAAGCTGGCGGGCGCGGCGGCGATCACGGCGACCTCCGAAGGGCAGAGCGGCACCTCGGCCATCACAGTGGTGCACGTGGCTGTAGCCTCGGTGGCAGTGGCCCCGGCGTCGGCCAGCGTGAACGAAGGCCAGACGGTGCAGCTGACGGCGACCCTCAAGGATGCGAGCGGCAACACGCTGACGGGCCGGACAGTGACCTGGGCGTCGAGCAACACGGCGGCCGCGACGGTGAGCTCGAGCGGGCTCGTGACAGGGAAGGTGGCGGGCGCGGCGACGATCACGGCGACGTCCGAGACGGTGAGCGGCACGTCGGCCATTACGGTCGTGCACGTGCCCGTGGCCGCGGTGGCCGTGACGCCGGCCTCGGCGTCGCTGCCGGCGGGCCAGACGGTGCAGCTCACGGCCACCCTCAAAGATGCGAACGGCAACACACTGACGGGCCGCACGGTCACGTGGGCGTCGAGCAACACAGCCGCCGCGACCGTGACCGGCAGCGGGCTGGTGAGTGGCGTGACCGCTGGTACGGCGACGATTACGGCGACCTCCGAGACGGTGAGCGGCACGGCCGCCGTTACAGTGACGGCGGCGTCGGCGGGCGGGCAGTTCGGCCACGTCTTCGTCGTCACCGAAGAGAACACCGACTACGCGGACGTCACGACGTCGTCCATGCCCTACCTGATGGGCCTGGCGGCTCAGTACGGCCTCGCGACGCAGTACTACGCCAATACGCACCCGTCGATCGGTAACTACTTCGAGCTGGCGACGGGCCAGATCCTGACCAACAACGATGGTTCGTCGACGATCGAGAATGTGCCCAACGTCGTCCGCAGCCTGGTGGCGGCGGGCAAGACGTGGAAGTCGTATGCGGAGAGCATTCCGAACGCGTGCTATCTGGGTGGGGATACGGGCGACTATGCCCGGAAACACAATGTCTTCGCGCTGCTGTCGGACGTAGCGAACGACCCGAGCGGGCAGGCCTGTAACATCGTCCCGTTCACTCAGTTTGCGACAGACCTGGCGAACGGCAGGTTGCCCAGCTTCTCGAACATCGTGCCGAATCTGTGCAACGATGCGCACGACTGCGGTCTCGATGTCGCCGACAGCTGGTTGCAGACCAACATCGCGCCGCTGATCGCAAGCCCGGTGTTCCAGCAGGACGGCCTGTTGATCATCGTGTTCGACGAGGCGGGCGGTGACAACACCAACGGCGGCGGGCGGATCGTGTGGGTGGCCGTGAGCCCGAAGGCCAAGCGCGCCTATCAGTCCACGACGCTGTACCAGCACCCGAGCACGCTGCGGCTGATCCTCAAGGGGCTCGGCGTGTCGGTGTTCCCCGGTGCGGCGGCCGGCGCGCCGGACATGACCGAGTTCTTCACGCCGTAACGGCGAACTGAGCGACGGAGCAATCGTAGGGAAGGAACTCATGGCGTTCACGCACAAGCTGGCCGCTCGACTGGCGCGGCTCAAAGATTCTGTCGCGATCGTGGCGGCGCTGGCCGTCGCCACGATCGTCGTCAGTTGCGAGCACCCCGTCACTGATCTCGGCTCCATCATCGCACAGCTCGTTGTCTCCCCGCAGAACGTCACGCTGCAGCAAAACCAAGCGGAGGACTTCCTCGCCGTCGGCTTCACGGCCACGGGTGACAGCGCCGATATCGCCGTGTCATGGAGCGCGACGGGCGGCACCATCGACTCGAGCTCCGCCGGCAAGCGGCATTACGGGCATTACACGAGCGCCACCTGCGGCACCTTCACGGTCACGGCGACCAGCCACCCGGGGAACGTCTCCACAGCGGTGAGCGTCTCGGTGACCGGGTGCCCGCTACCGGTCGCGTCGGTGAGCGTGACGCCGGGGACCGCCACGATCGGGGTGGGGCAGACGGCGCAGTATGCGGCGATTACGCGGGATGCGTTCGGCAATCCGCTGGGCGGGCGGACGGTGACCTGGTCCAGCAGCAACCCGGCGGTGGCGACGGTGAACGGCGCCGGGCAAGCGACGGGGGTGGCGGTGGGTGCGGCGACGCTCACGGCGACGAGCGAGGGGAAGAGCGGGACGGCGGCGCTCACGGTGACCAACGTGCCGGTGGCATCCGTGACGGTGAGCCCGGCGTCGGCGTCCGTGCCGGCGGGCCAGACGGTGCAGCTCACGGTGACCCCAAGGGATGCGAATGGGAACCCGCTGAGCGGCCGGACGGTCACCTGGGCGAGCAGCAACCCAGGGGTGGCGACGGTGAGCGGGAGCGGGCTCGTGAGCGGTGTGGCGGGTGGTGCGGCGACGATCACCGCGACATCCGAAGGGCAGAGCGGCAGCTCTGCCATCACTGTTACAGCGCCACCGCCTCCACCGCCTCCCGGATCGTGCCAGACGGGCTCTTCGGTGTGGGTGAACAGTCCGTTCAGCTCTCAAAACGGATCGTTCACCGCTCAGTTTGACGCCACCCCGAACGCGGCTCCCATGGATGGCGTCATGGGGCTTTCGGCCGGCGCGACCACGTTGTACGAAGCCTTGGCCGTGACCGTGCGCTTCAACCCCGCGGGACAGATCGACGCCCGCAGCGGGGCGGTGTACACGGCGGCGAACGCCATCCCGTACGCCGCGGGTACCAGCTACCGGTTCCGGCTCGTGGTAGACATCCCCAGTCATACGTTTGCGGCCTACGTCACTCCGGCCGGGAGCGCGGAGCTCACGATCGGCACGGGCTTCGCGTTCCGGACCGACCAGCCGCCGGTGTCGGCACTCGACAATTGGGCGTTGCACACCGAGTCGGGGACGCACACGCTGTGCAATTTCACTATCTCGTCGAGCACACCTCCAGCACCCGTAGCGTCAGTGACGGTGACACCCGCGTCGGCGACGGTGCAGGCCGGCCAGGCGGTGCAGCTCACGGCGACGCTCAAGGACGCGAACGGGAACCTGCTGTCGGGCCGCAGCGTGACGTGGTCCAGCAGCAACACCGCGGTCGCAACGGTCAACAACAGCGGTCTCGTAAGCGGGGCGGCGGCGGGCTCAGCGACGATCACGGCGACGAGCGAGGGGCAGAGCGGCACGGCCGCGATCACGGTGACCCCGGCGCCCCCGCCGGCCCCCGTGGCCTCGGTGACCGTGACCCCGGCCTCGGCCTCGGTGCCGACCGGTCTGACATTCCAGCTCACGGCGACCCTCAAAGATGCGAACGGCAACACACTGACGGGCCGCACTGTCACCTGGGCGTCGAGCAACACAGCCGTCGCGACCGTGAGCGGCAGTGGGCTGGTGAGCGGCGCGACGGTGGGGCCGGCGACCATCACGGCAACGAGCGAAGCGCAGAGCGGCACTGCGGCCATCACGGTGACGCCGCCCGTGAGCGGCACCGTCAATCACGTGTTCTGGGTACTTGAGGAGAACACGGACTACGCGAGCGTCACGACGTCGTCAATGCCCTACCTGATGGGCCTGGCCGCCCAGTACGGGCTCGCGACCCAGTATTACGCCAACACCCATCCCTCGATCGGCAACTACCTCATGCTGACGGGCGGACAGGTCATCACGAACGATGACAACTACTCGGGGCCAGCGATCGCAGGGGACAACATCGTCCGCGAACTGATCGCCGCGGGGAAGAGCTGGAAGCTGTACGCGGAGGATCTGCCGTATCCGGGCGACGTGGAGATGGGCGTGGACAACGGCACCTACACGAGCCGGCACAACGGACTCGTGTTCTACACGGACGTGCAGAACGATCCGCTCAAGACGCAGCACGTCGTGCCGTTCACGCAGCTCGCGACCGATATGACGGCGGGCGCGCTCCCGAACTACGGCTTCATCGAGCCGAACCTCTGCAACGACGCGCACGACTGCTCGCTCGGCACGGCCGATAGTTGGCTGCAGGCCAATGTCGGTCCGTTGCTCGCGAACGCGCAGTTCCAGCAGGACGGACTCCTGATCGTGACGTTCGACGAGTCCAGCGGAGACAACACCCATGGCGGTGGGCGGGTGACGCTGGTGATGATCGGGCCGAAGGTGAAGCGCAGCTTCCAGTCGACGACGCTGTATCAGGAGGAGAGCCTGCTACGGTTCACGCTCAAGACGCTCGGTATCACCGTCTATCCCAACGCTGCGGCGACGGCGCCGGATATGAGCGAGTTCCTCACGCCGTAATATGGCCTTCAACAAGCTGGCCGCTCGCTTAGCGCGACTGAACGCTTGGACGGTGATCCCGGCGACGCTGGCCGTCGCCACGATCGTCGTCAGCTGCGAGCACCCGGTGACCGATCCCGGCTCCAGCATCGCACAGCTCGTTGTTTCCCCGCAGAACGTCACGCTGCAACAAAACCAAGCTGAGGACTTCCTCGCCGTCGGCTTCACGGCCACGGGCGACAGCGCGGAGATCGCCGTGTCGTGGAGCGCGACGGGTGGGAGCATCGACTCGAGCTCCGCCGGCAAGCGCCACTACGGGCACTACACCAGCGCCACCTGCGGCACCTTCACGGTCACGGCGACCAGCCACCCAGGGAACGTCTCCATGGCGGCGAGCGTCACGGTGACCGGGTGCCCGCTGCCGGTCGCGTCGGTGAGCGTGACGCCGGCGACCGCCACGATCGGAGTGGGGCAGACGGCGCAGTATGCGGCGATTACGCGGGATGCGTTCGGCAATCCGCTGGGGGGGCGGACCGTGACCTGGTCCAGCAGCAACCCCGGGGTGGCAACGGTGAACGGCGCCGGGCAAGCGACGGGCGTGGCGGTGGGTGCGGCGACGCTCACGGCGACGAGCGAGGGGAAGAGCGGGACGGCGGCGATCTTGGTGACCAACGTGCCGGTGGCGTCGGTAGCGGTGAGCCCGGCGTCGGCGTCGGTGCAGGTAGGCCAGACCGTACAGCTCGCCGCGACGCCGAGAGACGCGAACGGCAATCCGTTGTCGGGTCGGGCGGTCAGCTGGGCGAGCAGCAACACTGCAGTCGCGACGGTGAGCGGAAGCGGGCTCGTGACGGGGGTGACGGCAGGCTCGGCGACGATCACGGCCACAAGCGAAGGACAGGGCGGCACTGCGACGATCACGGTGAGCACGGTGCTGGTGGCGTCGGTCACGGTGAGCCCCGCCACGGCGTCGGTGCAGGCGGGCCAGACGGTGCAGCTCGCGGCGACCCCAAAGGACGCGAACGGGAACCCGCTGAGCGGCCGGACGGTCACCTGGGCGAGCAGCAACAGTGCAGTCGCTACGGTGGGCGGAAGCGGGCTCGTGACTGGGGTGACGGCAGGCTCGGCAACGATCACGGCCACAAGCGAAGGCAAGAGCGGCACTTCAGCCATCACCGTTACAGCGCCAGCGCCGGCCCCCGTGGCCTCGGTGACCGTGACACCGGCCCCGGCCTCGGTGCCGACGGGCCAGACGGTCCAGCTCACGGCGACCCTCAAGGATGCGAACGGCAACACGCTGACCGGCCGCACCGTCGCCTGGGCGTCGAACAACACCGCCGTCGCGACCGTGACCGGCAGTGGGATGGTGAGCGGCGTGACCGCTGGCACGGCGAGCATCGCAGCGACGTCCGAGACGGTGACCGGCACGTCCGCCCTTACGGTGACGGCGGCGGCCGCGTCGTACGTGCTGGTGGGCGCGGGCGACATCGCCGACTGCGACGCCTCTGCCACCGCGGCGCTGCTGGACAACATCCCGGGGACGGTGTTCACCGCGGGGGACAACGCCTACCCCAACGGCTCGAGCGCGGACTACACGCAGTGCTACGATCCCTCCTGGGGCCGGCACAAGGTGCGCACCCGCCCCTCCCCCGGCAACCACGACCATAATACGTCGGGCGCTGCGGGCTACTTCGGCTATTTCGGGGCGCAGGCGGGGCCGGCCGGGCTGGGCTACTACAGCTACGATGTCGGCGCCTGGCACATCATTTCGCTGGATAGCAACATCGACATGAGCGCCGGCTCGGCGCAGGAAACGTGGCTGCGGGCGGATCTCGCCGCGAGCACAAAGCGGTGCACCATCGCCTACTGGCACCATCCGCGGTTCAGCTCGGGCACGAGCCACGGTAGCACGGGCTCCACGCAGCCGTTGTGGCAGGCGTTATACGACTTCGGCGCGGAGATCGTCATCTCCGGCCACGATCACGAATACGAGCGCTTCGCGCCGCAAACGGCGGACGGCACCGCGGACGCGGCGCGGGGGATCCGGGAGTTCGTGGTGGGTACGGGGGGCGCGGGGCTGTACTCGCTGGGGACGCCGCTGCCGAACAGCGAGGTGGGGAACGACAACTCGCACGGGGTGCTGAAGCTGACGCTGTCGGACGGATCCTACACGTGGGAGTTCATCCCGGTTGCGGGCGATTCGTTCCGGGATTCCGGCAGCGGCACCTGTCACTGAGGTGTTGAGGCGCGGCCACCATGACGTTTTGCTTGGCGCGACCAAATGATTGGACGGTAATCGTGGCGGCGCTGGCTGTTGTCACGATCGTCGTCAGCTGTGAGCACCCGGTGACTGATCCCAGCTCCAGCATCGCACAGCTCGTTGTTTCCCCGCAGAACGTCACGCTGCAACAAAACCAAGCTGAGGACTTCCTCGCCGTCGGCTTCACGGCCACGGGCGACAGCGCCGATATCGCCGTGTCGTGGGGCGCGACGGGCGGGAGCATCGACTCGAGCTCCGCCGGCAAGCGCCACTACGGGCACTACACCAGCGCCACCTGCGGCGCCTTCACGGTCACGGCGACCAGCCACCCGGGGAACGTCTCCACGGCGGCGAGCGTCACGGTGACCGGGTGCCCGCTGCCGGTCGCGTCGGTGAGCGTGACGCCGGCGACGGCCACGATTGGGGTGGGGCAGACGGCGCAGTATGCGGCGATTACGCGGGATGCGTTCGGCAATCCGCTGGGGGGGCGGACCGTGACCTGGTCCAGCAGCAACCCGGCGGTGGCGACGGTGAACGGCGCCGGGCAAGCGACGGGTGTGGCGGTGGGTGCGGCGACGCTCACGGCGACGAGCGAAGGGAAGAGCGGCACGGCGGCAATCACGGTGACGACCGTGCCCGTGGCGTCGGTGACGGTGAGCCCCGCCACGGCGACCGTACAGGTGGGCCAGACAATGCAGCTCGCGGCGGCGCCGAAAGACGCGAACGGCAATTCGCTCTCCGGCCGCACGATCACCTGGGCGAGCGGCAGCACCGCAGTCGCGACGGTGAGTGCGAGCGGGTTCGTCACCGGTGTGGCCGCGGGTTCGGTCACGATCACAGCGACCTCCGAAGGACAGAGCGGCACGGCGACGATCACGGTGAGCACGGTGCCGGTGGCGTCGGTGACGGTGAGCCCCAGCACGGCGTCGGTGCCGGTGGGCCAGACGGTGCAGCTCACCGCGACCCCGAAAGACGCCAGCGGCAATCCGTTGTCGGGGCGGCCGGTCAGCTGGGGAAGCAGCAACACGGCAGTTGCGACGGTGAGCGGGAGCGGGGTCGTAACTGGGGTGACGGCGGGCGCGGCAACGATCACAGCCACAAGCGAAGGACAGAGCGGCAC
>QHTT01000035.1 GCA_003220935.1 Gemmatimonadota bacterium
GCATAGGCACGCACTCCGAAGCGCGTGCCGATGTCCCGAATGACGCCCTTCCCCGCGTGCACGGCGAAGGGCCTAGCAGGGTCGTGCGGGACCTCGAAGTAGGCTGCTCCGTCCAGATACGCCTCCCGCGCCGTGGCGCCGTACGTGGCTGGGACGCGGAGCCTCGAGTCCACGCCTAAGAGGATCCGTGTGCCATCGGCGAACCGGATCGCCGCGCGGTGTCCCCGGGCCGTGGTGAACTCCCGCATCGCTGGCCGAAGACGCGACGACTCCAGCCACCAGAGCGCGGCTGCGCCCGCCACGAGCGCCAGGACCGCGGCGATGCCAAATCCGCGCAATCCTGACGCGCGCCGACGCCGAGGCATTGGCTTGGCCTCCTCCTTATCGAGGGCACGTTCGAGCGCCTCGATGCACTCGGCCGCAAGCGGATGGGTCTCGAGCCATTCGAGGACCAGGGTCCGCTCGGGAGGACTGCATTCGCCGGCAAGAAACCGGTCGAGCAGCCTCCAGTACTGTTCATCGGTCACACTTATAGGACGCGGACGAGGGACCGAATCCCCTAGCGGCGGAACAGCGACGTGTATGAGGAGTCCTGCGGGACGGAGCGGGACCGCTCAGCGATGCGGCGCGAGGCTCTGGTAGCTCTCTCTCAGGACCGCGAGCCCGCGGCCCACGTAGATCTCGACGGTCTTCACCGAGATGCCCATCGCGCGGGCGACTTCGGCGTAGCTCATCTGCCGCCGCCACCGCAGCGTGAGCGCCAGGCGACACCGCTCCGGGAGGCGGTGCAGCAGCCGCTCGACCGCTGCCTCAAGCTCAGCTGATTCGAGGCGCCGCTCGCCCTCGTTTACGTCGACGGCGGCTGTCGGTTCGCGCCAGCGTCGCTCCACGAGCTGGTGGCGAAGGTGGCTGACCGCGAGGTTGCGCACGGCAGTGTACAGGTAACTCTTGAGCCTGCCCCCGCTGAGCCGCGCCCGCTCTTCCCACAACCTGGCGAAGACATCGTGCACGAGCTCCTCGGCGATTTCGGGCGAATGCACGTAGCGGCAAGCGAACTTGCACAACGCCGCGTGGTAGGTACGGAAGGCGCGCTCGAACGCCGCCGCGTCGCCGGCGCGCACCCGCGCAGCCCAGTCCCGCTCCTCGCTGATGAGCGGTGGTGCCTGAACGCGGATGTCCGACGGCACGGGCTGGGACATGGTGGCGCGCGTATGAAGGCGGTGAGCCGCCTGACGGTCAGCCCCCAAGCGCGCAAGCCACATGCCCTGCGGTAAGGCCGATCACGCAGCCTCACCGTTCGCAAGCGATCAAGTCATTCCGCTTATTTCACTTCGGCAGGAACTATGTCGGTGGGGCCCGAAAGCCACACCTGTTGTGTCGTCACCTCACCACCCAGGTCCCCTCCTTGTTCATGAGCAGTTCCGCGAGGTCCGGCACTCCCGGTGTGGCGCGTGCGGCAGCGGCCTGCGCGTACACCTCCGCCTCGAACGAGGGCGCGGGGTTGCAGTAGATCACGCCCAGCGCCACCGGGAAGGCGGGTGGCTCGAGGGCGACGAGTAGCTGCGCGAGCGCGCGGTTGGTCTCGTCGTGGACCAGGACGTCGTCCGGAATCACGCTGCTCTCGGACAGGGTGATCACTTCGAGCTCGAGCTTTCCAGGCTTCAGGCGCAACCCGCGGTCCTTCCGGGCACCGAACATCAACGGCTTACCATGCTCGACGTGGAGCTGGGTGTCTGCCGCACCGTCTTTCGCGGTAAAGCCGTCGAACGCCCCGTCGTTGAAAACCACGCAGTTCTGGAACACCTCAACGAACGAGGCGCCGCGGTGCGCGTGAGCTCGCCGCAGCACGCCCACCAGCTGAGCCTGCTGCGTGTCCACCGCGCGCGCCACGAACCGCGCGCCGGCGCCCAGCGCGAAGGCGCAGGCCGACACCGGATAATCGACCGAGCCCTGCGGGGTGGATGGAGACTTCGTGCCGCGTCGCGACGTGGGGGAATACTGGCCCTTGGTGAGGCCGTAGATCTCGTTGTTGAACAGGACGATCTGGAGATCGACGTTGCGCCGCAACACGTGGAGCATGTGGTTGCCGCCGATCGACAGCCCGTCGCCGTCTCCCGTCATCACCCACACGTCGAGATCCGGGTTCGCGAGCTTGATCCCGGTGGCGATCGCCGGCGCGCGCCCGTGGATCGTGTGAAAGCCGTAGGTGGACATGTAATAGGGGAACCGGGCCGCGCAGCCGATGCCGGACACGACCACGGTGCGCTCCCGCCGCGCGCCCACCTCGGCCATGGCTTTGTGGACGGCCTTGAGGATGGCGTAGTCCCCGCACCCGGGGCACCAGCGCACCTCCTGGTCGGACGCGTAGTCCTTGGGCTGGAGCTCGGCGTCGGTGATCGTGGTGACGGTCATGGGGTCTCTCCCGTCGCGCCCGTCGTGTTCCGGCTCTGAAGAGCCGGCTCGGCTCCAAGGTGCGTCCTTAAGGACGCACTCGCGCCGAGAACGGGCTTCAGCCCGTCAAACCACATCGCGGGCTCTCCCCAGCGTAGCCTCAATTGCCTCTGAGATCTCTGAAACCTTGAAGGGTTTCCCCTGAACCTTGTTCAGCCCTTCCGCCGGCACCAGATACGCCGCGCGCAGCAGCTGCACCAGCTGACCGTTGTTCAGCTCCGGCACGACGATCCGGTGAAACCGCCTGAGCAGCTCGCCCAGGTTACGGGGGAAGGGATTCAGGTAGCGGAGATGGACGTGCGACGCGTCGATTCCGCCCTGCCGCGCCCGGCGCACCGCCTGGTGGATGGCGCCGTAGGTCGAGCCCCATCCCACGACGGCGATGGCACCGTGGTCCGCCCCCAGCGCCACGGTCTGGAGCGGGATGCCGTTCGCGATCCCGGCGATCTTCGCCGCCCGGGTGCGCGTCATGCGCGCGTGGTTCTCGGGGTCGTACGAGATGTGACCCGTGTCGTAGTCCTTCTCGAGCCCGCCGATCCGGTGCTCGAGCCCGGGCGTCCCGGGCCGCGCCCACGGCCGCGAGAGGGTCTTCAGGTCCCGCAGGAAGGGATGGAACCCCGCGGGGTCCGTGCGGAACCGGACCGGGAAGCGCGGCAGCCGGTCCAAGTCGGGGATGCGCCACGGCTCGGCGGCGTGGGCCAGAAAAGCGTCCGAGAGCAGGACCACGGGCGTCATGTAGGTGGTCGCGAGGCGGACCGCCTCCATGGCGACATCGAAGCAGTCGGTCGCAGTGGCCGCGGCGAGCACGGCGAGCGGCGCGTCCGCGTTGCGGCCATGCACTGCCTGGAACAGATCCGATTGCTCCGCTTTGGTCGGCATCCCCGTCGAGGGGCCGGCGCGCTGCGAGTTCACCACGACAAGCGGGAGCTCGGTCGCGATCGCGAGGCCGAGCATCTCGGTCTTGAGCGCCATGCCGGGGCCGGAGGTCGAGGTCACGCCGAGCGCACCCGCGTACGCCGCTCCGACGCACGCGCCGATGGCCGCGATCTCGTCCTCGGCCTGGAAGGTGATCACGCCGTACCGTTTGAGGTTGGCGAGCGTGTGCAGCAACAGCGACGCGGGGGTGATGGGGTAGCCTGCAAAAATCATCTTCTCGAGCCCCGCGGCGCGCATGCCGGCGACAAGCCCCCAGGCGATCGCCTCCGTCCCGCTCACCGTGCGATAGACGCCCGGCGTGACCGGGGCCCGGCGCACCGTGTAGCCGACCCCATACTCTGACATCTCGGCCGTCTCGCCGAACGCGTGCCCGGCGTTCAGCGCCGCCACGTTCGCCTGCGCGATCTCCGGCTTCCCGGCGAATTTCTGCTTGAGCCATGCGACTGTGACGTCGCGATCGCGCCCGTACATCCAGAGCATCAGCCCCAACGCCCACATGTTGCGACAGCGGTGTGCTTCCCGCGTGTGCAGCCCGAAATCCTTGACGGCGTCGAGTGTGCGCTTGGTAATGTCGAGTTTCAGCACCTGGTAGGGCGCGAGTGACCCGTCCTCGAGCGGGTGGGACGTGAACCCCGCCTTGGCGAGGTTCCGCTCGGTGAAGGCGCCCGTGTCGACCACGACCGTGCCGCCGATCCGCAAGTCCTTCAGATCGACCTTGAGTGCCGCAGGGTTCATCGCGACGAGCACGTCCACCTGGTCGCCGGGCGTCATGACGTCCACGGCGCCGAAATGGATCTGGAACGCTGAGACGCCGTACGTCGTACCCGCGGGTGCGCGGATCTCGGCCGGGTAGTCGGGGAACGTCGTGAGGTCGTTGCCGGCGAGGGCCGTCTCGACGGTGAAGCGGCCGCCTGTCACCTGCATCCCGTCGCCCGAGTCGCCGGCGAACCGGATCACGACGGAATCGCGCGATTCGCGCGCGGGGGACGTCGCGCTGGTGGTCATCGTACAGGAAACTAGCGTGCCGCTTGCGCGATGGTAGTGGACGCCACGCGTTGCGCCCGCCGCGCGGCGCCGGCAGCTTATCGCCATGCCTCACCTCCCACGTCTGAGCGGCCGGCACTGGCCTGAGAGCGCCTATCGCCGCTCGGAGCTCCCCGAGCGGGTGCTGCAGTTCGGCACGGGCATGCTGCTGCGCGCCGTGTGCGCGGCGGCGGTGGACGCGGCCAATGCGGCCGGCGCCTTCCGCGGACGAATCGTCGTAGTGCAGAGCACGCCGCATGGTCAAGCGAGCACCATGAACGCACAGGACGGCCTGTTCACGCTCGTGGAACGGGGCCTGGAACGCGGGCAGCCGCTCGAACGCACGCGTCTCATCGGCTCGATCTCCCGCGCGCTCCTGGCGGACGCGGAGTGGCACGCGGTGCGGAACGTGGTCGCGCGGCCCGAGCTGCAGGTGATCGTCAGCAACGTGACAGAGGGAGCGTTCCGCCTGGACGCGGCCTTTCCGCCCAGGCTGACCGACCTGCTGTACACCCGCTTCGAGCGCCTACCGGATGGGCCATCGCTCTTCGTGATCCCGACCGAGCTGGTGGACGACAACGGGCCGCGCCTCGCCGCGATGGTCGATCGCCTGGCGGAGGGACTCGCGCGGGGACCCGAATTCCGCGAGTGGTTGGCGCGGCGCGTGCGCTTCTGCTCCTCGCTCGTGGACCGGATCACAACGGGCACTCCCG
The DNA here is from genome assembly GCA_003220935.1 of Gemmatimonadota bacterium. Taxonomy (GTDB): domain Bacteria; phylum Gemmatimonadota; class Gemmatimonadetes; order Gemmatimonadales; family GWC2-71-9; genus 20CM-4-69-16. The sequence continues at coordinate 5,124 of QHTT01000035.1, forward strand.
CCGCAGACGTGCACGCCACGTTGGAGCGGCGTCTGGGATACGCCGACGCCCTGCTCACCGTGACCGAGCCGCATTGCTTCTGGGCGATCGAAGCCGACCCTCCTGCGCTGCGGGCGGCGTTCGCGATCGACGCGCTCCCCGGTGGGGTGATATTCGCCCCCGACATCAGCTTTTACCGGAAGCGCAAGCTGCGCCTGTTGAACGGCGCGCACACAGCGATGGCGCCGCTCGCGCTCCTGGCAGGCGTCCGGACGGTGCGGGAGGCCACCGAGCATCCCCGGCTGGGAGCCTTCCTGCGGCACATCTTGTTCGAGGAAATCGTGCCCGGGATCGATCTGCCGGCCGATGCGGCTGCCGCGTTTGCCCGGACGGTGATCGACCGGTTTCGTAACCCGTGGCTCGAGCACGAGTGGCGGGTGATCGCCACGAACCAGACCGCCAAACTGCGGCTCCGCGTCGTGCCGGCGATCGTCGGATTCGCCCGGAAACAGGGGCGCGCGCCGCAAGGGTTGGCACTCGGCTGCGCGGCCTACCTGCGGTGGGTCCGCTCCCGCCTGGCCCACCCCGCGGGGGAGGATGTCGATCTCCCGCTGATCGAGCGGCATTGGCGGGCGGTGGACCCGGACGCCGCTCCTGGCCCCGTACTTGCAACCGCGCTGGAGCGACTCGCCGCCCGCGCCCTGGCCGATGCGGGCCTGTGGGGGGCGAATCTCACCGAGCTGCCCGGGCTGCTCGAGGCCACGACGCGGTGGCTGCTGGCGCTGGAGCGTGACGGAGTGGATGCGGCGCTCGAGGCGCTGCACGGCATGCCGGACTACGCGGCCACCGGCCGCACGTGACCATGACCCACACGACGACGACGCTCGGCGGGGAAAGGGGTGGGCTCGATCCGCTGCTCGAGAGCGGCGTCATCGCGGTCGCTCGGCTGCCCGCGGCGGCCGGGCTGCGCGCCGCCGCGCGGGCGCTCGTCGCGGGAGGCGTGGGCGCCCTGGAAATCACGCTGACGACGCCAGGCGCGATCGAGGCACTCGGCGACCTCGCGTCGGACCGCGACCTCGCGGCCTGCCTCATCGGCGCGGGGACCGTGCTCGACGAATCGGCCGCACGCGAAGTCATCGACGCCGGCGCGCGCTTTGTGGTGAGCCCCACGCTCACCCCGGCTGTGATTCGCGTGTGCCGCGACCGCGACATCCCCTGCATGCCGGGCGCGTTCACGCCGACGGAGATCGTCGAGGCATGGCGCGCGGGCGCCCCGCTCGTGAAGCTGTTCCCGGCGGCGGCGGTCGGTCCCGACTACGTCCGCGACCTGCTCGCGCCCCTGCCGTTCCTGCGGCTCGTGCCGTCGGGCGGCGTGTCGCTGGAGAACGCGGGCGATTGGATCCGCGCGGGGGCCGCCGCGGTGTCCGTCGGCAGCGCGCTGCTGCCGGCGGCGCTGGTCCGGAACGAGGCAGCGGGGGGCGCCGGGGGGGGCGAGCTCACCAAGCGCGCGCGGGCGTTCGTCGAGCGTGTCGCGCAAGCGAGGGCGCAGCTCGCGGGAGACGCGCTGTGAAGGGTGCGGCCGCCCCACGCGTGGTCACGTTCGGCGAGCTGCTGCTGCGGCTGAGCCCGCCGGGTGAAGAACGACTGCTCGAGTCGCCGGAGCTGCACGTCTGCTTCGGCGGGGCGGAGGCGAACGTCGCGGTCGCCCTGAGCCATCTCGGCGTCCGGTGCGACTACGTCACCTGCATTCCCGACAACCCCATCGGAGATGCCGGCGTCGAGACACTGAAGAAGGAAGGCGTGGGCACCCGGTGGATCGTGCGGGGGGGGGGCGGGGGGGGCGGCGAGCGCTGCGGGCTCGGCGTTCGCGCGACTCGACCCGCACAGCATCGACTGGCCCGCGGTGCTCGCCGGGGCCGACTGGTTCCACGTCTCGGGGATCACTCCTGCCCTGGGTGAAGGCCCGGTGGCGGCGCTCGCGGGCGCCATCGCCTGCGCGCGCGCCCGGGGCACCCCGGTGAGCCTCGACCTGAACTACCGCGAGGCCCTGTGGCGCGACCGGAACCCGCGGCCGCTCATCGAGCCGCTCGCCCGGCGGGCGGGTGTGCTGATCGGCAATCCGGCGGCTGTGAGCGCGATGCTCGGCCTCCCGGCCGACGACGCCTCGCTCGCGACTCCCGAGCGGGCGCGCGGTCTCGCCGAGCAGCTCGCGGCGCGTTTCGAGGCGAAGCGCGTCGCGCTCACGCGGCGCGAGATCCTCGGGCCCCGGGAACACGGCTGGAGCGCCGTGCTGTACGACGCGGAGACCCGTGCGTTCGCGCAGAGCCGTCGGCACTGCGTGCAGGTCGTGGACCGGGTGGGCGGGGGCGACAGCTTCGCCGCGGCGCTCATCGCGCGACTGCTCGGCGGCGACCGGCCGGCGCAAGCGCTCGAATTCGCGGTGGCGGCGAGCGCGCTCAAGCTCACCGTGCCCGGCGACTTCTGCCGAGCGAGCGTGGGGGAAGTCGAGGAGCTGCTTCGCACGTGATCCCCAGCTTTCGCTGGTTCGGCCCGACGGACCCGATCCCGCTCGCCTCCGTCCGACAGATCCCCGGCATCACCGGCGTCGTAAGCGCGCTGTACGACGTGCCCGTGGGCGAGCCCTGGCCGCGGGCCCGGCTGGCGCGACTCCAGGAGCAGATCGAATCGGCCGGACTGCAGTTCGCCGTGGTCGAGAGCATCCCCGTGCACGACGACATCAAGCTCCGGCGCCGCGGCCGCGACCGGCTGATCGAGAACTACAGCCAGAGTATCTGCAGCATGGGGGAGCTCGGCATTCCGGTGCTGTGCTACAACTTCATGCCGGTGTTCGACTGGATGCGCACCGACCTCGCCATGCGGCTTCCCGACGGCTCGACGGCACTCGCCTACGACGACGCCGCGCTGGCCGCGATCGATCTGTCGCGCGGAACGGGCGACCTGCCTGGTTGGGCCACGGCGTACGCGGGCCCGGCACTGGCCGCGCTGCTCGCCGCCTATCGCGACGTGGACGCGGAGCGGCTGTGGGACAATCTCGCCTATTTCCTCGAGCGCGTCGCCCCGGTCGCCGAGCAGGCGGGCGTCCGCCTGGCGATTCACCCCGACGATCCGCCCTGGCCCATCTTCGGGCTGCCGCGCATCATCACCGACGCCGCCGCCCTCGAGCGCGTGGTGGGGCTCGTGGACAGCCCCGCGAACGGGGTGACGTTCTGCACCGGCTCGCTCGGCGCAAACCCCGAGAACGATCTGCCGGCCATGGTGCGCCGCCTCGGCGCGCGCATCCACTTCGCACACTGCCGCAACGTGCTGGTCACGGGCGAGCGCCGTTTCCATGAGACGGCCCACCCTTCGGCCTTTGGCAGCGTGGACCTGCACGCGGTCCTGAGCGCGCTGCGCGATATCGGCTTCACGGGGCCGATGCGCCCCGATCACGGCCGCATGATCTGGGGGGAGACAGGACGCCCGGGGTACGGGCTGTACGATCGAGCGCTCGGCGCGATGTACCTGCAGGGCCTGTGGGAGGGCCTGACGCGATGAGCCGGCCGCCCCTGGGGTATCGCTGGACGGTGTGCGCCCTGTTGTTCGTGGTCACCACGATCAACTACATCGACCGTCAGGTGCTCGGCATTCTCGCCCCCACCCTGCAGCGCGAGCTGCATTGGTCGGAATCGCAGTACGGCGACATCGTCTCCTGGTTCAGCCTCGTCTACGCCTTCGGATTCCTCGCCGCCGGGCGCGCGCTGGACCGCGTCGGGGTGCGACGCGGCTTCGCCGTCGCGGTCGTGGCCTGGAGCATCGCGGCGATCGGTCACGCCTTCGCCCGCACCGCCGCAGGATTTTCCGCTGCCCGCGCGCTGCTCGGACTCGGCGAGTCGGCCAATTTCCCGGGCGCGATCAAGACGGTGGCGGAGTGGTTCCCCAAACGCGAACGGGCGCTCGCGACCGGGATCTTCAACGCCGGCACCAACACCGGCGCCATCGTGACCCCGCTCGTCGTCCCGTGGATCGTCCTGACGTGGGGCTGGCCGTGGGCATTCATCGCTACCGGCTCGCTCGGCTTCCTGTGGCTGGTGCTGTGGCTCGCCCTGTATCGCAGCCCGGAGGCGCAGCCGCGCCTGACGCCGGACGAGTTGGCGCACATCCGCAGCGATTCGGGTGAGGAGGCGGAGAGCGTCGTCCCCTGGATTCGGCTGCTCTCGTATCGGCAGACCTGGGCGTTCGCGGTCGGGAAACTCCTCGCCGATCCGATCTGGTGGTTCTATCTGTACTGGCTCCCGAAGTTTCTCGACGCGCAATACGGCATCCGGCTGGCACAATTGGCCGCTCCGCTGATCGTCGTATATCTGGTGGCGGACGTCGGATCGGTCGGGGGCGGTTGGCTCTCGAGCGCCCTGATCAAGCACGGCTGGACCGTGAACCGGGCGCGGAAGACGGCGCTGCTCGCGATGGCGCTCTTGATCGTGCCGACGGCGTTCGCGCCGCTGGCGGGGAGCATGTGGGCGGCGGTGGCGATCGTGAGCGTCGCGGCGGCGGCACACCAGGCCTGGTCCGCCAACGTGTATACGCTGGCGAGCGACATGTTTCCGCGGGCGGCGGTGGGGTCGGTGGTCGGGATCGGCGCGTTCGCCGGCGCCATGGGCGGCGTGCTGTTTCAGCGCGTCACCGGCCGCATCCTTCAGGCCACAGGGAGCTACACCCCCATCTTTGCGGTGTGCGGCCTCGCCTACATCACTGCTTGGGGCATCCTGCACTTGCTCGCGCCGCGGCTCGAGCCCGCGACGGTCGCCGAGCCCGTCCGCGTGTGAGGCCCGACACCTCGCCCACCCCGGCGCCGCGCAGATACCCGTTCGCGACCGTCGCGAGCTGGGCGACCGCGATCGCGGGACGGGTGCCGGCGCCGCCCGATGCCGTGCGCCGCTCCCTCGCCCGCATCGGCCCCGCACTCGTGCTCGTGCTGGTGGTCCTCGTCTTTGCGCTGCTCACGGAGGCACCGGCGCGCTATCTCTCGGCCTTCAACCTGCGTATCGTGCTCTCGCAGACCGTGATCGTCGCCCTCGGGGCGATTGGGATGACGATCATCATCGTGAGCGGCGGAATCGATCTCTCGGTGGGCGCGACGATCGCGCTGACCGGTGTGGTGGCCGCGCTGGCGATCGGCGCCGGCTGGCCGGCCAGCGCAGCGACGGTGGCCGCCCTGCTCGCCGGCGGGCTCGTAGGGCTCGCGAACGGGCTGCTCATCACGGGCCTGCGCGTCGTACCGTTCATCGCGACGCTGGGGATGCTCGGCATCGCACGCGGCGTCGCGAAGTGGCTGGCGCACGAGCAGACGGTCAACATACCGCCGACGTGGGTGAACGAGCTGCTCGTCACGTTCCCACGCCAGGCATGGATGGTGCTCCCGCCGGGCGTGTGGATCACCCTCGCGCTGGCGGTCCTCACGGCAATTGTGCTGCGGCGGACCGTGTTCGGGCGGCGCGTGTTCGCGCTCGGCTCGAACGAACTGGCCGCGCGGGCCTGCGGTATCGCGACGGACCGGCTCAAGCTCGTGATCTACGCGTCGGCGGGAGTGTACTTCGGGCTGGCCGGCGTGATGCAGCTCTCCCGTCTCCGGCAGGGCGATCCGACAGTGGCGATCGGCACCGAGCTGGATGTGATTGCGGCGGTGGTGATCGGCGGCGGGAGTCTGTTGGGTGGCGAAGGAAGCGTATTCGGCTCGGTGGTGGGTGCGCTCATCATGGCGTTCCTGCGCAACGGCTGCCAGCAGATGGGGTGGCCCAACTACATTCAGGAAATCATCATCGGCGCCATCATCGTGCTGGCGGTCGCGCTCGATCGGGTGCGGGCGGGATGGGCGGTGTCGTGAACGCGGAACGTGGAACGCGGAACGAACGAAACGGGGAACGCGGAACGCGGAACGCGGAACAGCCGGGCGAGGTCGGTCTGGGATCCCGCCGAGCTGCACTATCCCTGGCTGGAAGGCGTACCGTCGCTCGGCCGGCCTTTCCTCCCGTCCGACTACGGGGCGGCGACGGGGGAGATCCCCATCGCCCGCGTCGTGTTCGTGGAATGCAACTGCCCGCCCGAAGAGGCCGGCCGCGAGGTGGCATTCGTGGAACGCCTCGCACAGGGGGAGCCGCGTCTCACCGGCATCGTGGCGTTCGCCAACCTCGCCGACTCGGAGACGATCGATCGTCAGCTCGACGCGCTCTCCGTCTGCCATAGCGTCAAAGGCATCCGCCAGAACATCCAGGGGCAACCTGCAGGTTTCTGCCGACGGCACGCGTTCGTGGAGGGGGTCCGGAAGGTCGGACGGCGGGAGCTCGTCTTCGATCTGTGCGCGACGCACGACCAGTTGCGCGAGGTCGCCGACTTGGTCCGCGACTGCCCGGACACGCGCTTCGTCCTCGATCATTGCGGCAAGCCGGCCATCCGGGATCGCTGCTTCGAGCCGTGGAGCGCAGCACTAGCGCGGCTCGCGGCCCACAAGAACGTGTGCTGCAAGCTGTCGGGACTCTTGACGGAGGCCGGGGAGCGATGGCGCCCGGAGGACCTGCTCCCGTACGCCACGCGGGTGGTGGAGTGCTTCGGGCCCGAGCGGGTGCTGTACGCCAGCGACTGGCCGGTCCTGACCCTCGCGGGTGACTACCGCGATTGGTACGGTTTCACCGAGCGCGTCACCCAGGGATGGAGCGCGACGGACCGGAGCCGGTTTTACGGCGATAACGCCGCGCGAGTCTACGGGTTATGAGGGAGATCGAGCGGAAGATCGCGATCGTGACCGGTGGCGGCTCGGGGATCGGCCGGGCGATCGCGCTCCGCTTCGCGCGCGCAGGCGGGCGCGTCGCCGTGTTGGACGTCGCGGAGCCGGCGGCCCGCGACGTGGCACGCGAAATCGAGGCCTGCGGCGGGGCAGCCACCGCGGTCCTGTGCGATGTGAGCCGGCAGGCCGACGTGGAACACGCCTTCCGGGCGGTCGCGCAGCGGTTCGCCCCCGTGGACATCCTCGTCAACAGCGCCGGGATCGCACACGTCGGTAACGTGGAGCTGACGTCCGAAGCATACCTCGACCGTCTCTACTCCGTGAACGTGAAAGGCCTCTACAACTGCATGCGGGCGGCGGTCCCGGAAATGAAGAGCCGCGGCGGGGTGATCCTCAACATCGCCTCGGTCGCGTCCAGCGTCGGCCTCGCGGATCGGTTTGCCTACTCGATGAGCAAGGGGGCGGTGCTGACGATGACGTACTCGGTGGCGCGCGACTATGTGGCGCACGGGATCCGCTGCAACGCGATCGCCCCGGCACGTGTGCACACGCCGTTCGTCGACGGATTCCTCGCCAAGAACTATCCGGGCAGGGAGCGGGAGATGTTCGAGGAACTGTCCCGGACCCAGCCGATCGGCCGCATGGGCCGGCCGGAAGAGGTCGCCGAGCTCGCCTTGTTCCTCTGCTCCGACGCCGCGGCTTTCATTACGGGCAGCAACTACGCGATCGACGGCGGCTTCGTGACCCTGAAGATGTGACGCATGAAGCTTATCCGCTTCGGCGAACCGAACCGGGAACGGCCGGGGCTGCTCCTGCCCGACGGGCGGCGCATCGACGCCTCTGGCTGCGGCAGCGATTACGACGAAGCGTTCTTCGGATCCGGGGGCCTCGAGCGGCTGGCGCACTGGCTCGAACGGGAGGGCGCGGCTGCGCCCGTGGTGCCGGACGGTGTGCGGCTGGGGCCGCCGCTGTGTCGACCGAGCAAGCTCGTGTGCGTGGGCCTCAACTACCGCGACCACGCCCGCGAATCGGGCATGGCGATCCCGGACGAGCCGGTCCTCTTCTGCAAGGCGACCAGCGCGATCACCGGTCCCAACGACGACGTCCTCATCCCGAGAAACGGCACCAAGCTGGACTGGGAGGTCGAGCTGGCGGTCGTGATCGGGCGCCGGGCGGCGTACGTCGAGCGAGACGAGGCGCTGCGCTACGTCGCGGGCTACGTGCTCCACAACGATTACTCCGAACGGGCCTTCCAGCTCGAGCGTGGCGGCCAATGGGTGAAGGGCAAGAGCTGCGACACCTTCGCCCCGCTCGGGCCCTTCCTCGCTACGCCGGACGAGATCCGCGACGTACACGACCTGCGTCTGTGGCTCAAGGTGAACGGCGCGACCAAGCAGTGCAGCTCGACCCGCGAGCTCATCTTCGACGTTCCGGCGCTCGTCAGTTATATCAGCCAGTACATGACGCTCCTGCCCGGCGATATCATCTCCACCGGCACCCCCCCCGGCGTGGGACTGGGCCAGAGCCCGCCGCGCTACCTCGCCGACGGAGACGAAGTGGAGCTCGGCATCGACGGGCTCGGATCCGCACGCCAGCGCGTGCGTGCGTATCACTGACGTGCGCCTGAGAGGAAAGGCGGCGGTGATCACCGGCGCCAGCACGGGCATCGGGCGGGCGAGCGCCCTCCGGTTCGCACAAGAGGGCGCACACCTCGTCCTGGCGGACATTCAGCAGGCCGATGGGGAGTCGCTGGTGCACGCCATCGCCGAGACGGGCGGGACGGCGTGCTTCGTACGCGCCGACGTCGGCCGGCGCGCCGACAGCGAGCGCATGATCGACGCGTGCGTCGAGCGGTACGGCCGCCTCGACATCCTGTTCTGCAACGCGGGTATCACGCTGCCCAAGCTCCTCCCGCAGAGCGCCGACGACGAAATCGACCGGGTGCTGGACGTGAACGTGAAGGGCCCGCTGTACGCGGCGCGGCGCGCGATTCCCATCATGCTCCAGCAGGCCGAGGGCGGCGTGATTCTCTTCACCGCGAGCAAGACGGGGCTCACACGCCGATGCTCCACCGCTTTGCCGACGCCATGCCCGACCCCGCAGCCGCCTGGGCGACATACGCCGCGGCGCAGCCGCTGGGGCGCCTGGGCACGCCGGAGGAGTGCGCCGCCGCCGCAGTGTGGCTCGTCTCCCCGGAAGCCTCCTTCGTCACCGGCGTCGCGCTCCCGGTCGACGGGGGCTTTACCGCGATGTGAGCCCCGTGGCCATCACCATCACGCGCGTCGACGCGCTCGACATCCGCTTCCCGACCTCGCGGGAGCGAGACGGCTCCGACGCCATGAGCCCGGACCCGGACTACTCAGCGGCCTACGCTGTGTTGCGCACCGATCGCGCGGACGGCTTGGAAGGACACGGCCTCACCTTCACTGCCGGACGAGGAAACGAGCTGTGCGTCGCGGCGATCCGATCGCTCGCGCCGCTGGTGCGGGGTCTCACGCTGGAGGAGATCAAAGCGGACATGGCACGCTTCTGGCGACGCCTCACGAGCGACTCTCAGATGCGCTGGGTGGGACCGGAAAAAGGCGTACTGCACCTCGCGACGGCTGCGGTCGTGAACGCCGTCTGGGACCTCTATGCCAAAGTCGAGGGCAAGCCGCTCTGGAAGCTGCTCGCGGACATGAGCCCCGAGGAGCTGGTGCGCTGCATCGACTTCCGGTACGTCACCGACGCGCTCACTCCCGCGGAGGCGCTCGCCATGCTCGGGAAACACGCGCCGACTCGCGCCGAGCGTGAGGCGAAGATGCGCCGCACCGGCTACCCGGCGTACACGACATCGGCGGGCTGGCTCGGCTATCCCGACGACAAGATCCGCCGGCTGTGCCGCGACGGCATGGCGCAGGGATGGTCGCATTTCAAGATCAAAGTGGGCCGCGACTTGCAGGACGACCTGCGACGCTTGGGCGTAGTGCGACGGGAGATCGGCCCGGACCGCAAACTCATGCTCGACGCCAACCAGGTGTGGGACGTGGGCCAAGCGATCGCCTGGATGCGCCAGCTGGCGCGGTTCGATCCCTGGTGGATCGAGGAGCCCACGAGCCCCGACGACGTGCTGGGCCACGCCGCGATCGCGCGGGCCATCGCGCCGATCGGCGTCGCTACCGGCGAGCAGTGCCAGAACCGGGTCATGTTCAAGCAGCTCATGCAAGCCGGCGCGATCCGGTTCTGCCAGATCGATAGCTGTCGGCTGGGGGGCGTCAACGAAGTGCTGGCCGTGCTGCTCCTTGCCGCGAAATTTGGGGTGCCCGTCTGTCCGCACGCCGGGGGCGTGGGCTTATGCGAGTACGTGCAGCATCTCGCGATCTTCGATTACATCGCCGTCAGCGCATCGCTCGAAGACCGCATCGTCGAGTACGTGGATCACCTGCACGAGCACTTCGTCGATCCCGTGGTGATTCGCGACGGTCGCTACATGGCACCCACGGCGGCGGGCTACAGCATCACGATGCGACCGGAGAGTCTGGCGGCGTACGCGCATCCGGACGGAACCGCGTGGTCCTCACCCCCTTGATTCCTGTCAGTTCGGTCCTCACCCCCTGTCCCCCTCTCCCTTCGGGAGAGGGGGCACGACGCTCGTGCTGCGTTTCCCCTCTCCCGAAGGGAGAGGGGATGAAAGGGGTGAGGACCACAACCCTCCAGAGGAACCATGTCCGTTAGCCATCTGGTTCTGCTCGCCGCGATGATGCAGGCCCCCGCGCCCGAATCCCCCGCCCAGCGCGACGCGCGCATGGCGTGGTGGCGCGAGGCGCGGTTCGGGATGTTCATCCACTGGGGGGCCTACGCAGTGCCAGCCGGCACGCACCAGGGAGAGCGCGTCGCGGGCATCGGCGAGTGGATCATGAGCCGGGCGCACATCCCCATCCCTGAGTACGAGGAGTACGTCCACCGCTTCAACCCCGTCCGGTTCGACCCCGACGAATGGGTGCGCGTGGCCAGGGACGCGGGGATGAAGTACATCATCATCACCTCCAAGCACCACGACGGGTTCGCCATCTTCGACTCGAAGGTCTCGAGCTACGATATCATGGACGCCACGCCGTACCAGCGAGACGCCGTCAAGGCGCTTGCCGAGGCGGCGCATCGGGCCCGCCTCAAGTTCGGGGTCTACTACTCGATAATGGATTGGCATCACCCGGACGCGCAGGGGCCCAACTATCCCGACTACAACTCGCGCACCTGGAGCAATCCGAATTTCGGCCGCTATGTCGAAACGTATATGAAGCCCCAGCTCAAGGAGCTGCTCACCCAATACCCCGACATCGACGTCCTGTGGTTCGACGGCGAGTGGATCGCGGACTGGAGCGACGCGCGGGGCCGGGATCTGTACAACTACGTGCGCGCGATCCGTCCCGGCCTCATCGTCAACAACCGCGTGGGACACACCCGCCAGGGGCTGAGCGGCCTCAACCAGGACGGACGGGTCGGCCTGGGCGACTTCGGCACGCCCGAGCAGCGGGTTCCGCCCGAGGGGCTCCCCGGCGTCGATTGGGAAACGTGCATGACGATGAATGACACCTGGGGGTTCAAGTCCTATGACGACGACTGGAAGGACACGCGGACGCTGGTTCGCACGCTGATCGACGTGGCCTCCAAGGGTGGCAACTTCCTCCTCAACGTCGGGCCGACGGCCGACGGGCTGATTCCCGCGCCGATCGTATCACGGCTGAGCGAGATGGGTGAGTGGATGAGGCGCAACGGCGAGGCCATCTACGGCACGACGGCGAGCCCATACGGGATGCCGGCGTGGGGCCGCTACACCGCCAAACCGGGAAAGGTGTATGCCCTCGTCTTCGACTGGCCCAAGAACGGCAAGCTGACGCTCGCCGGGATGAAGCAGAAGCCGCTCACCGCCCGCGTCCTTGGCGACGCCAAGCCGCTCACAATCGAGACCGACTCGGGCCTCGCCGTACGGCTCCCCACTGTACCACCCAGCGCCATCGCGTCGGTGGTGGTACTGGAGGTTGGTGGAGGTTCTGTAGGTTCTGGAGGTTCTGGAGGATCAAACCTCCACAACCTTCCCCAACCTCCACCGTCCTCCACTATCCTCCCGTGAGAGCGGCCGTTCTCGTCGACGTCGGCCGGATGGAGCTACGGGATGTCCGGTGCCCGGAGCCCGGCCCCCGGGACGTCCTCGTGCGCGTGGCGGCGGTGGGGGTGTGCGGCACCGACCTGCACATCTTCGCCGGGCACGCGAACTACAACCGCGACGCGCGCGGGCGGCCCATCCCGCTCTGCGACGAACCGCAAATCCTGGGACACGAGATCGCGGGGGTCGTGGAGGCGGCCGGGAAGGAGGTGCGCGATCTGCGTCCTGGCGACCGGGTCGTCGTCGACCAGGGGAGGAGCTGCGTGAGCGAGGCGCGCTCGCCGCTGTGCGAGTACTGCGCCAGCGGCGACTCACACCAGTGCGAGCTCTACCGCGAGCATGGCATCACCGGCCTCCCCGGGGGATTCGCCGAGTACGTGACGATCCCGGCCGTGAACGCGGTGCGCATCGACGCCGAGCTGGACGACGGCGCCGCGGCGCTGACCGAGCCGCTGGGTTGCGTCGCGCACTCGGCGGATGTGCTCACGCGCACCGCGGCGCGCTACACCGTGCGCGGCCCGTCAGACCGGCGCGTCCGCTGTGCCGTGATTTGCGGGGCCGGTCCCGCGGGGCTCCTGTGGGTGCAATACCTCCGCAACGTCCTCGGCTTCGACGGGCTCCTGCTGGTGAGCGAGCCCAACGCCACCAAGCGAGCGCACGCCGAGTGCTGCGGCGCGGAAACGATCGACTCGGCCGCCCAGGACCCGGTGGAGGTCGTGCACGAGCGAACGCGCGGCCGCCGCGCCGAGTTGCTCATCGAGGCGACGGGATCCGGGCAGGTGTTCGCGTCCATCCCTGGTCTCGTTCGGAAGCAGGCGACGGTGCTGCTGTACGGGCACGGCCACGCTGGCGTCGATCTGAGCGTGCTGAACCAGCTCCAGTTCCTCGAGCCAACCGTCTTGTCTCCGGTCGGCGCTTCCGGTGGCTTCGAGCAGGATGGCCGGCCGTCCACCTACGTGCGGGCGCTGCGGCTGATCGAGCGCGGGACAGTGGACGTCGCGTCGTTGATCACCCATCGCTACCCGTCGCTCGACTCGGTCGCCCGGGTTTTCACGGGAGGCCACAAGGCGCCGGCGTACGTGAAGGGCGTCGTCACTCTCTGAGCTGAGGCCTGCGATGCGTGTCTCGCTGTTCGTGACCTGTCTGGCAGATCAGCTCTGGCCAGCGGCGGCGGTCGGCGCAGTAGCAGTGCTCCGGCGGGTGGGCTGCGCGGTGGAGTTCGATGAGCGCCAGACATGCTGCGGACAGCCGGCGTTCAACACCGGGTACCGTCCCGAGGCATGCTCGCTCGCCCGGCGGCTCATCGAGATCTTCGAGTCCAGCAGCGCCGACGCGATCGTCAGCCCATCGGGATCGTGCACCGCCATGCTGCACCACTACGAGCCGCTGTTCGAGGATGCGGGCTGGCGCGCGCGGGCCCACGCGGTGGCGGAGCGGACGCATGAGCTGAGCGCCTTCCTCGTCAACCGCCTGGGCGTGGAGGACGTGGGTGCGAGCTTCCCGGGCCGGCTCACCTGGCACGACGCCTGTCACGGCCTGCGAGACCTGGGGATCAAGGAGGAGCCACGACGCCTGCTGCGCCGCGTACGGGGCGCGGAGCTGGTCGAGCTGCCCCCCCCGGGCGCCGAGACGTGCTGCGGCTTCGGGGGCACCTTTGCGGTGAAGTATCCCGAGATCTCGGTGGCGATACTCGACGAGAAGGTGGACGCCATCGAGCGGGCCGGCGTGGACGCCGTGGTGTCGGGCGACGCCAGCTGCCTGATGCAGATCGGCGGTCGGCTGTCACGCCGAGGGTCGTCCGTCCGCGCCCTGCACCTGGCGGAAGTCCTGGCATCCACGCCATGACGTTCGACCGCAACGCGCGCGCGGCGCTGGCCGATGGACAACTGCGCAGCGCCTTGCGCCAGGCCACAACACTGTTCGGCGAGCGGCGGCGGGAGGCGCTGGCCACCGCGCCGGATTGGGAGGGTGCCCGAAACCGGGCCCGCGCGATCAAGGATGAAACGCTGCTGCATCTCGACCGTTACCTGGAGGAGTTCAGCGCCAATGCCGAGCGCGCCGGCGCCCGCGTGCATTGGGCGCGCGACGCCGCGGAGGCATGCGAGGTCATCGGCCGGATCGCGGAGCAGCGGGGGGCCCGCACGGTCGTGAAGAGCAAGAGCATGACGTCGGAAGAGATCCACCTGAACGCTGCGCTCGCCGCGCGCGGCATCGAGCCGGTGGAAACCGATCTCGGCGAGTACATCGTCCAGCTCGCCGGCGAGGCGCCCTCGCACATCGTGGCTCCAGCGATTCACAAGACGCGCCGGCAAATCGGGGCGTTGTTCGCGGACAAGCTTGGCATCGAGCCTTCGGACGACGTCGCTAAGCTGGCGGCCGCAGCCCGGCGAGCGTTACGCCGCCGCTTCGCCGAGGCGGATCTCGGGGTGTCGGGCGTCAACT
>QHTT01000036.1 GCA_003220935.1 Gemmatimonadota bacterium
CTCGATCTCCTGGCCTCCCGGCTCACGGCCGCGGGCATGCGATTCGTTTCGCCCGGCGTCGTACAGGTGGAGGATCGGGCCCTCGGCTTCGAGCGCGGCTTCCTCGTGCGCGACCCCGACGGCCACGTCGTGCAGGTCGTCGCCCCCAACTGACGCTATTCACTCTCTCGCGGAGACGTCGTCATGCCCAGTGCCCTCACTTCGACGCAGTCCAGCCAGATGGACGCCGCGCAAGGTCGCCCTCAGATGATGAAGGCGATCGCCGTATTCCCCGGCCGGCCCGGCTCGGTCCACCTTGCGGAGCTCCCCAAGCCCGCCGTGACTGACATCGCGGGCGGCCGGGGCGTCCTCGTTCGCATCCTCCGGGTCGGCGTGGACGGCACCGACAAGGAGATCAACGCCGCCGAGTACGGGGAAGCCCCCGAGGGGAGCCCGTTTCTCGTGCTCGGCCATGAGAGCTTCGGCGTCGTGGAAGAGGTCGGGGCGCGGGTGACGGAGCTGATGCCGGGCGACTACGTGGTCGCGACGGTCCGACGCCCGGGCATGAGCATCTACGATCGCATCGGCACGTCGGATATGACCACCGACGACGTGTACTTCGAGCGCGGGATCAGCCGGCGCCACGGGTTCCTGACCGAGCACTACGTCGAGGATCCCGAGTTCCTGGTGAAAGTGCCGCAGGACCTGGGGGACGTGGGGGTGCTGCTCGAGCCCACGACGGTCGTGGAGAAGGGGATCGCCCAGGCCTTCGAGATCCAGCGCCGGCTGCGAGTGTGGCACCCGAAGAAGGCGGCTGTGATCGGCGCCGGCACGATCGGGCTACTCGCGACGCTGGCGCTCCGGCTGCGGGGCGTCGAGGTCACAACGTTCGCCAAGCAGCGCCGTCCCTACCTCAATTCGGACCTCGTCGAGGCGCTGCGCGCCCGCTACGCGTCCGCCGAAGGAGAAGGCTCCTTCCTCGACGTCGCGGCAAAGTACGGACCATTCGATCTGATCTTTGAGGCGTCCGGGTTCGCGCCGCTCGTGTTCGACGCGATGCAAGCGCTCGCGAAGAACGGCGTGCTGGTGCTGTCGAGTGTCACGGGAAGCGACCACAAGGTCGAGGTGCCAGCCGACCGGATCAACCTCTCGTTCGTGCTCGGCAACAAAGTCATGGTGGGGACGGTGAACGCCAACCGCGAGTACTTCGAGACCGGGGTAAAGGATCTCTCCCAGGCGGCGCTCGAGTATCCGGGATGGCTCAATCGGCTGCTGACGCACCCGGTGAAGGGGCTCGAGAACTACCGACAACTGTTCGATTATCTCGAGCACGGCCAGGGTGTGATCAAAGCGTTCTGTCAGGTGGCGCAAGCGTCCGGTGATCGATAAGAAGCCATGACCGCCTCCGCCCCCGGCGATCCCCATGCCGAGGAACGCGCCCGCTTGCGCGCGCTCCCCCGGGCACGGCCGGACCACATCGTCGTCCCCGAACCCGGCCAGGTCTCGGTGTGGGACTTCCCACGCCCGCCGCGCGTCGAGCCGGTGCCGCTGCGCGTCCGCGTCGAGCTCGGCGGCCAGACGATCGTAGACACCACCGCCGCGCTGCGCGTGTGCGAGACCTCGAGCCCGCCGGCCTACTACGTTCCCCCCACTGATATCGTCCCCGGTTGTCTCGAGCCGAGCGAGCGCACGTCGTTCTGTGAATGGAAGGGAGTCGCGATCTACTGGACCGTACTCGCCGGTGGCCGCCGTGCGAAGGACGCCGCCTGGAGCTACCGAACGCCTGATCCCGGGTACGAGAGGATCAAGGACTACGTCGCATTCTATCCACGACGGATGGGTGCATGCTGGGTCGGCGAGCATCGCGTGGAGCCACAGCCCGGGCTCTACTATGGCGGCTGGATCACGCCCGAGCTCGTCGGACCGTTCAAGGGCGCTCCGGGCTCCGAGACCTGGTGAGCGCGACCGCCGCCGCGAAGTCCTCAGGTGTGTCGACATCCATCAGAGCCTCCGCGGGCCAATCCATGAATAGCGCCTCGTCTCGGTGGCGCTGGACCACCGTCTTGCCGCATCCCTCACCGGTCCAGGCAAGCAGCTCCGCAAAGAGCCCGCGACGGAACAACAGCGGCGGGGCGGTGACATCGCCGTAGCGCGACACGACGAGCGGCGCATCCGTGCCGCGCGACGCCGCGACGATAGCGGCGAGCATCTGCTCCGTGACCAGCACCATGTCCGCGAGCATCACGACTGCGGCACCGATCTCGGGATCCAGCCGCTCGAGTCCCCCGTGCAGCGAGCCGCTGGTGGGACCGGTGAAAGCCGGATTCACCACGAATTCGCACGCGAGACCGGCCAGCTCGGCCTGGGCTCGGGTCGCCTCGTGACCCAACACGACGACCACGGGTGAGAGCCCGGCCGCGAGCGCCCGCCGCGCGGCGCGGCGCACCACCGCCTCGCCCTCGAGCTCGAGCAGCATCTTGTTCTTGCCCATGCGGCGCGACGCGCCGGCCGCGAGGATCACGCCGGCGATGCGGGTGGGCTCAGTCGGACGGGCATGAATCGGCGCCTTGCGCTCGCGCAGCGAGTCGGCCGGACGCCCCGAGCGCACCGCGAGCACCTCGGCGATCACGGCGAGCGCGACTTGCTCGGCACCGTCAGTGCCGATGTCTAGGCCGACGGGACCGTACAGCCGACCTTCGTCGACTGCGCCCGCGGCGCTCAGGTTGCGGACGATGCGCTCGGTGCGCTGCCGCGGACCTAGCATGCCGATGTAGGGAACGGGCGTGCGGAGCAGGGCCCGGAGATAAGCCTGGTCGTCTGCGAAGTTGTGCGTCATCACGACGGCATAGCTCGCTCCGTCGAGCGACAGGCGCTCGGCCAGCTCAGCGCCGTCGCTCTCCACCAACCTCGCCGCGGTCGGGAACCGCTCGTTCGTAAGGTAGCCCGGGCGGCGGTCCACGACGACCACGCGAAAGCCGACGTCCGCCGCGAGGCGGGCGAGCGGCCGCGCGTCCTCGCCAGCGCCGAGCAGCACCAGCTGCGGCGGTGGGCAGAACACGTCGAAGAACACGCTGCGGCCAGCGATCTCGTGGAGACCCGACTGCTCGGTTCCGAGCAGGGCGCGGGCTTGCGTGGTCACAGCGCCGTTCAACTCGGTAGACTCCAGGTCGCCAGCGGAATCGTCGGCCGTCATGATCAGCCGCATCCCGCATCCCGCATCCCGCATCCCGACGATCGTCGCAACGACGAACGGCTCCCGTCGGTCGAGCAGCTCCCGCTCCCGCGGCCGGGGCTCCGACACCGGTTCGACGAACACCTCGACCTCTCCCTCGCACCCCACCCCCAGGTCCCAGGCCTCGATCTCGTCCGCGCTGGAGCAGTAGTTGCGGAGCTCGGCCTTCCCGCTGCGGATCACCTGCAACGCGACCTCGCGCACGTCCTGCTCGAGGCAACCGCCGCTCACGTTGCCCGTCGTGCTCCCGTCCTCGCCCACGAGCAGCTTGGCCCCCTCGTGCCGGTACGCCGAGCCGCGCACCCGGACTACGGTCGCGAGGGCCGCGCGCTTCCCCTCGCGCGCCAGTTCGGCGAGCCGGTCGAGCACTTCCCGCGTCTCATGCCATTGTTTCATGCTATCCGCCTATCCGACCATCCGGCCAACCGCCACGCGAGCTCCTCTAACGATGCCACGTTGCCACACGGGACGAACTCGTCCACGTGCGGCAGCGCGGCGAGGAGCCCCTGCGTCACCGGCTCGAAGCCGGGACGTCCCGCCAGCGGGTCGAGCCAGATCAGCCGGTGACAGGACCGCTGCAGTGTCGCAAGCTCGCGGGCGAGGAGCGCCGGATCATCGCGCTCCCAGCCGTCCGAGACGAGCAGCACGAGGGCGCCGCTCTTGATGGTGCGCCGCACCCAACGCCGATTCAGCTCCCGCAGGCTGGCGCCGATGCGGGTGCCGCCGCTCCAGTCGACGACCTTCACCGCGACTCGGCGCAGCGCGGCGTCCGCGTCGCGCAGCCGCAGCTCCCGGGTGATGCGAGTCAGCCGGGTTCCGAACACGAACACCTCGACCGGCGCGCCCGAGCGCGCGAGCGCGTGCGCGAACCGCAGCAACAGCCGGCTATACCGCTCCATCGATCCCGAGATGTCGCACACGAGGGCGATGGGGCGCGGCCGGGACTTGCGGCGCAGCCAGCGCCAATCCAGCGGCTCGCCGCCGGTGGCGAGGCAGCGCCGCAGCATGATGCGTGCCGCGAGTCGCCCTCCACCGCGGTCCAGGCGGCGCCGGCGCGACGGCCGGAGCGGGAGAGCAGGGCGCAGCGCAGCGAGCATCGCCGCCGCATCCCGCGTCTCCTCCGGTGTCAAGTCGGCGAAGTCCGCCGTGCGCAGCCGCTCCTCGCGACTCGCCAGGACGCGTATAGTCGTCTCATCCACGGCCTCCACCACCTCCACACCCTCCGGCGCATCCGGTCCGAAGCGCACATCGCTTCGTGGGGGCTGCACCTGCCGTAGCCGCGGCAGAGCCTCTGACGCGCCGCCCACGACCGTGCCGCGTCGCCAGAACAAATCGAACGCGGCGTCGTAAAGCGCGCGCTCCTCGCGGCGCCGCACAAAGATCACGCGCCCCGCCGCCTTCACGTCGCCGCGGCGGTCGAAGCCGAGGACCGCGAGCACCTGCGCGAAGCGGCGCGTCTGGTCCGCGTCGACCGACAGACCGGCGCGTCGCAGCACTCGGCCGAACAAGATCACGTTGCCGAGGAAGGCGTTGCCGGGAGAATGGGTGCCGGTGGTCATCGGGTTGCAGCGCGCACTTCGTCCAGCAGCTTCGCCGCGCCCCCACCTCGGAGCGCGCTCAGGTCTTCCTGGTACTTGAGGAGCGCACCCAGGGTCCGCTCGATCTGCTCCGGCTCGAGCCGCTGCGCGCCCAGCGCCGTCAGCGCGGCGGCCCAGTCGATCGTCTCGGCGATGCCGGGAACCTTGGTGAGGTCGGCCGAGCGCAACCGCTGCACGAACGCCACGACCTCGCGGGCGAGCGCGTCCGCGAGCGCCGGGCTGCGGCGGCGCAAGATCTCCAGCTCACGATCGGCGGTAGGATAGTCGATCCAGTGATACAGGCAGCGGCGCTTCAGGGCGTCGTGCACCTCGCGCGTGCGGTTGCTCGTGATGATGACGTGCGGCGGGCGCTCCGCCTTGATCGTTCCGATCTCCGGAATCGTGATGGCGAAGTCGGCGAGCACCTCGAGCAGGTAGGCCTCGAACTCCTCGTCCGCCCTGTCGATCTCGTCGATCAACAGGACGGGCGGCTGAGGCCGAGAGTTCGCGAGCGCCTTGAGCAGGGGGCGGCGGATGAGGAACTGGTCGCTGAAGATGTCGCGCGTCGCCGCCTGCTTCGCCTCGCCCCGCGCCTCGAGCAGGCGGATCTCGAGCATCTGGCGGGGATAGTCCCACTCGTACACGGCGGTGTTGACGTCGAGGCCCTCGTAGCACTGCAGCCGGATCAGCTCCGTCTTGAGCACGGCGGCGAGGGTCCGTCCTACTTCCGTCTTCCCGACTCCCGCCTCGCCTTCGAGCAGAAGGGGGCGGTCGAGCGTGAGAGCGAGATACACCGCGGTGGCGAGGTCGCGGTCCGCCACGTAGCGCTCGGCGGCGAAGGCCGCCTCGAGCGAATCGATCGTGAGCGCGTCCATCCACCCGCAATCTACTTGGAACGCTCGGCCACGCGCGCGGCGAACTTCCGCCAGAAGCTCTCCGTCAGCTGCTTCGCCGTGCCCTTGAGGAGCCGGGCTCCCACGCTCGCCACGGTCCCGCGCACCTCGGAGGTGGCGTCCCACCTGAGGCGGGAGCGGTTCGGGGCCACCGGTTCAATGGCGAGCCGGGTGCTCACGTCCACCCCCGAGCCCGGCGCCCTGCCGCGGGCCGACAGCTTCAGGCTCTTGGGCGGCGTCAGCTCGGACAGCTCGACATCGAGCTGGAACTTGAGCTTCACGCTCCCTACGCCGAACGCCGACACGACCTTGAAGTGCCGGTCGTCGACTGCCTCCACCGATTCCACGCCGGGCGCGACCGACGCCACGAACCGGTGATCGAGCAGTCGCTGCCACACCACGGCCGGCGGCGCCGCGATCTCGGGCGCCCCGGAGAACTCGAGCCGCACTAGGTCGCCCGGGCGAGCGCCTCGGTCAGGGCGCGGCGCGCCGCCACCCGGGCGAGGTGCAGCCGATACTCGCGCCCGGCGTGGATGTCGTCGTTCGCCTCGACGCCCGCCATGGCCGCCTCGGCGACCCGGCCGATCGCATCGGGATCGCCCTTCGTCCCGATCAGCGGCTTGGTCGCCGGGGCGAGGAACGGCGTCTCCGCGACGCCCGTGAACGCGAGCTCGGCCCGCGCGATGACGCCCTTCGCCACCGCCACCAGCGCCGCCGCGCCGGCCAGCGCGTAACCCGACGCCGCCTGCTCGAAGCTCGCGTACGCCATGCCGGCGCCCTTGGGAGGCCCCGGGAGCCGGATCTCGACCAGCAACTCGCCCGGCTTCAGGACGGTCGTGAACGGGCCCTTGAAGAACTTCCGCGCGGGCACCGAGCGCTTACCCCCCTTGGACTGCAGCACGAACGTCGCGTCCAGCACGAGCATGACGGGCGGCATGTCCGCCGCCGGATCGGCGTGGGCGAGGCCGCCGCCGATCGTGCCGGCGTTGCGCACCTGCAGGTCGCCGATGTGCTCCGTCACTTCGGCGATCAGCGGGTACTTCGCCCGCAGCGGCTTGGAGTCGAGCAGCTCGCGGTAGGTCGTCGTGGCGCCGATGCGCATCCCGGCCCCGGCCGCGGCGACCCCCCGGCGATCACCTTAGCGTGCTTCCCCATCGCCTTGAGCGCGTGGTTCAGATTCTTCGCCCGGACATACTCGAAGGCGGTCGGAATCACCGTGCGCCTCCCTTCGCCTGCTGAATCGCGGTCCAGACGCGCGCCGGGGTGAGCGGCTTGTCGATGTGCGTCACGCCGAGCGGCGCGAGCGCGTCGCACACCGCGTTCACGAGCGTCGGGACGGACGCGATCGTTCCGGTCTCCCCCACGCCCTTCACACCCAGCGGGTTCACCGGGGACGGCGTGACGGTGTGCGCGGTCTCGATCTTGGGCATCTGCGATGCCTTCGGGACCGCGTAGTCCATCAGCGTGCCCGTGAGGAGCTGCCCGTCCTCGTCGTACACCGCCCGCTCCTGCAGCGCTTCGCCGAGCCCCTGGATCACGCCGCCGTGTACCTGGCCCTCGACGATCATCGGGTTGATCTGCGGTCCGCAGTCGTCCACCGCGATGTAGCGCAGGATCTTCACCTCGCCCGTCTCGGCGTCCACTTCGACCGTGCAGATGTGGGTGCCGAAGGGAAACACGAAGTTCGTCGGGTCGAAGAAGGCTGTCGCCTCGAGCCCGGGCTCCACACCCGGCGGCATGTTCCACGCCACGTTCGCCATCAGCGCCAGCTCGCCGAAGCTCTTGCTTTTGTCCGGGGAGCCCTTCACCACGAACTTCCCGTCCTTCCAGTCGAGGTCCGCCTCGTTCGCTTCGAGCAGGTGAGCGGCGATCTGCTTCGCCTTCGCTTTCACACGCTGCGCGGCGACCTTGACCGCGCTGCCGCACACGGCGGTGGTGCGGCTGCCGTACGTCCCCCAACCCTGCGGCGTCGCCTCCGTGTCGCCCGCCACGACTTCGACGTTCTCGACCGGAAGCCCGAACTCGTCGGCGACGATCTGGGCGAACGTCGTCTCCTCGCCCTGGCCGTGCGGCTTGGCGCCGATGTAGGCGCGCACCACCCCGGTCGGGTACACGCGCACGATCGCCGAGTCGTACAGCCCGCCGCCGAACCCGACGGCCCCCGCCACCTGCGAGGGGCCGAGGCCGCAGATCTCACAGTACGTCGTGACGCCGATGCCGAGATAGCGCCCGTCCTTGCGGGCCTTGGCCTGCTCGGCGCGGAACTTCTTGTAGTCGATCATCTGCAGGGCCTTGTCGAGCGCGCCCTGGTAGTTCCCCGAGTCGTAGGTGATCCCGGTCGCGACGGTGTAGGGGAACTTGTCGTTAGGGATCAGGTTCTTGCGGCGCACCTCCACCGGGTCCATCCCGATCTTCCGGGCGTACAGGTCGATCATCCGCTCGAGCAGGAACGTGGCTTCGGGGCGACCGGCGCCGCGGTAGGCGTCCACCGGGGTGGTCGTCGTGTACACCCCGTAGACGGTCCCCGCGATGTTCGGGATGGCATAGGGCCCCGAATACATCAGGCCGTGCAGGATCGTCGGGATCCCGGGCGCCGCCGTCGAGGCGTAGCCGCCGAGCCCGGCGTAGACCCGCGTGCGGAGCCCCGTGATCTTGCCGTCCTTGGTGCCGCACAGTTCCACGTGCTCGACGTGGTCGCGGCCGTGGATCGTCACCTTGTAGTTCTCCGAGCGGTCCTCGGTCCACTTGACGGGCCGGCCCAGGTCCAGCGACGCGAAGCTCACCAGCGCCTCGTCGGCGTAGCCGGGGATCTTGCTGCCAAACCCGCCGCCCACTTCGGGGGCGATCACGCGGATGCGATGCTCGGGGAGCTTCGTCATCACCGACAAGAGAAAGCGGTGGATGTGCGGGTTCTGGGACGTGATCCAGCAGGTGAGCTGGCCCGTGCCGGGGTTGTAGCTCGCGCAGGCGGCGCGCGGCTCCATCGCGGTGGGCAGGAGCCGTGGCTGGAGGATGCGCTGCTCGAGCTTCACCGGCGCCTCGGCGAATGCCTTGTCAGCGTCGCCCCCCGTCACCTTCCACGTGAACGCGACGTTGTTGGGGACGTCGGCATGGAGCTGAGGGGCGCCCTTTTGCGCCGCCCGCTCCGGGTCCACCACGGCGTCGAGCGGGTCGTAGTCCACCTCGATCAGGTCGAGCGCGTCGCGCGCTGCGGCGCGCGACTCCGCCACTACCAGCGCGATCCCGTCGCCGACGTAGCGCACCTTGTCCACGGCCAGCACTGGATGCGGCGGCACCTTCAGATCACAGTTCGGCACGTTCCAGGCGCAGGGGACGGCGTTCACCTTGTCCCTTAGGTCGGCGCCCGTGTAGACGGCGACCACCCCCGCCGCCTGCTTCGCCTTCGCGACGTCCACCTGCTTGAGCTTGGCGTGCGCGTAGGTGCTGCGCAGAATCGCGGCGTACAACAGCCCCGGCAGCTTCACGTCGTCGGTGTAAGTCGCTCGGCCGGTGACGAGCCGCGGGTCCTCGCGCCGCTTGATCCCGGAGCCGAACAGCGTGGCCATGACGAGCCTCCTAACGCAGCGCGCCCGCCGCGGACTGGATCGCGGCGACGATGTTCTGGTAGCCGGTGCAGCGGCACAGATTGCCTTCGAGCGCGTGACGAATCTCGGCCTCGCTGGGCGTGGGGTTTTGTGAGAGGAGATCGACGGCGGTCAGGATCATGCCGGGCGTGCAGAACCCGCACTGCAGCCCGTGCTTCTCCCAGAACGCCTGCTGCAGCGGGTGGAGCCGGCCGTCCCCGCTCAGGCCCTCGATGGTCGTGATCTGTTTCCCTTCGGCCTGCACCGCCAGGACGGTGCAGCTCTTCACCGCCCGGCCGTCGAGCAGCACCGTGCAGGCGCCGCATTGACTCGTGTCGCAACCGATATGGGTGCCCGTGAGGTCGAGCTGATCGCGCAGCACGGACGCGAGCAGCGCGCGCGGCTCGACCTCCGTGGTGCGCGTCGCGCCGTTCACGTCGAGGGTGATGGAGCGTTTCATTTGGAGCAGGGCTCGCTTTCCGCGGGATTCGGGGAAGGGTGGGTAATATGCCGCCGGGGCGAGCAGGCGCAATCGTTCCCCCTCTCCGCACCGCGGAGAGGGGGTCAGGGGGTGAGGACCTATTTCTCCCGCGCCACCGTCGGCTCGGCGAACGCGGGTCGCGGCAGGGGCGGCAGGCCGAGGTGCGCTCGGGCGCGGTTCAACGCGTCGTCGATGTTGCCGTGGATGTTCTCCTCGCCGACGTCCTCGTACAGCCCCGAGCGCTCGATGGCCACTACCGGCTGGGCGTGCACGTCCGACAGGATGACGAGCGAGCCGTCGCGGCGGCTCCGGTGCACCAGGTCGCGCAACGCGTTCAGCCCCGTCGAGTCGATCGCCGGAACGTGCCGCATCCGCAGGATCAGCACCTTCGGCTTCCCGGAGATGCGGCCGAGCCGGTCCTTGAACATCTCGGCCGCGCCGAAGAAGAACGGGCCGTTGATCTCGTACACCTCGACCCCTTCGGGGACGACGCGCCGCCGCACGGCGTTCGGGTCGCGCTCGAAGTCGTCGACGGGGTCGCGGAACTCGTGCGTGAGCACGTTGATGTTGGTCACCTCGGCCATGCGCCGCATGAACAGGAACGCCGCGAGCACCATCCCCACCTCGATCGCCACCGTCAGGTCGACGAGCACGGTGAGCAGGAACGTCGCCAGCAGCACCGCGACGTCGCTCTTCGGCGCCCGGAACTCGGACAGGAAGGTGCGCCACTCGCTCATCCGGTAGGCGACCACCACGAGGATCGCCGCGAGCGTGGCCATGGGAATGAGGCCGGCCCAGCGGCCGAAGAACAAGGCGATGAGGAGCAGCGTGACCGCGTGCACCATCCCCGCCACCGGCGTCCGGCCGCCGTTCTTCACGTTGGTAGCCGTGCGCGCGATCGCGCCGGTTGCCGGAATCCCGCCGAACAGCGGCGACGCGATGTTCGCCACCCCCTGCGCCACGAGCTCCATGTTCGAGCGGTGGCGGCCCCCGATCATGCCATCCGCCACCACGGCCGAGAGGAGCGATTCGATCGCGCCGAGCAGCGCGATCGTGAACGCCGGTGCGATGAGCCCGGGGAGCTGCTGCACCGTCATCGCCGGGAGCTTGGGCAGGCGGAGCGTTGCATCGATGGCGCCGAACCGCGTGCCGATGGTTTCGACTGGGATATGGAGCAGCTGGACCACGGCGGTGGTGACGATCAGCGCGACGAACGGGCTCGGCACGCGCCGGTTCAGGTACGGCCACCCCACGATGATTGCGAGGGCAACCACGGCGACCAGCACCGCCCACGGAGCGGCCGTGTCGAGGTGGGCGCCGAAGGCGCGCCACTTGTCCAGGAAGTCCGCGGGCACGGCCCCCATGCGGAGGCCGAGGAAATCCTTCACCTGGCTCGAGAAGATGATGAGCGCGATGCCGCTGGTGAAACCGAT
>QHTT01000100.1 GCA_003220935.1 Gemmatimonadota bacterium
AGCGCGGGGTTCCACAGCGAGCTGTTACTGGGCCAGGATGCCACGCTGATCAAGTCACCGGGGTTCGACTTGGGCGCCGAGGCCGACGTCCCGCATCTCTACGTCACCTTGAACGTGCCGACCGCGAGCGGGAACGGGGTGCAGTTCAAGGTGGGGCGGATGGTCACCCTCATGGGCGTGGAGGTGATCGAGACCATCGCCAACCCCAACTGGTCCGAGGCGAACCAGTTCATCTACGTGGAGAACTTCACCGGTCTCGGCGTGAGCGTCGAAACGAAGTTCAACCAGTACGTGGATGCGCAATTCCGCGTGATCAACGGGTGGGACCAGGTGCACGACAACAACACTCACAAGTCGCTGATGGGACGCGTGGGGATCTACCCCGATGCGCTCAGCTCGATCAGCATCGTCGGATATTGGGGCCCTGAGGAGCCGGACAACAACACCGCCAACCGGTACGGCATCAACGCGGTGGTCTGGCGGAAGGTCGGCAAGACGAACGTGTGGGTGCAGGGCGACTACGGCACGGAGCAGGCCAATGCAGCACTCCCCGATCCGACGCAGGACGCGAAGTGGTGGGCGCTCGGTGGCTGGATCACGTACGACTTCAGCTCCGCCGTCGGTCTGACGCTGCGCGGCGACTACGTCAACGACGAGAACGGGGCTCGGACCAATGGAGCGTTCGGCTTCCTCCCGAACACAGGCCAGAAGTTCGGCAGCGGTACGGCCACGCTGAACATCCGCGCCTGGCCAAGCGCCGTGGTCCGGCCCGAGGTCCGGTACGACCGCTCCACGTTGCGCACGTTCGCGGGCGAGAAAGACCAGGTCACGTTTGCGCTGGCCGTGGCGTACCTGTACTAGCCAGATGCAAGGAGGGGGTGCGCGTCGACGGTTCCCATCTTGAAAGACGGGCTCGGCACAGCACGACGCTGAAGCGTCGTGTGCTTCAGCACAGTGTCTCGCCGAGCCCACGCTTCAGCGTGGGAATTATCACGGGGCGGGAAGGAATTGGTACAGCAGCCACCGCATCGGGTAGGCCCGGTGACCGGGCTCACTCCCCCCGCCGCAGCAGCGGCAGCTCGAGTGCGTCGTGCAGCGCCTGCCAGCTTGCCTCGAGGATGTTCTCCGAGCAGCCGACCGTGCTCCACCGTTCGTCCCCCCGCGCCGATTCGATCACGACCCTGGGCTTCGCCGCGGTGCCGAGGTGCTCGTCCACGATGCGGACCTTGTAGTCCACGAGGCGCACGTCCGCCAGCTGGGGGTAGTGCGGCAAGAGGCCTTCCCTCACCGCCCGGTCGAGCGCGTTCACCGGTCCGGCGCCCTCGGCCGTCGTGAGCATCACGGCCTCGCCGACGCGCAGCTTGACCGTGGCGCGGGCCGTCACCGCGCCACTGCGGCTCTCGACGATGACAGTGTAGTCGATCATCTCGAACGGCGGTTGGTAGCTCGCCGACGAGCGCCGCAGCAGCATCTCGAACGACCCCTCGGCGGCCTCGAACTGATAACCGGCGTGCTCGAGGTCCTTGATCTGCTGCAGCACCGCGCCTTCGCGCTCGCCCGCCGGGACGCCCAGCGCCTCGGCGCGCAGGCGCACGTTCCGCCGCCCGGCCAGCTCGCTCACCACCACACGCATCTCGTTGCCCACGAGCGCCGGATCGACGTGCTGGTAGCTCTCGGGCAGCTCGGCCACGGCGGCGACGTGAATCCCGCCCTTGTGCGCGAACGCGCTCCGCCCCACGTAGGGGGCGTGGGGATCGGGCGTCATGTTCGCGACGGCCGCCACAAAGTGGGCCGCGTCCCGCAACTCCCGCAGACACTCGGGGGGGAGTACCTGGTACCCGAGCTTGAGCTGCAGCGTGGCGATGAGTTGCACCAGATCGAGGTTGCCGCAGCGCTCGCCGTAGCCGTTGATCGTGCCTTGGACCTGGACGCAGCCCGCTTCGACGGCGGCGAGGGCGTTTGCCAGTGCCAGTCCGCTGTCGTTGTGTGGGTGGATACCCAGCGGCGCCGTGATGTGGTCACGCACCTCCCAGACCCGCGCTTCCACGTCGGTCGGGAGCGCACCGCCGTTCGTATCGCACAACACGACCCAGTCGGCCCCGGCGTCCGCGGCCGCGCCCAACGTGGCCAACGCATACCCGGGGTCGAGCCGATAGCCGTCGAAGAAGTGCTCCGCATCGAAGATCACTTCCTTACCCATCCGCTTGAAATGGGTCACGCTCTCGGCGATCATGCGCAGGTTCTCGTCGCGGGTCGTCCGGAGCACGCGGTCGACGTGGAGCGTCGAGCTCTTACCCACGAGCGTGACCACCGGCGTCTCGGCGTCCACGAGGGCCCGGCAGTTCGCATCGTCCGCGCAGCTGCCGCCGGCGTGTCGGGTCATGCCGAACGCAGCGATCTTGGTGTGCTGCAGCGGGACGCGGGCGATGCGCCGAAAGAACTCCGCGTCCTTGGGATTCGAGCCGGGCCATCCACCCTCGATGCAGCCGATCCCGAGCGCGTCCAGCCGGCAGGCGATCCTGACCTTGTCCTCCGCCGACAGGGAGAGGCCTTCGCGCTGTGTGCCGTCTCGCAGGGTCGTGTCGTACAGGATCACGGGCATGTTCATCTCCGAAAAAAGAGCGGCCTCTCGGGCGAGAGGCCGCGTTGCCTTAGCGCACTGTAACTCGTCAGCGGAGCGCCGGCACGCTGCCTCTCGTCGAACGCGCGATGCCGATGGGAATCGTCACGAAACCTTCTCCGCGGGCTCCTGGTCGGCCGCGACGCTGGCGACCGGTGCGCTCGCCGGGGCGGGCAGCGGAGCTACCTTGCGGAACAAGGGTAGCGAGCGGTGCCACGCTGCGAGCAGGTCTTGCGCCCGCGGGCTCCCCGTCCGCGCCGCGTGCTCCCGCACGAGGTCCCGCACGAGCAGCTCGTCCGCCGCGTCGAGCCCTTGCACGCTCGCCATGTCCGTATTGCAGCGAGTGCCGAAGTGCCCCAGCTCGTCCAGCACATACGCGGTGCCGTTCGACATCCCCGCGGCGAAGTTTCGTCCCACCGGGCCGAGGACGACCACGACACCCGCCGTCATGTACTCGCAGCAGTGGCTCCCGGCGCCCTCGATCACGGCGACCGCCCCCGAGTTGCGTACGGCGAAGCGATCCCCCGCCCGGCCGGCGGCGAACAGCCTCCCCCCCGTCGCGCCGTACAGCGCCGTGTTGCCGAGGATCACGTTGTGGTCCGTGGCGTGGGCGTAGGCCGCATCGCGGAACGGGCGGATCGTGATGTCGCCGCCGGAGAGCCCCTTGCCGACGTAGTCGTTCGCTTCGCCTTCGAGCTCGAGCTGCATGCCCGGCAGGGCGAACGCCGCGAAGCTCTGGCCCGCGCTGCCGCGGAAGCGCAGGCGCACTGCCCCGGGCGGGAGGCCGGCGTTGCCGTGGCGTTGCGCGATGCGCCCCGCGATCCGGGCACCGACCGTCAGGTGGTGGTTGCCGATGTCGTACACGCCCGCGAAGGGGCGGCCCGCTGCGAGACGGGGCTCGAGCGCGCGCAGGATTTCCTCGTCGAGCGACTCGACGCCGGGGCGGTCGTTCCGCTCCACGGTGCGCCGCCGGGGCGCGTCCGGCCCGCCGAGGGCATCGGCGAGAATGAGCGACAGGTCGAGCATCTGTGCCCGCGGCACCTCCGGGCGGTCCACACGCTCGAGCAGGTCCACCCGGCCGACGATCTCGTCGAGGCTCTTGTGCCCCATCCCCGCCAGGATGTGCCGCACGTCCTCGGCGAGCGCGGTGAAATAGGCGACCACCTGCTCGGGGGTGCCGCGGAACTTGGCCCGGAGGTCCGCTCGCTGGGTGGCGATGCCGGTGGGGCAGCTGTTCAGGTGGCACTGCCGCGCCATCGCGCAGCCGATGGCCACCAGCGACGCCGTACCGAAGCCGTACGTCTCGGCGCCGAGCAGCGCGGCGATCACCACGTCCCGGCCGGTGCGCAGGCCGCCGTCGGTGCGGACTTCGATGCGGTGCCGCAGACCGTTTTCGATCAGCAGCGCCTGCGTCTCCGCGAGCCCGAGCTCCCAGGGGGAGCCGGCGTGCTTGATCGAGGACAGCGGCGACGCGCCCGTCCCGCCGTTGTGGCCGGAAATGAGCACGTAATCGGCGTACGCCTTCGCGACCCCCGCAGCGACGCGCCCCACGCCCGCTTCGGCGACGAGCTTCACGCCGACGCGCGCGTGCGGGTTGACCTGCTTCAGATCATGGATGAGCTGCGCCAGATCCTCGATCGAGTAAATATCGTGGTGCGGCGGCGGCGAGATGAGCGGCACGCCCGGCACCGAATGGCGCAATCGGGCGATCAGGGCCGTCACCTTGTGGCCGGGGAGCTGCCCTCCCTCACCGGGCTTCGACCCCTGCGCCATCTTGATCTCGAGCTCCTCGGCGCGCACCAGATAGTGCGTGGTCACGCCGAAGCGACCCGACGCCACCTGCTTGATCTTGTTGTCCGCGCGATCGCCGTTACCGAGCGCGACGTAGGTGTCGGGGTCCTCTCCGCCTTCCCCCGAGTTCGAGCGCGCACCCATGCGATTCATCCCGATGGCGAGCGTGGCGTGCGCTTCGGGTGACAGCGCGCCGAGCGACATCGCGGTACAGATGAACCGCTGGCGGATCGCCTCGACCGGCTCGACCTGGTCCACGGCGATGGGTGTGCCGGCGCGGATGGCCAGCAGGTCCCGGGGGCCGGCCGGCCGGCGCGCCGCGACCTTCGCGCGGAAGGACGCGTACCCCTCGCGCTGCAGCGCCGTGACCAGCGGCGGCGACCACCCGTGGTCCTCGCCGTCGCGGCGGTAGCGCACCCGCCCGTGATCGGGAAGCGCGCGCTCCGCCGCGTCGCCATTCCCCCCCTCCCCGTACGCGGCCTGGTGCCGGGCCATGACGTCTTCGGCGAGCTCCGCGAAGCCCACGCCGCCGATGCTCGAGACGGTCCCCGGGAAGCAGGTGTCGATCACCTCCGCGCCCAGCCCGAGCGCCTCGAAGATCTGGGCGCCGCAGTACGAGGAGAGCGTGGAGATGCCCATCTTCGACAGCACCTTGAGGAGGCCTTGCTCCGCGGCCGCGCAGAACTTGCGGCGAGCCTCCTCGGGCGTTGGCCTGGGGGGTGACGCTTCGGTAGCGCCTGCCTTCTCGTCCGCAAACAGGGCATGCACCGATTGGAGGGCGAGCCAGGGATGCACGGCCTCGGCGCCGTAGCCGATCAACGCGGCGAAGTGGTGGACGTCCCAGGCGTCGCCCGCTTCGGCCACGAGGCCGAGCCGCGTGCGCAGCCCGTTCTGGACGAGGTGCCGGTGCACCGCGCCGACGGCGAGCAGCATCGGGATGGGTGGGCGGTCGGGCCCGGCGGTGCGGTCGCTCAGGATGAGGATGCGAGCGCCCTCCCCGACAGCGCGCCCTGCGGCGCGGCACAGGCGGTCGAGCGCGGCGCGGAGGCCCCCCCCGTCCGCCCCGGCCTCCGGGTGCCAGGTCGCCGGCAGGGTCACCGCCTGCACCCCGGCGACTCGCTCGAGCGCCGCCTTGTCGTCCTCCAGGAGAATGGGATGGTTGTTCCGCACCAGCCGCAGGCCGTCCGGCCCGTCGGCAAGGAGCGATCCCCGGCGACCCAACTGCATGCGCAGCGACATCACGAGGCCCTCGCGCAACGCATCGATCGGCGGGTTCGTCACCTGGGCGAAGCGCTGGCGGACATAGGCATACACGCTCTGGGGTACGCGCGAGAGCGGTGGGATGGGCGTGTCGTCGCCCATGCTCCAGACGGCATCGTGGCCCGCCCCTCCCATCGGCTCGACCACGTAGCGCAGGTCTTCGAAGCTCCAACCGAATGCGAGCTGGCGCGTGCCGAGCTCGGAGCGCTCGAGCGGCGGCGCCGCCGCCCCGGACACCGGTCGCAGCGGGCGGATGCAGCGTGCGGCCCAGCGCGCGTACGGCCGGCGGCGCGCCACCTCGCGCTTGGCCTCGACGTTGTGCAGAATCGCCTTGCGCCGCGTGTCGACCACGAGCAGCTCGCCTGGCCCCAGGCTGCCGGCCTCGATCACGTCGCTGGGCGCGAGGTCGACCAACCCGACCTCCGAGCCGGCGACCACCAGCCCGTCGCGCGTGATCTTGTAGCGGCAGGGCCGCAGCCCGTTACGGTCCAGGGCGGACCCGGCGATCACGCCGTCCGAGAACGCCAGGGCGGCGGGACCGTCCCACGGCTCCACGAGGCATTCGTGGAACTCGTAGAACCCGCGCAGCGCCCGCTCCATCTCGCTCGCGCCCGCGTGGGCCTCGGGGACGAGCATCATGAGCGCGTGCACTGGGTCGCGGCCCGAGCGCACCAGCAGCTCGACCGCGTTGTCGAGGCTCGTCGAATCGCTACCCTCGGCCCAGATCACCGGCTTCAGCGCGTCGATCGCCTCGCCCCAGAGCGGCGACGCCAGGGCCGGCTCGCGGGCTCGCATGGCGTTCCGGTTGCCCCAAAGTGTGTTGATCTCGCCGTTGTGGGCGAGCAGCCGGAACGGCTGCGCCAGCGGCCAGGTCGGGCTGGTGTTGGTCGAGTAGCGCTGGTGGAAGACCGCGATCGCCGTCTCGTAGTCCGGCGACCGCAGGTCGGGGAAGAATCTGGGGAGCTGCGGCCCCGTGAGCAGCGCCTTGTACACGAGCGTGCGGCAGGAGAGCGAGCACACGAAGAACGGCTGGAGCTCGGGTCCGGCCTCGGCGACGCGCCGTTCGATCGTGCGGCGTGCGAGGTAGAGCGCCCGCTCCCAGGCGGCCGCGTCGGTGCGCCCGCCGTCCGCGGGTGCGGCGATGATGCCCTGCCGGATGGTGGGGCAGGTGACCCGTGCGCTGGGGCCGAGCACGTCGCGGTCGACGGGGACATCGCGCCAGCCGAGGACCGGGAGGCCCGCTTCCCGCAGCACCGTCTCGATGACGGCAGTGGCGCGTCCCAACGCAGCGTGGTCGGTAGGCAGGAAGAAGGCGCCGAGGGCGAAGGGCTGGCCGGGCTCGAGCGCGAGCCCGCGGCTCGCCCCATCGCGGTAGAACAGCCGGGAGGGAATCTGCGTGAGCACGCCGGCGCCGTCGCCCGAGCTGTCGGTCGAGGCGGCGCCACGGTGGGCCACGCGGGCCAGGGCCTGGAGCGCCAGGGCGAGGATGTCGGGGCCGCGCTCGCCCGAGGCCCGCGCCACGAACCCGACCCCGCAGGCGTCCTGTTCGCGCCAGGGGTCGAGATCCGGCGCGCGGCGGTTGGCCCACCTCGATCGGTCGCCGTCGGGCATGCGTGCTCCTCGCTGGACGATCAAAAAGAAGGCCCGCTCTCTGTCGGGAGCGGGCCGGGAAGTTTCTCGCTTGACTGCACCTCTATGCCGCCCGGTCGCTCCCGCTCGAAGGACTGGTCGGATTCGGCAGCTTGGCGTTAACGATGCGGACGTTCACGGCGTACCCACCTGATGGTATGAGCGGCTGCAGCCCGTTCGTATTAATATGCAGCGTTCAGCATAAATATACCCGACTGCCTGGAGCCGTCAAGAGGGTCGCGCCACCAGGCGCTGGACGTCCCCGAACGGAATCACCAGGTCGGCCATCGCGTCGTAGCTGCCGTGGTCGCGTAGCTCCACGGCTATACGGCGGATGAGTCCGAGGGTGGCCTGCACGACGCGCGGCCCCAGGCTCGCCCGGCGCACGCCGAGGCGCTCGAGCTCTCCCAGCGGCGGGGCCGGCGGGCCGGCGATGACGTTGAGCGGACCCGTGATCTCGCGCGCCAGCCGGCCGATCGTGTCGGCGTCGCTGACGTGCGGGACAAACAGGCAGTCGGCGCCGGCTGCGCGGTAGGCGTTGGCGCGTCGCACGGCGGCGGCGAACCGCTCCGCCGGCGACCACTGTTTCACTTCGAACGCGTCGGTCCGCGCGTTGATGACGAGAGGCACGCGCGCCGCCCCGCCCGCTTCGCGCACGGCCCGGATGCGCGCCACCTGCAGGCTCAGGTCGAGGAGCAGGCCCTCGTTCGTCCCGTCCTCCAGATTCAGCCCGATCGCGCCCGCCGCGATCACGCCGCGCGCGGTCTCGGCCGCGGCCTCGGGAGTCGCGCCATAGCCTCCCTCGACGTCGGCGCTCACGGGAATCCGCACGCTCGTCGCGATCCGGCGGACCACGGCGAGCATCTCGCCGCGGCTGATGCGCTCGCCGTCGGGGAACCCGAGGGCCCAGGCGACTCCGGCGCTCGAGGTGGCGATGGCGGGAAAGCCCGCCTCCTCGATCACCCGGGCGCTGACCACGTCCCAGGCATTGGGGAGGACGAGCATCCGGGGGCCGGCGTGCCGCGCGATGAAGTCCTGGGCCTTCTGCAACTGCGTCGGTTCGTTCATGGCCTCTCTCTGGGCCTCGCGAATTAGTCTTCGCACG
This sequence comes from Gemmatimonadota bacterium, assembly GCA_003220935.1. Lineage (GTDB taxonomy): Bacteria > Gemmatimonadota > Gemmatimonadetes > Gemmatimonadales > GWC2-71-9 > 20CM-4-69-16. The sequence goes on from QHTT01000100.1 coordinate 8,406, forward strand.
ATGGCCGCCGGCCGCTAAGTTTGTGGCACCCAAACTTACCGCTCGGTGGCCATCATGCATGCCCGCCCGCTGCGCCGTCTCTGTCTCGTCGTCGTCGCCGTGCTCCACCCCGCCCCCCTGGTCGCCCAGGGAGTGCAGGCGCCCGCCCTTACGGTGCACTCGATCTGGGGAACCCGCGAGTTCGCAAGCGACCTCGTTTCCCTCACATGGATGAAGGACGGCACCGCCTACACGACGACTCAAACGGACAGTGCGGGCCACACCGATCTGTATCGTGTGGACGCGCTGTCGGGGAAGACCCAGCTGCTCCTGCGGGGCACCGAGCTCGTGCCGCCCGGCGCCCAGCAGCCAATCGCGATCGAGGAGTACCGCTTCTCGACGGACGGCATGAAGCTCCTGATTTTCACCAATTCGGCGCGTGTGTGGCGCCAGAACACGAAGGGCACGTACTACGTCTGGGACTTCACGGCAAAGCGCCTCATCCCCGTGAGCGCGAAGCCAGGCTACCAGATGTTCGCCAAGTTCTCGCCCGACGGCCGGATGGTCGCCTTCGTGCGCGCGAACAACATCTACATGACCGATCTCGCGACCGGCGGGGAAACCGCCCTCACCGCAGACGGCGGCGACAGCGTCATCAACGGGACCTCCGACTGGGTGTACGAGGAGGAGCTCGACCTGCGGGACGCGTTCCGCTGGAGCCCGGACGGCGGGCGGATCGCGTTCTGGCGGTTCGATCAGACGGCGATCCCGACGTTCTATCTGCTCGATGCCGACTCCCTCTATCCCCAGCTCGTGCCGGTGCGCTATCCCAAGGCCGGAATGCCCAACTCCGAGGTGAAGATCGGGGTCGTGGATGTGGGGACGCGGCAGACGACGTGGGTGGACTTGGGCGGCGACAAGGACATCTACGTCGCCGCCATGGACTTTGCAGGATCGTCGAACGAGATCTGGCTCACCCGGCTCAACCGCCACCAGGACCGGCTCGACCTGCTGCTCGCCGACGCGCAACGTGGTGCGTCACGGGTAATCATGACCGACCGCGACTCGGCGTGGGTGGACGCGAACCAGCCACGTTGGATCAACGGTGGGAAACAGTTCCTGTTCGTCTCCGAGCGCGACGGCTACGACCAGGTGTACCTGTTCAACCGTGATGGCTCGCTGCTCCGACGCGTGACGCCGGGCGGGTGGGACGTGCTGCAGGTGTACGGCGTGGACGAGAAGAAGCAGGTGCTGTACTGCGGCGGCGCGATCGATGGCCCGCTCGGCCGGCCGCTCGTGCGGATCGGGCTCGACGGGAAGGGCCTCGCGCGCATCTCGACGGAGCCGGGCACGCACGGGATCGAGTTCGATCCGACGTTCCAGCTGTACGCCGACACGTATTCACGGTCGGGTATTCCCCCCGTCCAAACCCTGCGGCGGGCGGACGGCAGGCTCGTGCGCACGCTGGCGGACAATGCGGCCCTGGCGGCGAAGGTGACGGCGTTGGGGCTGGTGCGGCCCGAGTTCATCACGCTCAAGACGCCGGACGGCGTGGAGCTCAACGCCTGGATCATCAAACCAAAGGGCTTCGATCCGTCGCGCCGCTATCCGTTGCTCATGAACGTGTACGGAGGGCCCGGCTCGCAGACGGTCACCGACTCCTGGGGCGGGGCGAACTACCTCTGGCACCAGATGCTCGCGCGCGACGGGTATCTCGTCGCCAGTGTGGACAACCGGGGCACGGGGGGGCGCGGCGCGCGGTTCATGAAGTTGACCTACCTCCACCTCGGCCGGTACGAGTCGGCCGACCAGATCGCCTCGGCGCGCTGGTTCGCGGCGCAGCCGTACGTCGACCCAGACCGGATCGGCATCTGGGGGTGGAGCTACGGCGGCTACATGAGCTCGCTCAGCATGTTTCGCGGCGCCGGCGTGTTCAAGGCGGCGCTCGCTGTCGCCCCGGTCACCGATTGGCGCTTCTACGACACCATCTACACCGAGCGCTACATGCGCACCCCGCAGGAAAACCCCGCGGGCTACGGCGAGGGCGCCCCGCTCGCCTACGCCGATAGCTTGAAGGGCCACTTCCTGCTGGTGCACGGCACGGGCGACGACAACGTGCATTTCCAGAACTCGGTCCGCCTGGTGGAGCGCCTCGAAGCCGCCAACAAGCAGTTCGACATGCGGATCTACCCGAACAAGACCCACTCGATCGCCGGCGGGAGCACCCGGGAGAACCTGTACGGGCTGTTTACGGCGTGGCTCGAGCAAAACCTCTAGCGGGCACTGCCCTCGCCGTACTCACGCTGATCAACCTGTTCAACTACCTGGACAGGTGGATCGTGGCGGCGCTGGCGGAGAGCATGAAGCACTCCGAGCTGCAGCTCTCGGACACCGAGCTCGGCTCGCTCATGACCGGGTTCATCATCGTGTACATGCTGGCGGCGCCCGTGTTCGGCTCGCTGGGCGACACGCGGTCGCGCACGCGGCTCATCGGGCTCGGCGTCGGACTCTGGAGCGTGGCCACGGCGCTGGCGGGCTTCGCCCGGAGCTACGCATCGCTGTTCGCGGCGCGGGCCGCGGTCGGGATCGGTGAGGCGGCTTACGGCACGATCTCGCCGGCGCTGCTCGCCGACTACTTTCCGCGCGAGCGGCGGGGCAGGGTGTTCGCGATCTTCTTCGCGGCGATCCCCATCGGATCGGCGCTCGGGTACGTCGTGGGCGGCCTGGTGGATCACTACTTCGGGTGGCGGCCCGCGTTCTTTGTCGCCGGCGTCCCCGGGATCGTGCTCGCCGTCCTGGCGCTGCGCCTCTACGAGCCGCCGCGCGGCGCCCAGGACTCGGGCGGCCCGGCCGCCCCCGGCAGCCCCGCCGTCTCGCTCGGCAGCGCGGCCCGTGCCGCCTATGGCGCCCTGCTCCGCAACCGTCCCTACGTCCTCACCGTGCTGGGCTACGCGGCCTACACCTTCGCGATCGGGGCCCTCGCCTTCTGGACGCCGTCCTTTCTCGAGCGTGCCCGCGGCATCCCCAAGGCCCAGGCGACCGTACAGTTCGGGGCGATCGTCGTGGTGACGGGGTTCCTCGGCACGTACGGCGGCGGCTGGCTGGGCGACCGCCTGCTGCGGCGCTCGCAGGACGCGTACCTGTGGGTGTCCGGCGTCGCCACGCTCGCCGCTGCGCCGCTCACCTTGGCAGCCCTCGCCGCGCCCGCGCCCCCGGTATACTGGACCGCCATGGTGGCAGCCGAGCTGCTGCTCTTCGCGTCGACCGGGCCCATCAATTCAACGATCGTCAACGTCGTGTCCCCGCACATGCGGGCGACGGCCGTCGCGGTGAGCATCTTCACGATCCACGTCCTCGGCGACGTGCCGTCGCCGTCCCTCGTCGGAGCGATTTCGGACGCGCGCTCCCTCGGTGAGGCAGTGCTGATCATTCCCGTCGCGGTGCTGGTCGGCGGCATCATCTGGAGCTACGCAGCGTGGCGCGCGGGCCGCGTGCCGGGGTGTCGGCCGACCCCGTGAGGGCGTTCTTCCGGGCGTTGTTCAGTGTGGTGCTCCGCATCTTCTTTCGCCGGATCGAAGTCTCGGGTCTCGAGCACGTACCGGCGCAGGGCCCCGTGCTGTTCGTGCTGAACCATCCGAACGGCCTCGTCGATCCGGCGTTCCTCCTCTGTCTTGCCCCGCGCCGCGTGTCGCTCCTGGCCAAGGCGCCGCTGTTTCGCATGCCGGTCATCGGCTCCTTCTGCCGGGCCTTCGACGCGATTCCCGTGCACCGGCGCCAGGACGAAGGGTTCGATCCGGCCCAGAACCGCGAGACCTTCGAGACCGCACGCACGGTGCTCGCACGGGAGGGAGCGATCGCGATCTTTCCCGAAGGCGCGTCCCACAGCGACCCCCAGCTCCGCCCGCTTCGCACGGGCGCAGCGCGCATCGCGCTGGGGGCCGCGGCGATGCTCGCGGGCCCGACGCCGCTCCGAATCGTACCGGCGGGGCTGTACTACCGCGCCAAGCGCACGTTCCGCAGCGCCGCGTTGCTGCACTTCGCGGAACCGTTGCTCGTGGCGCCCGTACGGCTCGCGTCGGGCGAGGAGCCGCCCGCCGGCCCCGTCCGCGAGCTGACGGCGCAGATCGAGCGCGCCCTCGCTGAGGTGACGCTACAGGCCGAGCAGACGGAGGTGCACGCGCTGGTCGAGCGGGCGCAGCGAATCTTCACGGCGCAGGACGACCCGCCGGAGACGCCGCCCACGCTGCGCGAGGAGTTCGACCTGCGGCGCCGGTTCCTCGCGGGGTATCGTGTCGCCCGGATTCACTGGCCCGACCGGTTCACGGCACTGGCGCAGCGGATCGACCGCTACGAGCTGGCGCTCGCCGCCGCCGGGCTCGACCCGCACCACCTCGTGCCACAGGGCTTCGCATGGCGGCGGGTCGCGCGCTACGCCGTCGCGGCGCTTGCGTGGCTGCTAGTGCTGCTTCCCGCGACGCTCGTCGGCGTGGTCACGCATTATCCCGCCTACCGGGCCGTCGGCTTCGTCGCGACTGGATTGGCGCGGGGCGCCGACGATGCGCTAGCGAGCATCAAGGTGCTGGCAGCGATGCTGCTGTTCCCGCTCACCTGGGCCGGCACCGCGCTGGCAATGTGGCGCTGGCGCGGCGTGGAAGCGGCGTTGTGGACAGTGGTGTCGCTACCGCTAGCGGCCTACGCCGCCCTCGCGTTTGTCGAGCGGCTCGACCGGCTCATCGGGGGTGCGAGGGCGCTAGGCTTGTTCCTGTTTAAGCGCTGGGCGTTCCTGCGACTCCTGGCCGAGCGCAAGTCCATCCGGGAGGATATCCTCGCGCTCGGCCGTGAAATCGAGGACGTGTCCCCCGCCTAGTGCCAGCTCTTCGTCTGCTCGACAAACCCACGGGCCAGCCCGCTCAGATCGGCCGTCGCAGAATCCTGCTTCAGGCCCTTCAGCGCGATCCCGAGGTTGTGCTGGAACGCCGTCACGGTCGAGTCGATCTCGATCGCCCGCGCGAGCGGCCCAAGCGACTCCTGGAACCGCCCCTGGTCGAGGTAGACGCGGGCTAGGTTGTTCATCGACCAAGCGTCGCGGCCGTCGAGCACGATCGCGTGTTGGTATGCCGCGATGGCGCCCGCCGTGTCGCCCAGCTCGCTCTTCACGCGGCCGAGCAGCCGGAAGCCTTCGCTCGACCCGGAATCGATCTTGAGCGCTGCCTCGACGTGCGGCAGCGCGTCCTGTGCCTTGTCTTGTTCGATGAGCACGCGGCTCAGGTTGAGCTGACTCTTGACGTGGGTCGAGTCCTTCTCGAGCGCGCGCCGAAACGCGTCGACCGCCCGGTCGCGGTCTCCCGTCTTCCACGCGGAGAGGCCGAGCAGGTAATAACCCCACACGTTGTCGGGGTGCTCGGTGGTGTACGTCGTGAGCAGCCGCGCCGCCTCGTCGTACCGCTTCGCTTGGAAGGCGGTGTTCGCCTCCTCGAACGAGACCGGCCCGGTGACCGCCGGCGTCGCGGCGGACGCGCTCGACAACTCGGACGAGACAGCAGAGACTTCGGCTGCGTTCGCGTCGGAAGCCTTGGGGCGCTTGTCGCCGCAGGCAGCAAGGATGAAGGCAGCGATCGGGATGATAGTGATGCCGTTGCGCATAAACTCCTCCTGGTTGGGGTTCGTGCCCCGAGTAAGAGCAGGAGGAGGGCCAGCGATCGGCTATTAGCTATCGGCCGCCGGCGCAATCGGTTGGGGAAGAACGCGAAGGCGGTCGTGTCCGGGTGGACACGGATCAACCGACGTGACGTGTTGGCGCGGACACGACCGCTACTCGCGGCTGATGCCGTGACGGCGCATGATCTTCAACAGGCTCGCGTGATCGGAGAGGCCGAGCTCCTGGGCCGTCTTCGTGATGTGCCAATCGTTGCGCTCCAAAGCGGCCACGATGATGCGTCGCTCGGCCTCGGCTTTGAGGGCGTGGAAGCTCGTGGGCGCGGCGCTGGGACTCGCTCCGCTCGTGACGCCGCCCGCTCCGTCCCGGATCTCGGCTGGTACATCATCCAGCCCGATCGCGTCCGCGTCTGTCGCGATGATCATGCGCTCCACGGCATTCCGCAGCTCGCGGACGTTGTTCTTCTTCCAGTCGTAGGCCATCAACGACTCGAGCGCCGCCGCATCGACCTTCTTGGGGCGTACACCGAAGCGCACGCAGGTGGACGTGACGAGCTGCTCGACCAGCGCGGGGAGGTCGGACAGCCGCTCGCGCAGGGCTGGGACGCGCAGCACGTGCACATTCAGCCGATAGTAGAGATCCTGCCGGAACCGCCCCGCGGTCACCTCCGCTTCCAGATCGCGGTTGGTCGCGGCCACCACGCGCGCCTCCACGGTGATAGTGCGGTTGCCGCCGACCCGAGTGACCTGGCGTTGCTCGATCACGCGAAGCAGCTTCGCCTGTGCAGGGAGCGGCAGCTCGCCGATCTCGTCCAGGAACAGTGTCCCGCCCGAGGCCGCCTCGAAGGCGCCTTTACGGAGCGCGTTCGCGCCGGTGAAAGCACCGCGCTCGTGTCCGAACAGCTCGTCTTCGACCAGGTTCTCCGGGAGCGCCGCGCTGTTGAGGGCGACGAACGGGCCGTTCGGGCTCGCGCCGAGGCGGTGCAGCTCCCGGGCGACGAGCTCCTTTCCCGAGCCACTCTCTCCCACGACGAGCACGGGGCTCGGGATCCTGGCGACGCGCGCGATCGCGTCCTTCAGCTGTTGCATGGCCGGGCTCGCGCCCACGAGCGATGCGTCGGCGCCGGTGCGCGCGCGCAACGCGGCGATCTGGCCGGCCAGGCGCTGCCGCTCGAGCGCGTTTTCGACCTCCTGGACGACGCGCTCCATCGGCTCGGCCTTGTCGATGAAGCTCCGGGCGCCAAGCCGGATCGCCTGAGTGCAGCGGTCGTAGTTTCCGGTCCCGGTGTACACGATCACGGGGGTGCGGAACGCGCGTCGCTCCATGGCGCGCAGCACCTCGAACCCGTCCATCCCCGGCATCTCGAGGTCGAGGATCACACAGTCCACCGCCTCGCGCTCGAGAATGTCCAACGCCTCTCGACCGCTTTGCGCGACGAGCGTCTCATACTGGCCCACGCGTTTGAGGTCGTAGGCGTACTGCTCCGCCATCGTGGGGACGTCGTCGACGACCAGGACGGTCGTTCGGTTCACGCGCCCGCGCCCGGCAGCTCGACGATGAACTTGCTTCCGCCCCCGGGCTCGGTCTCCACTCGGAGCGCGCCGTTTGCGTCGAGCACCAGCCGCCGCACGATGGAGAGCCCGAGGCCGGTGCCGCCCGGCTTGGTGGTGTAAAAGTCGTCGAACGCACGGTTCAGCTCCTCCCGACTCATTCCCTTCCCGGTGTCGGCGACCGTGATCCGCACAACGGGACGGCCGTCGTCCGCGCCCGCGGCGCGTGCGGTCAGGACCGTCACGGTTCCCGAGCGCGACTCGAGGCTGTCGAGCGCGTTGCCGACCAGGTTCTCGAGGATGCGCCGCAACACGACGGGGTCCGTCTGTACGGCAGGGAGCTCGTCGGCCAGCTCCGTGCGGAGCTCGCCCCGGCTGGCGTCGCCGACCCGGCGGATCGTCTCGCGGACCGCGTCGTTGACGTCGCACGGCTTGCGGCCGGGCTGGGGGTAGAGGCGGGCATAATTCGTCGCAAGCTGCTCGAGGTAGGAGACGCTGCTCTCGACGGTCGCCTGCCGGTCCCGCCACGCCGCTGCCAGCTGGTCGGGGCCGGCGCGGGCCGCATCCAGGAGGTGCCGGACCACGTTGCGGATGGGGATCAGGCCGTTCTTGATGTCGTGGTTCACCTGGCGGGCGAGGTCGCCCACGGCGATGCGGCGCTCGGCTTCACGCAGCTGCGCGGCCCCCACTCGCAGTCGCTCGGTCATCGCGCCCAACAGGCGGGTAAGCATGCCGATCTCGTCGGCGCGCTCACTCTCGAACGTCACGTCGAGCCGCTCCATGTCGATCTCGGCGGTGCGGCGCGCCAGCTCCCCGAGGGGGCGGCTGATCAAACTGGATAGCCAGCTCGCGAGCAGCAGCGCGATCGCAGCCGTGAGGAGGGCCGCGGCGACGAAGGCCGCGTCTACGCGCCGGCGCAACGCCGCGAGGGGCGCGAGCGAGTGCGTGACCACGATCCGGGCTTCGCGCAGGCGCGCGGAATCGCCGAGGGCGACGAAGGGCACGGCGAGCGCGCTCACCACCTGCGCCGCTGTGTCGACGCGGACGAGCGTATCGGACGGGAGGGCTGGGGCGACGGTCAGCTCGGAGTCGGGAGCGAGCCGCGCCAGGAAACTCGAGTCCACGGCCACACCGCCCACCAGGGTGAAACGGCGGCCGCCGAGCCGCAGCGAGTCGACCCGTGCCAGGGCCAGCAGCGCGGCCTCCGCGGTGCGGGCCTCGACCAGCGCCATGCCACCCGGCGCGACCGCGAGTAGGCGCGGGAGGTCCGGCTCGAGACGGTCGTATTCGTTCCGGAAGTGGCCCGAGCTGATGATGCGACCCTGGTCGTCCTGGATCAGCAGCATCGACAGGCCCGTGAAGCGCATGGCGCTGCCGGCGTAGTCCAGGAGATATGCACGTTCCACGCCCTCCAGCGCGGCGCGCCGGAATTTATTGTCCATCGCGATCGCTTCCTTCAGGGCGTCGAGCCGAGCGGCAATTCCGGCGCTGTCCCGGCTCAGGTCCGCGCGGATCACCGCCGCGAGCGAGGCCACCCGCCGTTGGTATTCGGCGGTCAGACGGTCCGCCATGTCCGCGCGCACGCGCACGCCGAACACGACGAGGGGCACGAGCACGACGACGCCGAACCCGGCGAGGACACGAGCGCGGAAGCTCATCGCGCGCCGAGCCGGACGGCTCCGTCCCAGTCGACGCTCAGACGCGGCAGGCCGCGGCGGGCCAGCAGATGGGTGCGCGTGTCGATCAGCGGCGTGATCGAGCCGCGTAGCACCCAGGCGGGAAGCTGCCGCCCGGCCGCGCACGCGTCGACGGTCCGGCGCCGGACCCGGAGCACGTACGCCGCGTCGGTGCCGCCTCGGAACGTCGGCTCGAAGGCCGTACGCGCGAGGCCCGCGACGACGGCGCCCCGGCCGAAGGCGGCGAGGCCGACGAGGCGTGCGGCGAGGTCGCGCGCGTCGCGGTCCGCCTGCTCGTACACAACGCGCCGCCGCGGGGGGACAGTGGGCGACGCCGGCTCGGCCGGAAGTCCGCAGCGCTTGAGATCGGCGAACCAGAACTGCCCATCGTCCGCTTGGGCGGGTCGCGCATCGACGTGAACCGCCTGAGGCAGGCTTTCGAGGCGGAGGGCTCCGACGTCGAGGCCGCTCCCCGCGGGCGCCAGCAGCACGTATGTGTGATCCCACTCGAGCGGGACGTCCTGATACCCCGAGCGGGTGCGGGCGTATTCGAGCGCGGCTGGATCGCTCGTGAGGAGTAGATCCACGTTGCCGTCGATGGCATCGCGGGCGTCGCTCGCGGTTGTGACGGTCACCTTGATGGCCGGGAGTGCAGCGCCCGGCACCGGGCTCGCCCAGAGCGCGTCGCCCGCCGCGACCGCGCCGGTCGTCCAGTGATCCCCCGTCCCGATCGGCCAGCCGCCGCCCGGAGCGGACTTGGTCACTGCGAGCGCGGGGTCGGCGAAGCGCTGAAACGACAGACCGGAAGGATCGATGCCGAGCGTCCGATCGTCCAGGATCGTGACGGCTTGCGCGATACTCGCGTCGCGCACCCGCCAGGCGGCCAGCACGTCCCGCGCCGTCACCGGCGCCCCGTCCCAGAAGCGCGCATCGGATCGCAGGGTGACCGTCCAGCGGTCTGCGGCACCCTGCCCCCAGGATCGGGCGAGGGCGGGAAGGACGCGCCCCTGGCAGTCCACGCGGATCAGCGTCTCGTACAGCTGTGCGAAGACAAACCGCTCCGCGCCGTTGTACGGCACCGGAGCGTGCATCGGGTCCACCGGCTCGGTTAGTGCGACCGTGACCGTGTCGCGCGGCGTGATCCGCCCGGTGGCGACCAAGCACGTCGTATCCGATGGGGCGGCTGCGGGCGGCGGCAACTCGCCGCGCGGCGCGGCCCCGCGGCAGGCTGCGACGAGCAGGCCGGCGAGGAGGACTCGGTGGGACGAGGGGATCACGGGCGCGGGCTCCGGCGGGTGGCTGTCGAACGATACCCAGAGGCGGGAGCCGCAGCCAGGACGTCGGCTACGCGCGCGGCTTGCGCATCATCAGCGCAAGCACGTTCCCCTCGGAGTCGCGGAAGTCAGCCAGCCAGAGATCGTAGTCCGGGGCCCGGTGCACGAGGTGCGGCTCAGTGATGAACTCCACGCCCCGGCCGCGCAGCGTCGTGTGCGCCGATGCGATGTCAGGTACGAGGTAGTACACGAGTGACGCCGGGTGGTCGAGTTCGGGCGTCTCGGGGACACCGAGCATGAGGGTCGTCGCACCGCACTGGAAGAACGCCATCTGCGGAGGCGCTTGGAAGAGGAAGCGCATGCCCAGCGTGTCGCGGTAGAAGCGGACGGCGCGATCGAGATCGCGGGCGCGGATGAAGATCTGACCGATAGCGGAGAGACCGAACTGCGCGGTTGTCGCGGTCATACATGGAACTTGCGGGTCGTAAGTCGTAAGCCGCAAGTCGCAAGCCGCAATAAAGCGCGCCCACTGGCGCACAATTGGTAACACGCGCTGGCAAATCGGATCTGCGTTTCCAACATGGGCAATTTCAAGGATCTGAAGGCGTGGCAGCGCGCTCGGGATTTGGCAGTCCTATCGAAGGCTGCCATATCCCGGCTCCCTAAAGAGGAACGATACGCCTTGGCGGACCAGTGGAGACGAGCTGCGTACAGCGCGGCGCTGAACATTGCAGAAGGCGCGTCTCGGCGAGGGGTGAAGGACTTCCGTAAACACCTCGACATCGCGCGGGGCTCTCTCCATGAAGTTGAGGCGATCATCGAACTCGTCTTGGCGCTCGAGTACGTTCGTCCGGAGGAACTCGAAGAGGTGCGCGCGACGCGCGACGAATGTGCCAGGACTGTGTACGGGCTACTGCGAACGCTACCGAATGGCTCGAAAGAACCTGGACGCTAGAACGCATCAACTTACGGCTTGCGACTTACGGCTGGCTCCTGTTGGGTTAAGCAGTGCAGCGTCCCCAGCCCCCACACCAGATCCACTGCGTGAATCCCGACCACCGGCCGGTCGCTGAACAGCTCGGCGAGCAGCCCAAGCGCAGTGCGGTCGTTCGGATCGTTGAACGTGGGCACGAGAACCGCGCCATTGGCGATGTAGAAATTGGCGTAACTCGCCGGAAGCCGCTGGCCGTCGAAGTAGAGCGGCGCGGGCAGCGGCAGGGCGACGACCTCGATCTTCGAGCCGTCTTCGAGCCGCATCCCTTCGAGCCGCTCGCGATTCTCCTGCAGCGCTCGGTAATTGACGTCGCGGGAATCGGCCTCATTGCAGAGCACCACGGTGCGCGGGTCGATGAAGCGGCACAGGTCGTCGACATGCCCGTGCGTGTCGTCGCCGGCGATACCCTTAGCCAGCCACAGCACGTTCGTGACGCCCAAGTAGTCCCGGAGGGCCCGCTCGAGCTCGGCGCGCGACAGCCCGGGGTTGCGCACCTGGACCTCGGAGTCGAGCAGGCACTCCTCGGTGGTGAGGAGCGTGCCACGGCCGTTCACGTCGATGCTTCCCCCCTCCAGCACCACGTCGCGCTCGCCGGCGCGCGCGCGAAACACGCGCAGGCCGAGCCGTTTCGCGACTCGCTCGGCCACCTGGTCGTCCTTCTTCCAGTCGGGATACTTGGCCCAGCCGGTGAAGCGGAAGCGCGCGACGGCGAGCTCGGGCCGCGGAGGCGTGCGCCGCACGAAGAGGGGGCCGAAATCACGGGTCCAGCCGCGGTCGGTGGGGATCCGGAAGAACTGGACGCAGGCCAGATCCACGCCCGCACGCTCCAGCACGCGCCGGGCCTGACGCTCGTGCGAGACTCCGGTGACAAGGATCCGCACGATCTCGCCCGGCGTGAGCTTGCGCACGATCTCGCCGTACACCCACGGGATCGGGCCGATCTTGCCCGGCCAGTCGCTTGCCTTGTGCGGCCAGCCGATCCATGTGGCGTGATGCGGCTCCCACTCGGCGGGCATGCGGAACCCGAGGGCGGCTGGTGAGGCGCTATCAGCCATCAGCTGTCAGCAATCAGCGTTTACGGGGATCTTGCTGATGGCCGATGGCTGACGGCGCCAGATCCAGAAAGCGCGCACCGATCCCGGCGTACGCATCGATGCGCCGATCCCGCAGGAACGGCCACCCGCGGCGCACTTCCTCGATACGCGCGAGATCGACCTCCGCGATCAGGATCGCCTCACGATCCTGCGGGGCTTCGGCGACGACCGCGCCGAACGGATCCGCCAGGAACGACGAGCCCCAGAACTCGATCCCGTCGCCGGATCCCCCCCCCTGACCCGCATGCCGGTCCTGTCGTTCCCCCTCTCCGCCTTGCGGAGAGGGGGACAGGGGGTGAGGTCCGGGCCGCTCGTGGCCCACGCGGTTCACCGCGGCGACGTAACAGCCGTTGGCGATGGCGTGGCTGCGCTGGATGGTGCGCCAGGCGTCGAGCTGCTCGGCGCCGTGGGTCGCTTTCTCTTGCGGGTGCCAGCCGATGGCTGTCGGATAACAGAGGAGGGTGGCGCCCTGCAGCGCGGTGAGACGCGCGCCCTCCGGATACCACTGATCCCAGCACACTAGCGTGCCGATCCG
>QHTT01000037.1 GCA_003220935.1 Gemmatimonadota bacterium
CCGCTGTTCGTCGTGTTCGACACCGCCGTGACCACCTTCACCGTGTCGCCGAGGTGGAAGCGCGGAACGCGGGCGCCGACGTCGTACAGCGCGCTGGGATCGGTCACGTCAACGAGCAGCGTATCGTTGCGGTAGACCTTGACGTCCGTGACGCCCACGGTCTGCCGGCTGGCATCTACCACGGTCCAGTCCTGGGGCGACAGCTGCACGACGCGCCAGCCGCGGGCCATGCCACGGTCGCGGACCAGGACGGCGCGCTGGGTCATCCGGTCGGCGAGCGGCTTGGAGCTCGGATTGAACACCCCGTCCGCACTCGTG
>QHTT01000038.1 GCA_003220935.1 Gemmatimonadota bacterium
CCGCAATGGTCACGTCCCGGTGGTAGACCGGTTGCGGCCCGCCCGGCACCACGCGGAGCCGGCCCCAGAAGCTAGGGGCGGTGTCGGCGTGCGTGCCGTTCACACTGAACGAAGCCGCCGAGCTGCTAGCGGCGTCGAGGGACGCGGTAGGGGTGGCGCCGGTGGCGCCGAAGTCCCTGTCGACCATGGCGCCCAGCTGCTCCTGCTCGGCGGCGAGCGCCTGCGTCTGGTCCGACGAGGGCGCAACGCCCTCGCTACACGCGAGCGCCACCAGCCCCGCCAGGGCGGCGGCAGCGGCGAGATGAAGTGTCGTACGCATCGACGACGTCTCCTGTGCGAAGGCGTGAAGGGACGACGGCGGATTTCATGCGTAGGGACGGCGGGGCCGGCGCGATGTTAAAGCGTGAGCTGCGTCACGGTCGAGCGCTTCCAAACCGGGCGGCACCGCTGCAGATTGGCCATCACGGCTCCATGACACCGAAGCACGCTGGACCCGCACCGCCCATCGGGCCCCCCGCCGGTCGCTCCCCCGACCCCGAGCGGCCCGATACGTCCGTACGGGCCGATTCCGCTCCCTCCAACAATCGCTCCCTCGTCGTCGTCTCGAACCGGCTGCCGTTCACCGCGGAACGGCGGCCCGAAGGCACTCGCTTCCGGCGTTCGGCGGGGGGACTCGTGGCCGCGCTCGAGCCCGTGCTCGCGCAACGCGGGGGCGTGTGGGTGGGGTGGACCGGTGCCGCCCGGGAGGACGGAGCGGGGGAGGCGGCAGGTGCTGCCCTGCCGGCTGCCACGGACGACGTCAGCTATCATGCCGTCCCGCTCACGGCTCACGAGATCGCGTTGTACTACGCGGGATTCGCCAATCGAACGATCTGGCCGTTATTCCACTACTTCGTGAGCCACATGCAGATCGACGGCGCCACCTGGCGTGCGTACGAGCGGGTCAACGAGCGCTTCGCGCACCTCGCCACCGAGGCGAGCGACGACGAGGCGCTCGTCTGGGTGCACGACTACCAGCTGCTGCGCGTGCCGTACCACATCCGGCGCCTCGCGCCGCGGCGGCGGATCGCGTTCTTCCTGCACATTCCCTTCCCTGCCGCCGACGTCCTCCGTGTCCTCCCGTGGTCACGGGACCTCATGCAAGGCATGCTCGCGGCCGACCTCGTCGGAGTCCACATCCCCGCGTACGCCGACCACTTTCTCACCTGCGCCCAGCGTCTGCTCGGCTGCGAAGTCGACCGCGGCGCGGGGTTGGTCCGGTTCGAAGGGCGCGAGGTATCGGTGGAGGCCCATCCCATCGGCATTGACGTGGGCCAGATCGAACGGCTCGCCGAGCGGGCTGTCTCCATCGGGGCGGACGGGGCGCCGGCCGGCGCGCCGGTCGCCGAGATCCTCGGCGTGGACCGACTCGATTACACGAAAGGCATCAACGAGCGGATGCTGGCGGTCGAGCGGCTGCTCGAGCAGCACCCCAGCTACCGACGCCGCATCGCGTTCACGCAGGTGATGGTCCCGAGCCGGGAGCGCGTCGCGGAATATGGGGAGTTGAAGCGCGAGATCGACGAGACCGTGGGCCGGATCAACGGTCGCTTCTCCGAGCGTGGCTGGAGCCCGATCCGCTACCTGGTGCGCTCGCTCCCGCCCGCGGAGCTGGTGGCGCTGTACCGCCAGGCGGACGTGGCGCTCGTGACGCCGCTGCGCGATGGGATGAACCTCGTGGCGAAGGAGTACGTCGCGGCGCAGCTCGACGACGACGGGGTGCTCGTTTTGTCCGAAATGGCCGGGGCGGCCGACGAGCTCCAGGAGGCGCTGCTCGTAAATCCCTTCGCCGTCGACGAGGTGACCGACGCCCTGCACCGCGCGCTAGCGATGCCCCGGGACGAGCGTCGTGCCAGGATGTCGGCACTGCGACACCGCGTGCGCGCCAACGACGTGCGGGCATGGGTAGCGCGGTTTCTCGACGCCACCGAGCGGGCCGCGCTGCGCGCGCGCTCCACAGTGGCATCACCGGCCGACGCACTGCAGCGCACCCTGGCGCCGTGGCTGGCGCGGCGCGCCACAGTCGCGCTGTTCCTCGATTACGATGGCACGCTGACCCCGATCGCGGCCCGGCCTGAAGACGCCCGGCTGTCCGAGGCGGCGCGCCAAACGCTCGATCAAGCGGCGCGCACTCCCAATCTCGACGTCGTGATCGTCTCCGGCCGGGCGCTGGCGGACGTGCAGGAGATGGTCGGCGTCCCGGCCCTCACATACGTCGGGAACCACGGCTTCGAGATCGAGGGCCCGGGGATCAGCTTTCGGCACGACGAGCTCGAGCTGTGGCGCGCCGCGTTGGAGCAAGCGGCGGAAGAGCTGGACAGCCTGGCCGTCGCGGGCGCGCACGTCGAGCGCAAGGGCGGGAGTGTGGCGTTTCACGTGCGCGCCGTGCCCGACGGCGAGCGGCGCCGTGTCGTGCGGCAGGCAGAAGCGGTGCTGCGGCGTCGACGGCTGCGGGTCACACCGGGCAAGGCCCTGGTCGAGGGCCGGCCGCCCGTCCCGTGGGACAAGGGTCACGCGGTGCTGCATGTGCTGGTGCACCGGCACGGCGCCGACTGGCCGTCGCGCGTGAGCGCCGTGTACGTCGGCGACGATCGCACCGACGAAGACGCGTTCCGCTCGCTCGAGGGGATCGGGCGCTCGATCCGCGTCGGGCCATCGGCGGGCGGCGCGAGCTACGCCGACTACCGGCTCCCCGACCCGGAGGCCGTCCTGGCGCTGCTGCGCTGGTTCGCCTCCGGCGCGTTCGCCGAGCCGGGCGCGGACCCGAGCCGGCGGCCGCACTCGGAGCAAAACTGCGCGTCGGATTCCGGGCGAGCGCCGTGGGTCGGACACTGCCCCCAGGCGACAGCTCGGGGTCCAGCAATCCCCGGGCTTGCGCCCGGGGTTAGTGTGCCGTGCTCCGCGCGCAAAGCGACCAGGGCTTCCGCCGTATACTGCTGCTTCAATGCGTCGTAATCGGCGTCGGAAAGCTTCCCCGTGGCACGATCGAATTCGATCTCTTTGAGGGCTCGCAGCGCGACCGCCCGCGGTGAGAGATCGTCGTCGGGATCGTCGCCCTCGTCCACGCTGGCCGCCTCGCCCTCGGCTCCGTCGAGCGTCGGGCGGAGCACCGGGCGCAGCACGAAATACACCAGTCCCGCCGTGAGCAGGACGCCGGCGACAAGCTCGAGCACCCCGACTAGCCCGACAGCCGGTCGAGCTCGCGGCGCAGCCGTTCGAGCTCGGCCGGAGACGCCGGGACGTCGGCGGCGTTCGTCCCCGGAGCGGCGGGCTGCGCCGCGCGGGACCAGCGCCGCAGCACGAGCGTCAGGACGACTCCCGCAGCGACGATGAGCAAGGACGGAACAAAGTAGCCCGCGAGGTTGAAGCCACGCTTGGGCGGAGCCATGAGAATCGAGACGCCATGCTGCTGCACGAACGCGTCGAGGATCTGCTGCGCGGTCCTGCCTTGCGCGGCGAGGGCCACCACCCGCCGATGCATCGCCGGACTCGTGCCGCACGTGAAATCCGTGGTGCGGCAGGTGTAGACGTCGAGGTTGCAGCCGCAGGTACAGTGGATCTGCTTCTCGATCGCCTGGATCGCGGCGTCGTTGTCTGCGGCGATGACGGGGTCGAAGGGCCTAGACGCCAGCCACGAGCCCGAAGAACGCCCGACGGGAACAGTCCGACTGTCCGACCGTCCGACTGTCCGTCATGGCTCCCCCACCAGCCGCACCGCATACCCGGCCTGGGTCCGTTTCACCGCTGGCGAGCCGCCCCCCGGCCACATCACGATGAGGCCGCCCAGCGCGACGATCATGCCGCCGTACCACACCCACCACACGAGCGGATTGATGGTGAAGCGGAACACCGCCTGCTCAGTGCCGTTCACGAGCCCGGCCAGCACCACGTATAGGTCCTCGCGCACATCGCTCCGGATCCCGACCTCGGTCGAGGGCTGAAAGGTGGGTCGGCCGAAGCCGTCGACGTGTTGGCGTTTCTCAGTCGTGAGCACGCCGAGCCGCTTGCCGTTCCGGGCGATTTCCAGCGTGGCCGCGGTGACCTGGCGGTTCAGCGCGTCGTACTGCGAAACCCCGAGGTGCGTGAACGTGTAGCTCCACCCGTACGGGCTCTTGAGCACCGCCGATTCGCCGGGACGGAGCGTGGCTTCGGTCTCGGTCTTGAACGCCATGCCGGCAAACGCGATGAACAGGATGACGATGCCGGTGTGCACGATGTAGCCGCCGTAGCGGCGGCGGTTGCGGGCGAGCAAGCGGCCGAGCGCGACGGCGTATCCCTCCCCATACTGGCGGTGACGGGCCCGCGCACCGCGAGCGAACTCCTGCACGACCGTCGCGGCGACGAACCCCCCCAGCGCAATCGCCATCACGGCATAACCGTCGCGCATCCCGCCCACGAGCAGCACCAGCGCCGTGAACACACCCACCGTGACCGGTACAGCGAACTGGCGCTGCAGGTTTGAGATCGAGGCGCGGCGCCAGGCGATGAGCGGCCCGATTCCCGTCAGTCCCAGCAGGGCGAGGCCCAGGGGAATGTTCACCTGGTTGAAGAACGGGGGGCCGACCGTGACCTTCGTCCCCTGGACGAGCTCCGAGAGGATCGGGAAGAGCGTGCCCCACAGCACCGAGAACGCGATGCCCACGAACAAGAGGTTGTTGAACAGAAAGCTCGCCTCGCGGCTCACCATCGACTCGAGCCTCGCCTCGGCCTCGAGCAGCGGCAGCCGCTTGGCGTACACGGCGAAGCTCACCGTCGCCGCGGCGATCAGGAAGAAGAGAAAGAAGTACCCCACGTTCGACTGGGTGAACGAGTGCACGCTCGAGATGACGCCCGACCGCGTGATGAACGTCCCGAAGATCGAGAGCAGCCACGACCCGATGATGAGCGCGAGGTTCCACTTCTTGAGCATCCCGCGCTTCTCCTGGATCATCACCGAGTGCAGGAAGGCCGTCATCGTGAGCCACGGCAGCAGCGACGCATTCTCGACGGGGTCCCAAGCCCAATAGCCCCCCCACCCGAGCTCGACGTACGCCCACCACATCCCGAGGCAGATCCCAATCGAGAGGAACAACCAGGAGAGCAGCGTCCACTTGCGGATCGCGACGAGCCAGTCCGCGTCGAGTCGTTTCGACAGCAGCGCTGCCATCGCGAACGCGAAAGGAATAGTGATCGAGATGTAGCCGAGGTAGAGCATCGGGGGGTGGAACACCATCCCCGGGTTCTGGAGCTGCGGGTTCAGCCCGTTGCCGTCGAGCGGCGTGTATGCCAGACGGTGGAAGGGATTCGCCTGCCCGAATAGCATCACCGAGATGAAGAACGTGGCGACCGTGCAGACGACCCCCGCCACGTACGGCAGCAGCGCATGGTGCCGGCGCGCCGTGAGCAGCATGGCCAGCGATCCGAACAGGGACAAGACGGTCGCCCAGAACAACAGGCTCCCCTTCTGCCCCGCGTATAGCGCCGACCAGGTGTAGAAGATCGGCAGGTTGCGGCTCGTGTACGCCGCGACGTATTCGACGTTGAAGTCGTGGTGGAACAGCGCCCACTCGAGCGCCGCGACGGCCACGAACAGCGCCGCGCACAACGCGAACACCGCGTGGCGCGCGCTCTGCTGCAGATCCCGCCGTCCCTGCCAGCCGCCCACGAAGCCAGCCAGCGCTCCCCAGACCCCCACCAGGAAGGCGAGCCAGAGACACAGACCGCCGAGGACCGTCATCTACGCTTTGGGAACCGCTTCGTAGCGCGACCCGCACTTCGCGAGCACGTTCGTTGCGTAGATGATGCCGTCCTTCTGCAGGCGGCCCTCCACCACGACCTCGACCGAGTCGTTGAACGTATCGGGCGGCAGGCCGCGGTACACCACAGCATAACGGGCGCTGCCGTCGGTGACCTGAAAGCGCAGGGTCTGCGCGGCCACGTTACGGGTGACCGACCCCGGCACCACACGGGCGCCGACCTTCATGCCGACGTTATAAAAGGAAGGATCCACCGCGATTTTCTGCGACAGCTCACTCGGCGTCAGGAAATACTGCCCGGTCTGCTTGACGCCCGACGCCATCAGGTACCCCACGGATCCGACGATCAGGACGGCCCCGATGGCGAACTTAGTGCCCGCGTTCATGCCCAATTATACCTCGCGACGCCGCGCCTGCTCCAGCGCCCACTCGACGGCGGCCTGGGGCGTCGCGACCCGGGGAATCTCGATGGCCGACGTGAAGGCATCATGCAGCCCGACGACGGGTGTCTGGATACGCTGCGCCAGCGCGATCTCGGACAGCGTCCCCCACCCGCCCCCGATCGCGATGACGGCCTGCGCCGCGCGGACGATGAGCGCGTTTCGCATCTCGCCCATCCCCGTCGCGAGCGGCACCTCGACATACGGATTCGCCTGCGTGGCATCGGCGCCCGGCAGAATGCCCACCGTAAGGCCGCCTGCTTCCTTCGCACCGCGCGCGGCGGCCTCCATCACGCCGCCCAGCCCGCCACACAACAGCACCGCGCCCTGTTCCGCGAGGAGGCGGCCGACGACCACGGCCCACTCCGCCTCCTCCGTGCTGCACCAGCTGCCGCCGATCACGCCGATGAGGAGCCGGCTCATGAACGCGCCCGGCCGGCGGCGGCCGCCCAATGGCGCGTGGCCTCGACCGCGCGCCGCCACTCCCCGGCCCAGCGCCGGCGCGCGGCGCGGGCCTGGTCCCCGGGGAGGAACCGCTGGAAGCGCCGCCCGGCGAGGAACTCCTGCGGCGCCCTCCACACCCCCTGAGCGAGTCCCGCGAGCGCGGCGGCGCCGAGCGCCGTGGTCTCCACGACGTCCGGACGCGCAACGGGGACGCCGAGCAGGTCGGCCTGGAACTGCATCAAGAAGTCGTTCGCCGCGGCGCCGCCGTCCACCTGGAGCGCGTGCAGCCGGACCTTCGCGTCCGCGCTCATCGCTTCGAGCACGTCCTTGGTGCTGAACGCCATCGCCTCGAGCGCGGCGCGGGCGAGGTGCGCGCGGGTCGTGCCGCGCGTGAGGCCGACGATGGTGCCGCGCGCATTCGGCTCCCAGTACGGCGCGCCCAGTCCCACGAAGGCGGGAACGAAGTACACGCCGCCAGTGTCGGGCACGTGGCGCGCGAGGCCCTCAGTTTCCGCCGCGTGATCGATGAGCTGCAAGCCGTCGCGCAGCCACTGGACGGCGGCGCCCGCGATGAACACGCTGCCTTCGAGGGCGTACACCGGCTCGCCCCGCGGGCCGCAGGCGATCGTCGTGAGCAGGCCGCGCGTCGACTTGGCCCGCCGTTTCCCGGTGTTGAGCAGCAGGAACGCGCCCGTCCCATAGGTGTTTTTCGCCTGCCCCGCGGCGACGCACCCCTGACCGAACAACGCCGCCTGCTGGTCGCCCGCGATGCCGGCGATCGGAATCTCCGCGCCGAGGTGCTCCGCCGCGCACACGCCGAACGCTCCGCTCGAGCCGCGGATCTCGGGGAGGGCGTCGCGCCGCACGCCGAACAGGCCGAGCAGCACGTCGTCCCAGGCGTGCGCGGTGATGTTGTAGAGCATCGTGCGCGACGCGTTGGTGTGGTCCGTGGCGTAGCTCTGGCCGTTCGTGAGCCGGAACAGGAGCCACGTGTCGATCGTCCCGAACACCGCCTCCCCCGCCGCCACGCGGCGCGCGAGGCCAGGGACGCGCTCGCGCAGCCATTCGATCTTGGTGGCCGAGAAGTACGGGTCGACGATCAAGCCGGTGCGCTCGCGGATCAGGGCCGCCTTGCGCTGCTTCACGAGCTGGGCGCAGCGCCGTGCGGTGCGCCGGTCCTGCCACACGATCGCCCGGTGCAGCGGCCGCCCGCTGTCCCGCTCCCACACACACACCGTCTCACGTTGATTGGTGATGCCGAGGGCCACCGGCACCTGCCCGGCCTGGCGCAGCGCCTCGCGCGCGGCCGCGAGCGAGATCCGGAAGATCTCGTCGGCGTCGTGCTCGACCTCGCCCGGATTGGGAAAGTGCTGGGTGAACTCGCGGTACGCGCGACCCAGCAGGCGGCCGTCGTCGGCCACCACGAGCGCGGTCGTGCCCGTGGTGCCCTGGTCGATCGCGAGCACGGCGGTCATCAGTCCCCGCCGAACGGCGGCTTCCGCAACCCGCGATCGGTGATGTACCCCGTGACGTAGCGGGCCGGGGTGACGTCGAACGCGGGGTTCAGCGCAGCCACCGCCGCGGGCGCGACCGGTCGACCCGCGACCGTCTTCACTTCGTCCGGCGAGCGCTGCTCGATCGGGATGCCGTCCCCGTCCTGGAGCGAGGCATCGATGGTCGAGGACGGCGCGGCGCAATAGAACGGCACGCCGTGGTGTCGCGCCAGCACGGCGAGCGGGTACGTGCCGATCTTGTTCGCGAAGTCCCCGTTCACCGCGATCCGATCGGCGCCGACGAGGACAAGATCGACTTTCGCCTGGCGCATGAGCGAGCCGGCCGCGGCGTCCGCGATCAGCGTGCACCGGATGCCGGCGTGGGACAGCTCCCACGCCGTGAGCCGCGCTCCCTGGAGCACCGGCCGCGTCTCGTCCACGAAAATGTGTAGCGTGCGGCCGGCCTCGTGGGCCAGGTAGATCGGCGCAAGCGCGGTGCCGATCCCTCCCGTCGCGAGCGCGCCTGCATTGCAGTGCGTCAGCACCTTCGCACCGTCCGGGACGAGCGGGAGCCCCGCTTCCCCGATACGGCGGCACATGGCGCGGTCTTCCTCCCAGATCGCCGTCGCCTCGGCGTGGAGACGCTCCCAGATCGCGGAACCGGCCCCCGGCAGGTGGGCCGCGA
Source organism: Gemmatimonadota bacterium (assembly GCA_003220935.1). Lineage (GTDB taxonomy): Bacteria > Gemmatimonadota > Gemmatimonadetes > Gemmatimonadales > GWC2-71-9 > 20CM-4-69-16. Next base: position 8,837 of record QHTT01000038.1, read on the forward strand.
CCGCAGCCATGCGGTCGAGCGCCCAGCGGAGGTTCACGGCCGTCGGCCGGGCGGCGGCCAGCAGCTCCACCAGCTGGCCCAGCCGAGCGAGGAACTGCTCGCGCGGTGCACCGCGCAGCTCCCGCGTCCCCGCCACCAGACCCATCGCCGCCGCGATCCCAATCAACGGTGCGCCCCGCACCTGGAGCGTCCGGATCGCCTCGGCCACCGCCTCGGCGCCTTCCAGGTCGCGCTCGAGCCGCGCCTCCGGCAGCGCCCGCTGGTCGATGATGCGCACGGCGCCGGTGGGAGACCAGGCGATGGCTTGGACGCTCATGGACCTGAACATAACGCGGAACGTGGAACGCGGAACGCGGAACAGGCGGGCCGACCTTCGTGCTAATGTTCCGTGTTCCGACTTCCGCGTTTTCGTTGTACCATTCCTCCCCATGAGCTACGACACCCTCCTGTTCGAGACGCGCGACGCCGTCGCGTTCATCACCATCAACCGTCCCGACAAGCTGAACGCGCTCAATGACCAAGTCGTGGACGAGCTGTCCCACGCGGCCGAGCGGGTCGCGACCGAGGATGGCATCAAGGGCGCGATCCTCACCGGCGCCGGCAGCAAAGCCTTCGTCGCCGGAGCCGACATCGGCGACCTCGCGAAACAGGGGCCGTTCGACGGCAAAGCACGCGCGCTACGCGGCCAGGCGATGCTACGCCGCTTCGAGACGTGCGGCAAGCCGATCATCGCGGCTGTGAACGGCTACGCCCTGGGCGGCGGCTGCGAGCTGGCGATGGCCTGTCACCTCCGGATCGCGAGCGAGAACGCGAAGTTCGGACAGCCCGAGGTGAAGCTCGGGATCGCCCCGGGCTACGGCGGCACGCAACGCCTGCCGCGCATCGTCGGCAAGGGGAACGCCCTCTACCTCATCCTCACTGCCGAGATGATCGACGCCCAGGAGGCGCTCCGGATCGGCCTCGTGAACAAAATCGTGCCGGCGGGTGAACTGCTGGCCGGGACCGAGAAGGTGCTGCGGGGTATTCTCTCGATGGGCCCCCTCGCGGTGCGTCTCGCGCTGGAGGCCGTGGACCAGGGCCTCGAGATGACCCTCGAGGAAGGCCTGCTGCTCGAAGCGAACCACTTCGGCCTGCTCGCGGCAACGCAGGACATGAAGGAAGGGCTCACGGCGTTCCTGGAAAAGCGTGCGCCCAAGTTCGCAGGCCGGTGAAGCGGGTCCTTGCGGCTTGCGGCTGGTGTCTTGCGGCTGGTTGTCTCACCGAGCGGCCACGCCCGGCACCGCCGACGCTCGCGCTGTCGCTCAACAAGACGACCGTGCGGTCGCGAACTACCCCGGCTCCGGACACGCTCGTGGTGACCGTCCGGGCGGAGGACGCGGACGGCATCGACTCCGTGTGGGTGCAGCTCGACGACCAGGAGCCGCTGGGCGCGGACGGCCTGTTCGACCCCGTGCTCGAGGGCCCCTTCCGCCTGGTCGTACCCGCCGGGTTCGGGACAGGTCAGATGCTCCCGGTGAGGGTCCAGGCCCGGGATGTGAGCGGTTTCCGGAGCCAGCGGGATACCTCGGTGACGGTGGGCCCCTGAGCCCCAACGACTTAGTAAGTGTTGCCATGACTCCCGTGGCGCTTCTCGTATCAGGGGCCCCCAGCATCCGGGTGCAAGGGCGGCGCGTGACTAAACGCAGGCAGGGGAAGCCGACGTCGCTGGGCGAAGCGCTGCGCCGCTACCTGGCGAAAGCAGGGCTCGGGCAGCGCCTCGCCCAGGCGCAGGTGATCCCCGACTGGCCGCGGCTCGTGGGGCCTCAGATCGCCGCCGTGACGCACCCCGAGAGCGTCGCCCCCGACGGCACGCTGTTCGTCCGGGTGGCGACGAGCGCGTGGATGAACGAGCTGCAGCTGATGGCGCCGCAGATCATGGCCGCGGTGAACGGCCGCGGTGCCGGACGGATCAAGACGATACGCTGGCTCCTCACACGCTAGAGATCTATGGCTAAGGGAAAACCCGCACCCGCGCCCAAAGACAAGGGGAACGGCGGCTACCAGGCCGACGCGATCCAAGTTCTCAAGGGGCTCGAAGCGGTCCGGCGCCGCCCGGCGATGTACATCGGGTCGGTGTCGGGGCGCGGGTTGCAC
>QHTT01000039.1 GCA_003220935.1 Gemmatimonadota bacterium
GCGTCTTTCATCCGGCTAGGAAGTGACGAAGACGACCATGACTACTCCCGCCGGACCAGCAGCTCGCGCTGCGGCGCCGTCCGCACCGCGGGGCGCCGTCGGCGTCCCCTGGTTCGTGTGGGCCGCGGTCATCGCGGCCACCAGCGCCAAGGTGGGCATCCTCTGGGACATTTCGTGGCACCGCTCGATCGGGCGCGACACCTTCTGGACGCCCGCCCACATGGCCATCTACCTCGGCGGCGTCCTCGCCGGTCTCTCGTGCGGGTGGGTCGTGCTGAAAACCACGTTCGCGGGAACGTCTGACGAGCGTGCCGCAGCCGTGACGTTCTGGGGATTCCGCGGGCCGCTCGGCGCCTGGGTGTGCATCTGGGGCGCCTTCGCAATGATCACGTCGGCCCCGTTCGATAACTGGTGGCACAACGCATACGGTCTCGACGTGAAGGTGCTGTCGCCCCCACACGTGATCCTGGCGCTCGGCATCTGGGCCGTCCAGCTGGGCGCCCTCTTCATGGTGCTCTCGCTCCAGAACCGCACTCCCGAACGGGAAACGTCCCGCCTGCACGGCCTGCTGGCGGCGTACCTCGTCGCGATCCTGCTCCAGAACGCCACAACGGTGGCGATCGAGCAGCTCGGCTTCCCCAACGACGCCCACAACGCGCTCTACTACAAGGTGGCGGCCGGCGTCTTGCCGCTGCTCCTCGTCGCGGTCGGGCGCGCGGTTCGCCTGCCCTGGCCCGCGACGACCGCCGCTGGCGTGTACATCGCCTTCTCGCTCCTCACGATCTGGATCCTGCAGCTCGCGCCGGCGACTCCCAAGCTCGCCCCGGTCTTCAACCCCGTGACCCACATGGTGCCGCCGCCGTTCCCGCTGCTGCTGGTGGTCCCGGCGGCCGCGATCGACCTGCTGCTGCGGCGCGCGGGCCGGAACCGCGACTGGATCCTCTCGGTCGCTGCGGGACTCGCATTCCTCGCCGTCTTCTGCGTCGTGCAGTGGTTCTTTACCGAATTCTTGCTCACGCCACACGCGCGCAACTTCTTCTTCGGCGGGGATCAGTGGGACTACTCGAGCCGGCTCGGCCCGTGGCGCTACGAGTTCTGGCGGATCGCTTCGGACCCGGTGACCGCACGGGGACTCGCGATCGCTGCGGCGCTCGCGATCGTGGCTGCGCGCCTCGGCCTGTGGTGGGGCAACTGGATGCAGGGACTGCGACGATGAAGCGCCGCCTGGCCCGCCTGTTCGCGCTCGGGGCCATCGCCGTCGTCACCTCTGCCCACGTCGGCAGCCCCGACACGTACTTCGAGGGCGCGGCGGGACCCTACCCCATCCGCGTCATCATCCGCAACCCCGGCGTCGTGCCCGGCCTGGCGCAGATCACGGTGCGCCTGCTCGACCCAGCGACCGAGCGCCGAGTGCTGGTGCTACCGGTCTATTGGGATCCCAGAACGGCGGCTCCGCCCCCGGCCGATGTCGCCGAGCGTGTTCCGGGAGACTCGACTCTCTACAGCGCGGCGCTGTGGCTGATGCGGGGCGGCGCCTACAGCGTTCAGGTGACGGTGGAGGGCGCGAGCGGCACCGGCACGGCGCTCGTCCCCGTGATGGCCGTCGCGACCCGGCGGCTCGCGCTCCAGAAGCCGCTCGGCATCGGGCTGCTGGGACTGGGCGCGTTCCTCTTCATCGGTGCGCTGACCATCGTCCGCGCCGCGGTGCGGGAAAGCGAGCTCGCCCCGGGCCAGCAGCCCGACCGACGACGGAGCGTGCGCGCCTGGATAGCCACGACGGCGAGCGCCATCGTGCTCGCTCTGGCGCTCGTGGGCGGGCGGGCGTGGTGGAACACGGTGGATGCCGCGTACCGGAGCGGGCTGTACCAGCCGTTGCACGCCACCGCGACGGTGCGGGCGACCGCTGGCGGAACGGTGCTGCATTTCGCGATCGACGACACGTCGTGGACGAACCGGCGGCAATGGACGCCGCTCATTCCAGACCACGGCCACCTGATGCACCTGTTTCTGGTCCGGAACGAGCAGCTCGACGGGTTCGCCCACCTCCATCCTCTCCCCCGCGACTCGACGACGTTCGAGGCCAACCTGCCGCCGCTGCCGGCCGGCACGTACCGCGTGTACGCCGACATCGTGCACGAGAGCGGCTTCGCCCAGACGCTGGTCGCGACGGCAGAGATCGGATCTCCGGCGCCCGCCTGGCACCCGTCCGATGCCGACGACGCATGGCTCTTGGGAAACGGGAACGGGGAGACGGGAAACGTGGCCCGGCTAGCCGACGGATCTACGATGACGTGGGAGCGCGCCGATACACCGATCGTGGTCGACCAGGCGGCACCCCTGCGGTTCGCAGTCCGGACCGCGGACGGCAAACCGGCGGCGCTCGAGCTCTACATGGGCATGGCGGCTCACGCGATGATCACACGCGACGACGGCACGGTATTCGTGCACCTGCACCCGGAAGGGACAATCTCCGTCGCCGCGCAGGAAACGTTCGTGCTGCGCCAGCCGGGGGACACGATCCGCGGTGCGCTCCGCAAGCGACTGGCGGCGATGGACATGGGGAGGTGGGATAAGGGAGAGGTACGCCCAGGCGCAGTGTCCTTCCCCTATGCGTTCCCCAAGCCAGGGCGCTACCGCCTGTGGGTGCAGGTCAAGCGCAACGGCCGGATCCTGACAGGAGTGTTCGACGCCGCGGTGAGCCCGGAGCGCTAGGGAAGCTCCGCACAAGTCGCGCGAAGTCGGGGGCGGGGGCGTCGCACGCGTCACACGCGAGTCAGTATGGAATGACCGGCTCACGATCGCGGGACGTAGGTTACGCGGTCGGAGCAAACGGACCACGCAGAGCTACACGCGAAAGGAGCCGGTCTATGCCTCATCCGGTCGCTTGGCCGCCACGTCGAGCGAATCCACGTCCCACACGACGACCGTGACGAGATCCCGGGCGGCCGCGAAGGTCTCGAGGTCCAGCGCCGACAGACCGCGCTCCTTGAGCGCGCGGCCGTCCGGGCCGGCCCGGTACGGGTGCGTGTGCCACGTCCCCACGAAGCGGTCGACCCTGTCGCAGTTCCCCGCCACTGCAAACTGGAGCTGCTTCAAGTCGGCGGCCGACAGCAGCTCGCGCACCCACAGCGTGTCGTTCACGATCTCGCCGGCGAGACATCCGAGGTACTCGCGCTGGGTCGGCTTCCCCGTCCCCAGCAGCTGGGTGAGGGTGTTCTGGCCCGCGAGCTCGTCCCAGTGGCGGTTGTTCTGGATCCACACGGCGCTCATCATGCCGCGGAGCCCCGCAGGGAGGACGACCACACTGAACGGCGGGGGGGAGGCCGTCGGGAGGGCGACACCCAATGCCACACCCGCGACGAGCGACGTGACGAGCAGCGCCCTCACTGCTTCTGCCTCGCGTAGGTACCCATGAGCTGGGCCGTCCCCAAAACGTGGCCTTGCATGGCAGCCTCCACGTCCCGCTTCGTCGCGCCGGCCTTCAATTTGAGCGACGCGTCGAGCGCGTACAGCTTGAAGAAGTACCGGTGTGCCGGCCCAGGCGGCGGACACGGCCCGCCGTATCCCGTGCGCCGGAAGTCGTTGCGGCCTTGCAGCGCGCCGCTCAACCCCGCGGGCGCGTCGCTCTTCGCAACGTTTTCAGGCAGTTGCGACGTGGCCGCCGGAAGGTCGTACAGGACCCAATGCACCCAGGTTCCGGCGGGCGCGTCGGGATCGTCGGCGATGAGCGCGAACGCCGCAGTGCCCGGCGGGGCGCCGCTCCAGCTGAGCGGCGGCGACAAGTCCGCGCCGTCGCACGTGTACTTGCCGGGGATGGCCGCGCCTTCCTTGAAGGCCGCGCTTGAGAGCGAGAATGCCATACGTCCCCCCTGGTCTCGCGCTGCGCTGAGCGCAAGCATGCCGATGAGCGTGGAGAGCCCGGATACGACAGGGAGCCACATGACCCGGAACATAAAGCCAAACCCGGGGCCGTGGACTGCACCCCGGGTTGACCGGTCGGGACGAAGTGGCCGTCACACTTCGGCCGCGACCCGGTCCATTCTATCCAGCACCACCGCCTTGCAGGTGGAGACCCGGTGCGGAGATTGTCAGCAAATGGTCAGACCGTCTTGAAACTCCGTCGAATCACGTGCATCTCTCGGGACGCTCGATGAACCTGGCCAACCAGATGCGGCACGTCCCCCGCCGCCCGCGCGGCGTCCTCATCGCGGTGATGTTGCTCGCCAGCCTGCTGGTGGCGAGCCTGCTCGCGCTCCAGGCTCATCGGACGTTCCTCCATCACCGTGCCACCGCCGAGCGGGTGTTGCGCGACTACGCGCGGCTCGCGGCCTCGCGCTTCGCGCTCCGCACGGGAGCCAACCTCTACTACATGGCGGCGTGGCCGCCGATGGAGGCCCTGCTGCACACGCAGGCCAGTGCACCGGCGGCGCCTCTTCCGCGCCCAGAGCGGCTCGCGTCCGGGCTCAAGCCCTACGCGGCCGCCGTCCTCAAGCTGGCGCGTTACACGTTTCGCCTGGACCTTGCGACCGGCCACCTCGAAACCTCGGGCGGCGCGCCGTCGACGGCAGAGCGCGCCTGGCTGCGCGACACGCTGCCCGCGCACGCCCGCTTCGTGTACCAGCCGGAGGAGCATCTGGCCATGATCGTGGCGCGGGCCGCCGGCGTGCCCCACGCGGTCATGTATACCGGCAAGGACCAGGCGGGCGCGCTCCGCACGCTCGTCGGCCTCGACGTCGATCCCAAAGCGTTCGAGCCGTTCTATACCATGGGGGCCGAGAAGCAGCCGTTGTTGCCGCGCCCCCTCACCGGCGGGGTCGTGTTCGACTCGCTCATGTCCGTCGTCGTGACCTCCGCGGACGGCGCCAAGCTGTACCATTCCCCGGTGCAGTATGCGGCCACGTTCTCGGCTCGGGACACCGTCGAAGCGATGATGGGGGGAATGCAGGTGGCGGTCGCGCTCCGCCCCGAGTTGGCGTCGAAGCTCGTGATCGGCGGCCTGCCACAGTCGCGCCTCCCGCTGCTGCTCGGGGCCCTCGGCCTCACGGCCGGCCTGATCGTGACCGCGCTGGTCCAGCTGCGGCGCGAATACGAGCTCGCCCGCCTGCGCACCGATTTCGTCTCGGGCGTGTCCCACGAGCTGCGCACGCCGCTCGCGCAGATCCGGATGTTTTCCGAGACCCTGCTGCTGGGGCGCGTGCGCTCCGAAGAGGAGGGCCGCCGCTCGCTCGAGATCATCGATCAGGAGTCACGCCGGCTCACCCATCTCGTCGAGAACCTGCTGCACTTTTCCCGTTCGGAACGCCAGGTCACCCGCCTGTCGCCGGCGCGCGCGCCGCTCGCGCCGCTGGTGCAGGAAGCCCTCGAAGGGTTCGCGCCGCTGGCGGGAGCGCGCGGCGTGCGCCTCCGTTCCGAGCTCGCGGAGGGCGTCGTCGCCCCGGTGGACGCCGAGGCGTTTCGCCAGATGCTCCTCAACCTGCTCGACAACGCCGTCAAATACGGACCGCCGGGGCAGGTCGTGACCGTCGGCCTCGCGGCGGGCGACCAGCGCGCGCGAATCTGGGTCGACGACCAGGGGCCCGGCATCCCCCCGGCCGACCGCGAGCGCGTGTGGGACCGCTTCTGGCGACTCGAGCGAGACCGGGGCTCGGCCGTCGCCGGGACCGGCATCGGGCTCGCGGTGGTGCGAGAGCTGGTGGCGCTGCACGGCGGGCGCGCCTGGGCGGAGGACGGGCAGAACGCCACGCTCCCCGCGGGCGCGCGCGGCGTACGGTTCGTCATCGAGCTGCCGCTCGAGCCCTCCCCCCGCGTCGCGGGACAGCCCGACAGCCTCTCGAGCGTGCCGGCATGATGCGAATCCTCGTGGTGGAAGACAACCCCGACCTCGCCTACGGGTTGCGCAACAATCTGGAGATCGAGGGCTATCAGGTCGAGGTGGCGGACGACGGCACAAAGGGACTGGCGCGCGCGCGCGACGGCCGGCCCGACCTCATCATCCTCGATCTCATGCTCCCTGGGATGGACGGGTTCCGCGTGTTGCGCGCGTTGCGCGAGGCCGGCCGCACCATGCCCGTCCTCATCCTCACGGCGCGAGGCGAGGAGGCGGACAAGGTGCGCGGCCTCCGGCTAGGCGCGGACGACTACGTTACGAAGCCGTTCGGTGTGCTCGAGCTCCTCGCCCGCGTGGAGGCGCTGTTGCGCCGCGCGGCGCCGCCCCTCCCCGGGAAAAACGGCGGCCCTCCGCCCGAGCGGTTCGGTGACATCGAGGTGATCCCGGCCTCCCGCACCGTGCTCCGAAGCGGCCAGCCGGTGCCGCTCACGCCCAAGGAGTTCGACCTGCTCGTGGCGCTGCTGCGGCGTCGCGGCGCCGTGGTGACGCGGCTCGACCTGCTGCGCGAGGTGTGGGGGTACAGCGCCGAGGTGCTGAGCCGCACCGTGGACACGCACGTCGCCGAGCTGCGCCGCAAGCTCGAGATAGACCCGGCCGCGCCGAGGCATATTCTCACGGTTCGCAAGGCAGGGTATCGGCTGGAGAAGTAGGACAGCTCAAAGGAGCCTCTATGTTACACTTCCTGCTCGCCTCTGCCGTGCTCGCCACGCCACCGAGCGGCCGTGAGATCGTCCGAGCGATGCACGACCGCTACGCCGGCAAATGGTATCGCACGCTCAGCTTCGTTCAGAAGAACACCGCGACCCGGCCGGACGGCTCGCAGGAGCACTCGGTCTGGCACGAGTATGCCGCGCTGCCCGGGAAGCTGCGCATCGAGTTCGTGCCGGCGGATTCGGGGAACGGCGTGCTGTTCGTCAACGATTCCCAGTTCGTCTTCAAAGCCGACACGCTTGGCAACGCGTCGGCCTTCATCCACCCGCTGATGGTGCTCGGCTTCGACGTCTATTTCGAGCCCGCCGATCGCACCGTCGCGCGGCTCGAGCGGCTCAAGTTCGACCTCGCGACGGTACACGAGGACACCTGGGGAGGGCGCCCGGTTTACGTCGTGGGGGCGAAGGCGGGCGACCTGCGCGCCCGGCAGTTCTGGGTGGACCGCGAGCGGCTCGTGTTCGTGCGGCTGCTCGAGCCGGGCCAGCGTGACACGAGTCGCATCAGCGACATCCGGTTCAACAAGTATCAGCCGGCGCGCGATGCCTGGCTCTCGGCGGAGGTGGCGTTCCTGGTGGATGGGCAGCAGCGCTGGCTCGAAGAGTACACCGAGATCAAGACCGACGCGCCGCTCGCCGACGCGCTGTTCGATCCCCGCCAGTGGAAGAAGGCCAGGAGCTGACGGCGTGCTATCGATCGAACAGCCGTTGAATCGTCTGTCCCGGCTCGAGCGGCGCGGTGGTCAGATTCGACGTGATGGCGATGACGATCCGCGAGTCCCGGTCCACGCCGAATGCCGTGGTGCCCCCGACCGATCCCCCGCCGTGGAACACCCAGCGGTGGCCAAGGCTGTCCGTACCCACGAACCAGCCGATCCCGTAGCCGGTCGGCTCGCCCGCGGTCGTCTTTTGTGAGGTGAAGAGCAGCTCGAGCGTCTCAGCCTTGAGGAACCCCGGCTTGAGCATCGCGGAGCCGAACTTCACGAGGTCCTCGGCGGTGGAGACGAAGCCGCCCCCCGCCCACTTGTAACTGTTGTCGACCGGCGGCGCGAGCACGAACCCGCCGTCGGCCCCACGCTCGTAGAAGCGGGTGCGGTTCGGGATCAGGCTGTCGGCACGATCGGCCGCGGTGTGCGTCATGCCCAGTGGCCGGAAGACGTTCCGGCCCATGTAGCTCAGGAAGTCCTGCCCCGCTGCGCCCTGCACGACCGCCGAGATCAGGTTCCAGCCGTAGGTCGAATAAAAGAATTTCGTCCCCGGAGGGAAGAGCAGCGAGTCGCCCTGGAAGATCGTGAGCCCGTCGAGCACGGTGTTGAAATGACGGTTCAAGAGAAACTCATCGTCGCGATAGTGCCGGATGCCCGCGAGGTGCCCGGCGAGCTGCCTGGTAGTGATCGGGTAACCCTTATCGGGAAACGACGGGACGTAGCGCTGCACCGGCGTATCGAGGTCGAGCTTCCCCTGCTCGTACAGCAGCGCGACGGCGGTGGCGGTGAGCGGCTTGGACACGCTCCCGATCCGAAACTGCGTCTCGGCGGTGACCGGGGCCTTGCGGGCGAGATCCGCATAGCCGAATCCTTCCGACCACACGAGCTTGCCGTCGACGCCGACCGCCACCTGGAGGCCGGCAATGCGACCCGCCAGCTTGTCGCACACGAGGGCATGCGCGCGCGCGACGGTCGCGGCGTAGGCTGGCGGGACCGGCGCCGCGGCGCGCGACACGCACGTCGTCTGGCCACCGGCGCCGCTGCGATCGACCCACGAGGCGAGAACCGCTGCCGCAACCAGACCGAGGCCCAGGGCCCGCTTCATGAAGCCTCCGACCAGGAGTCCGCGCATGGGACAGAATCGATATCACTACGCGCAGCGTGTAAAGACGTCCCGTGTGTGCGCGGGTGAACCCGCGACTCGGCACTGCCGTTGAAGCGGCGTTGCGCGTCGCGTCCTCCGCCCGTTTACGGGCAGCGCCGAGCCGCGGCTTGAGCCGCGGGCCATGCGCGTAGGGCTGGAACCTTGTACTCTTCTCCCCCATGAACAGCGCGCAGCCGCCGACCAAGTACACGATCGGACTCGTCCAGATGTCCATGTCGGCCGATCCGGACGCGAACCTCAAGCAGGGCGTCGCGAAGGTCGAAGAGGCGGCGGCGGCCGGGGCCCGGCTCGTCTGTCTCCCGGAGCTGTTTCGCTCGCTGTACTTCGCGCAGCGCGAGGACGCCGCGTTGTTCGACCTCGCGGAGCCCGTGCCCGGGCCGAGCACCGAGGCCCTGGCGAAGGCGGCGCAGCGAGCCGGGGTCGTGGTGATCGCCCCGGTGTTCGAGCGGCGGGCGCCGGGGCTCTATCACAACAGCGCGGCAGTGATCGACGCCGACGGGCGCGTCGTGGGGGTCTACCGCAAGATGCACATCCCCGATGATCCCGCGTACTACGAGAAGTTCTACTTCGCGCCGGGAGACCTGGGCTTCCGCGCGTTCGACACGCGCGTGGGACGCATCGGCGCGCTCGTATGCTGGGATCAGTGGTACCCCGAGGGCGCGCGCCTCACGGCACTGCAAGGCGCCACCGTGCTGCTCTATCCGACGGCGATCGGCTGGCACCCGAAAGAGAAGGCGACGCACGGCGCCGAGCAGCTCGACGCCTGGCGCACGATCCAGCGCGGCCACGCCATCGCCAACGGATGCTACGTCGCGGCGGTGAACCGAGTAGGCCACGAACGGCCGGGGCCTCACCCCCTGTCCCCCCCTCCGCATGGCGGAGAGGGGGAACGTCCAGACGGGTACGCGGGTCCGGAGGTCAGGTCCGGAGACGGGATCGAGTTCTGGGGCTCGTCCTTCCTGGCAGATCCGTTCGGGGTGATCGTCGCGGAGGCCCCGCCCGATCGTGAGGCGCTCCTCATCGCCGAGGTCAACCTCGCGCGCATCGAGGAAGTCCGTCGCGGGTGGCCGTTCCTGCGGGATCGGCGGGTCGATGCGTATGCGGGGATCGCCAGCAGGTTCTTGGATGAGGCGCCATCAGCTCTCAGCCGTCA
>QHTT01000068.1 GCA_003220935.1 Gemmatimonadota bacterium
AAGCGGTCCGGACCCAGGGCCGCCGCAAGCTCGGGCTTCAGGACCTTGATAGCGACCCGGCGATGGTGCTTGAGGTCTGCGGCGAGGTAGACTGTCGCCATCCCACCGCGGCCGAGCTCGCGCTCGATCGTGTAACGGTGGCCGAGGGCAGCTTGGAGTCGGGCGAGCAGGTCGACCAAGGGGCTCGTGGGCGGTGGACGAGTCCATCATAGGGGTGGCGGCCCCGTGCGGCCAGAGGGCGGCGCCCCCCCGGCCGCGCGGCAACCTTCGTCCCTACTCGCGTGTTTTGTCCTACCGCGATCCGGCTTTTCTATCTTAGCCTCGTACCATGCTCGCGCGCGTCCGCTCCGCCGCCGTCCTGGGGATCGACGTCTACCTGGTGGACGTCGAGACCGACATCGCAAACGGGCTCCCCTCCTTCGCCACGTCGGGCTACCCAGGGCACGGTGCAGGAGGGGCGAGAGCGCGCCTGCGCCGCCATCGCGAACTCGGGATACACCTTTCCTCTGAAGCGGATGACGGGTTAAGAGAGAAGGGCGCGCGCGGCGTCTCCCCCGCGCGAGCAGATTTGTGATGTTGTGGCGCCCTTGCGGCTCGCGGTCCCACGCGCATATTCGACCGCAACTCAGATGCTATGAACCCCGAGGTGCGATGTCGTGCGGATCGCCTATGTCGAGGGGAGCGAATCGCGAACCGACTGAGCGAGAGCCTCGCTTGGCCGGTTTTTTTTCCCCGGCGATTGGACGACTAGGGCGGCGACGCTTTGTTCTGGACGCCCATCCGCTTCCGGTGTCTGAGCCTCACAGGGAGGTGAGGGATGAAACGGTTCATTACATTCGTGCTTGTCGGTTTGCTTGCGGCTTGCCACGAGCCGATCACAGAACCGCCGTCTCCGAATTTCGCAGCCCGGGGCTGCGAGCCGGGCCCCTCAAATGAGCAAGGCCGCGGCAGCAATCCATGTAGCCTCCTCGCACTTCTCGCGCCCGTGTATTCCGCGCTGCACAATACGCAGGACAATTATTACAACGTAAGCGAAATCAGTACCGACGAGATGATCGTGCCGACCCGCGGCCAGGACTGGTACGACGGCGGCATCTGGCTCGATTTGCATCACCAAACCTGGACGGCGACCAGCCCCGCCACACTAACCTTTCTCAACGGTATCTGGAACAATGCCTTCTCCGGCATCACGCGCGCGAATGAGCTTCTCGACGCGCTCCGGAACGCGAGAGGACGAGATCAAGCGATCATCGCAGCAGAGGCTCGGACGCTCCGGGCCTTCTATTACTATCAGCTCATGGACATGTTCGGCGGCGTGCCCATCTTCACGACTCCGCAGTTCGCGCCGCAACCGCGCAACACACGCGCCGAGGTGTTCCACTTTATCGAAAGCGAGCTACTCGAGACCCGCACAGCCCTGCCGGACAGCTCGGTGGCGGCCGACTACGGGCGCATGACGAAGGGTGCTGCCGATGCGATCCTTGCCAGCCTGTATCTGAACGCGGCCGTGTTCACGTCCGACGCGCCGAGTGCGACCACGTACAACTCGTGCGCTAGTGTGCGCGTGGGGGTCCAGACCGCGTGCCATGCCGCTATCGCCGCCGCCGACCGCATCCTCAACTCCGGTCAGTACAGTCTAGCGGCCGATTGGCACTCGAACTTCGCTCCCGACAACTTCGCATCGCCGGAGAACATCTTGGTCGTCAAGAACCTGAACCAGCCAGGGTTGGGACTCAATTTCGTGATGCGGGCGCTGCACTACAACCAGTTGACCCCCACCCCATGGAACGGCTTCGCGGCCTTGGCAGAGACGTACCGCGCTTTCGATGCGGACGACCAGCGTCGGGGGATTTTCCTCGCAGGGCCGCAAGTCAATCTGGACACCGGCGAGCCGGCCTTTGACCGGTCCGGGGCTCCATTGGTCTTCACAGTGGACATCATTGATGAGAATAACGCCGGGGAAGGTGAGGGCACCCGTATCATAAAGTGGCCTCCGGACCCGAACCGAGCTGGCCCCGATAACGGCAACGACTTCGCCTACTTCCGCCTTGGCGAGATCCTGCTCATCAAGGCCGAGGCACTGAACGCCCTATACCCGGGCAGCGGCGAGGCCCTTGCCCTGCTCAATGCGCTCCGTGCGCGAGTCTTCGAGCCAGACAAGCCGCTGACCACGGTGGACCGTGATGCGATCTTGCGTGAACGACTGCTCGAGCTCACCGCCGAGGCGAAGCGGCGACAGGATCTCATCCGGCACGGCCGGTATACTCAGGCGTGGTCGTTCAAGCAGGCTGGCGGTCCCCGTCTCGTCCTGATGCCGATTCCGCAGTCGCAGCTCGCCGCCAACCCGATGCTGGTGCAGAATCCGGGGTACTGATTCGCGAGCGCTTACCACAGCCCCGAGGCAAGGTAAGCTCGCGCTCGATCGTGTAACGGTCGCCGAGGGCAGCTTGGAGTCGGGCGAGCAGGTCGACCAATGGGCTCGTGGGCGTGGACGAGTCCATCATAGGGGTGGCGGCCCCGTGCGGCCAGAGGGCAGCGCCCTCCCGGCCGTGCGGCAACACTTCGCCCCCACTCGCGTGTTTTGTCCTACCGCGATCCGGCTTTTCTACCTTAGCCTCGTACCATGCTCGCCCGCGTCCGCTCCGCCGCCGTGTTGGGGATCGACGCCTACCTGGTGGACGTCGAGACCGACATCGCGAACGGCCTCCCCACCTTCGCCACCGTGGGGCTACCGCAGGGTGCGGTGAAGGAGGGGCGCGAACGCGTCTACTCCGCCATCGCGAACTCTGGATACACCTTTCCGTTGAAGCGCATTACGGTGAACCTCGCCCCAGCGGACATCCGCAAGGAGGGCTCTGCGTTCGACCTGCCGATCGCGCTCGGTGTGCTCGCGGCGACCGAGCAGATCTCGGCCGAACGACTGGGTCGAGTGGCGGTGCTGGGCGAGCTCGGCCTGGAAGGCGCGATCCGGCCGGTGCGCGGCGCGTTACCCGTGGCGCTGGCGGCCCGCGCGGCCGGGCTGGACGCGCTGGTGCTCCCCCGGGAGAACATCGCTGAGGCGGGCGTGGTCTCCGGGATCCGCGTGCTCGGGGCGGGGACACTGGCGGAGATCGCGGACTTCCTCGACGCCCGGGGCGAGCTGCCCGAGCCGCACGTGGACCTGGGCGCGTTGTTCGCGGAGCGCGCACGGGACGACGTCGATTTCGGCGACGTGAAGGGGCAGGCGCACGCGAAGCGGGCGCTCGAGGTCGCCGCGGCGGGCGGGCACAATCTGTTGATGATTGGGCCGCCCGGATCCGGGAAGACGATGCTCGCCCGCCGCCTCCCCACGATCCTGCCCAAGATGAGTCTCGACGAGGCGCTCGAAACGACGAAGATCCACTCGGTCGCGGGCGTCCTGCCCCTGGGCGAGTCGCTCGTCGCCCGGCGCCCCTTCCGGGCACCGCATCACACCATCTCGGACGCCGGCCTGATCGGCGGCGGCTCCTATCCGCGGCCGGGCGAGGTGAGCCTCGCGCACGGCGGCGTGCTGTTTCTGGACGAGCTCCCCGAGTTCCGCAAGAACGTGCTCGAGGTGCTGCGCCAGCCGATGGAGGACGGCGTGGTGACGATCGCCCGGGCGGCGATGAGCCTCACCTATCCGGCTCGCTTCATGCTCGCCGCGGCGATGAATCCCTGTCCTTGCGGCTACTTCGGCGACCCGCATCACAACTGCGTGTGCGGCCCGCTCGGCGTGGAGCGCTACCTCGCCCGCGTGTCGGGCCCGCTGCTCGACCGGATCGATATCCACTTGGAGGTGCCGGCGGTAAAGTACCGGGCGCTCGCCGATCAGGGCGGGGGCGAGCCGAGCGAAGCGATGCGTGAGCGGGTGGACCGAGCTCGCACGGTGCAACGGGACCGGTTCGCCAGCCGCCCGGGAATCTACGCCAACGCGCACATGGCGGCGCGAGACATCCGTACGTTCTGCCGTGTTTCCGACGGCGCTGACGCGCTGCTACGTACGGCAATCACGCGGCTCGCCCTGTCGGCCCGGGCGTATCACCGCATTCTCAAGATCGCCCGCACGATCGCCGATCTGGAGAAGACCGCAGAGCTGGCGCCGAAACATGTGAGCGAGGCGATCCAGTATCGCAGTCTGGACCGCAGAGGGGTGGGATGAGGACGGGCTCACGGATGGCCCGCTGGGAAGTTACCCTTTGTGGACCCCCGCCCCGTCATGTACGCCACCGTACTCTGGTTTCTTCTCTTTCTGTTCTGCCTGCGCGTAGCGGGGCAGGCGCTGGTGGCCACGTTCGCCGTCCCGTTTCTGCCACCGATGCAGCAGTGGTACTCGGGCGTCATCCCCTACCCGATCCTGCTTCCCGTGCAGATCCTCATCATCGTCTTGCTCGCGAAGGTGGCGACGGATTTCACGCGGCGCCGCGGATTCTTCGTGATGCCGCGGAGGACGATGGGACGGTTGCTCCAGTGGTTCAGCTATCTCTACTGGGGTGGGATGGCGGTGCGATACGTGGTGAGCATGGCACTCCATCCCGAGCGCCGCTGGTTGGGGGGAACCATTCCGATCTTCTTCCACTGTGTGCTCGCGACCTTCCTCTTCGTGGTGGGTCGCTACCACACGCGGCCTTCGGTCTCTGCCCCCGCCGTTCCCACGGGATGACCGAGCCCGACGTCGCCCTCACGGACTACGCGCTCGCGATCGAGTGCGCGCTCTTCGCCTACCTGGTTCGGGGTCGAGAGAACGCTTTCTTCTTCGGGTCGGCCGCGGTCGCGTCGCTGGCTGGAGGGACGGTCCACGGTTTCTTCCTGGACGCCAGCACGCTGGGAAACGCGGTTCTCTGGCGCATCACCTTGATCGCGATCGGCGTCACGGCGGCGAGCGCCTGGGCGATCGGCGCGAGGGTGCTGTCCCCCGCGCCTGCGGCGCGGCGCATCACCATCGCCGCCGCCGCGGCGTTTGCGACCTATTGCGTGTTCACGTTGTTCGTCACGCAGCAGTTCCGCGCGGCAGTGGTTTTCTATCTCCCGGCCGTCGTGTTCCTGCTGGTCGCGTTGTCCGTCGCGTATGCCCACGCGCGTGAGCGAGGCATCCTGGTCGCCATCGCCGGGCTCGGCCTCATGTTCATCGCAGCCGCAGTGCAACAGGCGAGGATCGCGCTGCACGCTACGTACTTCAATCACAACGCGCTGTACCATCTGATCCAGGCGATGGCCCTGTGGCTCCTGTTTCTTGGCTTGCGGAGGCTCCATGCTGACGCGACGTGAGTTCCTCGAAGCCGGCGCGACTGCCAGCACGGCGATCGCCCTGGCGCCCTACGGCTGCGCGGGGGACCGGTCCGCGGCCGGCGTCGTCGTCAACGACATTCACTCGCAGCTCAATGCCACGCGGGTGTACCGGGTCGTGAAGCCGGCCTCCGCCGACGCGGTGGTGCAGCTCGTCCGGAGCGCCATGCAAGAGGGCCGCCCGCTGAGTATCGCGGGGGGCCGGCACGCCATGGGAGGCCAACAGTTTGGCAGTGAGACGACGCTCGTCGATATGGGGTCGATGCGGCGGGTGCTCGGCTTCGACGCCGCCCGCGGTCTGATCGACGTCGAGGCGGGAATCGAGTGGCCCGAGCTGATGCGCTATCTAGTGGACGCGCAGCAAGGGGCCGCGCGGGCGTGGGGCATCCGCCAGAAGCAGACCGGAGCGGACCGTTTGAGTATCGGAGGTGCGCTGGCGGCGAACGCCCACGGCCGCGGCCTCAAGTTCAAGCCGTTCATCAGAGACGTCGAGTCGTTCGTGCTGGTCGACGCCGACGGGACCCCCCGCACCTGCAGTCGCGAGGAGAACGCCGAGCTGTTTCGACTCGCGATCGGCGGGTACGGGCTGTTCGGCGTGATCACGGCCGTCCGGCTGCGCCTCGCGCCGCGGGTGAAGGTGCAGCGCCAGGTGCAAATCTTGGAGATCGACGCTCTCATGCCGGCGTTCGAGCAGCGCATCGCCGCGGGGTTCACCTACGGTGACTTCCAGTACCACACGGACCCCGACTCCCCCGACTTCCTGCGGAAGGGGGTCTTCTCGTGTTATCGCCCCGTCGCGGCCACCACTCCGATTCAAGAGGGACAGAAAGAGCTGTCCCCAGACGACTGGAACGAGCTCATCTACCTCGCGCACGCCGACCGGACGCGGGCGTTCCAGGCCTACTCGCGCTACTACCTCTCGACCTCAGGACAGGTGTACTGGTCGGACACACACCAGCTCGGTCCTTACCTCGACGATTACCATCGCGCCCTGGACCGCCGGCTCGGGGCGTCCGAGCCGGCCACGGAGCTGATCACCGTACGGCACCATCCGTCTCATCGAGCGGGACGACGAGAGCTTTCTCGCGTGGGCCAAACAGCCGTATGCGTGCGTGATCTTCAACCTGCACGTCGTCCACAGCCCCGCGGGGCTCGAGCGCGCGGCTGCGGAATTCCGGCAGCTCATCGACGCCGGGATCCGCTACGGCGGGAGCTACTACCTGACCTATCATCGGTTCGCGACGCGGCAGCAGGTGGAGACGTGCTACCCGCAATTCCCGGCGTTTCTGCGCGCCAAGCGGCGCTACGATCCCGACGAGAGATTCCAGAGCGACTGGTACCGGCACTACAAGCGCATGTTCGGAGAGCTGCTGTAGTGCGGGCTGCGAAGGACGCATGAGCCGGGTGCTGAGCGCGTTCGGTGTCCTTAGCGCTGCTAGGGTGCCTGAAGCCGACCGGCGCGCGAGTGCCCCGTTGCTCGCTCGACGAGCACCGTGGCAACAAGTTGCGTTGGTGGTAACATGATGGCGGTGAGCACCACTCCCGCGCCGTCGCCGTCGTTGGCGAAGGAGCTCATCAAGGCGTATCCCACCCCCCACACCGCCCCTGAGGTGAGCACGTCGAGGGGGAAGCTGCCACGTCTGCGGTTCCCAAGGTGCGCGCCGACGGCGAGGCCCATGCCTCCACCCGCGGCGCCGCCATAAAAGATCCCCTCGAGCCCGCAATACTCTTCGAAGCAATCACCCTGGATCGCATGTCCTGCCACTGCGCCTACGCCCCAGCCCAACAACCCGAGCCCGGCGGCCGCGAGCAGAGGCGAGCCGATGTTCGGTTCCGACGCGACCCGTGCACGAATGGCGGCGCCGGGCAGATCGTGCGTGCGGGCTGATGGAAAGAGGGGGGGTGGCAGTCGCTGGCTCACCATACGTCCGGCGACGAGCGTGACCAACAGTCCACTGAGAACGAGAGCGCGCATAGACACCTCGCTGAGAGATAGAGGTACTACCCCAGGTCAGGTTCCGAGTCCGCGATCCTCCCATCGACGATCCGCACCCGTCGCGACGCGAATGACCTCAGTCGGACGTCGTGCGTCGCCACGAGCACCGCCGCGCCGCGCTCCGCCGCCAGCGAGCCCAGGCTCTCCGCCACCGCCCGTCCGGATACGCCGTCGAGGCTGCCGGTAGGCTCATCGGCCAGGACGATCGCCGGCCCGTGCACGAGTGCGCGGGCGACCGCAGCCCGTTGCTCCTCGCCGCCGGACAATTCGTGCGGATACCGGTCGGCTAGCGTCGCGATTCCCAGCGCTTCGAGCATGCGGGTCGTCTCGCGCTTCGCAGCCTCGCGGGCCATGCCGCCCAGTACTGCCATCAGCACCACGTTCTCCCCCACCGTCAGTCGCGGCAGCAGGTTGGAGCGCTGAAACACGAACCCTACACGCGTGGCACGGTGCCGCCGGCATTCGCCGAGGCTCATGGCGGGCAAGCGACGGCCCGCGAGACACACGTCGCCCGAGGTGGGCCGGAGCAACCCGGCCGCGACCGCCAGCAACGTGGTCTTGCCCGCACCGCTCGGCCCCTCAAGCAGGACGAATTCACCCCCGCCGACGGCCAGAGACACATCACGGAGCGCCTCGACCGCATGCGGTCCGACGCCCCGTGTCCGCCGTACCCGGTCCAGTTCCAGGACCATCACGGGCGGAAGGCCTCGAGCGGATCGATGCGCCGCAGGCGCGCGACCGGTATCGCGGCGGCGCCTATCCCCGCCGCCGCAAACACGAGCAGGATGCGGGCGGCGTCCGTGACGCGGAACGCGAGCGGGATCACGGGCAGGACGTGATCCAGCACGACGCGGAGCACCAACCCCGCGGCGCTGCCCAGCATGGCTCCCACAGCGGCCAGGGTGACCGCCTCGCGAATCACCGCGCCGGTGAGTGCCCGTGCGTCTGCACCCAAGGCTAGCAGCACGGCGAGGTCCTCGCGTCGCTCTTCCACGACGGCGTGAACGAGCAGCGCCACGAGCACCGTCGCGGCTAGGAGGCCGAGGACGGCCACGAGCGTGAGCAGCGGGATGAAACCGGCCGCGACTTCTCGGGCGTTGTTCGCGACGAACTCCTCGCGCGGGTAGACGGACAAACGGGGGAACCGGGCCCGGATGGTTCCGACCAGTGCCGCCGGTTGCACGCCGGGGGTGCAGCGGACGACGGCGAACGACGCCCGACCCCGCAACCCGCTGGCCCCGTCGACAGTCGAAAGGTTGGCGAACAGGAATTGCGTCGCGAGCAGGTTAGTGCCCCCGGTGAGGCCGAGGACCACGGCCGCGCGACCGTTGACCCAGACCGTGTCGCCCAGCGTCACTCCCAGCCGAGTCGCCGCCGCCCGGTCCAAAGCGATGTCGGTACTGTCCAGCGGCGCCCGGCCCCGGACTAGTGCCGGCGGGCCGCCTCCCCCTGTCGGCGCCGCGTAGCCGATCGCGATGAGCGCGAGGCGGTGCCCCGCCGGACTCGGATCGGCCTCGTCCCGTACCGTGACATACGCCCGCACGATCGGATCCGCCGCGGCCACGCCGCGTATCGTCGCGAGCGACTCCGGCAGGTGGGCGGGCAGGAAGGCCGACGACCGCATCAAGTTGTCCACGCCGCCGGGGGCAACCCAAACGTCGATGCCGGGCTGGCCGACGTAGGCCGCGACGCTGGACGATACGGAGCGATACGCCGCGCCCAGCACCAGGACGAGGAGCGCCGCGACTCCGATGCCACCCGCCGTGAGCCAAAACCGCGCGGGCCGGCTGCTGAGGGCTTTGCGGATGAGCGCCGCCATCAGCGAGCACCTCCCTCCGTCCGCCCCAGCAGCACGACCTCCCCTGTGCTGCCGTCCACCTCGATCTCGTCCCCCGACGCAATCAGCCGCGTCGCGCCTTCCACCCCCACGACCGTGGGGATGCCCAGCTCCCGCCCGAGGATGGCGGTATGAGAGAGAATGCTGCCCCGCTCCACCACCAACCCGCGTGCGGTCAGCATCAGGAAGACCCAGCCGGGATCGGTGACGGGGGCGACCAGGATCGTCCCCTCCACCCGCTCGCCCGGAGACGCCGCGTGCAGCACGCGTGCGGTCCCCCGCGCCCGCCCGGGGGCGCACGGCAGGCCACGCAACACGCCGTTCGCGCCGGGCGCCGCCGAATCGTCGCGTGCGAGCCGGTGCTCGGATACCGGACCGCGGGAAACGATGCGGTGTGGCAGAGTCTCACGAGCGAAGGCTTCATAGTGCGTTTTGCGTCGCGCGACCAGCTCGCCCGGTTCGGGCACCGGCGAGCCGTCGCGTACGTGGCTTTCCAGATCCTCGAGCGTGAGATAGAAGACGTCCTCCGGTTGCCGCAGCACGTCTGCGCGGGCCAACGCTGCTCCCATGGCCTGGAACAGGCGGCGCAAAACTCCGTAGGCGCGGGCGCGGGCGTAGGACATCCCTTCACGGTCGGCGATGGCGGCCCGCGTCCGCCGCACGAGCCAGCTCGCATACCGTCGTCTGAGCGGGTGGCCTCGCAACCGTTCCTCGAGCTCCCGCGCGGCGGCCGCGGGTTCAGAGCGCGGCCGCCCTGCGGCGGGCGCGACGTGGTCGAGATGGTTGCGAACCATGGACACCAGGACGGATGGTGTTGCGGCCAGGGACGGTGTCTCGAGCTTCAGCTCCTGAATCGTTCGCTGGCCATGCAGGCGGAGATGCTCCACGGCTTGTGTCCGGAACTTCGCAGCACCGGCGCACCGCGCGAGCTCCGCCCAGACTGCTTCCGCCGGGAGCGCGGACTGGAGCAGCGCGAGGACGTCGGGCTCGGCCCGCGCCGCTGCGACCAGCGCCAGCACCGAGTGTAGGGGCGCCAGGCTCTGAAGGGAGACTAGGCCGGTCAGCAACCGCTGGTGCAGATCGGTCCCGCTACCCTGCGGCCCCGGCTCTCCACCGACTGCGTTGCACACCTGTGCCAGCCGGCTGTCGAACAGAAAGGCGAAGAAGTCGTTGTAGATGAGTAGCACCCAGTCGTCGAGAAACTCCTTGGTGATCTCCTCGAAGACCCGCCACAGCTCCTCAGCCGGCCGTCCGCTGAACTCGGCATCCCCGTAGCGGCGCAGCATTTCGGCCGCGCGCTCGTGGAACCGCCGCACGTCGCGGCGCAGCCGCCAGAGGCGACGAGCGAGGCAGACCGCGGTGCGGACGGCCAGAATTCGATCCCCAATGCGGGGCCGTCCTCTGCTCTTATCCAGCGTGGCCGGGTCGACGTGCTGCGTAATCCCTAGCGCCGTCTCCCACTTTCGCGACGTCCCCGCGAGGCCGGGAACCAGCAGGAAGAGTCGGTAGTAGTTGACGAGGTTGAAGTACAGCCGCCCGCGGATCACGCCCACGAGGTGCGCCAAGAATGGCCGTGCGCGGTCCACCTGGCGCCGCGGGACGCCGGCGAGCCGGAGGGCGCGGCCGAACAGCCGCTCGTACGCGAACCGCACGTACGAGCAGGTGAGCGGAAGCGTTAGGCCTGGATAGCTCTCGCCGATGTTGCTGTCGTCCCAGATGGCCAGCTCGGCAGCCTGCTTCAGGGTGATGGGACGCGCCTGCAAGATCCACAGAGTGCCGTTGCCGTCGAATGCCCACTCGACGTCCTGCGGGCGGCCGGCCGACGCGTCGATGCGCCGCAGCACCGCAGCGAGGGCATCGAGCTGGGCCTCGCTGAGCGTCGGGGCGTCGCGCCGTCCGAGGGGCACGCCGGCGCGCTCGACGCCCGGCGCCCCATTGCTCCGCGGCACGATCTGGTGCGCTTTGCGGCGCGCGGTGACCCGCCACTGCTCGGACCCCAGTTCTCGCACGTACGTGTCGCTGTCGGCCGTGTCGGAGACCACTCCCAGGCCCAGGCCGAGCGCGGCCGCGACGGCGAGAGCGGGAGCGCCGGTGAGGGGATCGGCTGTGAAGGCCACGCCGGAAACGCGGGCGTCCACCATCTCCTGGATCAGGACCGCCACGCGGACCGGCGCCGCCGCGAGCCCCAGCGCCTGCCGATAGAGAATCGCACTCGCCGAAAAGGCCCCGGCCCAGCATCGTCGGAGCGCCGGGGCGACGTCGCCCGGGCCCAGGTTGAGTTCTGTGGTCAACTGCCCGGCGAAGCTGTGGGCCGTACCGTCCTCGCCCACGGCGCTAGAGCGGACCGCGAGTCTTTGGTCGGCTCCGAGCACTCCCAACTGCTCCTCAAGCTCCCGCGTCAAGGCCGGCGGCCAGGGCGCTCCCTCCACGAGACGGGCGATCGCAGGGGACGCCCGCTGCGCGGCGGCCGTGTCACCGACGGGGACCGCACGTGCGATCTCCTCGATGCGCTCCTGGACACCTGCGAGCACGGCGGCCATGGCATCCGTCGTCACCGTGGCCCAGCGGGGCACAGCGAGGCCCAGCTCGGCGAGCTGCTGGAGGCCGTGTGCTTTACCGCCGATCAGCTCTGGAGAGCTATGCACCCCGGGGGCGAGGACGAACTGGCCATGGGTGTCGCGCTTTGGGATCATGACAGCAC
Organism: Gemmatimonadota bacterium; assembly: GCA_003220935.1. Classification (GTDB taxonomy): domain Bacteria; phylum Gemmatimonadota; class Gemmatimonadetes; order Gemmatimonadales; family GWC2-71-9; genus 20CM-4-69-16. Next base: position 11,818 of record QHTT01000068.1, read on the forward strand.
GACGCCGTGCTGCGCCGCGAGGGCGACGACCAGGCCGCCGTTTGCTACGACGCCGAAGCCTTCGACGTAGCGTCGCAGATCGGCGCGCGCCCGCGTGGGGGCGAGACGGAACCGCAGGCACGCGCCGATGGCGATCGCCGCAGCGCTCACAAGCGCGGCGACGTACCTCCAGTCCAGCCGCGCCGCGACCGCAACGGGCGCGAGGCAGGCAACGCCCGCCGCGATGAACCCGGCCGGCAAGAGCGCCGCCAGGCGCCACCCCAGTAGCTTCGAATACGTCCCGTAGTCAGTCTCGTCTTCCGGAATGCGGATCTTGCGCGCGGTCTCCCAAGCGGCCACGCTCGCCACCGGTGCCAGGAGGACGAGCAGCACCCAAAGCGTTGGCACCAGTCGTCCGAACTCGTCGCGGTAGACCGCGCAGGCGTAGAGGCCGAACAGGACGGTGAGCACCTTGCGGGCGAGATACGCGAGCGGCGATGGCTCCCGCGCCAGAGCGGGGATGAAGAACCACTTGAAGCCGAGCCAGGTGACCGCGAGCCCGGCGACCAGGGCGAGCAGCATCGCCGACGGGCCGTGCAGGAGATTGAGCCCGATGAGCAACGCGGCCGCGGCTGCGGCCATCTGCCGCAGCTCCCTGACGGTGATCTCGCCCTGGACGACCGGCCGATCCCGGTAGCGCGGGTCTCCGGCCCGCCCCAGACGGATGTCGGCCGGGGCATCGACAATGTCGTCCTGCAGCCGGATCAGCAGCATCCACAGAACTGTGCTCGCCGCGCCGATTGCCGCGCGCCAGCCGAGCCGGAGCGGCGCCACGCCACCGAGGGCTTGGAGCGCCAGGTACAGCGACAGGAACTGCGCCGCTCCGACGGGCGCCAGGATGCCCGGGGGGAACATCGCGTTGACATAGCGGATCGAGCGGCGGAATCGCCTCATCGAGTCGACTCGGCCACGGCTCGCGATCGGCGAGGCCCTGTGCCAAAGACGTAGTCCCACAGGGGGGTCGTAAAGCCGTAGCAGCGGTGGTCGTCCGCGTAGTGGTGATAGAAGTGGTGACGCCGCCAGAACCGCACCAACCCTCCGCCCCCCGCCCGATGCACGCGGTAGTGCACCAGCTCGTAGGCGAGGTAGCCGAGGATCACCCCGGCGGTCATCAGCGCGGCGCGCGGCCACGATCCCACCGCGGCACGCAGCAGTGCCCACACCGCCACGGCGACCGGCAACGAGATCCAGAGCGGCACAACGTAGTACGCCGGCTCTTCGGGCGTCTGGTGGTGGAGCAGGTGCTGCTGCCGCTCGCGCAGCCAGGCCGCCGACGGCACGATGTGGAAGAGGAAGCGGTGAAACACGTACTCGAGCAGCGTCCAGAGGAGGAGGCCGCCTGCGAGCTCCGCGATCGCCCCAGCCCGCACGAGCTGCCCGAGGCTGGCGCTCCACGCGAACGCAGCCACGAGGATGGGCCCGAATGCGAGGAGGACGAACGGCGACGGCCCTGGTCTTACGACTCCGCGCATAGTTGACCTCCCTGCCGCGGTGGGGCGTGCCCGTGCACGCCCACGCGGAGCGCGTCCCAGAGGAAGACTACGTACGAGCGGTACACACTCGCCCCGGCGCGGGCGTAGTCGTCCTGCAGGAGGGCATGCACGCGGGGCAGGTTGTACCAGGGGATTCCCGGGAAGAGGTGGTGTTCGAGGTGGTAGTTCAGGTTGCACATGAAGAACCGCACCACGCCGTTGCTCGTAACGGTGCGCGTATGTGTAAGAGGATGACCGGGGCGCGTCAGCATGTGCTCTGACCAGCCGCGCACGTTGACGATTCCCGCGGCGACAGCCATCGGAATTACCCACCCGTGGAGCAGCGCTTGCAGGGCATGCAGCTGGACCGCGACCACGACCGCGCCGGCGTACAGCAGCGCCATCGCGGCATACTCGACTACGACCGCGAATCGTTCCGGTCTCGTGCACCGCCGCCAGGCGTTCACGGGCACGTGGACCAGAAAGACCAACAACCCGACGACGCCCCAGAGATAGAAGAACAGGGCAAGCAGCTGCCGATGCCCGACGTAGTTTGTGAACTCGTCTGGATCCCGTCGCTCCCGCGTGTAGCGATGATGCAGCAAGTGCGTCACGCGGTAGGCCGCCCCCGAGACGAGCACCGGGAGCCCGAGCAGGAACGCGGCCCAGCGATCTCCGCTGCGCTGCCGGAAGAAGTTCCCGTGCACTGCTTCGTGCATCAGGATGCCGAACGCGTGGAGTGCGGCGCCCGTCGCGACGTAGCCCACGAGCCGCACCGGCCAGTACGGTACCGCGAGCACCAGAGCGGCGCTGGCGGCCCACAGGCCGAGGAACGCGAGGACCACGAGATTCCCGGAGCGGCGCACTCGGTACAGTTGGCGGATGGCGGCCCGCCGTTCGGGAGCGAGCGTGGCGAACCAGGCACGCGCGGTCATGGCGCGCCTCGCAGCGATTTAGCGTACAGTCGGAACGTCTTCACCACCGGGCAACTGAATGCCTCGATAACGCGGCGTACCCGGGTGTTCGTGGCCTGGACAAGCGACAACTCAATTCGCTCCAGTCCGAGCCTTTGCACGGCGCGCAGCGTCTCGAAGGCGAGCAACGCCCCCAACCCGCGTGCCCGGTGCTCAGGGCGTACGCCCAGCAGGATGAACCGCGCGGAACGGAGCCGTGGGATACGCCGCAGCAGCCGCAACCAGCCGAACGGCCACAGTCGGCCGCCCAGAGGGGCGAGCGCTTCGTTGGCGTCGGGAAGCGTGACGGCAAACCCTGCCGGCGCGCCATCGACTTCGGCGATCGGGGCCAGCTCCGGCTTCACGAAGAGCCGGAAACGCTCCGCGCGCTGGCGGAACTCCTCCCAGCTGATCGGCACGAAGCCCCACACATCGTCGAACGAGGCATTGTACAACTCGAATACCGTGCGGATCTCCGCGTCCCACCGTCCGAGATCCAGCGGACGGATGGCGCACCCCCGCGCGATCCCGCGTCCGGCACCCAGGGACCTCACCAGACGCTCCACGGCCGCCGCGGGCCGAGCGTCGGGGGTGCCTAGGTAGGCGTGGTACTCCCGGTAGGGTGCGTAGCCGGCGGCCTCGAGGAATGCGTCGTAGTAAGGCGGGTTGTAGGGCGACAGCACCATCGGTCGCGAATCGAAGCCGCGCACCAGGATCCCGGTCTCGTCGTGTGTCGTCAGGTTCACAGGACCCATCACCCGCCGCACGCCACGGGCGCACAGGGCCTGCTCGGCCACATCGAGCAACGCCCGCGCTGCTTCAGCGTCGCGGGTGCACTCGAAGAAGCCGAACAGAGCAGTCTCGGGCTCCCACCGGGCGGCATACGCCTCGTCCACGATCGCCGCGATCCGGCCCACCACCGTCTCGCCGCGCCGTGCGACGAATCGGCGCACCCAGCGCGAGCGCAGCGATGCGTTGTGCTGCACGCACCAACGTTGCCGCTCATCTGTCCGGAGCGGCGCTACCCAGCACGGGTCGCCTCGGTACAGGCGGTACGGCAGGTCCACGAACGCCTGCCCCGCGACGCCGCCGTCTGCCGGCACGACCTGCAGTCTAGGCGATCGCGGCGTCGGCATCGGGAGCCTCCCTTCGCACCCGGTCGAACGCATCCACGGCCGCGGCGATGTCTGCTTCCGTCTGAGCGGCGGTTGCGCACAGCCGCAACCGCGCCGCGCGCCTAGGCACCGCTGGATGGACCACCGCCGTGGCCAGTACGCCGTGATCCAGGAGCCTGCGGGACAGGATGTACGCCTCCAGATCCTCACCGACCACCACCGGGACGATCGGCGCCGGCCCGTCGCCCACGCGATACCCAACTCGACGCAGGCCACGTCGCAGGGCGGCGGCGTTGCCGCTCATGCGCCGCAGGCGCTCTGGCTCCGCCGTGAGGACCTGCAGCGCCGCCCGGACTGCGCCCGCCGCTGCTGGCGACAGGGCTGCGGAGAAGATGAACGGGGCGGCCTCGTGCTGCAGGAACGTGATCAGCGCGCGCGACCCGGCGATGAAACCGCCGCTACTGGCCATGGCCTTCGACAGCGAGCCAGTCCAGATGTCCACACAGTCGGGAGGCAGGCCCCAATGCTCGTGCGCACCGCGGCCGGTCGCGCCGAGGACGCCGAGCGAATGGGCTTCGTCTACCAGTAGGAAGGCGCCGTACCGGTTGCGGAGCTCGACCACGTCTGGCAGCGGACAGACGTCGCCCTCCATCGAGTACACGCCTTCCACGACGATTAGCGTGCGCTGGCCGGCCACGCCGTCCCGCAGCTCGCGCTCGAGCGCGGCTACATCGTTGTGCCGGAACCGCTGTACGGGGACGTGTGCTAGAAGGCAGGCGTCGAGCAGACTGCGGTGGGCCAGCGCGTCCGCGAGCACCCGATCGCCCGGACCGAACAGCGATCTGACCGCTGCCAGGTTGGCGGCGTAGCCCGAGCCGAAGGTGAGCGCCGCGCTCGTGCCTTTGAACGCGGCCAGCTCATGTTCCAGCCGCTCGTGGAGTGCTAGGGTGCCGGTGAGGAGCCGCACACCGCCCGTGCCCGTTCCAAACGTGCGGATCGCCTCTACGGCGGCCGCCTCAATCGTCGGGTGACCGATCAGGCCGAGGTAGTCGTAGGAGGAGAGCATGATCAGCGAGCGCCCGCGCACCTGCACGCGAGGTCCCGAGCGACCGTCCAGCGCTTGCTGGTAGGTGTAGAGGTCCTGCTCCGCCCCCCACCGCAAGAGCGCGAACCAGCGCTGTGCCGTGGCCACGTCGAGCAGGCCGCCCGACCGGCGGGTCGGCTGGTCCCTCTCCAAGAGGTGCTCGATCGGCGTGGCTAGCGGCGGGTGCAGCAACCCGGACGGGCGAGCGCTTGTCGGCCCGATGGGCGCCACGACCCCGCCTGCCGGGGGGCAGGCCGCCCGGAGGTCCGGTGCGGCAGCACGCCGGCGGCGGTTGGCAAGATGAGCTGGGAGAACAGAAGCGGCACACGCTGCACAGCAGACTCCCCTAGCAGTCGCTCGTATGATTCCGCGCAGTGGTCAAGAACTCGTCAAGCGCGAGCATTCCCGACCGAGCCGCCTGCGGTGTTGACCGACCGTACTGGCTCTCTGAGACAGGCGGCGGGAGCGGCTGCTGTCCTCTAGATGGACGCCGCCAAAGGTAAGGGCCTCGTACGTGGCCGCTTGTGACCCACATCACTGTGGTTGAGCAAGGCCGAAAGTCCCGCCCGCTCGGCGTGGAGCGCGATTCAGTATCGGAGTTTGGACCGGCGGGGACGCGCTGAGGCCCTTGCGGACGGCCGTCCACCGCTTCACCGTTCTCCGATCGAAGTCGGGCCAGGAGGAGCCTCGAACCGGAACCGCGAGAGAAGGGAAGCAAGCAATGGCACACACCACGAAGGGCAACCCGACGACCAAGCGTCACACCAAACCCAGGGAAACCGAGACAACCCGCGTCGGCGGGACCCCCACAGAGGAAGACATCCGCCGGCGGGCCTACGAGCTGTCCCGCGAGCGGGGCGGCGAGCCCGGCCACGAGCTCGAGGACTGGGTGCGCGCCGAGCAAGAGCTACGCGGCGACGAGTAGCGCCCAGCAGCGCCCCGGTCGGGGTGCGAGCGATCGGAATGTCCGCGATAGGAGCGAAGCCTCGTGATCGAGGCCCAGCGCCTTCTAGCGCCGGGCTGTTGATATACAGGCACATTAACGACGCTCTTCAAGTGCTCCTCGTTCACCCGGGCGGGCGCGTATGAATGCCGTCGGCCCGCTCCTCACACCATCGCCCGTCCCCGCCGCCCCGGGTTGGGAGCCCGCCTATCGTGCGCTCTGGCGAACCGGCGAGCTCGCGCGGCGAGTTGACCGCGCCCTGGCGTCGCTGCGCTCGTGTCGAGTTTGCCCGCGAAACTGTGACGTCGATCGACTGGCCGACCGCTACGCCTTCTGCAAGACGGGCCGCTTCGCCGCCGTCTCCAGCCACTTTGCCCACTTCGGCGAAGAAGACTGTCTCCGCGGCTGGAACGGATCCGGCACCATCTTCTTCACCCACTGCAACCTGCGCTGCGTCTTCTGCCAAAACTACGACATCAGCCAGGGCGCGCGCCTCTCGCAAGCGACGCCGACGCCTCCCGACCGGCTGGCGGCTCTGATGCTCGAATTGCAGGACCTGGGCTGTCACAACATCAACTTCGTGACGCCCGAGCACGTGGTGCCCCAGGTGCTCGAGGCTGTGGTGCGCGCCGCGGCACGCGGGCTCCAGCTCCCGTTGGTCTACAACACCAGCGCGTACGATTCCGCCGAAAGCCTGGAGCTGCTGGACGGCGTGATCGACATCTATATGCCGGACTTCAAGTACTGGAAGCCGGAAAGCGCCGAGCGCTATCTCAAGGCGGCCGATTATCCCCAGGTGGCCCGCGCGCGGATCAACGAGATGTACCGGCAGGTCGGGGACTTGAAGATCGACGAACAAGGCCTCGCCTATCGGGGCGTCAATATCCGGCACCTGGTGATGCCGGGCGCCCTCGATGAAACACATGCCATCCTGCGTTGGATTCGGGACACGCTCGGGTCCTCGGCGTACGTCAATCTCATGGACCAATACTATCCGGCCGGTCGCGTGAACGAGTGCCTCTACCCGGAGCTCAACCGGTGTTTGAGCGGCTCGGAGTTATCCGAAGCGCGCCACATTGCACGGTCCCTCGGCCTGACGCGCCTGGACGAGCGGCACCCGCACCGCTGGCTCAGACCACGGCTGATCGTCGGGTGATCGGGAACCGTTGTGAGGGGAACAGGTCCGCGTCACGACGGCGGGATCGTCAGCTCGATCACATCCCCCGGTTGCACCATGATCCTCTCGGTGCGCGGGTTCGCCCGCCCGCCGATGGGGTGGAACTCGAATTGCAGGTCGGTTCCGGTCCCCACGACCTCGGGGCGCAACATGAACAGGTGCGTGGACAGGCCCGTGACCATGCCGAGGCGGATGCGTTGGCCGCCCCGCACCACGAAGACGTCCATGTCGAGGTAGTTCTGGTTCTGGACCTTGACCGCGGTCTCGGCGCGCGGGGGCACCGAGCCCGGCTTCGCCGCGTGGTGGCAGCCGGCCGCGAGCAGGCCCACGGCGAGCGGCACGACCCGTCTCATCGCTCCTCCACCGGATGCCCGACCATGCCGAGGGGTTCACCCGCGGAGATGGCCGGCGTCGCGACGACATAGAGCATGACGCCGGCGAACGGCGCCGCGATGGCCGCCGTCGTGTCGCCGAAGAAGTCGGTCACCACGCCGATCACCGCCCCTTTCTGCACAGCGTGGCCGCGCTCGACCAACGGATACCAGATGCCGGTTCCCGGGCTGCGCAGCACCTCGCTGCGGTCGAACCACAAAGGATGTCGCACCAGCTCCACTTCGCCGGGCAGCATCTTGAGGTAGCGGAGTAGGCGGAACACGCCCTGCACATTGCGGGTGACCATGTCCTCGGCGGGGACGCCGAGGTAGCCCGCCTCGGTGGTGAGGGCGGGCTTGCCGCGCAGGTGCGCCGTATTCTGGGTGTACACCGAGGCCCGGAGGTCGTGCGGGCGCGCGGTATCGATGACGATGTAATCGTTGCCCCACGCGAGCGCCATCTGGCGCGCGATCGAGTCGGCGCGCGCATTGAGCCCAAGCGGACTCCAATAGGTGTAGGGGCGCAACGACTCGTTGCCGTCCCCGGCGTGGATGTCGACGAGGTAGTCCGCCCGCTCAATGATCTCGCGGGTGATGGCGTCGGCGATCCGCTCGGATACGGTGCCGTCGCGTTTGCCGGGATAGACACGGTTCAGGTTCTTGCCGTCGATCGGGCTGTAGTAGATGGTCCGCCGCAGGAACGACGGCAGGTTCGCCACGTGCACGAGCAGCACCGTGCCGGCGAGGCGCACCGGATCGAGCTCGCGCCGCACACGCTGCAGTGCGATGACGGGCGCGACTTCGTCGCCGTGCGTCCCGGCGATGAGCGCGAGCGTCGGGCCAGGATCCTTGCCGCGCACGATCGTGAGCGGCACGCGCGTGCCGGAGTCGACGCCGGCCGGGACATCGACGAAGCCCGAGCCCTTCTCTCCGGGGCGCGCGGCGGCGGATCCGATGCGGAGCGTTGCCGCCTGCTGCGCTGAGACGCGAGCGGCGGCGACGCAACCAACGACGAGCAAGGCGAGCGATCGCATAGGCTCCCCGTGGTCGGATGGAACGGTGGGACTGTAATCTAGGGCGGGCGCGTCTGGCGCGCCGCAGCCCCGGTCCCTAGCTTGGCCTCCCATGATCGAATGGCTGCAGTCCCGGCTCGGCATCAGCCCCGAGCTGCAGTTGCGCCTGTTCGCCACGCTGGCGACGATCGTCGGGCTCTGGCTGGTGCATCGCATCGCGCTGGGGCTGGTGTATCGCCGGGTGCGGGACCCGTGGGGCCGCTACCGCTGGCGCAAGGGTCTGACGTACGTCCTGGTCGCGGCGGGCGTCGTCATCGTGGGCCGGATGTGGTTCGCCGGCGTGCAGGCGCTGGCGACGTTCCTCGGGCTGCTGTCGGCCGGGCTCGCCATCGCCTTGAAGGACCCGGTCGCCGACCTGGCGGGGTGGGCGTTTATCATCTGGCGGGGCCCCTTCGAGGTGGGGGACCGTATTCAGATCGGCCCGCACGCCGGCGACGTCATCGATCTCGGCCTGTTCCAGTTCACGCTCAATGAGATCGGTGCCTGGGTGCAGGCGGACCAGTCGACCGGGCGGATCATTCACGTTCCTAACGGCAAGATCTTCACCGATCCGGTCGCTAACTACAACAAGGGTTTTAAGTACATCTGGAATGAGGTACCGGTGCTGGTCACCTTCGAGAGCGATTGGCGGAAGGCGAAACACATTCTCACGACGATCGCGGCCAAGCACGCCGAGCACCTCACGGCGCAGGCTGAGCAGGACTTACTCGCCGCCTCCCAACAGTATCTGATCAACTATCGCAAGCTCACGCCGATCGTCTACACGAAGGTGGTCGACAGCGGTGTGCAGCTCACGCTCCGCTACTTGATCGAGCCCCGCAAGCGACGCGGTACGGAGCACGCGATCTGGGAGGAGATCCTGACCGAGTTCGCCAAGTGTCCGGACATTGATCTCGCCTACCACACGGTGCGGGGATTCAAGTACACAGAGGAGGGGAAACCGGCGCTCCGAGCGCCCTCGGCGCTGCCGCAGCCGAGCGGCGAGCGCGTCGATGAGTGATCGCGCCTAGCGCTCCAGGACCTCGTAGTGCGAGACGGTCGGCTCGAGCGCGAGCAGGTATTTCCGGTCCTCAGGGTAGTAGCGCGCCTGGTCGACGTCGTCCCCCGCGAAGGCGCGGATCGCGTCCAGCGACTCCCAGAACGAGATGAAGAGGAAGTGCGTCTCGTCCCCCACGGTGCGGCGCAACACCTGGACGCCGTGGTTCCCGGGCGTCGCGCGGCAGTCCTTCACGCCGGTCTGCTGGAGGTAAGCGGCGTACGCGTCGCCCTGAGCGGCCGGAGTAGCGCCGTGCCACAACCGGGCGACCAGGGGGCGGTCAGATCGTGTCGAGCTCTTCGACCGTGCGCTCATTGCGGACGTTTCCCGTGTTCAGCGTGGTCTTGGGCTCGATCAGCAGCACGTGCACTTCGTCCCGGGCGACGGGCAGATGCTCCACGCCTTTCGGGACGATGGCGAATTCGCCTTCGTTCACCCACACCTCGCGGTTGCGCAAGCGGAGCAGCAGACGGCCTTTCACCACGAGGAACAGTTCGTCCTCGCGCTCATGGTGATGCCACACGAACTCGCCCTTCAGCTTCACGAGCTTGACGTACGAGTCGTTCAGCTCGCCCGCGATCTTGGGGCTCCAGTAGTCGTCGAACAGGGCGAACTTTTGCGCCAGGTTCACACTCTGCATCGGTTCCTCACAATTCAATCGGACGAGTCTCGTGAATTCCCATCCTAAAGGATGGGCTCGGCACTGCACAGTGCCGGACCGGGAGACGGTCAGGCCGACTTGCAGGCAGTCCTTTCGGGACTGCCAGCTTGTGCGAGAACTGGATCCACACGACGGCTCCGACGATCAACGCCATGGCGACGAACGTCCGCGCGGTCACCGGCTCGCGCAAAATGAGCCAGCCGAGCAGCACGGCAATCACCGGGTTCACGTAGGCATACGTCCCGACGATCGTCGGGGAGGCGTGACGCAGCGCGTAGGTGTAGGCGCTGTAGCCCAGGATCGAGCCGAACACGACCAGGTAGACGATCGCCCCAGCGCCCTTCGCCGTCAGGTGCCAGCGGCTCCACTCGCCGAGCGCGCTGCCGAGCAGCGCAACCGCCCCGCCGCCCGCGAGCATCTGCAGCGCGGCGCCGACGTACGGGCTCGTCTCGGTCTTGTGACGCTTCCCGTACACGGAGCCGAGCGACCAGGACGCACTCGCGCACGTCAGGGCGATCGGGCCGCGCAGGTCGGCGCGCAGGATCTCCGCTGGGTTAGCCCCGACCAGCAGTCCCGTCCCGAGAAAGCCTAAGATCAGCCCCGCGATCACCCGCCAGCCGAGTTCCCCCGAGCCCCCCGGGATGATCGCGTCGAAAAACGCCATCCACAGGGCGACGGTCACGACGAAGATGCTCGCCGTGCCGGATGGCGTGTACTGCTCCGCCCATACCACGAACGCGTTCCCGCCGGCGAGCAATAGCACGCCGACGATCCCCTGGGTGCGCCAGTCAGAGAGACGCCGGGGAAGCCTGTCGCCCAGTGCGAGCGCGAGCCCGAGCACCAGCAGCCCGGCCACGAGAAAGCGCAGCCCCGCGAACAGGAACGGTGGCAGCTCGCCGACCCCGACCTTGATGGCGAGATAGGTGGATCCCCAGAACACGCAAACGACGAGGTACGCGACGAGCGCTTTGCCACGCAGGACCGCCATGTCAGTCGGGCTCCACGGGAATGAAGCCCGGTTTCTCGAATACGGTTCCGAGCACGATCGTGGTGCGCGTGCTCATCTGCGTCTTGGCGGCCGGGCCGCGCAAGTCCCGCAGGATCCCCTGCAGACTCTCGAGATCGGGCGCCGCCACCTTGAGGATGTAGCAGTCCTCGCCCGCAACGTGATGGCATTCGAGGACGCCCGGGTGCTTTTCCAGCTCGCGCATGCGTGGCTCGTCACCGATATAGTCGGAGTTCGCGTAGCGCACGGCGACGAACGCGGTGACCGGAAAGCCGGCGTGGGCGCGATCCACGCGCGCGTGGTAGCCCGCGATGTGGCCCGATTCCTCCAATCGTTTCACCCGCTCCATCACCGCGGGGCGTGACAGCCCGACCTCGTCGGCGATCGCCTGGTAGCTCGCGCGTCCGTCGGTCCCGAGAATCCGCAAGATTTTGCGGTCGACGGCGTCCAGCTCGTTCCGGCTTGTCATTTCGGAGTCTCCGCCTTACGATTTCCTACTATACGTCGTTCCTACACCTATTTCCTCAACGCATCATAAGCATACTGAGTTTCGAGGTTACGATCTATCCGTTTCGTGCCGGCGAATTGTCCTTTGATTGGGACATCGTAAGTCGTTACTATTCCGCCATGTCCGGCACGGTTGCTGCACTGCGTGAGCTCGTCCGCACCTTCCCGTCGGCACTCCTGGGGTACTCAGGGGGGGTCGATTCCGCCTTCCTGGCAGTGGTGTTGCGCCGGGAGCTGGGGCCGGATCGGATGGTCGCCGCGATCGGGCGGAGCGCCTCCTACCCCCGTGCTCAGTGGGAGGCTGCCCGCGCCGTGGCGGAGCGCTTCGACGTGCCGCTGGTCGAGATCGACACCCACGAGCTCGACGATCCGCACTACCGCGCCAACCCCACCAACCGGTGTTTCTTCTGCAAGACGGAGCTGTGGAGGCGGTTGCTCCCGGAGGCCCGGGCGCGGGGACTCGCCGTCGCATGCGACGGGACAAACGCCGAGGACCTGCGGGGGGGGGAGCATCGTCCAGGTTACGCCGCCGGGCAGCGCGCGGGAATCCGTTCGCCGCTCGCCGAGGTCGGGATGACGAAGCCCGAAATCCGCGCGGCGTCGCGCGAGCTCGGGCTGCCGACGTGGGACGCGCCGGCCGCGCCGTGCCTCTCGAGCCGGGTCGTGTTCGGTCTCGAGATCACGCCCCGGCGCTTGGATCAGGTCGAGCGGGCCGAAGCGCACTTGCGGGACCTTGGCGTAACCGGCGATCTCCGGGTCCGCCATCACGGGCAGCGCGCCCGCATCGAGGTCGAGCCGCACTGGATTCCCTGGCTCGAGGAGCGCCTCGACGCCGTCGCGCGGCGGCTCGGCGAGCTCGGTTTCGCCGCCGTGGAGGTCGACCCGCGCGGCTACCGCCGCGGGAGCTTGCTGCAACAGCTCAGGCCGCGCGCTTGAGGCTGTTCGTCGCGCTGAACATCCCTTCGCAGCTTCGGCAGGCTCTCTGGCAGGTGATGACGCCGCTGCGTGAGCGCGGGCTACCGGTGAAGTGGGCGCGCCCGGAGGGCATACACCTGACGCTCAAGTTTCTCGGCGACGTGCCGGACGAGCGCGAGGCGGAGCTCTCCGCCGCCCTGGGACGTGCCGCGGCGGGTGCGCGCGCCGTCCCCCTCGCCCTCGGCGGGTTTGGGGTATTCCCCGATTTCGCGCACCCGCGGGTGATCTGGGTAGGCATCACTGCAGAGCCGGCGCTCGAAATCCTGCAACACCGAGTCGAGCAGGAATTCGAGCCGCTCGGCTTTCCCACCGAGGGGCGCCCGTTCCGTCCTCACCTCACGCTCGGTCGCGCGGGCCGGGAAGCCCGGCCGCGCGATTTCACGGGACTGGAAGCGGCGCTCGGCGCCCTGCAATTCGCGGAGACGCTCGTCATCGAGTCGGTGGACCTGATGCAGAGCACGCTCCAATCCGGTGGTGCGGTGTATCACGTGAGACACAGTGAACGGCTGTCTTAAAGGCCTCGTGCGGCTCGGCTGCCTCGCCATCGTTCTGGTGGCGGCGCTCGCGGCTTGGTGGTACCGCGAGCAGATCCTGCACACGGGGGCGCGCTGGTTCGGCCCTCGTTCCACCAGGCTCCCCCCGGTCGCCGACACCGCGGTGGGCGCCCCGACCCCGAAGGCCTTGTCCAGCAGCCAGACGAAGATGGACCGGCTGAAGCGACCGAGCGCCCCAGACTCGGTGGTGCTCTCTGCCAACGAAGTCGCCGCCATGATCGGCAGTGGAATCGACTGGAGCGTGCGGAAGAGCTTCGACTCGTTACGGGTGGAGCTCTTGGAAGGTACGGTCGCTGTGTACTGCCGGCTCGACACCCGCGTGATCCCGCGGGACGCGTTGGGCCCGGTCGCAGGGTTCCTCAACCCGATGGAGCCGTTGCGGATCGCGGGACCGCTCAGCATCGAGCGGCCGGGTATCGGGCGCTTCAAGGTCCAGGAGCTGACCCTGCGCGGCATCGCGTTCCCCGGTCCCGTGGTGGCGCAGCTCGCGCAGCGGATCGCCGGCGCCGACTCCACCGGCGCCGTGCCGCTGCGCGTCTCCCCCTCCTTCACGGACGTGGCCATCCATCCCACGGGAATCGTTCTGTACCGCACCAAGCGGGGGAAGTCGTGAGCCGCCGCGTCCTCGTCGTCGATGACGAGAAGGGCATCCGCGAGGCGTTGAAACAGGTGCTCGAGTACGAAGCGATCGAGGTGCAGACGTGCCCGTCGGGTGGCGAGGCGCTGCGGCTGTACGGCGAGTTTCGGCCGCACCTCGTGTTCCTGGACGTGAAAATGCAGGGGATGGACGGTCTCGAGACGCTGCGCAAGCTACGCGAGCTCGATGCCCACGCCCAGGTGGTCATGATCTCCGGTCACGGCACCATTCAGACCGCCGTCGAAGCCACGCAGCTCGGCGCCTACGATTTTCTCGAGAAACCGCTCGACACCGATCGCATCCTGCTCACGCTTCGCAACGCGCTTCAGCACGTGGACTTGGAGAGCGAGAACGTGCGCCTCAAGGCGGAGGTGCATGCCCAATACGAGATCGTCGGCTCGAGCAAGGCGATCAAGCAGGTGATCGAGCGGATCGAGAAGGTCGCGCCCACGCAGGCCCGCGTGCTGATCACCGGAGAAAACGGCACCGGCAAGGAGCTCGTGGCCCGCGCGATCCATGCCCTGAGCCCGCGCGGCGGAGGGCCGTTCGTCGAGGTGAACTGCGCGGCGATCCCCTCGGAGCTGATCGAGAGTGAGCTGTTCGGGCACATGAAGGGAAGCTTCACCGGGGCGTTCGCCGACCGGGCCGGGAAGTTCGAGCTGGCGGACCGCGGAACGCTGTTCCTGGACGAAGTGGGCGACATGAGCCTGTCGGCCCAGGCCAAGGTGCTGCGCGCGCTGGAGGAGGGCATGATCTCGCGGGTCGGGTCGGGCAAGACGCTCGAGGTCGACGTACGCGTGATCGCGGCCACGAATAAGGACCTGAAGGCCGAAATCGCGGCGGGGCGGTTTCGCGACGACCTGCTCTATCGCCTGAACGTGGTGCCGATCGAGGTGCCGCCGCTCCGCGCCCGGCGCGGCGACATTTCCCAGCTCGTCCAGCACTTCGTGGAGCAGCTGACGCGGCGCGGCGGGCTCCCGCCCAAGCAGCTCGACAAGGAGGCTGTACAGCGGCTCGCGGCCCACGACTGGCCGGGCAACATCCGCGAGCTGCGCAACGCGGTGGAGCGACTCCTCATCCTCGCGTCCGGACCCGTGGTGCAAGCGGAGGAGGTCGACCGCCTGGCTGGCATGGCGACGGCGGAGGGAGGACGCGGGACTCAGACCGCGGATCTCGCGGCGGCGCCGTGGGTGCGGGCCGCCACGTTCGACGAGTTCAAGCAGGCAGCCGAGCGGTCCTTTCTGCTGGCGAAGCTCAAGCAGAACGACTGGAATGTCTCCGAGACCGCGCGCACATTGGAGATGCCGCGCAGCAACCTGTACAAAAAGATCGAGCGCTACGGGCTTAGCCGGGAGGTGTAGTGGCGGGGATCGAGAAGGACAAGGACTGGGACAAGGAGATGGCCGAAGTCGACCGGCTGCTCAAGAAGCTGCCGCTCGCCGACCCCACGCTCGGCCGCGCGGCGGGAGGGGAGCCGACGGCGAGGCGGCCCGCGGTCCCTGGAGGAGGGGGCACGCCAACCAGCCGGGCCCTGGCGCCGGGCGGCGGCGGACGGCTCGGCGCGTGGGTGAAGGTGGGTCTCGCCGTGCTGATTGGGATCGGGATCGCTCCCGGGATATGGCCGTACACCCATGGCTGCGGTCTGCGGCTGATCTTCTACCTGTTGGGCGTCTCGACGGTCATCGCTACCGGCCTGTGGGCCAGCGTCGCGTCGTGGAGGCGGCGCATGGGGTTCGCGCACGTCGTGTCGCAGATCCTGATCATCTGGGGAGTCCTGCTGCTGACCCGTGAAGTGCTGCCGCGCGTTGGCGCCAACGCGGCGGCCCTGTGGCTGTGTCCGGACGTGGGGCCCAAATGACGGTCGCACGACTATGACCGAGCATTTCCAGAATTTCATCGCCGGCGAGTGGGTGGACCCCACAACGGGCGCCTATTTCGAGAACCGCAACCCCGCCGACCGGGACGATGTGATCGGCTGCTTCCCGCGATCTGGCCCCGAAGACGTGCGGCGTGCCGTCGCCGCGGCGCAGCGCGGCTTCGCGCAGTGGTCGAAGACCCCCGCGCCGCTGCGCGGCGACGTGCTGCACCGGGTCGGGGATCTGCTGGTTCAGCGCAAGGACGACATCGCGCGCGCCATGACCCGGGAGATGGGCAAGGTTATGGCCGAGACGCGAGGGGACGTGCAGGAGGGGATCGACACCGCGTACTACGCCCACACGGAAGGCCGGCGGCTGTTCGGGCGCACTGTTCCCTCCGAGCTGCGCAGCAAGTGGGCGATGAGCTACCGGCGGCCGATCGGAGTTGCGGGACTCATCACCCCGTTCAACTTCCCGCTGGCGATTCCGACATGGAAGATGTTTCCAGCCTTGCTGTGCGGGAACGCGGTGATCTTCAAGCCGGCGGAAGACGTCCCCCACACCGCGCACCTGCTCGTGGAGATCCTGCTCGAGGCGGGGCTGCCGCCCGAGGTCGTGCAGCTGATCCACGGCGAGGGCTCCGTCGTCGGCAAAGCGATGGTCGAGCACGCCGAGGTCCCCGTCATCTCCTTCACGGGGTCGACCGAGACCGGGTCGATCATCGGCGCAACCTGCGGCAAGATGCACAAGCGACTGTCCCTCGAGATGGGGGGCAAGAACGCCATGATCGTGATGGACGACGCCGACCTGGACCTGGCGCTCGACGGCGTGCTGTGGGGCGCGTTCGGCACCACCGGGCAGCGCTGCACGGCCACGAGCCGCCTGATCGTGCACGAGAAGGTATACGACAGGTTCGTGCGGATGGTCTGCGACCGCGCCGACCAGCTGCGGCTGGGGCCCGGACTGCGCGACGACACGGACGTCGGGCCACTCATCAACGAGGATGCACGCAAGAAGGTCGAGTACTACGTCGGGGTGGGGCAGGAGGAGGGAGCGCAGCGCCTCATCGGCGGCGAACGGCCTTCGGACCAGGGCCTGGAGCGCGGTTGGTTCTACCGGCCGACGGTGCTGGCGGGGGTGAAGCCCGGCATGCGCGTCGAGCAGGAGGAAATCTTCGGCCCAGTGCTCTCGGTGCTCAAGGTCGGCTCCCTCGCCGAAGCGATCCGCGTCAACAACGATGTGCCATATGGCCTCTCGAGCTCGCTCTACACCCGGGATGTCAACGCCGCGTTCCGAGCGATGACCGACCTCGACACCGGGATCACCTACATCAACGCGCCCACTATCGGCGCCGAGGCCCATCTCCCGTTCGGCGGTGTGAAGCAGACCGGCAACGGGCACCGCGAGGGGGGGTGGGAGGTGTACGACTTCTACTCGGAGACGAAGGTCGTCTACGTCGATTTCTCCGGAAAGCTGCAGCGCGCGCAGATCGACACGGAAGGCTGAGCGTCGGTCCCGCGACACCCCCAGCGGCGGCTGGGGCCGCATCCAATCGCACCTGTCGGCAACAAAGTGGTGACGCCCATCACGCCAGGCGGTGTTAGGCTGCGCGCCCGTGGGTCACGAGTCTTTGGTGATCGTCCTTTCAGCCGGGGGCTCGCCGCTCGACGGCGAGTCGCTCGGTGCCCTCGCGGACGCGTCGGTGGTGTGGGTGCGGGTGGAGCGCGAGGGGAGCGCCGCGTGTCTCGCCGCCCGGGTGCGGCACGGCGACCCGCCGGACGCCTTTCGCGACCGCGTCCGCCGGTGGGGAGCCGCCCGGGGGTGGGCGGTGACTGTTGCTTCTCGCTGCCGCCTTGGCTAAAGTAAAAGCCATGCATGAGTTGGGGGCCCTCAGGGCAGGTTCCAGCGCGCAACCCGCGCCTGTGCCCTTCGCCCCCCCCGAGAAGCGCCGGTCCACGCTGGCGCGGTGGTTCGACAACTGGATGCGATCGCTGGGCATGGCGCTCGTGCTCTTCCTCATCATCCGCACCTTTCTCATCGAAGCGTTTCAGATTCCGTCGGGCAGCATGGAGCGCACGCTGCTCGCTGGCGACTTCCTCTTCGTGAACAAGGCGGTCTACGGGGCGCAGATCCCCGGTACGAACGCCCGCCTCCCCGGGTTCGAGTCGCCGCGCCGCAGCGACATCATCGTCTTCGCCTATCCGAAGAATCCGGAGCTGAACTATGTGAAGCGCGTCATCGGCGTCCCCGGCGACCGGGTCGAGATGCGGGCGGGCGAGGTTCGCGTGAACGGCAAGCCGCTGGCGGAGCCCTACGTCCAGCGGGTCGATCCGGGGCACGACGTGTCCGACCCGGAATTCAACTGGCAGAAGGACTACCTCATCGGCGGCGCGGCCACCCTGCGGGCCTACCGCCCGACGCGCGACACCTGGGGACCACTGCTGGTGCCGCCGGGCAAGTTCTTCGTGCTGGGTGACAACCGCGACAACTCCGCCGACTCGCGCTACTGGGGCTTCGTGGACGCACACGCGGTGAAAGGCCGGCCGCTCGTGGTTTACTTCAGCTACGATCGGGAAGCGCACGATGCACTTCCCTGGCTGACCGACATTCGCTGGCGCCGGCTCGGCTCGGTCATCCACTGAGCGGCCGGTGAAGGGGGAACCCCGCCACGCTCCGCGCCGTCGGTGCGGCGGGCCATACGATACGGTGCGGCGTCGTGCAGGCCCGGGAGGGTGATGCGGCCATGCAACTGAACACGGCGAAACGTGCCTCGTTCGATGAGGGATCGCTCGACCAGTATCTCCGCGAGATCAGCCAGTACCCGTTGATCACCCGTGAGGAGGAAGTGGCGCTCGCGCAGCGGATCAAGCAGAGCGATCCCGAGGCGCTCGACAAGCTGGTGCGCTCCAACCTGCGGTTCGTGGTGTCGGTCGCGAAGAAGTACCAGAATCAGGGTGTCTCGCTCTCCGATTTGATCAACGAGGGCAACCTCGGCTTGATTCGCGCCGCCCACAAGTTCGACGAGACGAAAGGGATCAAGTTCATCTCGTATGCGGTGTGGTGGATTCGCCAGGCGATTCTTTCGTCGTTGGCGCGTCAGGGCCGGACCGTGCGCGTTCCGCTGAATCGTACCGAGATCGCCGAAGGCATGGACATCTCCGAGGAAGAGGTCGCCAAGACCCTCTCCATCTCCCAGGCGCACCTCTCCCTCGATGCGCCGCTCACACCGGGCGAGGACAACAAGCTGCTCGACTATCTCCCCGACACGCAGAACCCCGGTCCCGACGACGAGATCTTCGAGCACGCCCTCACCGAGTCGATCGAGGAAGTGCTCGCGACCCTCAAAGACCGCGAGGCCAAGATCCTGCGTCTCTATTTCGGCCTCGAGGGTCAGGAGCCGATGACCCTCGAGGAAATCGGCTCGCTGCTCGGCATTACGCGGGAGCGCGTCCGACAGATCAAAGAGAAGGCGCTGGCGCGGCTCCGGCATGTGTCGCGCGCCCGCGCGCTGGAAAGCTTCCTGTTCTAGGCCCGGGGCGGGTAGATTTACCGCCCTATGGCCGGCTTGGCTTCGTTCGACATCTCCACCGGCGCCGACCTCCAAGAAGTCGATAACGCCGTCAACCAGACGGCCAAAGAGGTCGCCCAGCGCTACGACTTCAAGGGGTCGAAAGCCTCCGTCGCTTTCGACCGCACCAAGGCCACGCTCACCCTCGTGGCCGACAACGATTTCAAAATGAAAGCGCTGCTGGACGTGCTGCAGTCGAAGCTCGTCAAGCGCGGCGTGCCCGTGAAAAACCTCGAGCTCGGCGCGGTCACCCCGGCGGCGAACGACACCGTGCGCCGCGAGATCACACTCACCCAGGGGATCCCGCAGGACAAGGCCAAGGTCATCGTCAAAGCCATCAAGGACAGAAAGTTCAAGAAGGCACAGGCGTCCATCCAGGGCGCCGAGATCCGTGTGCAGGCACCCTCCAAAGACGAGCTGCAGGAGGTGATCGCGTTCCTCCGCAGCCAGGACTGGGGCATCGAGCTCAGGTTCGGGAACTACCGCGGATGAAGCTCGGCGTCATCTCTCTCGGGTGTGACAAGGCGACCGTCGATTCCGAGCGGCTCGTGGGCGAGCTCGTGGGCCACGGCGCCGTCGTCACCCCCGATCTCCCGCACGCCGACGTCATCCTCGTCAACACCTGCGGGTTTATCGACGCCGCGAAGCAAGAATCGATCGACGCGATCTTGTCAGCCGCAAGCCTCAAGGCGCAAGGCACCGTGAGGGCCGTCGTTGCCGTCGGCTGCCTGATCCAGCGGTACAAGCACGAGCTGCAGCAGGAAATTCCGGAGGTCGATCTCTTTCTCGGATTCTCCGACCTGCAGCACCTCGTGCCGGCCCTCGCCGAGCGCGGGTTGATTACCGACCCGGTCGCGAGCCACCCCGGCGTCCGGCAGTTCCTCGGAGACACGCCGCACGTGCGTTATCTCAAGATCTCCGAAGGCTGCGACCACACCTGCGCCTTCTGTGCGATCCCGCTGATGCGCGGCAAGCACCGCTCCGAGCCGCTCGCGCGCTTGGTGCACGAGGCGCAGCAGCTCGAGGCGCAGGGGGCGAAGGAGATCAACCTCGTCGCCCAGGACCTCGGCCACTACGGCCGTGACCTCGGGCCGGGCGGCGCCAAACTCCCCGACCTGCTGCAAGCGTTGCTGCGGGAGACCTCCGTGCCGTGGTACCGGCTCCTCTACGTGTATTCGGCCGGCCTGAGCGAGCGGCTGGTGGATCTGATCGCGCGCGAGGAGCGCATCGTCCCGTACATCGATATGCCGATCCAGCACGCTTCGGACCGGATCCTCGGGCGCATGCGGCGCCCGGAGCGGCGGCAGTCGCTGCGCCAGAAGCTCGGCTGGCTGCGTGGGGCGATCCCGGATCTCGCGGTTCGCACCACCTGTCTGGTGGGCTTTCCGGGCGAGACCGACGGCGACTTTCGTGAGCTGCTCGCCTTCCTCGAAGAGGCGCAGTTCGACCGGCTCGGCGCCTTCGCCTACTCGCCGCAGGAAGGGACGCGCGCCATGCAGTACGAGGACGACGTGCCCGAGGAGGTGAAGCGGGAGCGTCTCGAAGAGCTGCTCGAAGTACAGCGCGCGATTTCGGCGGAGCGGCTCGCCCGGTTCGTGGGACGGGAGGCGGATGTGCTGGTGGACCGGGTCGCCGATCCCGACGAGGGCGGCGCCACTCATGTTGGGCGCGTGGCGTGGCAAGCCGACGACGTGGACGGGGTCACCTACGTGGAGCGAGGCGGCTGGGCCGACGTGGGGAGCTTCGTGCGGGTGCGCCTCAGCGCGAGCGAGGACTACGACTTTCGAGCGGTCGCGCTGACGTGACCCGGTCGGCGGAGCTGTTCGACCGGGCGAAGGCGGTGCTGCCCGGCGGAGTCAACTCGCCGGTCCGGGCGTTCCGTGCCGTGGGCGGAACGCCCTTTTTCGTCGCGCAGGCGCATGGCGCGTGTCTTACCGACGTGGACGGCACGACCTACCTCGATTATGTGTGCTCGTGGGGCCCGTTGATTCTGGGACATGCCCACCCCGCGGTGCTCGACGCGATCCGGCATGCGGTAGAGCGCGGCTGGAGCTACGGCGCGCCGTGCCCGGCCGAGGTCGAGCTCGCGGAGCTCGTGCGGCAGCGGATGCCGGCGGTCGAGATGGTGCGATTCGTGAACTCGGGCACCGAGGCGACGATGGCGGCGGTGCGGCTCGCGCGCGCCGCGACGCAGCGCGACGTCATCCTCAAGTTCGAGGGCTGCTATCACGGCCACGCCGACAGCTTTCTGGTGAAGGCGGGGAGCGGCGTCGCGACGCTCGGGCTCCCCGACAGTCCCGGCGTTCCCGCACCGCTCGCCGAGCTCACGCTCACGGTGCCGTTCAACGACTTGTCCGCCGTCGAGGCCCTGTTCGGGCGCCGCGGGAAGGAGATCGCCGCCGTCATCGTGGAGCCGTACGTCGGCAACGCGGGCTTCATTCCTCCCGAGCCCGGATTCCACCCGGCGTTGCGCGCGCTGTGCGACCGCTACGGGTCGCTGCTGATCTTCGACGAGGTGATGACCGGCTTCCGAGTGGGGCCAGGCGGCGCACAGCAGCGGCTCGGCGTGCGTCCCGACCTCACCACGCTCGGGAAGATCATCGGCGGCGGGATGCCGGTCGGCGCGTACGGCGGACGCGCCGACTTGATGAGGATGGTCGCGCCCGAGGGGCCCGTATACCAGGCTGGCACGCTTTCGGGGAACCCCGTGGCGATGGCGGCCGGGCTCGCGACGCTGCGCGAGACCGAGCGCTCAGGTTTCTACGACACGCTGGAGCAGCGAACCGCGCGGCTGGTGGCGGGTATAGGGGACGCCGCGCGGCGGCACGGCGTGCCGGCGAGCGGGGGCCACGCCGGCTCGCTGTGGGGCGTCTATTTGACCGCCGGGCCCGTGCGGAACTTCGCGCAGGCAAAGGCGTCGGACACGGACCTGTTCGCCCGGTGGCACCGCGCCGCGCTGGCGCGGGGTGTGTTGCTCGCGCCGTCGGCCTTCGAGGCGGGCTTCGTCTCCAGCGCACACACGGATGCGGACATCGACTTCACCATCGCACAACTCGACGCAGCGCTGGGCGAGGCACGGGCTCGCTAGCCTCCTCGCCCTCGCCGCCGCGGCCTGCCCGCGGCCGCCGCACCCTACAACGGTCACGCCCGGTGCCGAGCCAGAGCTCCGGATCGGACTCGCGGTCGGCGCCTCGAGCGTCACGCTGGGGGGCGACGGGGAGCTGTTCGTCACCGACGATGGGACCGGGGCGCCGCTCGGCTCCATCCCGGCCGGCGCGTCCTGGACCGTTGTCCCGGATACGGGCGGCCTGCGCGTCGTCCAGCCCGACGGCTCCCGGAGCGAGCGTCACGCGGGTATCTCCGCCGTGAACGTCACGGAAAGCCGCTTCGCGATGGTGGGCGGCCGCCGTTACCGCGGCCGTGTCAACGTTGTGCGGGACGGCTCCGGGCTGACCCTCCTGAACCGGGTGCCGGTGGAGAGCTACCTCGCGGGCGTGCTGGCAGGTGAGATCGGCATCCGGCGCAACGACGAGGAGCAGGCGCTGCTCGCCCAGGCAGTCGTCTCGCGCAGCTTCGCCCTCAAGAACCGCGGCCGCTGGGAGGCGCTCGGGTTCGACGCGTGGGCGGACGTCCGCGACCAGGTCTACAACGGCGTCGCGGGCGAGACGCCCGAGGTGTGGAGCGCGGTACGCCGCACCGCGGGCGAGGTGCTCGAGTACGACGGGGAGATCATCGAGGCCTACTTCCATTCCACTTGCGGCGGCAGCACCGCGGCGGTCGAGGAGGCGTTCACCACGGCGCAGAGCCGCCCCTACCTGCGGCCGGTCTCCGATGCGAGCGGCCGCGGGCACTCCTACTGCGACCTCTCGCCGCGGTTCCGGTGGCGCGAGGAATGGGACAGCGCGAAGCTGCGCGCTATATTGTCGCGGACGCTCCCGACCGTGATGCATGTTGGCGGCGACGGCCTGCAGCGCATCACTGACGTGGCGGTCAGCCGCACCGGTCCTTCGGGGCGCGTCGGCGAGCTCCGCATCGTGTTCGAACATGGCGACATCCGCGTGCCTGGGCCGGACGTGCGCGCCGTGCTGCGGCCGGAGTCGGGTCGGCTGCTGCAGAGCACGGCGTTCCAGCTGTCGGTGACGCGCCAGGACGGACAGGTCACACGGCTCGTCGCGGCAGGCGCGGGGTCGGGACACGGCCTCGGACTGTGCCAGTGGGGCGCGGTGGGCCGAGCGCGCGCGGGCCAGGAGTATCGAAAAATCCTCACCACGTACTTCCCGGGGACGACCGTTGAGCGACTCTACTAGAGCGAGCGGGCGCGCAACGGTGCTCGGCCGAGTGCTGGTGCTCAGTGTCCTGGTGTCCGTCAGTCCGCCGGTCCGTCTGACCGCCCAGGGCCTATTCAATCAGTTCTCTTCCGAGAACTTGAGACTCAGCGCCGTGCAGCTCGATCTCGGCCCGCTCGGCGGCAACAACATCCGGGGCACGCTCACCGGCGGCGTGCGGCTCGACTACGGCTTCATCGCCCCTAAGGTCCGCGTGCTGCTCGGTCTCTCCTACTTCCACGCCGACCTGAGCTCGGAGGCCCTGCGACGCTACGCGGAGGGACTGCGCCGCGTCGTGAACGATCCGGACTCGAACTACACCATCCAGCTGGGTGACATCACCTGGAGCGACCTGACGGGCGACCTCGACCTCCAGTACGTCATGCCGCAAGGCCATGCCGTGACGCTGTACCTGGGGCTCGGAGTCGGCATTCACCTCCGCAACGGCAGCGGCAAAGCGATCGACGGCACGTTCGTGGAGGACGCGCTGGACCAGATCACCGCCGGGGGGAACGGCACGATCGGGGCGGAGATCGGCGCGAAGCACTGGCGTGTCACGGTGGACGCGCGCGGCGTGCTGTCGAGCGGACTCTCGACAGTGAGTCTGCGCACCGGCGTGATGTATCGCTGGGCGGGGGTCGGCGGCCGGAGATCGACCAACCGGTGAGCACGCCCGTCAGGGTTGCGGTGGTCGGGGCGGGGGCAATCGCGCAGGTGGCGCACCTCCCTGTGCTGCGCAAGCTGCCGGGCGTCGAGGTGGCGGCGATCTGTGACAACGATGTCAGCAAGGCTCAGGCCCTCGCCGCGCGGTTCGAAGTCAGGGACGCCTTCGACGACATCGAGGAGGTGCTCCGCTACGGCCACGCGGACGCGATCGCGATCTGCACCCCCAATCATCTGCACGAGATCCACGTCGTCGCCGCGCTGGCAGCGGGGTGCCACGTGCTGTGCGAGCGGCCCCTCGCGCTCACCGTGGCAGGTGTCGAGCGCGTGCTCCAGGCGAGCGAGAAGTACGGCAAACGCGTCATGGTGGGAATGAACCACCGCTTCCGCTCGGACGTCCAGGCAGTGCGCGGATTCCTGGCGGGCGGTGACCTGGGCGCCCTGCAGGCGATCCGCAGCGGTTGGTACACGTTTCAGCCCAGCCGCCAGCTGCTCGGCTGGCGGCTGCGACGCCCGGAGGCGGGCGGCGGCGCGTTCCTCGACCTCGGGCTGCAGCTCTTGGACCTTGGCCTCTGGCTCGCGGGCTGGCCAGCCCCGAAGCGCGTCGCCGCACACATGGTGGGCCAGGCCAAGGACAGCGTGGAGGACATGGCCACCGCGCTCGTGGTATGCGAGAACGGCGTGTCGATCTCGATGGACGTGAGCTGGCGTCACCTGGGCGCCGCCGAGCGGTTCTGGTTCGATCTCGTCGGGACCAAGGGCTCAGCCACCGTCCAGCCGCTGCGGGTCTTCAAGGACGCTCATGGGACCGTCATCGACGCCACCCCCACGGGCGCGAGCGGACGCGAGACGCCGTTCGCCCAGTCCTACCGCGCCGAGTGGACGTATTTCCTCGCCGTCATCAAAGGCGACGTCAACGCGCCCCCGCCCCGCGACCAGTTGGCCCTCCACCGGGTGCTCGACGCGGTCTACCGCTCGGCCGACGAAGGGCGCGACGTGTTGCTGTGACCGGCCCGTCCCGGCGGACGGGCGTGCTGATCGCGCTCGGCGCGGTCCTGCTCGCGCTGAGCTATCCGCCGTTCCACATCCCCGTCCTGAGCTTCGTCGCCGTCACGCCCGCAGTGGTGCTGCTGCGGGAGCTCGAGCGTGCGGCGGACCTGCGCCGGGCGCTCCGCCTCGGCTTCTGGTACGGCCTCGTGTCCCAGGCGTTGGTGCTCTACTGGCTGGTCGTCGCCCTCTGGCACTTCACGCCCCTCTCGGCCCTCGGGTATCTCGCCACGATCGCGGTCTACGGACTGTGGACGGCGGGGCTGTTCTGGCTCGTCGTGCAAAGCCGGATTCGGTTCGCCGCGGTGCCCCTGTGGGTGCTGTTCCCGGTGGTATGGACCGCCGTGGACTGGGGCATCGGCCACCAGGGGGACATCCGGTTTCCCTGGCTGGGCCTCGGCACGTCGCTCGCCGATGCGCCGATCCTGGTGCAGTGGGCGGACTTGGCGGGCGCGCGCGGCGTAACGCTGTGGCTGGCCTGGTGCAACGTGATGATCGTCGAGGCGCTGTTGCCGAGGGAGAAGGGAGAAGGGAGAAGTACGATTCGGTGGCAGCCTGCCGCCGTGGTGCTCCTGAGCATCGCCTTCGCGGGGGGCTACGGGGCGTGGCGCGAGCGCACGCTGCCGCTGCGCCCCGCGGGCGTCGTGGGGCTCGTTCAGCCGAACGTCGGCTTCCGGGAGAAGTGGAACCAGACGTACCAGGACAGCATCGTGGCCGATCTCTTCGCCCTCTCGCGACGGCTGCAGGACAGCAGCCGGCTCGACCTGCTGCTTTGGCCCGAAGCCGCCGTACCCAACTACTTCGTGAGCCGCCCGGATTGGGACGCTAGGCTCGCTCAGCGCGGGCGTGAGACACACACGCCACTCCTCACCGGCGGCCTCGATGCCACCTCGGTGGACGACTACTACAATGCTGCGTTCTTTTACGATTCGACGGGTGACCGGACGGCCTACCCGGTCTACCACAAGCATTACCTCGTGCCCATCGTCGAGCGGGTGCCCTTCGTCCCGCCGCGCTGGTTCCACCTGCACTGGTTCGGGGGTTTCGGTAAGGGGCGCGGGCTGCCGCTCTACCCGACCGCGGTCGGCCGGTTCGGCGTGCTGATCTGTTACGAATCGATCTTTGCCGACCTGGCGCGTGGCTATCGCCGCGGGGGGGCGGACTTCCTCGTCAATATCACGAACGACGCGTGGTATGGCCGCACCGCCGGTCCCTACCAGCATTTGACGCACTTGGTGATGCGCGCCATCGAAAGCATTTCGGCGACGGTGGACCCACTGGGCCACGTACACGCGGCGACCCGCCTCGAGGTCCGAACGGCCGAAGCGAGCACGCTGGTCACGAGCGATGTGCTGCCCTGGTACGTGCGGCTGGGGGACTGGGTGGGGACGCTGGCGGTGATTGCCGCCGTGGGGTTCGCCGGCGCGCTGGCGCTGCAGCGATGGAAATCGAGGCGGCCGCAATGCGTTGGGGTGGTGGGGCCTTGAGGGTCGGGGTGGATGTCGGCGGCACGTTCACGGACCTCGTCGCAGTCGCACAAGACGGGGCGATCGAGGTGCGCAAGGTGGTCACGACGCCGCAGGATCCCTCGGTAGGCATGTTTCGGGCGATCGAGACCATGGGGCGGGGGGAAGGGGGACAGGCAAAGGCCGTCGAGCTGCTGGTGCACGGTACCACCATCGCGACCAACGCGCTGCTCGAGCGGCGCGGCGCGCGGCTGGTGCTCGTGACGACGCGCGGCTTCGAGGACCTGCTGTGGCTCCGACGACAGGACCGCGCCGCGCTGTACGACCTGGCGCGCGACCACGCGCCCCCGCTCGTCGCCCGTGGCGACGTGGTCGGGGTGGCCGAGCGCATGGGGCCGGCGGGTGCTCAGGAGCCGCTCAGTGACGCGGAGATCGAGCGGGTCGTCGGCGCGGTGCGGCCCTGCGCGGCGCGCTCGCGGGCGTCCCGGTCGCCGCCAGCCACGAAGTGCTTCCTGTGTTCCGCGAGTTCGAACGCATCAGCACCACGACCGTCGAGTCGTACCTGCGGCCGAAGGTCTCTGCGTACCTGGCACGGCTCGACCAGGAGGCGCGCGGGCGCGGCGTCGGGACGCTCCGCATCATGACCTCCGCCGGTGGCACGCTCGCGCCGGCGCCGGCGGCCTGTCGCGCCGCCGCACTCGCCCTGTCGGGGCCAGCGGGCGGCGTGGTGGGGGCGCGCCTCGTCGGAGCGGCGCTCGGGCTGTCGGAGCTCCTCACGCTTGACATGGGTGGCACCAGCGCCGATGCGAGTCTCGTGACCGGCGGCGCGGCCGTACATGACGGGGGCGGGGTGGGCGGGGGGGGCGGAGCCGTCGCGGGTGTGCCGCTGGCGCTTCCCTCCATCCTGATCGAGACGGTCAGCGCAGGCGGCGGGAGCATCGCGCGGCTCGATCAAGGTGGCGCGCTCAAGGTGGGGCCCGACTCGGCCGGCGCGATCCCCGGACCCGCGTGCTACGGGCGCGGCGGTACGCAGCCGACGGTCACCGACGCCTGCCTCGTTCTGGGCTGGCTCGACCCCGCCAGCCCGCTGGCGGACGACGTGCGGCTCGACCCCGCTGCGGCGCAGCGCGCCGTGGCGGCGCTCGGCGAGACCGCCGGCAGCAATGCGGCCGCGATCGCTGCCGGGATCGTCGCGGTCGCGACCGCTGTGATGGCTCGAGCCTTGAGACGCGTCAGCGTGGCGCGCGGCCTCGACCCGCGGCGCATGGCGCTCGTGCCGTTCGGCGGCGCCGGCCCGTTGTTTGGTTGCGCGCTCGCCGACGCGCTGGGCATGCGGACGGTCGTCATTCCCTCTCATCCGGGCGTGCTCTCCGCCCTGGGCCTCGCCGCGGCCGGGGAGCGGGTGGACCTGCTCGCGTCCCATCACCGCGAGCTCGACCGGCTCCAGCCGACCGACATCGGGCGCGCGTTCAGCACGCTGCTGCGCGAAGGGAGCGAGCAGCTGCCGGGCGGAGCCCTGTGGCGGTATGCCGACTGCCGGTACGTCGGGCAAGGTTACGAGGTGACGATCCCCGTGACCACGAACAATCCACGACAGATCCGGGATGCGTTCCTGGCGGCGCACCGGGAGCGGTTCGGCCATTCCGGGAGCGACCAGCCGGTCGAGCTGGTCAACCTGCGCGTGGTGGCGATTCGCGAAGCGCCGCTGCCGCGCTTCGGGGAACGGGGGGGCGCGGCCACAGCGTCCCGCGGCGAGCGCCTGGTGGCGTTGGGAAGGGGGAGGGGGAGAGGCGGGAACCGGGTGACAGCGTCCCTGTGGCCCCTCGATGACCTCGCCCCCGGGGTCACGCTGGAGGGCCCGGCGATTCTCGCCGGCCGCGACGCCACGGCGCTGATCGAACCGGGGTGGCGGGGCGCGGTGCACGCGTCCGGAGCCGTGGTGGTGGAGCGGGTATGACGCTCGACGCGGTCGGGCTCGAGGTAATGGGCCACGCCTTCGCGGCGGTCGCCGAGGAGATGGGGCTCGTCCTGATCCATTCCGCACTGTCACCGAACATCCGGGAGCGCCGTGATTGCTCGGCGGCGCTGTTCGACGCGGACGGCGCGATGATCGCGCAGGCGGCCCACATTCCAGTCCATCTCGGCGCGCTGGCTGAGTCGGTCGGCGCGGTGCGGGCGCTCGAGCCTCCCCCCCGGCCCGGCGAGACCCTCATCCTGAACGATCCTTTCACCGGCGGGTCGCATCTCCCCGACATCACGCTGATCGGCGCGATCGACATCGCCGGCGCGGTGGGCGGGTACAGCGTCGTGCGGGCGCACCATTCGGATGTGGGGGGGATGCAGGCTGGAAGCATGCCGGCCGGGGCGCGGGAGATCTTTGCCGAGGGCATGATCCTGCCGCCGCTGCTGTTCACGCCGGAGGTGGAGCGCCTGCTGCTCGCGAACGTGCGCACGCCGGGGACGCGCCGCGGCGACCTTGCGGCGCAGCGCGCCGCCGTGGAGCGCGGAGCCGATGGTCTGCGCGCCCTCGCCGCCCGCTATGGGTGGGCCGCCGTGCAAGACGCCGCCCGCGATCTCATGGACTACGCCGAACGCCGCACGCGCGACGCGCTCGGCCGCATCCGCGCGGCCGGCCTTACGGCCACCGACTGGCTCGAAGGAGACGGCCTGGACGACGTCGATGTTCCCATCACGGTACGCATCGATATCCGGGAGGGTCTGTTCCACGCCGATTTCACGGGCACCGCGCCGGCCGTGCGGGGGAACCTCAACTGCCCGCTGGCGGTCGCGCGCTCGGCTGCGCTGTTCGTGGTCCGCACGCTCCTCCCGGAGGACGTTCCGACGAACGCCGGCGTGCAGCGGGCCGTCCGCGTCACCGCGCCCGAAGGATGTCTCGTGAACGCGCGTCATCCGAGCGCGGTCGCGGCGGGCAACGTCGAGACGTCACAGCGGATCGTCGATACGCTGTTCCTGGCGCTCGCCCGGGGCGGTGTGCCGGTGCCTGCCCAGGGACAGGGGACCATGAACAACGTCACGTTCGGCGGGCGACTTGCGACGGGTGACGGGCAACGGGGTGGTGGTGTGGTGGGCGGCTGGACCTATTACGAGACCATCGGCGGGGGGCAGGGGGCGAGCCCAGGCGCGCCCGGGCCGTCGGGCGTGCACGTAGGGATGTCGAACACGCGGAACACGCCGGTCGAGGTGCTGGAAATGGAGTATCCCTTGCGGCTGACGACTTACGTCTTGCGGCGCGGCAGCGGCGGAGTGGGACAGTGGGCGGGTGGGGACGGCGTGATTCGTGAGTTCGCAGCGCTGGCGCCCATGGAGCTGAGCGTGCTCGCCGAGCGGCGCCGCCACGGCCCCGCGGGCGCGGGGGGCGGCGGGCAGGGTGCCGCCGGGCGGACTATCTTGAACGGCACGCCGCTCGCGCCCAAAGCGAGCACGCTGCTCCAACCGGGCGACGTGCTGCGGATTGAGACACCCGGTGGTGGCGGGTGGGGCACACCGGAACAAGGAGACGCGCGATGAACTGGGTGCTGGTCAGTTTGGTCGGCCTCGCGGCCGGCGTCGTGTCGGGGCTGTTCGGCGTCGGGGGCGCCGTCGTCATCATCCCGGGCCTGGTCCTCGTCGTGGGGCTGTCCCAGCACACGGCGAACGGTACCTCGCTCGCGGCGCTGCTGCTCCCGGTCGGGATCCTGGGTACGCTCGAGTACTACAAGCGGGGCCAGGTGAACATCCGGTACGCGGCGATCATCGCGGGCGGCCTGCTGCTGGGAGCGTTGGTGGGCGCCAAGCTGGCGGGGCACGTGGGGGACTTGGCGCTGCGGCGCGCGTTCGGGGTGTTCCTGCTGCTCGTGTCGACGCGGTTCCTCTTCAGCTAAGCGTTCGTCTCGAATACCTTGGCGTCGACGAACAGCCGGAACAGCTCGCGGTCGAGCTGTCCCGCCCGGACTTCGTCGTCCATGATGTCGAGCGCGCGCGCGCGCGCCACCGCTGGCTTGTAGGGGCGATCCGCGGCCGTCAGCGCGTCGTAGATGTCGCTGATGGTCATCATGCGCGTCTGGATCGGGATGGCTTCGCCCGTCACCCCGCGCGGGTAGCCGCCGCCGTCCAGCTTCTCGTGATGCCCGTACGCGATGAGGGGGATGTGCTGCAGCTCCCGCGTCCAGGGGATCTCCTTCAGGAAGTTGTAAGTGTGGTTCACGTGGCTCTCGATCTCGAGCCGTTCGGCCTCGTCCAGGCTGCCCTTCGGAATCGTCAGATAGCGCACCTCGTCGTCGGTGAGGTATGGGCGCGCCGCCCCGGCGAGATCTTGGTACGTCCGGCGCGCGAGGTCGAGCAGCTCCTCGAAGCGGGTGGCCGGGAGCACCGTCGGCTCGTTGGCGTGGAGCACGGCTTTCATGAAGCGCTCCAGCTCGGTGAGCTCCCGGGCGTGCTCCGCTTCGAGGGTGCGCACGAACGGCTCGTACCCCTGGCGCCCGTGCGTTTCCAGGAATTCCGCGCGTTTGCGCCAGAACTCCCGCTCCGCACTGCGCCGCACGAAGTCGTGCCGCTGGCGGATCAGCTCGAGCTGCAGGGGATAGAGCTTCTTCGCTTTGACGAGGACCTGCTCCCGCACCCCGACCTTGCCGAAGTCGTGCAGCAAGCCGGCGTAGCGGATCTCGCGCAGCTGCTCGCGCGTGAACGTGAGGCCGCTATAGGGCCCGTCCCCGGCTTTGTCCACCACCGCCGCCAGGCTCACTGTCATGTTCGCGACCCGCCCCGAGTGACCGAACGTGGTCGGATCTCGCTGCTCGATGGCGCGCACCGCCGCCTGCACAAACCCCTCGAACAGCCGCTCGATCTCGCGGTAGAGCTGGCTGTTCTCGATCGCGACCGCCGCTTGTCCTGCGAGCGCGGTGACGAGTTCGACCGTGCGTTTCGAGAACGGGACCACCTGTTGCTCCACGGCCGCCGGCGTGGCCAGCACGGCATCGAGGCTGCGCTTGCGGTTGATGAGCTGCAGCACGCCGATCACTTGCTCCTTGTGATCCTTCATCGGGATCACGAGCATCGACTTGGTGCGGTAGCCGTAACGCTCGTCGAACGAGCGGTTGATCGTGTACTCGACGTCCGGGGGCAGGAAATACGCGTCGTCGATGACGAGCGGCTCGCCCGTCACGGCGGCGTAGCCCGCGAGGCTCGTTCGGTCCATCGGCATCGTGAACTCGACGAACGGCGCCTCGGGCTTCGAGTACGTCTGCGCGAGGCGGAACCGCAGCCGCTTCTCGCCGGGCTCGCCTTCGATCAGATACAAGCTGCCCGCGTCGGACGACGTGATGCGCCGCGATTGGGTAAGGATCAAGTCGAGCAGCGTGTCGAGGTCGCGCTCGGTGCCGAGGGCCACGCCGATGCGTGTGAGCTCGCCGATCTCGCGGCCGCGGCTCGCCGCTTCGGCCCGCGCCCGCGCCGTCTCCGCCCGCGCCGCCGCCTCCCGAAATCCGGCCCGCACGGCGACGAGGAGCTGGCGCACGCCGACCGGATGCCGGACAAACCCGGACAGCAGCTCGGATGGCATCTCCGTCGGGACGTCCGGCTCGCCGTCGCGCCCCAGAGCCACGATCGCGCCGCCCGCGTCCACGAAGGCGCGCAGCACATCGAGCGGGAGGATGGAGCGGCTCTCGGCATCGAGCACCAGCACCGTTGGCCGCTCATCCACCGCGAGGTCGCGCAGCAGGCGCACCTCGCGCACGTCGATTTGCGCCGCCTCGAGCGCGGGCGCGGCGCTGGCCGGCCGCCACGTCGGGGTATGAAGCAGGACGTATCTCACGGCTGGGCGATCGCCGTCACCCCGGCGGCTAAGCCGAAGTCACGAGGTCTTCTCGCGCTTCAGGCCGTCCGAGGCCTCGGCGAAGTCAGGGAACACCCGCAGCGCCTTCTCGTACATCTCGACCGCCTTGTCCTTTTGCCCGCGGTCGTGGTAGAGCAGGGCGCGCGAGTAATAGGTGAGCGCCTCGGTGGGCACTTGTCGGTTCATCCGCTGCTCCGAGGCCTGCTTCTGCAGCGCGGGCAGGTTCGCGTCCCGCATGAGCTTCGTGGCCACAGTGCGGATCAGGTCGAACAAGTGGTCACGCTGCATCCGGTCCGACTCGACTTTGACGATCTCGCTCGTCTCGACGTTGATGAGGCGTGCGTCGAGCCGGAAGTCGCCGTAGAAGTCGATGAAGACGCCCGTGACGACGTAGCGTGCGCCGACCAGCTTGCCGATCTTCGCCGCGGTCTGGGGATCCACCCGCCCGGCGGCGCTCAGGTTTTGCTCGTCGATCAGCTTTTGCAATTCCTCCCGCTCGACTACCCGGGCTGCGGCATTGGCGGCCAGGTCGGAGATCATCAGGCCCGCGATCCCCTTCTGCAGGGCGTCGAAGTTGTCCTTGTCTTGCCCGTAAGAGCCGCCGTTCTCGAACGGAAATACGGCAATCCCGGGACGGGTGTCCTGGCCGCGTGCCTGAGCGCCCAGCCCCCCCACGGCAGGCCACAGCAGGGTCAGAGTGAAGAGCGGAACGATCGAACGCGAACGCATAGCGTGCTCCTCGGATCAGAGAGTCAGGGTCATCCCTTCCCGCGCCGCCAGCACCTCCGCCGGGGTACCGCGCGCCTTGGCCGCGCGGCGCGCCGCGGTGAGCAATCCATCGACCTCCGCGTCGCCGTGCTCCGGCTCGTGATGGAATAGCACGAGCCGGCGCACGCCGGCCTCCGCCGCGAGCGTCACCGCCTCCTCGAAGGTGGAATGGCCCCAGCCACGGTGCTGCTCGAGCTCCTGCGGCGTGTACATCGCGTCGTGGATCAGCAGCTCCACGTTCGCCAGGAACGCCACGAGATCCTTGCGCCACGTCGCCGGCGTGTCGTAATGGCCCCCTGGCCCCAGCTCGTTGTCCGTCACATACGCCATGCTCGCGCCCCCCGCGGCCGGCGTGAGCCGATACCCCAGCGTCGTGCCGGGGTGCCGTAACCGCATGGCGCGCACCCGGAATGCGCCCACCGTAAACTCGCCCGGGTCGACCTGCTGCACCGTCAGCTTGGCCGACAGCGCGTCGAGCGGGATGGGGAACACGGCCGGGTCCATCTGCTGCCGGAGGATCGCCTCGAGCGAGGTGGTGCCCTGTCTGGAGCCCCAGATGCGCACCGCATTCCCCGGCGAGAAGAACGGCTTGAAGTGCGGCAGCCCTTGAATGTGGTCCCAGTGGGCGTGTGAGAGCAGGATCTCCGCGTTCACGGCGCCGTTTTGCCGCTCCACGAGCTGGAGCCCCAGCGCGCGAATCCCGGTGCCCGCGTCGAGGATGACGAGCTGCCCCCCGGGGCCCTCCACGGCCACGCACGGCGTGTTGCCGCCGTAGCGCGCGGTGTGGGCCCCGGGGGTGGGGATCGAGCCCCGCGTTCCCCAAAAGGTCACCGTGTAGGCCATCGGTCCTGGCACGCCGTACCTAGGGCTAAGTTACGGAAAATCGGGCACGTAGAACAAGCCGCAGGCTCACCCGCCCCCGGTGACCCACCTCACGCCGTGGGGCGCGACTCACGACCGCCCCGCCGACGCCTCCAGTGCGGCGCGGTCCCGAATCAGAATCTCCCGGCGGCTGATCTCGATATAGCCTTTATCGACCAGCTCGCGCATGGTCCGGCTCACCGTCTCGCGGCTCGAGCCGATCATCTGGGCGATGGTGTGGTGGGTGAGGCGGCGCGTGATACGACTCGACCCCGCTTCGTCGGCGAGGTCGAGGAGCAGTTGGGCCACGCGGCCGTTGACATCGAGGAGGACGAGGCTCCCCACCTTCTCGTCCACGCGCCGCAGCCGGCGGGAGAGCTCCCGCAGCAACCCCATCGCGATCCCCGGCGATTGCTGTAGAATGCTCTGGAAGTCCTCGCGCCGGATCACGAGGAGATTCGAGTCCTCCATCGCGATCACATGCGCCGAGCGGGGTTCCTCGTCGATGAGTGACATCTCGCCGAAGAAGTCCCCCTCGCCGAGCACGGAGAGAATGACTTCCCGCCCGTCTTCCCCGATGAGGACCACCTTGACCTGCCCCTTGGCCACGACATACAGCGCGTCGCCGGGGTCGTCCTCGAACAGAATCACGGAGTTGCGGGGGTAGCTGCGCTCGCGGGTGATCTCGGCCACCCGATCGAGCTCGGCGGGGGAGAGTTGGCCGAAGAGCGGGACTTTTTGGAGGATGGCCGTCACCGACACGCGGGTGTTCCCCTCGGGTTTGGGGGGTTATGGTGGGGCAAGCTTACGTAGTGGCCTGCCCGGTGTCAATGTGGCGTCTTGCCGCCAACTCACGATGCCAGTTATATTTCCAAGCCTTGTGCCATTTGACTTCTACTCAGGATACAGTGCAGTGAAACCCGGGATTCACCCCGTCTACCAGCGCGCTCAAGTCCAGTGCGCCTGCGGCAACAGCTTCGTGACGCGGTCCACAGTGTCCGTGATCCACGTCGAAATCTGCGCCAAGTGCCACCCCTACTACACCGGGAAGCAGAAGCTCCTGGACACAGCTGGGCGCGTGGAGCGGTTCCGCCAGAAATACGCGACGGACAAGACGACCGGCTGACCTATGGAGGCCCGACTCCGCCAGGCGCTCGCACGGGCGGAGCAGGTCGCCCGAGCCTTGGCCGACCCCGAGACCGCGCGCAATCCGGCCAAGCTGAAGCAGCTGGGCCGCGAGCACGCGCGGCTCGACGCCATCCGCCAAGCCCACAGCCGCCTCGAGCGCCTCCAGGGCGAGCTCGCCCAGGCGCGCGAGGTTCTGCAGGACAAGGACCCCGAGCTCTCCCAGTTGGCGCGCGCGGACGTGGAGCGGCTCCGTCCCGAGATCGAGCGAGCGGAGGCCCTGCTCGCCGACCTCCTCACCCCCGCCGACCCGCTCGACGACCGTGATGCCATCGTGGAGATCCGCGCCGGCACTGGCGGCGACGAGGCGGCGCTCTTCGCGGCGGACCTGTTCCGCATGTACACGCGCTACTGCGAGCGCCGCGGGTGGAAGGTCGAGGTGCTGGCGCTCTCGGAGGGTAACCTCGGCGGTCTGAAGGAGGCGATCTTTGCGGTGCGTGGGCCCAAGGTGTACGGCACGCTCCGCTATGAGTCGGGCGTGCACCGCGTGCAGCGCATCCCCGAGACCGAGACACAGGGCCGCCGTCATACGTCCGCCGCGACGGTGGCGGTCCTCCCGGACGCGGAAGAGGTGGACGTCAAGATCGAGGAGAAGGACCTGCGCATTGACGTATTCCGCTCCGGCGGCCCGGGTGGCCAGAGCGTCAACACGACAGACAGCGCGGTGCGGGTGACGCACCTCCCGACGGGGCTCGAGGTGAAGTGCCAAGATCAGAAGTCGCAGCTCCAGAACAAGATCAAGGCGCTGGAGATCCTGCGCGCCCGGCTGCTCGACCGCATGCTCGCCGAGCAGGAAGCGGCGCGCGCGCGGGAGCGGCGGGCTCAGGTGGGCACGGGCGACCGATCGCAGAAGATCCGCACATACAACTTTCCGCAGAACCGGATCACCGACCACCGCATCGGGTTCACGGCCCACGCCCTCGCCGAGGTGATGGACGGGAAGCTCGACGAGCTGATCGCGGCGCTCAGGCTCGCAGGGGAGAAAGAACGGCTCAGTGCCTGAGCGCGCCGCGCCTCGTTCATCGATCGCGAGCGCGCTCGAGCGGGCCCTCGAGCGACTGGCGCGCTCGGGGCTGCCCAGCCCGCGCCGGGAAGCGACGACGCTCTGGGCTGCTGTGGCCGGCTCAGGGACCAAGCCCGGCGACGTGTGGCTGCGGCGCGACCAGCCGCTGCCGCCGGAGCTGGCGGAGCGGTTTGCGCAAGCCGTCGAGCGTCGTTCCAGTGGAGTCCCGTTCGCCTATGCTGTCGGTCGCGTGGGCTTCCGCACGCTCGACCTGAAGCTCGACACGCGGGCGTTGATCCCTCGGCCCGAGACGGAGGGGCTCGTGGAGCTGGTCCTGAATTGGACCCGCCGCGTGCCTCGTGGAACGTGGCACGTGGAACGGGGCGGGGGGGTGGTGGCGGACGTGGGCACGGGATGCGGCTGCATCGCCCTGGCGCTGGCCGTCGAAGGCAGCTTCGAGCGCGTGATCGCGGTCGAGCGCGCGGCCGGAGCCGCTGCGCTGGCACGGGAGAACGTCGCCCTCGTTCGGCCCGATGTCCCGGTCGAGATCCGGGAGGGGGATCTCCTGGCGCCTCTCGCAGGGGAGCGCTGCCGGGCGATTGTCTCGAACCCCCCATATCTGACGGAGGCCGAGTATCTCGAGCTCGATCCGGCTGTGCGCGACTTCGAGCCCCGCCGGGCGCTGGTGAGCGGATCTGACGGGCTCGACGCGACGCGGTCGCTGCTCGGGGGCGCCGCCGCGCTGCTCGCGCCCGGCGGCCTGCTGGCGCTCGAGATCGACGAGCGGCGCGCAGTGCAGGTGCGGGCCCTCGCGCGCGCCCACGGCTGGGCGCGCGTCGCCATCCACGAAGACCTGTTCGGGCGGTCGCGGTTCTTGCTGGCGTTTGCCAAGGAGGGTGCGTGATCGACCAGAAGGCGGGGGAGCTCGGCCGGCTGCTGGGGCAGAGTGAGGAGTACAAAGCGTTGGTCCGGGCGAGCGACCGGATGCGCGAGGACGCGACCTGCAAGCAGCTCCTGGCCGAGGTCGAGCGGATCGCGCGGGACATCGAGCGCGCGGCCCAGGAGAACCGGGAGCCGCCACGCGAGCAGGTTGAACAGTACGATCGCGCGCTCCAGAGCGTCCAGTCGAATGCGGTGTATCAGCAAGTTGTGGCCGCCCAGGCGAACTTCGAAAAACTGATGGCCAAGGTAAACGCGCGGATCTACGAGGGAATGAAGCAGGGGGCCGCGAGCCCGATCATCACCCTGGGATGACGTTCATCGTGGTGGAGGGCCCTGAAGGGGCGGGGAAGTCGACACTGCTGCGGTGGCTGGCAGCCCGGTTCCGCGCCGACGGCCGTACCGTCGTGACGGTGCGCGAGCCCGGCGGGACGCCGGTCGCGGAAGCGGCACGCAAGGTGGTCCTGGGATTCCCCTACGAGATGGCCCCCGCCGCCGAGTTGTTCCTCTTCCTCGCGGCGCGGGCCGACCTGGTGCACAAAGTGATCCGTCCCGCGCTCGCGGCGGGACAGGTGGTCCTGGCCGACCGGTTCGAGCTCTCGACCATGGCCTACCAAGTGGCCGGCGGCGGGTTAGCGTACGAGGAGGTGGCTCGGGCCAACCGCCTGGCCACGGGGGGGCTCGTCCCGGACCTGACGCTCGTGCTCGACGTGCCCGTGGCGATGGGCCGCGAGCGACAACGCGCGGCACGCAAGGTGCAGGACCGTTTGGAGCGGCAGGACGATGGGTTCCACCGGCGCGTGCTCGAGGCGTACCGTGGTGCCGCAGGGCCCGGCGTGGCCCACATCGATGCCACACAATCGAAGAAGGCCGTGCAGGACGCCGCGTGGCGCGAGGTCATGGCGGTGACCGTACTCTCAACGCGAGGCGTGTCATGAAGCTCCGAAAGATCCTGGTCGTCGCCGTCATCTCGTGCGTCGCGCTCGCGACCGGTGGCTGGCTGTTGCAGCGCGAGGCCGTGCCGGAGGGATCCGTGTACCAGCAGGCGCGCCTGTTCGAGGACGTGCTGGCGCACGTCGCCGACTACTACGTCGACTCGCTCGACGAGCGGCAGCTCTATCAGATGGCGATCGACGGCATGCTCGACCAACTGCACGACCCGTATTCGGTTTTCCTCAAGCGCGACGACTTCCGCGCCCTCTCCGAGGCGACCACCGGCAACTACGGGGGGCTGGGCATCCAGATCGACGTGCGCGACGGCTGGATCACGGTCGTGGCGCCGCTGCCCGACACGCCGGCTGAGCGGGCCGGTATCCAGTCGGGCGATCAGATCGTGACCCTGGACGGCCGCTCGACCGAAGGTTGGAAGAACGACCAGGCGGTGAAGGAGTTGCGCGGTCAGCCGGGCACGAAGGTCGAGCTCCGGGTGCGGCGGGTGAGTGTGGAGCAGCCGCTCACCTTCAAGCTCACCCGCGCCACGATCCACCTTCGCTCGGTGCAAGTCGCGATGATGCTGGACGACAAGGTCGGATACATCCAGCTGAGTCCGGTGAGCGAGACGTCGGCGGCGGAGCTGAGCGAGGCCGTGGGGAATCTGGTGCAGAAGGGGATGAAATCGCTGGTGCTCGACCTGCGCAGCAACCCGGGCGGCCTGCTCGATCAGGGGGTGGCCGTGAGCGAGCTGTTCCTCGACCCCGGTCAGGAGGTCGTGGCGACGCGTGGACGGACACCCAACATCACGCGCTCGTTCCGGGACACCAAACCCCAGCCGTGGCCAGGCCTCCCGATCGTGGTGCTCGTGAACGGCGGCACCGCGAGCGCCGCCGAGATCATCACCGGCGCGCTGCAGGACCACGATCGCGCCCTGGTCGTGGGGACACCCACGTTCGGGAAGGGGCTCGTGCAGTCGCTCTGGCAGCTCACACCGGAGACGGCACTGAAGCTGACGACGGCGCGTTGGTACACGCCGAGCGGCCGCACCATTCAGCGCAAGAGCAAGAACGAAGCCGATCAGGAGGCGCAGGTCGTCGCGGCGGAGCAGGGTCGCGATTCGACGCGAAGCGATTCGGCACTGGTGTTCCACACCGACCGCGGCCGCACGGTGATGGGTGGCGGCGGAATCCGGCCGGATCTATTCGTCAGCCCGGACACGTTCACGACCGCGGAGCGAAACTTCATGAGAACGCTGGGCGACAAGATCCCGGCGTTTCGGGACGTGCTCTCGACCTACTCGCTCGAGCTGAAGGGGACGGGTCGCGTGAGTGACCCCTCCGGTGCCGTGAGCGACGAGATGGTGAGCGAGGTGCTGCGCCGCCTCCGGGCCCGGGGCGCGGTCGTTCCCGACAGCCTCATGGCCGGTGCGCACACTCTCATCGCCCAGGAGCTCGGCTACGAGACCACGCGCTACGTCTTCGGTCGGCCGGCGGAGGTGCGCCGGCGGATGGCGGAGGACCACCAGGTGCAGGCGGCGCTCGGCCTGGCGCGCCGCGCCCGGTCGCCGCAGGACCTGCTCTCCCTCGCCCCGGCTAAGCCCTCCGCGAACCCGCGGAACTAGTGCCGGTCCAACTCCCGGAGCCTCCGCGCAGACCCGCGGTCGGGATCATCGGGCCGGGGCGCGCGGGCGTGGGTCTGGCGCTGGCGCTGGCCCGCACCGGCTACACGGTCCGGCTGCACGGGCGTCGCAAGAAGGCCATCCCGAAGCCGCTGCAGCTCACCGTCGGAGCCGCTGACGCTTCCCCCCCGCCCGCCTGGGTCGCCCAGGCGGGCGTCGTCATTCTCGCCGTGCGGGACGACGCCATCCGCCCCCTGGCGGAGGCGCTCGCGCGCGGCGGCGCGGTCCGGCCGGAGCACGTGGTGCTCCACCTCTCAGGCGTGCAGGGCCAGGAAGCGCTGGGCCCGCTGGTCCCATCACGCGCCGCGCTCGGCTCGCTCCACCCGCTCCAGACGATCTCGGATCCGGAGCGCGCGCCCGAGCGCCTGAAGGGCGCCTGGGCTGCGGTGGAGGGGATGGCGCGTGCGCTTGAGGCAGCGGAGGGGATCGCCCGCGAGCTGGGGATGCACCCGTTCCGCATTACGGGCAAGGCGAAGGCGATCTACCATGCAGGCGCAGTGTTCGCGTCCAACTATTTCGTTGTGGTGCAAGCGGTCGCCCAGCGCCTGCTGCGCCACGCGGGCCTCACGGACGCGGACGCGTGGCAGGCCCTGCGCCCGCTCGTGGAGGGCACGCTCGAGAATCTGTCATACGGTCAGCCGATGGACGCGCTGACGGGGCCGGTGGTGCGCGGCGACGACAGCACCATCCGCCGCCATCTCGAGTCCCTCACCAAGGATGACGCGCTCTTGTACCGCGCGCTGGGGCGCGCGGCGCTCGAGCTCGCCGAGAAACGGGGAATGGACGAAGCGACGGCGGCGCGTGTCGCCGACGCCCTTGCTACTGATCTACCACTCGTACTCCGGCCGGGAGCGAAAACGTAAACTCGCGGCCCGGCGCGCCGCGGTTCACCTTGAGGTTCCCAAGGATCACCGTCCGCTGCTGGCCCGAGGCCTCTGTGATGTCGATGCGCTGCACCAGCCTGTCGTTCCGATCCACCCAGATCACCGCACCGCTGTAGGGCTGGTCTTTCTCCTTCGGGCTGAGCGCGACCACGTCCACCATCGTGCCGCCGAGCGAGTCTGCCCGCAGGTAGCGCGCGCTGTAGCGCTCGCGTGGTCGCTCCACGAACTGGCCGATCAGATTCGGTCCGGTGGTGCCCACCGCGGGAATGCGCGAGCGGATCACTTGCCCGGGCGCGGTGCTCGGCGTGTACAGCCACAGGTACCGGCCGTCCGCCACGATGCGATCCCCTTTGGGCGCGGTGAACCGCATCGCGAAGCGGCTCGGCCGCATCTGGTACAGCTTGCCGCGCGTCGTGTCGGGGCTGCCGATCAGCGGGTTGACGACGATTTGGACGAAGTCAGCGCTGAGCGTGCTGATCGTCTGGTAGGTCTGGCTGGCGCGGTCGAGGACAGGCCAGGGGTCGTCGGACTGTCGGACGGCCGGACCGCCGGACAGCAATACGACCGCTGTGATAAGCCGTCCGACCGTCCGACCGTCCGGCCGTCCGACTCTCACGCGCTCACCGACGCGGGCTCGGCGACGCGCCGCCCGATCACCTCCGCGATGACGCGGACCTCGCGCATCAGCTGCGCGAACTGGTCGGGGAACAGCGATTGCGCACCGTCGGACAGGCGCAGGCCCGTGCCGTGCGACGGGTCGGCGACGATCGGCAGGTGCGAGAGCTTGTGCACCACGGGAATGGCCGTGAGGTCGAAGACGTTGCGGGTCGCCGTGTCGAAGCCGCGGATGCCCCGCTCACACAGGATCACCGCGTGATTCCCCTCGGCGAGCAGGTACTCGGCGGAGAGCAGCAGCTCCTCGATCGTTGCCGACAGCCCGCGCTTGAGGAGCACGGGCTTCTTCGCGCGCCCCGCGGCCTTGAGGAGCGAGGAGTTCTGCATGTTGCGGGCACCGATCTGAATGATGTCGGCGACTTCGGCGACGTATCCTACCCCCTCGGGGTCCATGGCCTCGGTGCAGATCAGCAGCCCCGTCTCGTCGCGTGCTTTCGCGAGGAGCTGGAGACCAGGCCGGCCGAGCCCTTGGAAGGCATAGGGCGAGGTACGAGGCTTCCAGGCGCCCCCGCGCAGGATCACCGCCCCCGCCTCGCGCACCTGCCGCGCGGCTTCGAGGATCTGCCGTTCGGACTCCACCGAGCACGGGCCGGCGATCGCCACCACCTCCGTCCCTCCGACCGCTACGCCGCCGGGGAGTCGGACGACCGTATTCTCGCCCTTCCATTCGCGGCTCACCTGCTTGTACGGCTTCGAGACGTGGATGATCTCCTGGACGCCCGGGAGCGCCTCGAGCCGCGACGCGTCGACCCGCCCGTCGTTGCCCACGAGGCCCACCGCCGTGCGCTGCGCCCCGGGCATCGGGCTGGCCTTGTAGCCCAGTTCTTCGATGACGGCGACGACGCGCTGGATCTCCGCGTCGGTGGCGCCGTGTCGCATCACAATCAGCACCGCTCAGACTCCTCCGATGACGAACCGGTCTCCATCGCGCGCGGCCGCGATCGGTCCGCTAAACCGCACTGCGGCGGCCTGCGCCGGGTCCGAAGTTTCTACCGGTGGATAGAAGTGCGTCAAGACGAGACGCCGGGCGCCGGCTTCTCGCGCCAGGTCGCCGGCGCGTTCCGGAGTGAGATGAATGTCCATGGCCATCTCCTCGGGGAGCGAGCACTCCGCGAGCAGCAGGTCCGCGCCCGTCGCCCAGCGAGCGAGCGGGCTCGAGGGGCCGGTGTCCCCCGTGTAGACGAGCCGCCCCTCGGGAGCCGCCACCGCCAGCGCCACGCTCTCCGGCGTGTGCGGCACCGGGAAGGTCTCGAGATTCACGTCAGCGTCGAGCGGGAACGGCTCGCCGCCCCGCACATCGAGGATGCCGATCGGGAACCCCGGGTCGAGCAGCCAGGGGCCGTATCCTTCGGCGAGCGCTTTGATCAGGCGCACTACGCCCGGCGGCCCGAGGATCACGAGCGGCTCCTCGCGCGCCGGGACGGTGGTGTACTTGAGGGCATACACGAGCATCGGCAACTCGCCCCAGTGGTCGGGATGAAAATGCGACAGCACCACGTGCGTGACCTGGTGCCACGGCAGCCCGAACTCGGCGAGGCGGTGCAGAGCTCCCGCGCCGCAGTCGAGCAGGATCTTGAGCCGCCCGCGGCTCACCCAGTGACACGCCGACGTGCGGCTGGCCGACGGGGCGACCGTCCCCGTTCCCACGGTGACCAGTTCCATGACGCTAGCGGTTCCTCCCCCGAAAGACGATTCGCCTGAACTGAATTATCCCCCCCGCCCGCAACTTGTACAGATAGACGCCGGGCGGCAGCTCTCGCCCGTCGTCGGCGCGGCCGTCCCACATGAGACGCACATCGCAGGTGGGGCCGCCGGGCCCGCTCCGGCCGTACCGGCCGGCGGGAAGAATGCCCGGGAAATTGGGCCCCGGGACGAAGCGCCGCACCGGGTTGCCGCGCAGATCGAGCACGGCGAGCTCCACGATCGCAGGGACCGCGAGATCGAACCAGAGGCACGTCGCCTCGCGTCCGTCGGTGGGGAAGGGGTTGGGAAAATTCTGATAGAGCTGCGTCGTCGGGGGAATCGAGCCGTCGACCACCATGAACACGCCCTGGCTCTGCACGAGGGTGGTATCGGCTCCGGCGTGCACGACCAGCGACCACACGTACGCCGCGTCGCGCTCGAGCGGGCGCGGCAGCTGGAATACCGTATCGCTCAAGCCCGCGACGGTGAATTCGGGCGTGTTTGCGAACTGGGCCCCGGCGCGGCGCACTGTGAAATCGTAGCGGAGCGGCCCAGGTGGCGTACTCACTGCCGGCGATTGCCAACTGAAGACGGGCTGGACCTCGGCCGTGTTCACGCCGGCCGGCGTCGAGAACGAGGTGAGCGTGGCCCATGGCGGTACGACGATCGGCCCGAGAGCTCCGGTCGTCGCGGTGACGCCGGTCGCGGCCGAAGCGTCGACGCGCCAGAACAACGGCCGTCCGGGCTTGAGCGCACGCCGCAGCGCGAAGCTCGTGGCTGTCGTCAGCGTGTCGACCACGAGATACAGGAACGTGGCGTCCCGGGCGATGCGGAGGCGGTAGCTGATCGGGGTGGCGTACGGAGGGGGAGTGCTCACCGACCACGAGAACGACGGCGTGATCGACGCCAACACCGCCCCGGCGGGCGTGAGCGGCGTGATCGCGGTCGGGAACACCGCGCTGGCGGCCACGTCGGGGCGGCCCCAGCCCCGCAGGCTGTCGGGCGCGGTGCGATTCGCCGCGTAGGCTTGGAGCGCTTGACGGAGCGCGCCGGGCCCGAGACCCGGGTGCAGCTGCTTCAGGAGCGCCGCGGCTGCCGCCAGCAGCGGCGTCGCGAAGGAAGTCCCGTTGACCCGGCCGAGGGCGTTGGAGGCGCTGAGCACGCAGACGAGCACGCCGGGCGCGGTGAGGTCCGGCTTCAGCCGGCCGTCCGCCGTCGGGCCGCGCGATGAGAAGCTCGCGAGCGCGCCGAGCGAATCCTCCGCGCCGGCAGTGATCACGGAATCCGCGTCCCCGGGCGTGACCAGGGTCCGGAAGCTTGGGCCTCCGTTTCCGGCGGCCGTCACGACGAGGATGCCGTGGGCCGCGGCGCTCTCGGCCGCCACGCTCGTGACCGCCACCCGGCCGTTCAGATCCGCCGGCGAGTAGGTGAAGCCATCGTCAAAGTCGAGATAGCCGAGGCTGGACGAGACGATATCGACGCCGATGGAATCCGCCCACTCCAGCGCGCGCACGTAGTTCACCTCCTCGATGCGTGTTTCGGACCGTACGTCTTCGGTCTTGGCGAGCAGGTACGCCGCACCGGGCGCGACCCCGCGCAGCCGGCCGGGGACGCGGCCCGCGAAGAGGGACCACACCGCGGTGCCGTGGAACTGCGCC
Organism: Gemmatimonadota bacterium; assembly: GCA_003220935.1. Taxonomy (GTDB): domain Bacteria; phylum Gemmatimonadota; class Gemmatimonadetes; order Gemmatimonadales; family GWC2-71-9; genus 20CM-4-69-16. The sequence continues at coordinate 56,443 of QHTT01000068.1, forward strand.
CCGGGCTGGTCGTTCGGCTGATCGCGCACCACCGAATCGCCGAACACGAAATCGTACTGCGCCGTGACCGTGACGCCCGCGAACGCCGGCGCCGCGGTGTTGAAGCCCCCGTCGAGGATGGCGATTCGCACGCCGCTCGCGTCGTACCCGGCGTCGGCCAGCGGGCGCAGGTCGAGCTGACGGTAGGGCATCTCGGAGGGGCCGTACGTGGGGTCTCCGCCCGCGGGGCAGGTATCGGTAGCGACCGCGGCCCGCGCCGCCGGATCCGGACCGGGCGCCGGGCGCCAGCGGCCGGCGGGCTGGATGCGGCGGAGCAACGTCTCGCGCGCCAGCTCGCGCAGGCCCGCCGTCGGCACGTCGGCGCCGAGCGCGTGTAGCCAACGGCTGCGGACGCGCACCCGCGCGCCGGCGGCGGCCGCGCGGGCCGCTGCTCGCTCGAGCGGGACGCCGGGCCGCACGAACAGCCACACGGTGAGCGTCGTGTCGCGCTGCCAGACGCGCGGTAGTACCGGAGACACGGCGGGCCGCTGCGCTGCGAGGCCTGCCGGAGCGGCGAGGGCGAGGAGCGCGGCGGCCCGGATGGACCGTGGCACGGGGCGCTAGACCGGTTCCATCTGGCCCAGGCGCACGCCCACGATCGTGGACACCCCCGGCTCCTGCATCGTGACGCCGTAGACGGCGTCGGCCGCCTGCATGGTGCGCGGGTTGTGAGTGATGACGATGAACTGGGTCTGATCCTTGAACTCGGCGAGCAGCCGCACGTAGCGGCCCACGTTGGCGTCGTCGAGCGGGGCGTCGACCTCGTCGAGCAGGCAGAACGGGCTCGGTTTGGTGAGGAAGATGGCGAAGAGCAGCGACACCGCGACCAGCGTGCGCTCGCCCGAGGAGAGCAGATGGATGCGTTGCGTGCGCTTGCCGCGCGGCGCCGCGTGGATCTCGATCTCGCTCTCGAGCGGCTCGTCCTCATTGGCGAGCCGCACATCGCACTCGCCGCCGCCGAACAGCGTCTGGAAGACTGTGCGGAAGTTCTCGCGCACTTTGCCGAACGACTCCAGGAACATTCCCTTCGCGGTCTGATCGATCTCGCGCGCCGCCTGCTGCAGGGACTGGCGCGCAGCCACCAAATCGTCGCGCTGCGTCATGAGGAACTCGAGGCGCTTCGTCTCCTCACCGTGCTCCTCGACGGCCAGTGCGTTGACCGGACCCACGGCCTCGATGGCGTCTTTGAGCCGGTCGTTCTCCTGGCGCAGCCATTCGATGTCGCCCGGCACCTCCGGCGCGGCGGCGAGCAATTGGTCGAGCGGCTTGCGCCACTCGGCTTCGACGCGCTCCACCAGTCCACGCTTGCGCCCCAGGATCTCGGTGCGCTCGACCTCGAGCTTGTGCTCCTCCGCGCCGAGCACATCGAGCGCTCCGCGGGCGGCGTCGAGCGCCGTCTCCGCCTCCGCGACGCGCGCCTCCGCCTGTTGTGCCTGCACTGCCGCCTCCTCGGCCGCCGCTGCGAGTGCCTCGACCGCCTGGCGGCGCTGCTTGAGCGCGTCCGCCCACTCGGCCTGCTGGGCGGTGAGGGCCGCGGTATCGCGGTCGATGGTCGCGATTTCTTCCGCGAGGGTCGTCCCCTGGTGGCGCGCTGCGTCCGCGTCGCCACCGGCCCGCGCGGCCCGCTCGCGTGCAGCGGCGAGACGCGCCTCCACCTGGGCGGCCTCGACTTGCCAGCGCACGCGCTGCTCGCGCGCGGCCTCCTGCTGTGTTTCGAGCTCCATCAGGCGCGCGCGCTCGGCCCCCAGCCGCTCGTCGAGCCGCACCCGTTCGACCTCGTGCCGCTCGAGCTCAGCGTGCAGCGCGGTAAGTCGGGCTTCGACCGCCGCCAGCCGGGTCGAGAGCCGGTCGACCTGAGCCGTCGCGTCCGCGGCCTCCCGCTGCGCGTGAGCCGCGGCGCGCTCGGCGTCGCCTTTCAGCGCGCCCGCCTCGAGCTCGTGCGCGCGGGCCCGCTCCGCCGCTGCTCCCGCCGCCGCGAGCCCGGCTTCGGCCGCGGTCAACTCCCCGAGCGTCTTATGCAACGCCTCCGCCGCGGCTACCCGGCGCCCCTCCGTCTCCCCTAACTCCTGTGTGAGCGCGTCGAGCTCGGCGCGCCGCTCGAGCGGCCCCCCGCCTGCGGCCCCGGCGCCGGCGAGGAACACCGCGCCGTTGGCGCGGCGCAGGGCGCGCCCGCCGTCGAGCACTTCGTGGCCCGCAAGCAGGGTACGCACCCATGCCGCCGCCGGGCCGTCTACCCGCAACTCGTCCGTGAGGGGATGCCCGTCGGCGGTGCGACGGGGACCGGGCGTGCACGGCAGCAGCACCAGCGGTCCCGGTTGTGCTTGCTCGTGCCAGCGGCGGATCGCCGTTACGCCGTCCTCGTCGCGCACCAGCACGGCGTGCAGCCACTCGCCGAGCAATTGCTCGGCGAGCTGCGCGTCCCGCCGGCTGGTACGCACGAAGTCCGAGAGCGGGCCCAGCACTGCGTCGCCGAACTGCGCTTTGTCCTTGAGCAGCGCTTGAGCAGCGGGCGCGAGGCCCACCCGCTCGCGCTCGAGCTCGGCAAGCGCGTCGCGTCGAGCCGTCACCTGCGCGACCGCCTCCTCCGCCTGGCGCTGGGCGGCGCGGTCATGCGTCTCCTGCTCCTTGAGCTCCGCCACGCGGCGGCGCGCGCGCTCGAGCTCCTCCGCCGCCTGCGTCGCCGCCCGCGCCTGCACCTGCGCCTCCTGTGCCCGCCCACTCGCTTGGGCAGTCGCCGCCCACTCGGCCTCCGCCCGTGCGGCGCGCTCCCCCGACGCCTGGGCCAGCTGCTGCCCCAGCTCTACTCGCTCCCGCTCGAGCGCCGCGCGTTCTCCCTCCAATGCGCGGAACCCCTCGGCTCGGCGCTGCAGGTCCTCCTCAAGCTCGCGCACCGCCGTGCGCTGGGCGAGCAGCCGGTCGCGGACCTCTTGCTCCAGCGCCGCGCGGCCGGCCAGCTCCTGTCCGACGGATGCGAGGTCGCGCTCGGCCGCGACGCACTCGGCGGTGGCCGCACTCCGCTCCTGCTCCGCCTGGACGACGCGGGCCTCCTCTAGCCCGCGCCGCTGCCCCGCCGTCGCGCGCCGTTGCGCGGCGTTGCGCAGCCGCTCGGCGGCGAGCGCCAGGTCGCCTTCCAGCCGTCCCACCTCCAGCTTCGCGTCGGCTAGGCGCCGCTCCACCTCCGTGCGCTGCGCCTCGGCCATATGCCGTGCCTGCACCCGCGCCTCACGCTCGTGCTCCGCTGCGCCGAGCCGCCCTCGCTCCCCGGGGAGCTCGGCGGTCAGGCGTTCGGCCCGCTTGCCCAGGTCGCCTAGGGCGAGATCGATGTCCTCGAGTTCGCGCCGCACCAGCGTCAGGGCGATCCCGAAACGCTCTTCGATCATCTTCCCGTACCGCTCTGCCTTCCCCCGCTGGCGCGCGAGCGAACGAACCTGCGTCTGCACCTCGCCGACCAAGTCTTCGAGGCGCGCCAGATCCGCCGCCGTCTCCTCGAGCCGCCGCTCGGTGCTCTCCTTCCGGTTGCGATACAGGCCGATCCCCGCCGCTTCCTCGAACAACGCACGGCGTTCCTCGGCCCTCTCGGAGAGCAGCGCCTCGATCATCCTCGCTTCCATCACCACCGCGGCGTCCGCGCCGAGGCCCGTGCCTCGCAGCAGGTCCTGGATGTCGCGGAGGCGGACGGACGAACGGTTGAGGAGGTATTCGCTCTGGCCTGCGCGGGACAGTCGGCGCGTGACGACGACCTCTTGATAGGCCAGGGGGAGCGTGCCGTCGGAGTTGTCGAACACGAGCGACACTTCCGCGACGTTCACGGGCCGCCGGCCGGTCGACCCTTGGAAGATGACGTCCTCCATCTTGCCGCCGCGCAGCAGGCGGGGCGACTGCTCGCCCAGCACCCACCGCACGGCGTCGGAAATGTTCGACTTGCCGCACCCGTTGGGGCCGACGATCGCGGTGACGCCCGTTTCGAACGGCAGCTCCACCGTGCCTGCAAACGACTTGAAGCCCGACAGTTCGAGTCGGGTCAGTCTCATGGTTTGGTCCTCGTTCGTGTCACGAGGGTGGCCGGAACGCGGGCGCGCCTGAGCTGCGCCTCGGCGAGGCTCGCCTGATCGGGGGTTTCGAACGCCCCCACCAGCAGGGTGCCCGCTGCGCCCCACGAGACCGCCGGAATACCCCGGGCGCGCAAGCGATCGGGCCGCCCCGTTTGAGCGAGCGAGAAGGAGTACGGCGCCCGCAGCAGGTCGCCCTGACCCTTCGGAGCCAGCCCGTTCGCCCACAGCGCCGCCCGCGTCGCGGCAGCGGAGTCGCGGGTCGCGAAGGCGCCGGCCAGCACGCGATACCAGACGGCCGCGCCCCCCCCTGGCCGTCCCTCGAGCGCGACCGGGGTCACGAAGGCCGGCAGGTGTTCGTCGCTCGCCAGACGATCAGCTAGGGCGAGTGCCTTGTCGACCCTGGCGTAGGCTGCGAGCTGCACGGTCCAGGGGAGCGAGTCCAGCCGGGGCGTCGGGACGGCAGTCGGCCGCACGCGCGGCGCGACGGGCGTCGGCGGGGCAGCACGGTGCTCGGCACCGCTGGCCCGGATGGACTCCCCCCCCGTGGTGAACAGCGCCCACCCTCCTGCCGCCCCCGCGACCAGCGTCGCCGCCACCAGGACGGGTCGGGTGCGGCGGTGCGCGGCTCGCCCGGGCGGATGCGGCAGCGGCAGAGGACGCGACGGCCTCGGGGGGATAGCTGCGTCGCGAGCATCTCCCGCTGGGCCCGGTGCGGGTGTCCAGTGCTCGCGTACCACGCCGACCAGGGGGATGCTGCGCTCGAGCGCGGCCGTGATCCCTTGGACGATGGAGGACTCCGGCTCGAAGCCGTCCGGCGAAAGCACGATCAGGCCGTCCGGCACGGCCGACAGGCGGGCGAGCCCGCCCGCCGAGAGATAGAGCAGCAGCAGCGCGCCCTCCACGCGGAACCCGCCGTGCAGCTTCTTCCACCGCTCGTGTCCGAACAGCTCACCCGGATGCGCCGTGTACGCGCCCGCAGCGATGAAAAAGACGTGGTCGACCTCGTGAGCCGTCTTCGTCAGCGACACGCCGTATTCGAACGCGTCGACGATGCCTTCGGTCGGCGAGAGCCCAACCACCTCGTGCAGCGTGGGGTCTTCGATCCACAGATCGACGAGCGCCACGCGGCGCCCGTGCAGCGCCGCCGCGCGCGCCACGTCCCAGGCAGCCGCCGCGGCCCACCTGAGGTCGCCGGTGGCGGGCACGAGGGCCACCAGCGCCTGCCCATCGACGAGCGGAGGGATCAGATTGTCGAGACGCGAGCGCGGGAGCGGTCGTGCGCTCATGGCGTGGGTTGGTAGATCCAGAACGGCCGGCCGAGCTTCCGCCCGATCGCCTCCGCTTGCGCGCGCGTGGGGTACGGGCCGAGCACGACGCGGTAGCCGTCATCGGGCCCCCGCGGCGGCAGCACGCGGGCGGCCAAACCGGCTCGCGTGAGCTGCTGGGCCATCTCGCCGGACCAGGCCTCATTTTGCGACGTCGACACCTGGACGTACAGCAGGCCCTCGCCCGCCACCGTATCGGCGGCCCCCCCGGGTCCCCCCCCGGCGGCTGGCTGTCCGGGCTGACCCGACTCGTCGGCGAACGCCGAGCGGTAGCTGCCGCGGGGCCGCCACGCGGTCAGTGTCCAGTGATCGGCGCCCCCGCCTTTGACGCGGCCGGTGACGAGCAGCGAATCCGGCCGGTACGCGGCGACGTCGTCGCGCTGCCGCACCAGCAGCGAGCCATCCGGGGCGATCGCCGGCAGATCCACCCGCCACGCGGTGGCGACCGAGCCCACCAGCCGCTTCACGGGCAGGTCCACGACCCACGCCGAATCGCCGACGGTCGGGCGGGCCAACAACCAACGTCCCAGCGGATCGAGACGCATCGTCGCGGCGGGCGTCGGCAGCGCCACGCCGTCGATCTCGGCACGCTCGTAGCGGTCGATTACGGCGAGCCCAGGCTCGGTGCGTCGCGCCACATAGATGCGGTGTCCGGAAGGGGAGAAGACAAGCGCGCGCGGGTGGTCCTCAAGCGGCACGAACGCCGCGTCGCGTCGCCCGAGCGCGTCCATCAGCAGGACACCCGAATCGCTCGCGACGGCGATCAAGTCGCCCCAGCGCGTCGCCGCGACGTCGCCCCCCACCGGGATCGTCCGGCTCGTGGGCGGTTGATCGGCCGCGGCCGTGATCAGCTTGGGTGGATCGACCGCCACGAGGCGCTGGTCGCTGCCGCCGAACAGCTCGCGCGGCACGCCCCCCAAGGGTTGGGGCCAGGCGAACCGCACCCGCCGTGCGAGCGAGACGACACGCCGCTTGGCGTCCACCGTGTACAGCGTGCCGTCGGGGCCGAGGGCCGCCTGCACGATTCCCGTCACCACGGTGTCGACGCGGCCGCTCCCGAGATCGAGCGACAGCACGTCCTTCTTGTCGGTCATCACGAACAGGAATTCTGACTCTGGGTCGAGGCCGATTACATCTGCCACCGCCGGCAGCTTCCCGTGGATCGCGTTGGGGATCTCGACCAGATCCGGGAGGCGGTACGCCCGCGGCGTGCCTCCGCGCGCCGCCACGCGGACCGCCACCCCAGCGGTACGCGCGCCGCCAGTGGCCGAGCGTGTAACTGATTGTGGCGTCTTTGATTGGGACGACGGATCTACGGGCGCTCGGGACCGGCAGCCCCCGAGCGCCAGGCCGGCGAGGACGTAGCAGCACCCACGGGTAAGCAAATGGCCTCGCCGGACAAGATAGACAACCGGCGAGGCCAGCGCAAGTGTTTTAGCGATACGGAGTTAGAACGTTGGACCCAAACTCACCGTCCAGTACGCCTTGTTGCGGAGCCGGTCCAGCGGCTTGGTGTAGTCGAACCGCAGCACCACGAACCCCAGGAAATTCACGCGAATCGAGCCCCCCCAGCTCCGCAGCGGGCTGCGAACCGTCTCCGGGTCGTCCCCGGCGTCGCGCTGCCACTTGACGATCGAGCCCGACTCCCACGCGAGCCCCATGTCGTAGAAGAGCGCCCCCTCGATGGGGGGAAGCCCCACCGGGAGGAATCCCAGGACCACACTACGAGTGAGCGGGAACCGTAACTCCACGTTCGCCACACCGATCCTCGACCCGATGAGCTCGTCCAGCTCCGAACAGCCCGTTCGGCCGGTCGTGGTAGTAGTCGAGGTCCCGCACTCGTTGTTGATTAGCGACCCTGCGGTGTAGCCCCGGATCAGCTCGGTGCTCCCGAGGAATACGGGGAACTGGTCCCCGTCCCGCCCGAAGCGGCCGAAGAACAGCCCGCGCACCGCAAGCGTGAAGGGCCGGGCGAAGAAATAGCGTCGCCAGTCGGCGAGGCCGCCCAGGAACTGCCAGTCACCGAAGTTCGGGGAGAATTGAACGCGGTAGCGCGAGCCCGCAAACGGGCCGACGTAGCCGAACAGCGCGTTGTCGTGCACCAGCGCGAGCGACGGCGACACGTAAGTGATCGACGGGTTGTTTTTGGTCTGCAGGTCCGACTGCGCGAAAATGAAGCCGGCCTGGTCCACCAGATACTGCTGCTGGAGCACAGCGTCGGAGATGTTCACGGCGTGCATGCCGAGCTCCACGCGGCTGAACCGGCTGAACGGGTAGTACGCTTGGACGAAGCCGTCCCGGATCACGAAGCGCCGGATGCCCACAGTGAGAAGGGACGTGTCGGGTGCGACGGCCTGGATCGTGGTGGGCTGGTAGAAGTAGTACGGCTCCTGTGTGAAGCCGGTGGCCCAATTCAGCCGGTGCGCCTGGTTAATGTAGGCCGCCAGCACTTGCGCCTCCGACAGACGTCCGTTCACGGCGCCGGCGAAGACCAGGGTGTGGTTCCCCAGCAGATCCGACAGCGAGATGGCCGTACCGCCGAAGAAGCCGCGCCCAAAGTTGTCGCGCTCGTAGCCCACGGTGGGCCGCGCCACATAGTCGGGAGTGAACCGCGTGTGGTACGCCTTGAACGTGAACTCGCTCGTATCGGGCAGGGAGGTCGCCGAGTCGAGCAGCGTGCGCACCGTTACCGCGGTCGCCCCGGTCGTGGAGTCGGTCTTCGGCGGGGCGGCGCTCGAGGCGCGGAAGCCGGTGGGCGAGCGGTACACGGACGCCGCTGCGCGGGGCTGGTCGGCCAGGGTGGCCGCACCCGCTGGCGTCCCGGACCGGGTGGTGTCGCGCCGCGTTGCGGCGAGCAGCGACGTCACTGGCGGGGTCGCGGGCTCCTGGTAGGGCTGGTGCCGGAGCGAGCGGGGGTTGTCTACGCCGTACACGTTGTAGTCCCCGTCCTCGTAATAGGCGAACGCCAGCCGGTCGGCTTGGCGGGCCCACGAGAGGGCGGGCGACAGCGGCGTGATCCCGGTGACACCCGTGAAGACGTCGGTCAGCTGATACAGGTTGTGGTCGCCGAAGTCGTACAGGTAGATGTCGCTGATCCCGGTTCGGTCCGAGACGAAGGCGATCGACCTTCCGTCGGGCGCCCACACCGGGTTGATGTTCTTGCCGTGCTCCATGTGCGGGAGCACTTCAACCGCGCCGTTGTCGAGGTGGTACAGGCCGATCCGCATGTTCCCGAACCGCAGCTGCCCGAAATCGGTTCCGGGGCCCCGGTCGGTGGCGAACGCGATGGTCTTGCCGTCCGGCGACCAGGCGGGCTGGAGGTCGGCGTACTTGTCGTTGGTGAGGCGACGCAGGTCGCTGCCGTCGGCGTTGACGACGAACAGGTCAGAGAGGCCGCCGTCATACCCGGTGAACACGATCTGCTTGCCGTCGGGCGACCACGCCGGTGTCGTCAACCCGTTCAGCGGCACGCGGATGCGGCGGACTTCCTCGTCCTTCTTGACGTCGAGGAGGACCAGGTCGTCCTTGTCCTTGTGTTTCGCCGCAATCGCGAAATAGCGCCCATCCGGCGAGAACGAGCCCGCGGAGTTGATGAAGCGCAGGCTTTCGTAGTTGTTGCTCAGGGTGGACCGGACCAGCCGACGCTTCACGCGCCCGGTTTCCGCGTCGGCAAGGTACAGATCTACGAAGAACGAATTCCGCTCGCTGAAATACGCGATATCCCGCCCGTCCGGCGCGAGCGCCGGGGCGAGGTGGTACGTGCCGTCCGAGCGCTTCTGGGTCAGCACCGGCTGGGCGATGCGGCGGGCGCGGTAGTGCTCGGCGAGCTGCGGTAGATAGGTCGTCTGCACGGCGTCCCGCCACTCGCTCGACAGGTCGTCCAGCGACAGGCCCAGCGCCCGCTTGAATGCGGCTTCGACCCCACCCGCTGTGGACGCCTGAAGGATCTCCCCGATCACCTCGTCGCCCCATTTCTCGCCGATGTAGGCCCAAAGGGCGTGCCCGAAGCGGTAGGGGAAGATCCGCGGGTCGTAGGTGAGCTGCTCGATGGTCGGCAAGTGGCCTTCCAGCGATGCGTCGCGCAGCCACATCGAGGTGTGCGGATCGATCGGGCCGATCGAGAGGTACTCCGCCATCCCCTCCATGAACCACAGCGGTGGGTTCACGTTGATGAGCGTCTGGACGCCGGCGCCGATGCGCCCGCGGCTGAACACGTCGTACTGGAACTGGTGCACCATCTCGTGGCCGATCACGTGCTCGAGCTCGGCGTAGGAGCCGGTGAAGGGCAGGACCATGCGGTGCTTGAAGAACTCGGTGACGCCGCCCGTGCCCTCACCGATATCGCCGCTGATCGCATTGGTCTGCTGGAAGTCCGACTGAGAGGCGTACAGGATGATCGGCTTGCGCCCCTGAAACTCGTGGTGCAGGACGCGGGACAGGCGCGCGTACCACCGCTCCGCCATGCGGGCTGCGTCGAGCGCCGCCGCGCGCTCGGCCGCATAGTAGTAGACCTCGAAGTGATCGGTCTGGATGATCTGGAAGTCGAAAGACCGGTATTGGACCTTGTTCTGCCCGAAGTACTGCGCTGCGAGCGGCGCCGCGCCCGCGAGCGCCAGCGCCGCCACTGCTGCTGCGATCCGTCGCATGGGGATCGTCCTTTCTACCCGTCGTCCCGCGTGCCCCCGGCGAGCACCGGAGCATCGCCCCACAGCCGCTCGAGCTGGTAGAATTCCCGCAGCTCGGGGTGGAACACATGCACTATGAAATCCACGTAGTCGAGCAACACCCACCGCCCCTGCGCCAGCCCTTCCACATGATGCGGTGCGAGGCCACGCGGCGCCAGCGTTGTCACCAAATGCTCCGCCATCCCCCGCACGTGGGCGTCGGACGTCCCGGAAACGATTACGAAATAGTCGGTGGCGGCGCTGAGTCCCCGCAGGTCCAGTACCAGCGGGTCGACCGCCTTGCGATCGAGCAGCGCCTCGGTGACGAGTTGCAGCGCCGCCTGCGCGTGCACGACGGGCCGCTTCGCCGGACGCCCGCCTCCCCCCGCGCCCCGGCCCCTGCTAGTCATAGCGCCGCGCTCGTCCGTTTGTTCCGTCCTGGCCGCGCGTCACGCCGGGCTCGTTACTCCTTCACCAGGCTCACCCGGATCTCGGGTCGGACATCGGGGTGGATCTTGATCCCGACCTGGAAATCGCCCAGCTCGCGAATCGGCTCGGGGAGGTCCACCTTGCGCTTGTCCACGTGGATCCCGAGCTCTTCGAGCCGGCGTTGGACGTCGCCCGCCGTGACCGAGCCGTAAAGCTTGTCCTCTTCGCCCACTTTGACTGCGAACGTGAGATGGACGTCGGCGAGCCGGGCAGCCTCGGTTTCAGCGGCGCTCTTCTCGGCGGCGCGCTGCCGGGCGATGCGCTCCGCCTCGTAGGCGATCTTTTTCTTGTTCGCCTCCGTGGCTGGGTAGGCGAGCCCCTTCGGGAGGAGATAGTTGCGGGCGTAGCCGTCCTTCACCTTGACGACGTCGCCTGCGGCTCCGAGGTGCTGCACGTTTTCCCGCAAGATGATCTCCATCGCGTCCTCTCGGTGACGGTTCAGGCCGGCGTCTTGAGACGGCGTCGGAACTCGAGCCAGGTGTCGGTGACGCCCAGGGTCGCGAGTCCGGGCACCAGAAACAGCAGCGGCGCGATCAGCACCGCTGCCACTACGGCCCCGATGACGAGCGCAACGGGCGCGATGCCGAACGCGGCCGAGCACGCGACCACGATCGCGACGCCGCGCACCAGATACAGTCCGCCGAGTGCGACGAGCAGGTTCAGCGCCACCAGCTTGAGCGTCGCTACCACCGGCGTCACCCACAGGGTAAGCGATACCACTACGGCCCATACCCAGTGGTCGCCGAAGTGGAACTCGCGAAATGGGGCGAGCGGCGGGCCGAGCGGGTTCCGGGCGACGCGCCGGTGCCATTGCCAGGCGAGGGCGAGCCCGGCAAGCGTCTGGAGTGCCAGGGTCGCAGGCAGCGTGTCGCTCACGAACCGCACTACAGGCTCGTACACCGCAAAGGTGCGCGGCTCGATCTCCACCCAAACGCGCATCGCGGCGCTCGCCTGGCGGCGCGCTTCCCAATGCAGCGCGTCCCACACGGAGCCCCCCAGCTGCACGCTCGCGAGCGCGACGGCCGCGACCCCTGCGATGAGCCCCGCCCGGATCGCCCGCCGCAGCACAGGCTCCTGGGACGGGCCGAGCAGCGCCACCGCCACGAACGCGGCGGCGACGAGCACGGTGTAAGCTCGCACGAACCCTGTCAGGAAGTCGCTAGCGGGGAGAAGCAAGAGTCCGACGCTCAACACGCCGACGCCAGTCGCCGCACCCCACTCCATGGTGGAGCGGGGCCGCGTGGCGAGCACCAACCCGGCGAGCGGCAGCCCGACCAGGCTGGGCGGTGCCCACGCCGCGAAGGCAGCGGTGCCGAGGAGCAGGCGCCAGCGCCTTCCCTCCCCACCCGGCGTCATGTCAGCCGATGTAGCCCTTGATGTACGGGAGCAGCGCGAGCTGGCGGGCGCGCTTGATCGCGGTCGCGAGCTGACGCTGGTGGCGCGCGCACATCCCCGACAACCGACTCGGCAGGATCTTGCCGCGCTCGGTGAGGAATCGGCCCAAGGTGCGATCGTCCTTGTAGTCCAGTACGCGTACCCCGGACTCGCACACGGGACACGTCTTGGCGGGCCGTCTCATGCTTCATCCTCCTCGAGCTCCTCCACCTCAGGTGCGATCACCGCCGCGGCGGTCGGCGCGGCCTCCGGCTTGGCCGGGAGGCCCTCGGACACGACCACCAGGTACCGCAGCACGCCCTCGTCGAGCTTCACGGCACGCTCGTACTCCGGCAACAGGTCCGCCGCGGTCTCGAACTGCGCCACGACGTAGTGGCCTGAGTCGCGCTTCTTGATCGGAAACGCCAGGGTGCGCTTCCCCCAGTGCGCGACGTTCGTGACGCTGCCCTTGCCGTCCTTGGTCAAGAGGGCGTGGAACTTATCGAGCCGTTCCGTGATCGCGGGCTCTTCCAGCGCGCTGTCGAAGATGTATACGGTCTCGTACCGACGAGCCATGCCACCTCCCTTTGGTCTGGGGCGACCCGACACTGGTGCGGCGCCGGGTAGGGGAATTGTGGGGCGGAAACATAGGCCGGGGCTGTAGCGGGCGGTAGGGGCCCTCGTCGAGGGGCAGCGGCGCGAGGCGTGATGCGCCCAGCCCTCAAGCCCCCTTGGTGACTCTCCTCACAGACGGACCCCGCCACGGCTGCCGCCCTTTTGACGCGAAATTGATGCGTCGTGACTACGGTCACAGGCGGCGGCGCCACGGCCAAGCATTCGTTTAGTAACGACTTGTGGCCCCCGGCGTCACAGGTCAGTGGATCCTGGCATCGGTCTTGCTTGTTATAGAGTTGCAGCGGCAGTTCACCCGGCACCAGACGTCCGGGAGCATCAATGACCGAGGGAAGGCACCATGCAGGCAGTCGGACGTTCGGTTCTCACGCGCGGAGGGCGTGTCGTCGTGGCGACGGCAGGCCTGATGGTGCTGCTCGCGCTGCAGCCCGAATCGGTACGCCTGGTGGAGCCGGCCGCGGCGGGCCTGTCGCCGAGCGCGACTGCCGTCCGCACCCTCATCATCTCTGAGCAGGCACGTCGCTACCTCGCGCTCCAGTACCGTTCGTTCCCGACCGAGTTCATGGGGTGCATGATCGGTGAAGTGCACGGCGCGACCGTGATCGTGCAGCGCGTCGCGCCAGCCGACGTCGATCCTCCGCAGTCGACCGCGACGCACGTCGTGCCCAAGCAGACGTGCGAGCAGGCCGGGTGGAAGGGCACGGTAGGAATGATCCACAGCCACCCGAGCGGCGAGCGCTGCTGGTACTTCTTCCCGGGAACTCAGGTGACGAGCTCCGACGGGCAGTCGTTCCTGCGGCAGCCCTACCCCGTCGACGCGATCATGTGCGGCGATGAGGTGGTGTGGATCGCACGCAACATGGTGCAGAAGCAGGTGCCGCTGACCGACCAGAGCAAGCGGGCGAATGTGGCGCGGGAGCAGCAACGTGGCAACCGGGTTCACTCGGGCTCGGCCAGCCGCACGGGGGTGGACGAGTAAGGCTGGCACTTCCGACGGCCAGCGTGTACCATCCATTGTGAAACGCCGGCCTCTGCTGCAGCGTCCGCTGTACCTGCTATCGCTCGTCTTGATCGGCTGGACTCCCCTTCTCGTGCAGGCGCAAGCAGACTCCGCCCGTCTCGCAGGCTCGGTCCGTTCATCGATTAACGGCCTCCCGATCGCAGGCGTGATGATCGCCGTGCGGGGGACTCAGGTGTTCGACGTGAGCGATTCCGCCGGCGCGTTCGCCCTGGCGGGGTTGCCCTCCGGCCGCCAGATGATCCGCATCCTGTACCGGGACAGCGTGTGGCACGAGCAGAACATCGACCTCAAGCCCGCCAAGACGCTGAGACTTTCCGTGCTGCTCGATCTGGACGCCGTCGCGCTGGCGCCCATCGTGGTGGAGGCGCGGAGCATCCGCGCCGAGCGGAGCCTGGCCGGGTTTTACGACCGCAAGAAACGGGGGTTCGGCCGCTTTTACACGTTCCGCGACTTGGAGCGCCGCCGCGGCTGGACGCTGCGGTCGCTACTCGGCGAGGCCGGCGTGCAGATACGCTGCGGACCGGCGTACTGCCTGCCGGTAAGTTGGGGCGGAACCCGATCCTGCATCATGTCGCTGTTCCTCAACGGGATGCGGCTGTCCCCCGACGACATGGACGTCATCCAGGTCGACGACCTAGCCGGCGTGGAGCTGTACAAACGCGGGTTCGACGTCCCGCCGGAGTTCCAGTGGGGCTTCGGTAACAACTGCGGTGCGGTGTTGATGTGGAGGCGGTCCTAGACGTTGAAGCGGAACAGCAGGATGTCTCCGTCTTGCACCACGTAGTCCCGCCCCTCTGAGCGCACCAAGCCCTGCTCGCGCGCCGCCTTGTAGGATCCCACCCGAATGAACTCCTCGTAGGCCACGGTCTCGGCGCGGATGAAGCCGTGCTGAAAGTCCGAGTGGATCTCTCCCGCGGCGGCGAACGCGGTCCCGCCCCGGTGCATCGTCCAGGCGCGCACCTCGTTCTCGCCCACGGTGAAAAAAGTCTGCAGTCCGAGCAGGTGATATCCGGCATGGATTAAGCGGTCGAGCCCCGGCTCCCGGACGCCGGCACTCGCGAGGTACTCGCCCCGCTCCTCGCCCGCGAGCTCCGCGAGCTCGGCCTCGAACTTGGCGGAGAACGGAACGATCTCCGCCTCTTCGTGGTGCGACTGCACTGCGGCGCGCAGCCGGTCGAGCCATTTTCCGCCGCCCGCCGCGAGATCGTCCTCGTTGACGTTGGCGGCGTAGAGAATCGGCTTCGCGGTGAGCAACCCGAGCTGGCGCAGGAACCGAATGGCGTCGTCGGTTTCGCCGGCCTCGCGGGCCCCACGGCCCGCGTTGAGCTCCGCCAGCACGCGCTCCAGTACCACGACTTCGAGCTGCGCCTCCTTGTCGCCGGCGCGGGCGGTCTTGCGCGTCTTCTCGAGCCGCCGCTCGACGACGCCCAAGTCGGCGAGCGCGAGCTCGCTCGTGATCACGTCGTGGTCGCGCACCGGGTCCACAGGCCCCATCACATGCACGACGTCTGGGTCCTCGAAACAGCGGATCACGTTCACGATCGCGTCGACTTCGCGAATGTGGGACAGGAATTGATTTCCCAGCCCTTCGCCCTGCGAGGCGCCCCGCACCAGCCCGGCGATGTCGACGAACTCAACGACCGCAGGGACCTTTCGCTTCGGCCGAACGAGCTCGAACAGGCGTGCGAGGCGCGGATCGGGCACCTCCACCACGCCAACGTTGGGCTCCACCGTGCAGAATGGGTAGTTTTCCGCCGCCGCGGCCTTAGAGGAGGTGAGGGCGTTGAACAGCGTCGACTTGCCGACATTGGGGAGACCGACGATGCCGAGGCGCAGCACTCACTTGATCCCTTCCCGCACCCACTTGATCACCGCATCCACCATCTGAGGCATGAGCGTCTCGACTTGCTGGACTTGCTCAGGCGTGAACGGCGCGAGCACGTATTCCGACCAGTCGCCGGCGCCCTCGGGGAGCGGTCCCACGCCGATCCGGAGCCGGGCGTACGCTTGCGACTGCAGCGCGGCCTCGATGCTCTTCAAGCCGTTGTGGCCACCCGACGAGCCGTCAGGGCGGAGCCGGAACGTGCCGCACGGAATCTGAAAATCGTCCACGAGGACCAGCAAATCGGTGCTCGGGTTGAAGGCGGGGTCGGCGCGGAGCGACGCCAGCGCCGCGCCGCTGCGGTTCATGGAGGTGGTGGGCTTGAGCACCCGGACGGGCACGCTGTCCACTGACGCTTCGGCGACCCGCGCGCGCTCGCCGCGCCGGAAGGGGGGAAACCCCCAGTGGGCGACGAGCGCATCGGCCAGCCAGAAGCCGGCATTGTGGCGCGTCGCGGCGTACTCCGGACCGGGGTTGCCGAGGCCGACGACGGCGCGCAGGAATCAGCTCTCTTTGCCGCCCTTGGGCTTCTCGGCCTTCTCCGGTTTCTCCGGCTTCTCGCCCTTGGCCGGGGCGGCAGGGGCACCCTTCGCCTCCGGTTTCGCGGCGCCCTCGGCGGCGGCCTCGCCCTCCTCCTCCTCGCCCTCACGCACCTTGCGGATCAGCTCGGGCTCGGCGACTTCGGTCGCGGCCTCAGGCGCGGGAGCCGTCACCTCTTCAGCCCGCGGCGGCACCACCGTGGCGATCGTAAGATCCGCGAGGGTGAGGATCGTCGCGTTCGGGATGTTCAGCTCCCGCACGTGCAGGGAGTCGCCGATCTTGAGGGCCGTGACGTCGAGCTCCACGCGGTCGGGGATGTTCTCCGGCATCACCTCGATCTCGACCTCGCGCGTCACCTGGTCGAGCACGCCGCCGGCGTTGCGCACACCGTCGGGGTTCCCGACCAGGTGCACGGGCACCTTGAGCTTGACCTTCTCCTCGGCGTGGATCTCGTAGAAATCCACATGGATGATGTCGGGCCGGATGGGGTGGCGCTGGATCTCGCGAATCAGCGTCCTGGTCTTCTTGCCGTCCACCGAGAGCTCGATAATCGTGCTCGCGGGCTCCACCCCCGTGAGCGCCTTCTCGAGCGCCTTCGCCTCCACTTCGAGCGGCTGGGTCTCACGTCCGTGCCCGTAGATCACGGCGGGGACTTTTCCGTGGAAGCGCGCCTGCCGCGCAGCGCCCTTGCCGGTCGTGGTGCGCGGGTTCGCCGCGAGGGAAACGATCTGTGCCATAGTGTCAGTTACACGTCGTAGGTTGCAGGTTGCCCGATGGGCTCCGGATCGAACAGGGAGCTCACCGATTGATTCGAGTGTTCGTAGCCGATGGCCTTGGCGATCAGTCCCGCGATCGACAGCACCTTCAGCTTCTCGAAGCACCGCTCTTCGGGAATCCGGATCGTATTCGTCACTACGACCTCGTCGATCGCCGACGCGCGCAGCCGCTCCACCGCGGGCCCCGAGAGAAGCGGGTGAGTTGCGAACGCGTAGATCTTGCGGGCGCCCAGGCGCTGCAGCGCCGCCGCCGCCTCGGTGATCGTTCCCGCCGTGTCGATCATGTCGTCGGGGATGAGGCAGTCCATGTCCGCGACGTCGCCCACCACGTTCACGACCTCAGCGACGTTCGCCGAGGGACGCCGCTTGTCGATGATCGCCAGGGACGCGTTGAGCCGCTTCGCGAACCCACGCGCCATCTTGGCCGACCCGACGTCGGGCGCCACGACCACGGGATCGTGCAGCTGCTTCTGGCGGAAGTAGCTCACGAAGACGGGGGCCGCGTAGAGGTGATCCACCGGAATGTCGAAGAACCCCTGCAGCTGGTGGGAATGAAAGTCCATTCCCAGCACCCGGTCCGCTCCCGCGTGCGTGATCATGTTCGCCATGAGCTTGGCGCTGATGGCGACGCGCGGCTGGTCCTTCCGGTCCTGGCGCGCGTACCCGAAGTACGGCAGCACCGCGGTCGTGCGTGCCGCGCTCGCCCGGCGGGCCGCGTCGATCAGGAACAGCAGCTCGATCCAGTTCTCCGCCGGCGGGTTGGTCGGCTGGATGATGAAGACGTCCCGGCCGCGGACGTTCTCATCGATCTTGACGAAGATCTCCCCGTCGGCGAAGCGGCGGATCGTCACCGCGCACAACGGCTGCCCCAAGGTCTGAGCCATCTCCTCGGCGAGCGGCCGGTTGGCCGTCCCGGCGAGGAGCAACAGCTGGCTCCGCGACAGCGTGAGGTCCGCCATGTGAGCCCCGCAAAATAGACGGCAAACTGCTGGAAGCCAAGGGGTTGGGGCGCTATTTCTTGGTCGCGGCCGGGGGCGCGGGGGCGAGCGAGCGGCTCGCGGGCGTGAGCCCGTCCACGTCCCACGCGTTCATGCGGTACAGCGCGCCCGCCTCGCCGCCCCCAGCCACGCCACTGGTGCGCCGGACCCAGAACGCCCCGGGGATGGAGTCGAAGACGAGCACTACCAGGGTCGTACCTCGGGCGCTGCGGACGCTCAGGCGCCGCGCCGGACGCAGCGCCCGCGCGGAGTCGGCCTGTGCAGGCGAGGCGAAGCCCGCGGCGGTCACGGTACGGTACTTCTCGAGCAGCCGGGCGACCGCGCCCGAGTCCGCCGGAGCGCCCTGCAGCTTCCAGGTCTTGCCGGCGCGCTGCAGCGTGTAGCGGTCCTTCCCGCGCTCGACCGCGATCAACGCGACGCTGTCCGGCTCGATCGCGGCGATGCGCTTGTCACGCCAGTCGTCCACCGCGCGATCTGCCAGCGACGCCAGCCGGCCGCGCCACAGGTACACGTGGCGGTCGCCGGGCCGGCGCACGTACGCGCTCGCGTACTCCGAGCCCCGGGCTCCGACGATCAGCCCGAGGAGCGGTCTGCCGCCGTGCCTGACGCGGACCCACCGCCCGGTCGCGCTGTCGACGTTGAGCCGGCCGAACGACGACGAATCCTGGGCCACCAGCTCCGGCGCCCCGCTGTCGCGCAGGGCCAGGAAGAAATCGTTTACGGCGTCGGGCGCGGCGCGGCGGCCGTTCGCCGTCCAGCCGGTCGCAGACTTGGCGACGACGATTGAATCCGTTCCTTTGACGACGCTGATCGTGTCCACGTCGCTCTGCGCGAGCGCGGGAAAGCTGAGACCGCCGGTGACCGTGTCCGAGCCTCGAGAGAAGAGCTCGGAGCCGCCCCAGAGGAGCAGCACCACAACCAGGGCGAGGGCGATCACCTTCAGCTGTTTCGCGCTCATCCGGCACCCGCCAGCGCCAGCGGCCGGTACGTCTGCCGTGTGATCTGCCGCCGCCGCCACAGTCGCAAGGCGCCGAACACGATCAGCAGCACGGGCACTCCGATGATGTTGCCGTATTTCACCGACTGGCGCAGGGTCACGCTGGTGAAGACCAGGGGCGGGGGAGCACGGTTCTTCGAGCGAATGGCGATCAGCGCCTCGTCCTGCGCGAGCCAGTCGACCGCGTTCTGGACGAAGACGATGTTGTCAGGCGAGTTCTGCGCGTAGCGGTCACTCGCGAAGTCCGCGCTGCCCACGACCACGACGCGGCCGCGCGCGCCGCCGCCAGAGTCGCGCGCCAGGGGGTTGACGAGCGCGGCCAGCACCCGCGGGCGCAGGCTGTCGCGCCGGAACTCCCGCGACGGATCGAGGAAGGCGGTCGTCTCCTGCACGCCGCCCGCCCGACTCGTGACCAAGAGCGGGATGACCGCGCCCTTCGGCGCCTTGGTCGTGTCGATGCTGCTCGACCAGGGGAGCAGCACCCCGTCGATTTCGGCGTTCACGGGCGAGGCTTTGGTGCTCGCCGCTTGCACCCAGAGGGGGTAAGGCAGGAGCACTTGCCCGAACTGCGTCTGGATCGCGACGCGCGCGTTCGAGGCGAGGTCGTAGACCATGTCGGAGCGGACGGACACACCGTAGGGCTTGAGCAGCTCATTCCAGCCCACGAGCCGCGAGAACGAGAACGGCCCCTGCGGCGAGCGCTCCATGCCGCTGGCCATGAGGAGCAGGCTCCCGCCCCGGTCGAGGAACGCCCTGAAGGTGGCGGCCTGCGCGCCGCGCAACGAGTCGGGGGTCCCCGCGAAGATCAGCACCTTCACGTCGGGCGCGATCGTGCTGTCCGAGAGCGAGACCGAGCGGACGGTATAGGTGCGCTCGAGCTGCTGCCGCAGCGCGTCGAAGGACCGCCGCGCCTGCGGCGCCGTCTGTTGCTCGTTGATCTCACCGAACCCGATCGCCGCCTTGGCGGTCGTGGTGAGGGAGCGGATGTCCGACGTCAGGCGGTACTCGAGGTCGTTTGTTTGCTGCACGAACGGGATCGTCTTGACGCCGTCGGCATATCGCACCGCGACGCCGAGGAAGCCTTCCTTCACCTGCAGCTCGGCCTTCCCGAGCACGTTGAACTGCACGGGCGGGATGCCCAGCGTGCGCGCCTCGCGCAGCGCCGCGCTGTCGGCGGAGGGGTCCTGCACCACGAGCTTCACCTTGCCGCGGCCGGCGGCGCGGTAGTCGCGCAGCAGATCGTCCAGATCACGTTTCAGGAACGCCACCTCGGGCGGCAGCGCGCCCGACGCGAACAGCTTGATGGTCACGATGTCGGGGAGCGCGCCGAGGATCCGCTTGGTGGCGAGCGCGAGCGTGTACGACCGTCCCGGCGTCAGGTCGAGCCGGCCCGCGATGTGACGCCCCAGCAGGTTCACGACGATCATCGCCCCCGCGAGCAGCGCCGTGCCGAGGCGCAGCCGCTGCAGCGACGCTCCGCGCGCCGTGAGCTTGCGACGCATCAGCGCGAAGTAGGCGAGCAGCAGGAAGATCGCGGCGAGCGTCAGGAAGTACACCGCGTCGCGCAGGTCGATCACGCCGCGGTCGATGCCGGTGAAATGCGACAGCACGCCGAGCGATGCGGCGATGGCCCCGAGTCGGGGGGGAAGCCCTACGATCAAGGGATCGAGCCCGACCAGGATCAGCACGAACATCACCACGACGGCGAGAATGAAGGCGGTGATCTGGTTGGGCGTGACGCTCGAGGCCCAGATACCCACGCCGCCGAGCCCGGCGATCAGCAGCGCGGCCCCGGCGTACTGTGCCAGCAGGATCCCGAGCGCGAGATGGGCTCCCAGGGCGAGGCCCATCGGGAGGGTCAGGGTGAGGGCGAGCGCGATGAGGAGGAACAGCACCTGACCAGCGTACTTGCCGAGCAGCAGCTCGAGCTCCGTGATCGGTTGCGCCAGCACGACCTCGAGCGTGCCGCTGCGACGGTCCTCGGCGAGGGCGCGCATCGTCACGGCGGGCGCGAGGACCAGGAGGAGCCACGGCAGCAGGTCGAGCATCGGCCGCAGCGACGCCACGCCGTACATGTCGACCTCCCGAAAGAAGAGGAAGCCGTTCACGCCGGTGAACACGACCAGCAGGATGTACGCCGTGGGGTGATCGAATAGCGCGCGGAGCTCGCGCCGCGCGATCGTCACGATGGCGTTCATGCGTCGGCCGCGTCGCCGCGGGTGAGCTGGCGGAACAGCTCCTCGAGACTCGCGCGCTCCTCGTGCAGCTCATACAGCGTCCAACCGCGGGACTTGGCGAGCCCGAAGATCTCGGGCCGGAGGTCCGTGCCGCCGTCCGCGGTGAGCGTGACCGCGACCCGACCGTCGGCCGCGCGCCCGGCCTCGACCCGGCGAACGCCCGGAAGCTCGCGGAGTGCCTCGGCGATGCCCGTCCCCGCCGCTTCGACGGCGATGGCCACCGCGCCCTCCGCCTGCTGGATGAGACGGTCCACCGGGCCGTCCGCGACGATCTTGCCGCGACTGATGACCAGCAACCGCGAGCAGGTGTGCTGCACCTCGGACAGGACGTGGGTCGAGAGGATCACCGTGCGGTCCCTGCCGAGCGTCGCGATGAGGCGTCGGATCTCGACGCGCTGGTTCGGGTCGAGGCCTTCCGTCGGCTCGTCGAGCACGAGCAGGTCAGGGCGGTGCAGCATCGCTTGCGCCAGCCCCACGCGCTGACGAAATCCCTTCGAGAGTTCCCCGATCGGTCGGTAGTAGACGCTCTCGATCCCCGTGCCGGTGATCGCGGCGTCGAGCGCCTGACGGCGCGTGAGCCCCGCGAGTTCACGCAGGTCGGCGATGAACGCGAGATAGTCCGCCACCAGCATGTCGTCGTACTGGGGGTTATTCTCGGCCAGGTAGCCGATGCGGCGCTTGGCCTCGCGCGCCGCGTCGGCGAGTGGCACGCCGTCGAGCCTGATCTCGCCTGAGTCCGGCTCATAGAACTGCGTGATCATCCGCATGGTGGTGGACTTGCCGGCGCCGTTGGGGCCGAGGAAGCCGACCACCTGTCCTGGATCGACCGCGAACGACACGCTGTCGACTGCGGTGACGCCGTCGAAGCGCTTGCAGACACGCTCTAATGAAAGCAAAGCCATGGGGCGAGTGTGTGCAGGACTCGGGGGAAGATGCTAATCAACGGCCGGGTTGTTCAAGACCCCCGCCTCCCCCGGCCGGGCGTTGCAGATCCTTACAGGGATTTCAAAAACGCGATCAGGGCGTTGCGGTCGGCCGGGGGCAGGGCCTTGTACCGGTCGCGCGCGCCGGACGCCTCGCCCCCGTGCGCCTCGATCGCCTGGCCGAGCGTCGTGTCCCGCCCGTCGTGCAGGAACGCCTTGGCGTCCCGCAGGTCGAGCAGCGGCTCGGTCCGGAACTCTGACGAGGTCGCCAGGCCCAGGCAGACGTCGGCCAGGCCGGGGCCCATGTCGTGGAGCAGCAGG
This sequence comes from Gemmatimonadota bacterium, assembly GCA_003220935.1. GTDB lineage: Bacteria > Gemmatimonadota > Gemmatimonadetes > Gemmatimonadales > GWC2-71-9 > 20CM-4-69-16. The sequence continues at coordinate 78,714 of QHTT01000068.1, forward strand.
TCGGTGTAGGCGGCGAACTCTTTGTTTCGGAGGGCGGGGACCGGGCTGTCACCTGTCCGCAAGGTCGGGACGTGGCAGGCGGCGCACCCGATCTGGGAGAACAGCTGCCGGCCGCGCTGCCCCTCCCGGCCCAGCTTGAGAGGAGTAGGAGAGGCGAGGAAGCGCACGAACGCATCCGTGAGATCGAGCTGTGCCTGGCCGATCTCGGGCTCTGGCACGGGATCCACGCCCGCGGGGATCGGCTTCCCGCCAATCGTCTCCTCCGTCCGCACCGCCGGGTTCGTCACGCCCATCTCGGCGCTGAATGCGCCGGCGTTGAACTCGTCGAGCGCGGGCACGAAGCCCTTGCGGCCGAAGCGGCCCAGCCGACCGTCCGTGAAGCGGTTGGGGCGACCGGAGATGCCGTCGTGGTTCTTGTCATCCGGGTCGGCGTAGGCAAGGATGACCGACTCTGGCACGGCGTCGAGCAGCCCGCGGCCGAAGACGACCGGCGTGGTGCGCATGGCACGTGCGGTGGCGGACGGTGGGAACGGCTCGGCATCGATCCCGAGCGCTTGCTTGAGCGCGGGGGTCGTGTGCTGCTGGATGACGAACCCCCCCTCCGCGACGAGCGGGTCGCACACACCGCCTTTGAACGCGGTGGCGTGCACCTCGACTTCGTCGCCACGGCCGCCCTTCGCCGGATCTTCGTGGCACTCGCCGCAGCTGGTCGAGTTGAAGAGTGGGCCGAGCCCCTTCCCCGGACTGAAGATGCTGTCGAAGACCACCTTGCCTTGCGCGAAGCGAGCTTGCTCGGCGCGGTTGAGGCCGCGCAGCGGGTCGCCGGGTTTGAGCGGTCGCTGACAGCCGCCCGCGAGCAACACGAGGGCGGCGGCCGCGCCGGTGCGCGCCGGCGTCACGGCGCGCGCCTCTTCAGCTCGATCTTGTCGGCGACGAGGCCGGTGGCGGTGAGGCGGCAATCGGCGCGCACCACGTCGCCGGGCTGCAGATCGCCCAGCGCGATGGCGGCGCCTTCGCCGAACACGGCGGTCGCGGGCTGCGTGCGCATGTGCACCAGGCGCACGGCCTCCCCGACGCCGATGATGAGATCCAGGGCGCCGCTCTTCACGGCGTGCACCGTGCCCTGGTAGGTGTACGGCAGCTCCCGCTGCGCGGGCAGCGCCGCGGCAGGTGTGAGCAAGACGGCAGCCAGCGCGAACGAACGCGTCAGACGTCTCACGTGAAGCCTCCTGGGCTTGATACCCCGCGGCATAGTAGGCGGGCCGGGCCGGCGAGTCAATGGCGCGCCGGCGCTACGGCGCCAGCTTCTCGAGCTGCTCCGCCGCCCGGTTGATCAGGTCCGTCTCAGCGCCGAGCGCCCGGGCAACGCGCGGGATCTGCGCGTCCGCCTCCTTCCAGTTCTTCTGCTCGATCGCCTCGCGCACCCCGGGCAGCGTCTTGACGCCGTAGCCCGTGTAGAAGCCGGGCGCGTACACCTGATGGCGGTACCACGGCCGCCGCGGCAGCCCGTCGGCGATCGTGAGCGCGCGCTCGCTCTGCAGCAGCGTCGCGTTCAACGCTTTCGCCTCGGGCTTGGCGAGCGCCGCGCCGCCGTTCGATTCGGCTTTGGCGAGCGCCTTGTCGTAGCGGTCCGCGGCGCGGGTGAGGGCGTCGACGGCGTTGTCGAGCTCGGCGAAATTCAGGTACGGCGGGATCGCTTCCTTCGCCGGCGGCACCAGCGGCTCACGCGGATCGTTGGTGGCGCTGAAGACGCCTTCGTCGATCTGCCGGTTCTGTTCGCGGACCGAGTCTTGCGTGTCCTTCAGCAGCTTCTCGACCTCGCGCGCGTAGCGCCCGACGGTCTCGGCGAGTCCGGTGAAGTCGTACGGCAGCAGATCGGCGCCGGCCAGGCGCATCACGGCCGTTCCCATCGTCTGGGCGAGGGCGCGGCCGTACACGAACGACGTGTCGTCGAACGTCGTGTACCATTTGAAGTCGTCGTAGATCGAGTGGTAGATGCCACCCCCGTCCTCGCCGCCGTAGCCCAGGTTGAGCGACGCGATCCCGACGTGCTGCAGGAACGGCGTATAGTCCGAGCCCGAGCCAAGCGCCCCGATCCGGAGATCGGCTCGGCGGCGCGCTTCATCCCTCGCTTCGGAGGTGCGTGCCGTCGCAACGGCGCGGAGCTGGTTCCGCTTCCAGACGGTGAGCTTCGTTTCGGGGTCCTCAATGTCCCGCGCCACGTCGTTGATGAACTTCTCGAGGGTGTGAGAGCCCGCCAGGGAGAGGTAGCCCCGGCCGTTGGTATCGCTGTTCAGGTAGGCGACCGCCTTGTGCGCGAGCTCGTCGGCGTGGGCCTCGACCCACTCGGTCGAGCCGAGCAGCGCGGGCTCCTCGCCGTCCCAAGCGGCGTAGACGATCGTGCGGCGCGGCTTCCAACCCTGCTTCAGGAGCTCCCCATAGGCGCGCGCCTCCTCGAGCAGCGGCGCCTGGCCCGAGATCGGGTCCTCGGCGCCGTTCACCCAGGCGTCGTGGTGGTTGCCCCGGATGATCCACTCGTCCGGGGCGCTCGCGCCCGGAATGCGGGCGATCACGTCGTACAACGGCTTGAGGCTCCAGTCGGACTTGACCCGCAGATGCACCTTCGCCGGCCCGGGGCCAACGTGGTACGTGATCCCGAGTCCGCCGCGCCACTCGTCGGGCGCCGTCGGGCCGGCGAGCGCCGCGAGCAGCGGCTGGGCGTCGCCGTACGAGATCGGCAGCACGGGAATCTTGGTAATCGTCTGCGCCTCGGCGGTGGCCAGGCGCTTTGCGTCCTTGGTCGCGCCCACGCCCGGCGTGAGCGGGTCGCCCGGATACACCGGCATGTCCATCACGCTGCCGCGCTGCACGCCGTCCCGGGGCCGCCACGGCCCGTGGGGATAGACATCGCCCTGGGTGTAGCCGTCATCCCTGGGGTCCGAGTAGATGAGGCAGCCGATCGCACCGTGCTCGGCCGCGACCTTGGGCTTGATGCCGCGCCACGACCCGAAGTAGCGCGCGATCACGATCGCGCCCTTCACGGAGATCCCCAGCCGCTCGAGCCGCTCGTAGTCGGCCGGCACGCCGTAGTTCACGTAAACGAGGGAGGCGGTGACGTCGCCGTCCACCGAGTACGCGTTGTAGGTCGGGAGCTGCTCGGCCTGCTGGCCCGACGTCGGGTCGCCCGGCAGCGGCGGCTCCTGCAGCTTCGCCACGAACTTGGTCGGCGCGACCAGCTCCACCACGCGCTCTTTGGGCGTGGGAAACAGCACGTCGAACGTCTCGATCTGCGCGTCGAGCCCGAAGCTCTTGAACTTCGCGAGGATCCATTCGGCGTTGGCCTTGTCGTACGGCGAGCCGACGTGGTGCGGTCGCGCCGCGAGGTGACGCATGTACTCGCGCAGCGAGTCGGGGCTCGGGATCGCGCGGAACTTGGTTTCCCACTCCCGCTCGACCTTCGCCGCATCGGCCGAGTAGCCGCGCAGGTCGCCGGCGGGGGAGGGGGCCGCGGCGAGGACGAGCACGCCGAGGGCGGATGCGGCGATCGGGCTCGCAGTCAGGCGCATGCGATGGACCTCTCGGTGAGGAGGTTCGGGACGAGGACTAAAGATGCGCGGCGCGGCGCCAGCGCTCCGAGATCACCGCGTGTCCCGCGGGGGTGGGATGGACGCCGTCGGCGGCCCAGTACTGCGGCGCTGCGCGTCGCGCCAGGTCATCGAACACTCGTTGCAACGGAATGAACGCCGCACGCGCGTGCTGCGCAACGCGCTCGGCGGCCGCGCGCCGTTCGTCGAACTCCGGAAACCAGCGGTCGTCGACCGCACCACAGCGCAGCACGAACGGCTCGAGGACGATCAATCGCACATTGGGCAGCGCCCGCCGCGTTTCCTCGAGCAGCGCGGCGTACTGATTCTCGTAGTCCTGGACCGTGCCGGTGTAACCATGTCCCAGCTTGTGCCAGAAGTCGTTGACGCCCACCAGAATGCTGAGCACGTCCGGCTTGAGCGCCAGCGTGTCGACGGCCCAGCGCTGCTCCAGGTCAGGAACTTTGTTGCCGCTCACGCCGCGATTGTAGAACTGCAGCGCGCGATCGGGATGCGCCGCGAGCGCCGCCGAGGCGACCAGCAACGGGTATCCCGCCCCGAGCGCGCGCGCTACGTTCGCTTCGGTCGCGCTGCGATCGCGTCCCCCATCGGTGATCGAGTCGCCTTGGAATAGGACGACCGTGCCGTCGGCCGGGAGACGGGACGGCAAGTGGACAGGTGCCGCGGGCACGAGCGCCGCCCCGGCGAGCGCGCCGGCCGTCGCCACGAAATCACGGCGGCTCAGCTCGTGTGGCACTGTTTCCCTCCTGAAGACTGGGCGTCAGGGAACGTGAGGCGCCCGCGCCCGGGCGGCTCCCTAGAACACGATGCCCGCCGTGAGCGGCATGAACGCAATGCCGCGGGTGTTGTTCAATGCCTGGCCGTAGCGCCACTCCAGCAGAAGGCTGTGCTGCCCCATCCGGATGCGCAAGCCAACGCCGGTTTGGAGACCGAGCCCCATGCCGCCGCGCGTGACAACCACCTCGCTGCTCTGCTGATCCGGGTTGGTGCCGAGCAGGGACCCGAACACGCCGGCACCGAGCAGGAAGTACGGAGACACGCCAGCCTGCGGGATCAACGAAGCGACGAAGTTGCCTGTCAAGCCCAACGTCCGGTCCGATAGCGCGGCGGCGCCGGAGCCGCTTCCAACGATCGCCACCGAGTTGGGGCGGGAATGCAGGCTGTTGTAAAACAGCTCCGCCCGAAACGCGAAGGCAGCCGACCCGAGCGGCACCTCCGCCATGCCTCGAACGTGAAAGCCCGCTTGATCGGCGCCGGTGACGTTGAACCCGCCCGCGTCGACCAGAGCGCGCGAATCGCCGCCCCCCACCAAGCTGGTGCCGGCCGCAAGGCCAAAACGCACGCGCTGGGCTTGGAGCAGAACCGGGACGCAAACGGCGACGGTGAGTAGTGCTGCACGGCGTAGCATAGGCCCTCCTCAGCGCAAGACCTAGTTGATCCAGGTTGCCTTTCCGCTTTTCAGACCGCTAGTTCGGGAGCCGCCGAGGCACCCACCGCGACACCGTACGACAGTACGACTCATATGCAGCACCGAACCGCCGTCGCAGCAGTGGCTCCTCAACCAGGACGACGAACAGGTGGAAGAGCAATCCGACGGCAACGCCGTACGCTAGCACCACGCCGGAGCGGAACAACAGGGCCCACGCCGCGACGACGAGCAATACGCCCAGGTACATGGGATTCCGGACGCGGCGATAGAGACCGCGCACAACCAGCTGCTTGGGCGGGTCGATGGGCGCCGGGGTGCCGCGGCCCGCCACCGCGAAGTCCCAAAGGCACCAGAAGTAGATGCTCAGTCCCAGCACGGCAACGGGCGCGGCGAGCAGCAGCCTCCCTGCGTCCCAAGAGAACATACCGGTGGTGCGGGTGACGATGCGGTAGGGCACGAAGCCGGCGACAGTGCCCGGCACGAACACCGTGAACAGGAGGTTCTTGAGCAGGAGCAGCACGGGAGAGGTCAGCGCGCGGCGCTATGGGCCCCGACAAACCGGGACACCCTCTTTCGCCGCGCCGAGCGGCGGCGGCGCGTTGCCGACAAACGTCGCACAGACGAGGCCGGGAACCTTGTCGTTGATCGCGATCTCGCTGTGGCTCGAGTCCGAGGACGTCAGGAGGACGAGGGTCACCCCGGAACTGGTGTGATACCCGTGCTGCATCTGACGGAGCGAGCGGGCGTAGGTTCCGTGATCGGCGAAGTGGGCTTCCTGTGCGGTAACAAAGTTGCGGAGATCGCTCCGGAGCGTCGCCGCGGCGCTCTGTACGGTCATGGAGTCGGGCGGGGTTCCTTGTGCGGGAAGGAGTCCCGGCACGGCGACGAGCAAGCCAATCACCACGGGGAGCGGCGGGATTCTCTGCATGGCAACCTCAGGGCGCATCAAGGTTCTGCCAGGGCACGGAGTTTGAGGACGGTGTTCCAGTTGCGGCCGGTACCACGTGTGCCAAGCTTCCGCTCGATGAGCGCGTTCGTCAAGCGCGAGCGGCCGATCCCGTTCGGGTAGACGATGTACGCGTGCCTGCCCGTAGCGCGAACCACCTCAGGGCCGGTGATGGCGGCTTGCAGCGCCTCCACGTCGTTGCGAGCCGGCGCGTCCTTCAGAAACATGACCAGGAGATGGCCGGGATCGCGCTCGGCTTCCTTGGGGAAGGGATTGTGTGCGACGATCGCCTTCCACTCCTCCGCGGTGCGGACGAAACAGTCCGCTTGCAGACCGAGGCGCTTCCGGGCCTCCGTCTCCAGCATGCGCTCGAGCTGCGAGCCCGCTCGCGCCTTACTCCGGAAGACGAGATTCCCGCTCTGGAGCAGTGAGCGTGCGTCAGCGAAGCCCAGGTGGGTGAGCAGCTGGCGCAGGTCCGCCATGGCGACCGGTTTGTGGCCGCCGACATTGATGCCCCTGAGCAGAGCGAAATAGGTCAGCATGGCTGCTGACGACGATCCGCCACCACACGCAATCCTGCCGCACCAAGATACTCTCGGGCGAATTGGTCGTTGTTGCACGCCTCCTGCGGCGTCCCGAGGAAGTGCGTCGTGCCGGCGGTCTGCCACACGAGCTCGTCGGCCAACTCGAGCAACCTTGGTACCTCATGCCCGCTGACGACCACCGCGGTCCCCCGGCCAGCGAGGTCACGCAAAGACTGGGAGACCAGCTCGGCGTCGGCCGGCGCGATGCCCAGAAGGGGTTCGTCGGCGAGGAGGCAGTCGGGGCGGCGCATCACCGCTACGGCAATCTCGGCCCGGCGGCGCTCGCCCGTCGACAGTGTGGAGGACTTGCGGGCGAGCAGGGTCTCGAGGCGTAGTCGACTCACCACCTGATCGAGCGCGGCCTGGGAGAACCGCTGTTGGACCGCCAGCAGGTGGTCACCCAGCGTAACGGTGGGGCAGAGTAAAGAACGCTCGGGAAGGTAGCACAGTCCCCGCGAGGCGAGATGAGGCAGGCGAGGCCTCGTCAACCGTTCGTCTTTGAAGATCACAACCCCGTAGTCGGCCCTCATCCAGCCAGCCGCGATCTTGAGCAGCGTAGATTTTCCGGCCCCGTTTCTTCCCAGCAACGCCGTGATGCGGCCAGGCGTCGCCCACAGCGTCGCCGACGAGAGCACTGGCCGTTGCCGGAAGCGCTTGCCGATGGCCTCGGCACGGAGGATGGGGCGGGCGATCACGCGAGGAAGCGAATGGTGAGTTCGCAGCTCAGGGGCGGCACCGCCGCGGCGAGGGCGAGCACCCAGACGGGAATGCCAAGATTGGCCAGGAAGACGTGCTCGCTGAGGCGCCTGCCGTCCCAGGTAGTGAGGCCTACAGTGAGCGCGACGACCAAGCCGGCGGCCGGAAGCGCGGGAACTGTGAGCCCGAAGAGCAGAAAGGCTGCGCCCCGGACCCCGAGCCACACCAGGATAGAGCGGACGAGAATCTGTCGCAGGAACGGGACGGGGATCGATGGGAGGGGAGGCAATCTCGCTGGCACCGCCGCTTCCTTTGCAGGGGAGCCTCAAATCGACAACTCGGATGATCGTGCCGCCAGGCCTCGCTTGACAGGCAGGCGTGTTCTGGGTGTCGCGCCTCGGTCCCGACGCCGTCGCCACCGTCGGCCTGACGGAATCGATGCTGACCTTGGTCTATACGGCGGCGATGGGCCTCTCGATCGGGGTGGCGGCGGTCGTCGCGCGCCGCATCGGGGAACGGCCGGACGCGGCGGCCGAGGCCGCTGTGCAGGGAATCGCCCTGGGACTCGGCGTCGCCGCAGTCGCCGCCTGCCTGGGGATCACGCTCGCGCCACGCCTCCTCGCCGTCATGGGGGCCTCGCCCGCCGTCACCGCCATCGGCTCGGGTTACACCCGGATGATGCTGGGCGGCAGTGCGACGGTGCTGCTGCTGTTCCTCATCAACGCGATCTTCCGCGGCGCGGGCGACGCCGCCATCGCGATGCGGGTCCTCTGGTTCGCTAACGCGATCAACATCGTGCTAGGTCCCTGCTTCATCTTCGGCATCGGTCCCTTCCCGAGGCTCGGCGTCACCCGCGCGGCGGTTGCCACCACCATCGGCCGCGGCACGGGCGTCCTGTACCAGCTGTATCGGCTCACACGAGGCGACGCGCGCGTGGCGGTCCGCCGCATCCATTTGGCACTCCGGCCAGCGATCATGGCCCACCTGTTACGTCTGTCCGGGTCGGGGACGTTCCAGGTGCTGGTGGGGACCGCGAGCTACGTCGGGCTGGTGCGCATCATGTCCAGCTTCGGGAGCCAGGTCCTCGCGGGCTACACGATCGCGATCCGCATTCTGATCTTCGCCATGCTGCCCTCGTGGGGCCTCGCGAACGCCGCCGCGACCATGGTGGGCCAGTCGCTCGGCGCCCGGGACCCCGAGCGCGCCGAGCGTGCCGCGTGGCTCGCCAGTCGCTACAACATGGTGGTGCTCGGTGCGGTGGGCTTGGTGTTCATCGTCTTCGCCGGTCCGATCGTCGGCTTGTTTACGCCCGACCCGGTCGCTCTACCCACGGGGGCCGTAGGGCTGCGCACCATGAGTTTTGGCTTCGTGTTGTACGCGCTGGGGTTCGTGCTCACCCAGGCATTCAACGGTGCGGGCGACACCTGGACGCCCACGTGGATCAACCTGGCGTGCTTCTGGCTGTGGGAAATCCCGCTCGCTTACGTGCTCGCCCGGGTGTGGGACTTCGGGCCCGAAGGGGTGTTCGTCGCAATCACGGTCGGGTATTCGACGCTGGCGCTCGTGAGCGTCGTGCTGTTCCGGCAGGGGCGCTGGAAACTGCGCCGGGTCTGAACGCTCTGCATTGGCCCCGGTGGACTCGAACCACCATTCCCAGATCCAAAGTCTGGTGTCCTGCCGTTGGACGAGGGGCCAGCGATGTTGCCGGCCCTCAACTTAGGGAGGGCGAGGACTCCGTGGAAGGCTCTGACTTTGCCACTCGGGCTGCCGAGGTCAATCTACCGGCGGCCGTCCCGTTGGGGGCGTCCACTGGCAACGTACTGTCCGTCATACTCGGCGACAATCTTCCCATGCTTCACCTCGTAGACCTCGAGTTTTTCGAAGCTTTGATCCCCGTGAGGCGGATCGAATAGCACGGCGATGTGATATACCACGAACCGGCCGACGACCATGCGCTGCCACACCTTCCGGGATCGACGGGGGGGAGCATCGAAGCGCTGGTCGGTGACAAAGGCCTGCCACGATCGAGCGCGCTCCTCGACCGACATGGCCACCGGCCGATTGGGATCTCCTGGGGGAGGCACCATGAGATCCTGGAAGTAGTAGACCGAATCGTACCAGGGTACTCCGGGTGGTCACATCGCCGCGGTTGAAGGCGTCGAGCGCCCGTTCGACCACGGACCGGCAAGGTGTCAACCGACGCTTGCGCGCCACTGGGCTGGCCGCTCCCCAAAGTGTGCAATCCATATCGGCGTTGACCGGTGGCGTCGCCGCGAGGCTGAGTCCGCGTTGTTGCGGGGCCACCACAGTTGCGTGGACCGAGTTGGCGTTGTACGGTAGTGCCGAACGCCACCCGAGGAGGTGGGGCCGTGAATCAACACGACGGCCACAAGCGGAGCGATGCTCTCACTTGCCTCGGCGAGTGAGCGCCAAGCCCCCGAGGGACGCTAGGGCCTCTCGGGGGCTTGCTTGTCTGGCCGGGCGGCTCACGGCCGGAGCTCCACCCCCTGCGTCTGACCGTGCTTCGTCTCCACATCGTAGGCGCGGTTCCTAGCGCGGCCGTCCGCCACGACCCGCTCTGCGGTGCGAGACGCGGCGTCTGAGACTGCGGGACAAGTGGCTGCCCGCAGCGGCGCGAGCGCGGCCAGCAAGTCGCGAGCGTTCCGCTCGGCAATCGCCCGGTGCCCCGCTTCGTGGGCCTTTACATGCTGGAGGTAGCTGCGCCACGACGCGATCAGCCGCGGGGGCGTGCCGGCCGCAGGAGCCCAGCGCGGCAGGGTGACGTCCACATTGAGCGTGACCCGCAGATTGCGCAGGCCGCAGCCGTCCGCTCCGGGTGCCTCCCCGTAGGTCCAGTCGAGGGTCCACACGGTCAGGGCGTCGCGCGCTTCGCTGCCGTCCCTGGGGCCCAGGCGATGGATCGCCTCCCGGAGCGCCCCGGCGCTCGATCCCTCGATGTCGTAGTACTGCTCGTGGCTGTCAATCGACAGCCCGCCCAAAGCGGCAGGGACAGTGGGGCCGGGAGCGGGGGCAGGGGCGGCGGATGGAGTCGATGACGACGCGCACGCGGACAGGATGATCGCCGCCCCGAGGACCGCTGGCCAGAGCCGCGTCACCCGGTCTCCCACCAGGCGATTTCTCCGCGAAATCCGCACGGCGTGCACTTCGTCTCGCGCGGCTGGCCGATCAGGCGCACGCGCGACCCACATGCCGGACACACGGCGTAGATGCGACCCGCATCCGCGCGGGTGCCCCGAGCTGGATTGACGCTGTCGCGCGGCCGGTATACGACGGTGAAGCGATCGGGTCGCCGGGGCCTGATCTCGACGAGCTCGCTAGGGACGGCGACGCGTTGTCCGCGGATCTCGACCACGGTGCGCGTGGCTCCGGTGCTGACGACGGGATACCACGCTCCCTGCCGGAGCATCGGATCGCTGACGAAAGGCGGGGCTGCCACCCATACGCGAGCCCAGCCGACTGGTTGGATCATAGTATCGACGGGTTGGATCATAGTAATAGGTATGGCGCCGCGATGGCCCGCGGTTCTGTGATCCAACTTACAAGCCCGGCTACGTGACCTTGAACACCTGATCGTGGTGGCGCGTTCGGTCGGTCACCTGGATGGCGACCTCCTCGCCCGCCTTCGCGCGCTCAACCTTCGTGTGATCCACCTCCATGGAGGTGACCTGCTCGGTGAACTCCGTGGTGTGGCCGTGGAACCGCACGCGGTCGCCCACGGCGAGCTCGCCGTCGGTCAGTCGCACGACCGCGACGCTCGGCCCCTTGAAATAGTGGACCACAGTTCCGATCAGCTGCTCGGGCATGGGGCCTCCTCCCCCACAAACGTACGGACGGTCGTCTCCGCCGCTAGGGAAGGGGCTCGGGCCCGGGGGCCGGAATCGCACGGGTCATGGTCTTGATGAGCTGCTGGTGCTTCTCTCCCAGCATCAGGGCCGCGTCGTCGCGCAGTGCCGGGCTCGCGTATACCGCGGCGACCGCGCTGCCGGAGCCGCACAGCCGCACCCAGAGGGGATGCGTCTGGGCGAGCTTCTCGTATAGGGTGCGGAGCGCGGGGTGCTTCCCGAAGACCGGGATCTCGAAGTCGTTTCCGCCCAGCCGGCCGACGCTTCCCCAGCCGGTAAACGCCCCGGCGTCGAGCACCACCGGCCCGCGGGCCGCGGGCTCGGGATACAGCTCGTCCCACCAGCGGTAGGCGTCCGGGGTGGCGATGGCGATGGGCGGCAACGCGACGAGGGCGGGTGCGGCAGGCGGCGGGTCCAGCCGAAACAGCCGCTCGCCCCGGCCCCAGGCGACCGCTGCCGGCACACCGCTCGCGAAGAACGCGACGTCGGCGCCGAGTCGCGCGCCGTAGTGCAGCAGCTCGGGGCGCGGGACGGCGGTGTGCACCAGCGCGTTCACGGCGTGGAGCACGGCCGCCGCGTCGCTCGAGCCGCCGCCCAAGCCGGCGCGCACGGGGATCCGTTTGGTGAGCTCGATCGCCACGCCGAACGTGCTGCCGGTCGCTTCCAGCGCCGCGCGCGCCGCGCGCACCGCGAGGTTGGCCTCGGGAGGGCCGAGATCCGGGCCGTGCACCGTGAGCGTGATGCCGGACGTCGTACGGGTGACCACGAGCTCGTCCGCCAGTTCGAGCAGCGCGAACGCGGTCTCAATCTGGTGATAGCCCCTTGCCGCACCCCCTGCAGGCGCTTCGCGCGCGAGGATGCGTAGCAGGAGGTTGAGCTTCGCGTGCGCCGCGATGCGCACCCGGTCCACTGGCTCTCCCCTAGCGAGGTGTGTGCTTCACGTGATCCACTGATCCACCGGTCTGGGCCGGCGCGTCGCCCGCGGTCCGCAGCTCGGCCAGATGGAGCTGCAAGCGCGACAGCGAGTACAACCCGAGCAGGGTGATCGGCACGAACGTGCTCACGTGATACGCCACTGCATAGCTCACGGCGCGGGTGGCGTCGATGCCGTAGATCGCGAGCGTCACGCGCGTCGCCGCCTCGAACACGCCGACGAATCCGGGTGAGGCGGGGAGCGCGACGCCGAACCCGATGATGCCCTGCAGCAGGAACGCACCCTCGGGCGGGACCGGGAGACCGAAGGCGCGGAAGCACAGCGCGAACGCCGCCGCGTTCACGAGCCATTGCAGGAGCGACCACGCGACGACGCCGACGAACCTGGTCGGGCTCTTCAGGACCTCGAGCCCCGCGACCAACCCCTCGGCGACTTGCGTGAGTCGCCCGGCGAAGCGTGCGGGGAGCAGCGCGTGCGTGACGCGGCGCAGCAGAGCGAGCCACGGCGCCGGGCGGTGCACGACGAGTACGGCGACCACGAGCACGGCGCCGAAGAACACGGCGGCGCCGGTCGCGAGCCCGGAGACCGAGGTAGTGCCGATCCGGGCGTGACCCGGGAAGGCGGGCGAGGCGATGGCGAGCGTCATCAGGCCGACGAGCAGGAGCCCGTCGAACACGCGCTCCACGCCGACCGACGCGAGTGCCGTGCTGAACCGCACCGGCAGCTGCTGCTGCGCCACGTAGGCGCGGGCGAACTCGCCGGCGCGCACGGGCAGCAGATTGTTCGCCATGAAGCCGATCGCCGTCGCATGCCACAACGGGAGCAGCGGGAACGCCGCGCCTCCTCCGCTGACATCCCGGAGGATCAGCCGCCAGCGCAGCGTGCGGAGTGGGAACGTGAGCGTCGCCAGCACGACCGCGCCGGTCAAGAGCAGCGGATCGGCGCGCCGCAGGTGCCCGACGAGCTGGCGCGCGTCGACGCCGTGCAGCGCCCAGGCGAGGAGCGCGAGCGTGACCACGAGCCCCACGACCCATGCCCAGCGCGAGCCGGGAGCTGGGCTAGGGCGCGGGGTTGGACTCGACGGCGAGGGCAACGAGGTCGCAGACTTCGTCCACGAGGGCCCGGAGCGAATCGCTCGACGCGTGCTGCGCCGCCGCCCGCAGCTCCTGCGCCCGCTTGAGCGCCTGCTGGCCGCGGTACAACAGGGTCCGGACATCCACGACCGGGAGGGAATCCTTCGGCAGGCCGCCCTTTAGGGCGACGAGCTCCTCGAGCGATGCCGGCCCCACGCCGGCCTGCACCATCCGTTCGTACGCCGCCCACGAGCCGACGAGATCCGGCGTCTCGGCGGCCGCGGGGCGCGCGGCCGGCCGCGCGGGTTGGGTCGCCGGGCGCGCGGGAGGTGGTGGCGGCGCGGGCGCCAGCGTCTCGATCGGCACCACGGGCGCCGCGCCCGGACGGCCCAGGCTTTTGATCCGCTCGATCGGGGGGCCGAGCTCGGCGGCGAGTGCATCCTCGTCGGCAGCGCTGGCGCGCGCCAGCAAGTCGCCCACGCGCCGCAGCTCCGCCGCGAACGCGGCGGCGTGGCTCACGGCGCTGCCGTTCGCCACAGCTTCGCGGGCCGCGCCGGCGAACTCGGCAATGCGGTCAGCGAGGGTGCCGCCGCCTGCATTTGCCAGCGCGCGGAACGTGCTCCCCAGCGTGTGGGCTCGCAACTCCCGCTGGGTGGCGCTCGGGGCGCGCTCGAGCGAGTCGGCAGCCTGCCGCAGGTGCTCCCCGTGGCTCACCAGCTCCAGCCGCCCCAGTGTGGACGGGCGCGCTGCCGGCACGCCGCGGGACACGAGGTGCGGTCCGGAGTCGTTGTAGTAGAGCGACCCGATCGACACGACGTCCGGCTCGCTCTCCATCGAGCGGACCAGCAGCTCCGCGAACCTCCGGAACTCGGCGGCGTCGGGGTCGGGCCGGCCGCGCTCGGCCACCTCGCGCGCCGCGCGGGCGATGGCCGTCGTCGCCGTCTGAAACAGCTCGGCGATGTGCGCCGGGGGCTCGAGCCCCGAGCGCGACAGCTCGGCGATCGTGCGCTCGATGCCGTCCAGCAGGTCGGGGAGCGGGGGAAGATCGGCGAGCGCGGCCAGGCCGCGCAGCGGCTGGAGGGCGCGCAGCACGTGTTGCAGCGGGTCAGGGCCGGTTGAGTTGGCCCGCAGCGCCTGGGCAGCGCGGTCCAGCGCGCTCGCGATGGCCGCGCCCTCGCGCGCGACGAACGCCCGGGCGCCGGCGTCGAGCCCCAGGGCCTCGACCGCGCGGATTTGCGCGGCCGGCCGGCCGGCCAGCTGGTCCAGCTCTTGGCCGAGCGCCTCGGCCTTCGCCGTGTCCGCTTCGGTCCAGCTCCCCGCGCGGCGCACGAAGATCTTGAGGTCGTCCACGGCGCGCACGGCCAGCTGCTTCGCCGGCGGGTCCCAGGTGCGGCGGCTCTCCCGCACCGCGCGCGCCAGCGACTCGAGTCCCGCAGCCGCCCGGGCAATGGCGGGTTGGTTCGCCATCAACGCGCTGCCGCGCAGCGCTCGCGCCAGCCGTACCAACTCGTCGGCGCTGGCGTGGTCGCCCTGAGCGAGCAGGCCGTCCAGCCGCTCCAGGTATTCGCCCGCCTCGAGGGCGAAGAAATCGGACATGCCGAGGGGCTGCGCGGGACCGGTCATGGCGCTACAACTTAAGCCATCAGCCTTCAGCCGTCAGCAGTCGCGGCTCGGATTGTGCCGACGGCCGACGGTTGACGGCGCCTCATCCACCAGCTTCCGCATCCGCCTCACCGCCTCTTCCAGCCCCCAGAACACCGCGTTGCTCACGATGCTGTGTCCGATGTTGAGCTCCTCGATCTCCGGGATGGCGGCGACCGGCTGCACGTTCTGGTAGGTGAGCCCGTGGCCCGCGTGCACGGCGAGGCCGCGTTGCCGGGCGTGCGCGGCGGCGCGCGCCAGCGCGCGTAGTGCCGCGTCGCCCCTCCTCCAGGTGTGCGCGTAGCGGCCGGTGTGCAGCTCGATCGCGGGCACGCCCAGCTCGGCCGCACGGTCGATCGTCGCGAGGTCCGGGTCAATGAACAGGCTCACGCGGATGCCGGCGTCCATCAGGCGCCGCACGGCGGCCCCAACCTTACGGTTGGGGCCATGACGGTTGGGGCCACGACGGCCGGGGCCATGACGGCCAGGGCCATGCAGGGCGAGACCGCCTTCCGTGGTGATCTCCTGTCGCCGCTCCGGGACGAGCGTCGCCTGAAACGGCTTCACGCGGCACGCGATGCGCACGATCTCGTCGTGCGCACCCAGCTCGAGATTGAGCACGGTGCGTAGCGACGCGGCGAGCGCGCGCACGTCGCGATCCTGAATGTGCCGCCGGTCCTCGCGCAGATGGACCGTGATGCCGTCGGCGCCGGCGCGCTCCGCCGCGTCCGCCGCGCGCACCGGATCGGGCTCGTCGGTCTTGCGCGCCTCGCGCAGTGTCGCCACGTGATCAATGTTGACGTACAGCCGCATGCCGCCTTACCTTCGGTTCACTCCGTCCAGCCCTAGGATCCTCCGTGACACCACGACCGACCCTGCTCGTCGCGCTGGCCTCGCTCGCGTGCGGAAGCAGCGGGAGCCTGACGCCCGCGCCGCAGTCGCTCAACGAGACGCTCGCCCAGTTCATGTCGGCCGTGAAGGCGAACGACTTGAAGCGCATGGGCGCGCTGTGGGGCACGGAGCGCGGGCCCGCGGGCGCCTGGATGAAGGCCGAAGAAATGAATCAGCGGCTCGCGGTCATCCAGCGGTACCTGAACCACGCCGGGTACCGCGTGGTCGAGGGCCCGTTGCCGGTCCCGGCGCAGGACAACCAGCGGAGCTTCCGCGTCGAGCTCCAGCGGTCCAACGGGTGCAACGTGGTGCTGCCGATCGATCTGATCCGCGCGCGCAGCGGCACCTGGCTCGTGCTCGACGTGCACCTCGATGTCGCCGGCAATCCGGCGGCTGGCTGTAAGCCATAGGCCGCGCGGAACGATCCGCGATCGGGCGGCGTTACATTTACTCGGTCAGCTCGAGCAGAATCCCAGCCGTCGCCTTGGGATGCAGGAACGCGATGCGGCGGCCATTGGCGCCGCGGCGGGGCTGCTCGTCGACCAGACGGTAGCCGGCCGCCCGGCAGCGCTCGAGCGTCCGGTCGAGATCGGGCACGCGGTAGCAGATGTGATGGATGCCCGGTCCGCGTCGAGCGAGGAACTTCGCCACGGGGCTCTCGGCGTCGCGAGGCTCGAGCAGCTCGACCTGAACGTCGCCCAACGTGAGGCCGACGATCGTAGCGCCATCGGCGGATTCGGGTTGCCCTGGCTGCAGGCCGAGGATGTCCCGGTAAAAACCCAGGGCGTGGGCGATGCTCGGCACGGCGATGCCGACGTGCGCGACGCGGGCGCGGGAGTCCGTCATCTCGCCCGTCAACATAACGATTGCGTCAGAGGGAGTGGAGGGTCATGGCAGATCTACATCTCGTGGCGGTCACCGACGCCACGTTCGGCCAGGAGGTCGAGCAGCACCAAGGGCTCGCGGTCGTCGACTTCTGGGCGACGTGGTGCGGGCCCTGCCACATGGTGGCACCGATCCTGGAGCAGCTCGCCGGGGAGTACCAGGGCAAGCTGAAGGTGGCCAAAGTGGACGTGGACGCGAACCAACAAACGGCGATGCGCTTTAATGTGCGCTCGATTCCGAGTATTCTATTCTTCAAGGACGGGCGGCACGTGGACACGCTGGTAGGCGCGTATCCGAAGCCCGTGTTTGTGCAAAAGATCCAGCAGCATCTGTCGTAGCAGCCTCCCCGGAGGGCCATGCGCGCGAGCACCGCTCGCCTGATGAACTCGCCGGTTCGCCTCGCGGACCTGACGTTCCCGCAGGTGAACCGGCTGATTCACCGCACCCGCCTCGGCTTCATCCACCTCGACAACTTACTGGCGTTTGCCAAGCGCGACCGCGACGGCCGCGTGGACGGCTACATCACGGCGTACCTCCCGGACGAGTGTGTGCTCCTCCTCTTCCGCAAGGGTGAGGCGGTCAACGCCGCGTCGCTCCACACGGCGGGCCGGCAGGTCGTAACGATCACGGAGGCGCTCAAGCGGATGCGGGCCGAGGTGGAGCGCGGCGAGCTCACCTATTGTGCCGCCCCGATGGAGCAGCTCGCGTGGATGTATCAGTCGTGCGCCGTGCCGCTGCAGGCCCGCCCCCTGGACCCGAGCAACCCCAGCATGGTGTTCCCGGCGCTGCAACAGGAGAAGACGAGCGGCGTCCTCGAGCTGATTTCGGATGGGCGCGTCTCCTACCTGCGGTTCACCGAAGGCCGGTTCGTGGGCGGCTACTACTGCGACAAGCCGGACGCGCAGTCGGTGGGAAAGTTCCTCGAGGCGCAGTTTCAGCCCGGCGCGGCGGGCGCGCCACCCGCCATCTCGGCTGTCGTGTTCCCGCCCGCTTCCGACCTGCCCCAGCAGGCGCCGAACGCCCTGATCAACACCTACCGTGAGCTGTACTGGCGCATCGTCGACGAAGTGGAGAAAGAATTCCCTGGCGAGGCGAAGCGGCGCGCGCAGAAAGTGAGCGGGGGCATCGTGGGGCAGCACAAGGCGATCGCGATCCTCTCGGCCGCGCGCGGTGCCGA
The DNA here is from genome assembly GCA_003220935.1 of Gemmatimonadota bacterium. Taxonomy (GTDB): domain Bacteria; phylum Gemmatimonadota; class Gemmatimonadetes; order Gemmatimonadales; family GWC2-71-9; genus 20CM-4-69-16. The sequence goes on from QHTT01000068.1 coordinate 96,438, forward strand.
AACGCCGGACGCCGTGGTGCAGCCCGAGGAGCTCGCGAACGCCCTAACGGACTGGTCGCTGCAGCTGCTCCAAGGAGTGGAAGTCATCATGCCCGGCACCGCGCCTAAGATCCTACGCGAGGCGACCCGCGAGCACCGCTACGTGTTGCAATCGGCCGGGTTCTACGGGCGCCTGCCGTGGCAGGTGACGTGGTGAGATGGCGGGCACCTTGTATGTCGTGGCGACGCCGCTCGGCAACCTCGACGACCTCTCCCCCCGCGCCGCCGCGACCCTGAAGCAGGCGGCCGCCGTCGCGGCCGAAGACACCCGCCACACGAAGATCCTGCTGGCGCATGTCGGGTCGCGCGCCGAGCTGGTGAGCTTCCACGCGCACTCACCCGAGTCGGCGCTGCGTCGAATCCTCCATCTCCTGGGCACGGGGAAAGACGTCGCGCTCGTGACCGACGCGGGCACTCCCGCGGTGAGCGACCCCGGGGCCGTGCTCGTCGCCGCCGCACGCGCGCGCGACGTACCGGTCGTGACCATCCCCGGACCGACGGCGGTGGCGGCCGCGCTCGCGGTCTCCGGCCTCTCGGCCGATCGCTACGTCTTCCTCGGCTTTCTCCCGAGGAAGGGGAGCGAGCGGCGCCGCCTGCTCGAGACAGTGGCGAAAAGCGAGTGGACCGTGGTGCTGTTCGAGTCGCCGCAGCGTGTAACGGAGCTGCTGCAGGACCTCACGGCTGCTTGCGGCGCCGAGCGGCGCGGCGCGGTAGCGCGCGAGCTGACCAAAGTGTTCGAGGAGACGCGCGCCGGGACCCTGGTCGAGCTCGCGGGTTACTATGCCGGAGCCCCCGTCCGCGGCGAGGTGACCGTCCTCGTTGCGGGCACCGGCAAACCCGCCCGCGACGAGCGTCCCCGCGATCCGGAAGAGCGCGCCCGCACCCTGCTCGCCCAGGGGATGACGCGCAAGGATGTGGCCGACCGCCTTGCCGAGGAGACGGGGATCACGCGGAACACGGCGTATCGGCTCGTGAACGAACTATGAGGGGCGTCGGACCGTCGGACAGTCGGACCGTCGGACTGTTACTGCTCGCCGCGGTCGCGGTTCCGTCCGACCGTCCGACGGTCCGACCGTCCGACGCCTCATTGACGATCGGCCGCCTCCATTACGACGGCGGCGGCGACTGGTACACGGGCCCCTCGAAGCTGGTAAACCTGCTCGCGGCCATCCGCCAGCGCACCGGGCTAGCGGTGGGCGAGCGCGAGCGGGTGGTGACGCTGACCAGCCCCGATCTGTGGGACATCCCTTACCTCTATATGACAGGGCACGGCAACGTCCGCTTCTCCGATGAAGAGGTAAAGATCTTGCGCCGCTACCTCGAGCAGGGCGGCTTTCTCCACGCGGATGACGACTACGGGATGGACAAGTCGTTCCGGCGCGAGGTCGCGCGCGTCTTCCCCGACCATCCCCTCGTTGAAGTGCCGTTGACGCACCCCGTCTATCACGTGCCGTATGAGTTCCCGAAGGGGATCCCCAAGATCCACGAGCACGACGGCCTCCCGGCGCAGGGGTTCGGCATCTTTTTGGGCGACCGCCTGGTGGTGTACTATTCCTATCAGACGGACCTGGGGGACGGGTGGGAAGACCCCGAGGTCCACCACGATACCCCCGAGCTGCACGAGGCGGCGTTGCGCATGGGCGTGAATCTCTTCACGTACGCCGTGAGCTCCACCCGGTGACCAAGCGGGGCACCGCGGCCCGCCTGGGGCGGCTGGGGCTGCCGCACGCGCGCGCCCGCGCGGCGGCGCTGCTGCTCGCGGGCGCCGGGCTGGCCGGTGCGATCGCGGCGCTCGGCGTGCGCCTCGCACCGAGCGTCGTGGGCGTGGTCGGTGCCTGGCTCGTGATCGTCGGGGTCGCCGCGGCCGTGCTGTGGGTCGCGCGCCGGGGGCGGCGCGACACGTCCCCGCGAGAGCTCGGTCGCCTCGCAGAGCGGGAAATCGGGGGCCGTGCCGGAAGCGTCGTCGGCGTGCTCGCTCCCCCCCCGGCCGGTGGCGTGAGTGTCGAGCTGCTCGCGCTGGCCGACGCGCGCGCCGCGCAAGCGGTCGACCGCGCCGCGCCAGCGATCCGGCGAATCCTCGCGCGCGGGACGCGGCGGGGTGTGCTCGCAGGGTTCGGCGCCGTCGCGGCGGGCGCGGCGCTGTTCATGGCGTCCGCCCCGACGGCGGGTCGGGCGGCTGCGTTCTGGCACCCGCTGCGCACACTCGCGGAGGCACGCGCGCCGGTGCGCCTGTCGGTCGATCGTGTCACAGTGCGGCGTGGTGACAGCATCACGGTCACGGTCGAGGCCCCGGCCGCCTCGCGCGCGACGCTCTGGACCCGCGGGCCGGGCGAGCCGTGGCGCGCCGCGAGCTTGCCGCTCGACTCCACGGGCCGCGCGATCCGCCGGCTCGGCCCGATCGAGGCGGACCTGTTTCTGCGGGCCTCGAGCGGCGGGCGCCGGAGTGTCGAGCGCCGGGTCAAAGTCGCCGTGCCCGCCTTCGTCGCGGCGCTCGAGCTCACGGCCCACTATCCCGCCTATCTCGTCCGCACCGATGAGCCCCTCCTTGCCGGCCTCGACACCATCCTCGTCCCCGAGGGCACGGTGATCCTGACGAGCGGCGCGGCGAGCGTGCCGCTGGCGGCGGTCGCATGGCAGGGGAAGGGGGGCAGCGGAGTATCGCGCCTCGCCGTGACGGGCCAGCGGTTCTCGGGGCGGCTGCCGGTCGCCGTGTCCGGCACCTGGCGGCTCGACGTGGCGACGGCCGACGGCAGCCCGCTCGAGGGGGAGGCGCCGCAGCTCGCGCTGCGCGTGGTCCCCGACTCAGCGCCGGTGGTGACGGTGCCCGTGCCGGGGCGCGATACGACGCTGCCCCTCTCACTGCGCCAGCCGCTGGTGATCGATGTGCGCGACGACCACGGGCTGTCGCGTCTCCAGGTGACGAGCTGGCGCGTGAGCCGCACCGGTAAGGTGGGTGAGGCGGTGCGCGAGTCGCTCGACGTGACCGGCCTGGGCGACCGCGCGATCGTGCAAGGCGAGCTCGATGTGGCGCGGCGCGGCCTGCTCCCCGGCGACACGCTGCGGTTGCGGGCGGAGGCGTGGGACAACGCGCCGGCGCCTCACGTGGGGCGGAGCGCGGAGATCGCGCTGCGGCTGCCGAGCCTCGAGGAGCTGCGGGCGGCGCTGCGCACCGCGACGCAGGGGTTGGTCGAAGCAGCGGACTCGATCGCCGACTCGCAGCGGGACCTGGGCGAGCGCACCGGCGATCTCGCGCAGCAGCGCTCACGCGACGAAACGACGGGAGCGCGCCGGCCGCCGGGCGCGCAGTCCGGCTCGCTGCCGTTCCAGGCGACCGAGCGGGCGCAGGCGGTGGCGCGCGAGCAGGAGGCGCTCGAGCAGCGCGTGCAGGAGCTGTCCAAAGCGGTCGAGGAGATCGCGCGCGCCGCGAAGGCGGCGGGGATCGACGACACCGCGTTCCAGGCGCGGCTGCGCGAGGTGCAAGAGATGCTCCAGCGCGCCGTCACCCCAGAGCTCGAGCAACGGTTGCGCGAGCTGCAGGAGGCGCTCGCCAAGCTCGATCCCGAAGCGGCGCGGCAGGCACTACAGCGGCTCGCCGAAGCGCAACAGCAGCTCAAGGCGGAGCTCGAGCGGAGCCGGGAGCTGTTCCGCCGGGCGGCGACCGAAGGGGCGCTTGCCTCGCTCGCCGCCGATGCGGAGGATCTGAAACGGCGCCAGGCCGAGTGGAACGGGACGGACGCGCGCCGCCCGGACAGCGCGGCCGCCGCGCGCGAGCGCGCGCTCGCAGAGCGCGCCGATTCGCTGGCGCACGGCATCGAACAGGTGGGGAAGGACCTCGGACCGAAGCTGGGGAGCGAGACGCTCGCGGCGCCGCAACAGGCCGCGCACCGGGCACAGGCTGCGATGCAGCGCGCCACCGAGTCCGCCGGACGGAGCGACGCGGCAGGGGCGCAACAAGCCGGAGAGGAAGCGGAGCAGCAGCTCGCGGAGCTGCCCGACGCGCTGCGGGCCCGGCGCGACTCGCTCGCAGGGGCGTGGCGTCAGGAAACGCTGGACGCCCTCGATCGGGCGCTCGCGGAGACGGCGGCGCTGGCGGAGCGCGAGCAACAGGTGGCCGAATCACTGCGCCGCGGCGACGGCAGTCCCACGACGCGGTCGCGACAGGCCTCGGTCGAGGAGGGGACAGCAGCGGTGGAGCGCCAGATCCGCGAAGCGGCCGGGAAGCACGCGCTCGTGTCGCCGCAGCTCGAGGGGGCGCTCGGCTTCGCGCAGCGCCAGATGGCGGCGGCGCGCGAGCAGCTCGAGCAGGGAGAGCCGAACACCAGCGAGGCCGCGGCGCTGGCGGAGCAGGCGGTGGACGCGCTCAACGCCACAGCGCTCGCCCTCGCCCGCAGCCGCGGCCAGGTAGCGGGCGCGCAGTCGGGAAGCGGGTTCGCCGAAGCGGTAGAGCTGCTCGCCCGGATGGCGCGCGACCAGCAGGGGCTGAACGGGCAGGCGCGTGGGCTCCTCCCGATGATGGGTCTGAGCGGCCGGGCGGTGCTGGAGCAGCTGCGCGCCCTGGCCGCGCGTCAGCGCGCGCTCGCCCAGCAGCTCGAGCGGCTGCAAGCGGAAGCCGGGAGCGCCGCCGCCGGCGCGCTCGCGCAGGAGGCGCGCGAGCTGGCGCACCAGCTGGAGGCGGGGCGGCTGGACCAGCAGACGATCCAGCGCCAGGAGCGTCTCTACCGCCGCCTGCTCGATGCCGGCCGCACGTTGTCCGGTAGCGAGCCCGACGAGAAAACGGAGCGCACCAGCCGCCCCGCGACCGGCGACAGTGTGCACCTTCCCGCGCTGCTCAAGCCCGGCGCTACGGGAGCGGGTCCGAGGCTGCGCTATCCGACGTGGGAAGAGCTGTCGGGTCTCACCCCCGAGCAACGGCGCCTCGTGCTCGAGTACTTCCGGAGATTGAATGCCCCCGAGCCGCGTTGAGTTCGTAGTGCTCGGGCTGCTGCTGGTCTCGGCACACAGCGCCCGCGGCCAAGCCATCGGCCAGGGCTTCGAGCTGGAGCGCGCCGGTCAATACCAGCGGGCCGCGACCGTCTACCTCACGACGCTGCGGGGCGAGCCGACCAACGTCGCCGCGCTGCTCGGGCTCGAACGCGTGCTGCCGTCGCTCAATCGGCTGCCCGACTTGCTGCCCGTGGCACAGCGCGCCGTCGCGACGAGTCCCCACAACGCCGCGCTCCGGGCCCTGTTGCTGCGGACGTACGTGGCGCTGAACGAGCCGGATAGCGCGCGCGCGGTGGCGCAGCGCTGGGCGACCGAACAGCCGCGCGACGAGACGCCTTATCGGGAGTGGGCGATCGCGCTGGAGGACGCCCACCGCTTCGGGGAAGCGCGCCAGGTGTTACTCGCCGGGCGGCGCGCGCTCGGGCGGCCGGCGGCGTTCGGCATCGAGCTCGCCGAGCTGCTGGAGCGCGTCGGCGAGTGGGAAGGAGCGGCGCGCGAATGGGGGGCGGCGTTGACCGAGGCGCCGACCCAGCTCCCGAACGCGGCGAGCTCGCTCGCCGAGGCCCCGGCGGAGCAGCGGGAGCGGATTGTCCGCGCTGTCCTCGCGACGGAGCCCACGCCGCTGGAGCGCCGACTCGCAGGCGAGCTGCTGCTCGGCTGGGGCGAGCCGCAGCGCGCCTGGACCGTGTTCGAGCCGACGGCGTCGGACTCGTCCTCCGACGCGGCGTACGCCCTGCGGCGGTTCGCGGACTTGGCGAGCGCGGGCAACACGCCCGATGCGCGCCGGGTGCGGGCGCTCGCGCTCGCGCGCTACGCGGAGCTGGTGCCGGCACCGCTCGCGCTGCGGGCCCGGGCCGAGGCGGCGCGCGCGTTCCTCGGGGCCGGCGACCGCGTCGCAGCGCGGCAGGTGCTCGCGCGGGTCGCGGCCGATTCCTCCGCCCCGCCGGACGCGCAGGCGCTCGCCCAGAGCGCCCTGGTGGAAGCGTTGATCGACGATGGCCAGCTCGCGGAAGCCGGGAACCGGCTCGCGGCGGACAGCCGGCTCTCCGGCGACGACCGCGCCGCGCTGCGCTTGAAGCTCGCGCGAGCGCGCATCCAGCGCGGCGAGCTGGAGCTCGCCGCTGCCGCACTGGCCGGCGACTCGAGTGTCGACGCGTTAGCGGTGCGCGGTTGGGTCGCGTTGTACTCGGGCGAGGTCAAGGCGGCGCAGCAGCTGTTTCGGGCCGCGGGTCCGTACGCGGGCGACCGGCGCGACGCCACCGAGCGCTCCGGCGTGCTGGCGCTGCTACAGCAGCTTCCCGGCGATCGGTTCCCCGAGCTGGGAAGCGCGCTGCTGCTCCTCGCCCGCGGGGACTCGGCCCATGCGGTGCAGGCCCTGCGCCTTGCGGCCGGGCGTCTGGAACCGGGGGAGGGCGGGGGGGCCGGGGGGGGAGGCAGAGCATACATCCTGCTCATCGCCGGCCGGGTCGCGGCGCGCATGGGCGTCGAGCAGCAGCAGACGGCGCTCGCGCTGTTCGACGACGTGGCGAGGTCTGGGGAAAAGAGCGCGGCAGCGCCTGCGGCAGAGCTCGAATGGGCGCGGCTGCTCGAGCGTCAGCAGAAGACCGCCGAGGCGATCGCGCACCTCGAGCACCTGATCCTCGCGTATCCGGAGAGCGCGGTGGTGCCCGAGGCGCGCCGGGAGCTGGAGCGGGCGAAGGGAGCGATTCCGAAGTCGTGAAACGGCGAGACTTCGTCAGGGCGGTGGGGCGGACGGCCGGACTGGCGGTCGGAAGCGACTTGGTTCGCTTCCGTCCCTCCGTCCGTCTGTCCGCCAGTCCGTCGCTTCTCATTCCCATGGACGACGCGCAGTCCGACCACCTCAAGGCGTATGGCGTCGCCTACCGGGTCGTGCAGGCGGGGATCAAGGCGGAGTGGCTGCTGAACTACCGCGGCGGATCGTTCCTGCTGCCCGATGGCGAGGCGATCCGGCGCGACGCGGCCCTCGGGGGCGTGCAGGCGGAGTCCGTGGACGACGGCCGGGTGACCGCGATCCGCGGCGAGATCGAAGCGAGCAACATGGACGCGGTGCCGCTCGAGAAGGCGCCCAAGGTCGCGGTGTACGTCCCACCCAACGCGCCGCCGTGGGACGACGCCGTGACGATGGCGCTGCAGTACGCCGGCATTCCGTTCGACAAGGTGTGGGATTTCGAGGTGATGGCCGGGAAGCTGGCGACGTACGACTGGCTGCACTTGCACCACGAAGACTTCACCGGCCAGTACTCGAAGTTCTTCCTGATCTACGGCGGCGCGCCGTGGCTGGGCGAAATGGTGCGCTTCAACAGCGACGCGGCGAAGCAGCTCGGCTTCGCCACGGTGCCGGAGCTGAAGAAGGCGGTGGCGCGTAAGATCCGTGACTATGTGGCGAACGGCGGCTTTCTGTTCGCGATGTGCACCGCCACGGAGACGATCGACCTCGCGCTGGCGGCCGAGACCGTCGACATCGCGGCCACCTTCGCCGACGGCACGCCGATGGACCCGCAGGCGGACGCCAAGCTCGACTGGTCGAAGGCCCTCGCCTTCACCGGGGCGCATATCGAGCCGAACCCGTCGGTGGCGAGCTTCTCCGACATCGATGGGCACCAGGTGAACGCCGGGCCACGCCGCCAGCCGCTCGGCGCATTCAAGCTGTTCAACTTCAGCGCGAAGATCGATCCTGTGCCGACGATGCTGGTGCAGGACCACCGGCAGGTGATCCCCGATTTCTACGGGCTCACGACCTCGTTCCTGCGCAGCCGCTTGAAGCCCAGCGTGACGGTGCTGGCCGACGAAGAAGGCGCCCCGTGGGTGAAGTACATCCACGGAGACTCCGGCAAGGGGACGTGGACCTTCTTCGGCGGTCACGATCCCGAGGACCAGCAGCACCAGATCGGCGACCCCCCGACGGACCTGTCGCTGCACCCGCACTCGCCGGGGTATCGTCTCATCCTCAACAACGTGCTGTTTCCGGCGGCGAAGAAGCGCGAGCTCAAGACGTGAGCGTCGAGCGCCTGGCGCCGGCGGTCCGTGAGCTGGTGCGCGCGGAGATCGCCGCGGCGCACGGGCGCGAGGTGTCGTTCGTGGCGCGCCCCGATGCGAACGGCGTCCTCGTGGAGGCGCGCCCGGTGGCGCGCGGCACGGTGGACGCGGTGCTCGCGCTGCCGGGGATCGCCGAGCGAGGGGAGCTGCTGTTGCACAACCACCCGAGCGGCGTGCTCGAGCCCTCGGGTGCCGACTTGACTGTGGCCGCTCGGCTGCACGACGGGGGAGTGGGCTTCGCCATCGTGGACAACGCGGTCACGGACTGCTACGTCGTGGTCGAATGCCCGCGTCCGCGCGCGACCACGCGGCTCGATCCGTTCGATGTCGCGGGGCTGCTCGCCCCGCAGGGTCCGGTGGCCCGCGCGCTCGGGGCCTTCGAGGACCGGCCGAGCCAACGCGACATGGCGGCGTATATCGCGGACGCCTACAACGACGGTGGCGTGGCGCTGCTGGAAGCGGGCACGGGCGTGGGGAAGTCCTTCGCGTACCTCGCGCCCGCGCTCGGCTGGGCACGCGAGAACGGCGAGCGCACCATCGTCTCCACCAACACCATCAATCTGCAGGAGCAACTCGTCGGCAAGGACCTGCCGATCCTCGCCCGCGCGCTCGGCACGGGCGACCATTCGCCGACGTTCGCGCTCCTGAAGGGCTGGCGGAACTACATCTGTCTCGCGCGCCTGGAGCAGGCGCGCGACGCCGAGCGCTCGCTGTTCGAGGACGAGCGGGCGGCGGAGCTCGAGACCCTGGCCGCCTGGGCGGCGAAGACGAGCGACGGCAGCCTGTCGGATCTGCAGGATGAGCCGACGGCGGAGGTGTGGGACGCGGTCGCTGCCGAGTCCGACCTCTGCACCCGGCTCAAGTGCCCCCATTTCGAGCGGTGCTTCCTGTTCCAGGCGCGCCGCCGCGCGGCTGAGGCGGACGTGGTCGTGGTGAACCATCACCTGCTCGCCAGCGACCTCGCCGTGCGCATGGCCAGCGACAACTGGCAGGAGGCGGCCGTGCTGCCGCCGTACCGCCGGCTGGTGCTCGACGAGGCGCATCACCTCGAGGACGTGGCCGCCATGCACCTGGGCGCCCAGGTGAGCCGCCTCGGCGTCGAGCGGCTGTTGTCGCGGCTCGAGAAAAACGGCCGCGGGCTGCTGCCGACGCTGCGGCCGGTGCTCGCCCAGCGCGACGACCTGCTCTCGGCGGCGAGCCGCGACCTGGTGCAGCGGAGCCTGTTCGATGCCCTCGGTGCGGCGCGGCGCGGTGCCGACACCTTGTTCACCCTGCTCGGACGGCGGCTCGACGGCGAGCCCGGCTCCATGCCGGTGCTGCGGCTCACCGACGACTTCGCCCGGGACGACGTGTGGGCCCAGGGCCTCGACGTCGCCCTCGACAACCTGCTGCTCGCGTTCGCGCAGCTGCGGGACGGCGTCGAGACGATCGCCGACCGCCTGTCGCTCGATGACCCGTCTGAACGCCGCGCCCAGCTGCTCGGCGAGCTTCGCGGAGTGGTGCGGCGGCTCGACATGGTGGCCACGGGGCTCACGGCCGCGCTGCGGCCGCCGGCGGGCGTTCCCGCGGCGGTGCGCTGGCTCGAGCGCCGGGGCCGCAAGGTCCCCAACTTGTCGCTTGCCGCCGTCCCGCTCGACTTGGCTCCGCTCTTGAAGGAACACCTCTTTGACCGGGTCGAGACCGTGGTGCTCACGAGTGCCACTCTCGCGGCCGGAGGCGAGTTCGCCTATCTCGAGGAGCGGCTCGGCCTCGACCTGCCGCCGTCGCGCGTGCGGGCGCGCGAGATCCACGCCTCACCGTTCGATTTCCCCGCGCAGTGCCTCTTCGGGATTCCGACCGACCTGCCGGAGCCGCGCGACGACGAGCCGGGGCACGACGCGGCCGTCGCGCGCGTGCTGGTAGAGCTGGCGCAGGCCTCGGACGGCGGCATGTTCGTGCTGTTCACGAGCCACGGCGCGCTGCGGCGCGCGGCCGAGGCGGTGCGCGACCCGCTCGGCGGCCGCTGGCCCCTGCTCGTGCAGGGCGACGGCCAGCGCGACCAGCTGCTGCGGCGCTTCCGCGAGGCCGGCTCCGCGATTCTGCTCGGCACCGATTCGTTCTGGGAGGGCGTAGACGTTCCCGGCCGCGCGCTGCGGGTGCTGATCCTCGCCAAGCTGCCGTTCAAGGTGCCGAGCGAGCCGCTCACGGCGGCCCGCCTCGAGCGGCTCGAGGCGCGGGGGCTGAACGGCTTTGTGCACTACCTCGTGCCCAACGCGGCCCTGAAGTTGAAACAGGGGTTCGGGCGGCTGATCCGCAGCACGACCGACGTCGGCGCCGTGGTGCTGCTCGACCGCCGCGTCGTGACCAAGCGCTACGGCCAGCTCATCCTCGAGGGGCTGCCACCCGCGTCCCGGGTGGTGGGCCGGTGGCAGGACGTGCGACGGGCGTGCGAGGAATTCTTCGCGGGGCACGGCATCGAGGCGGCTATGGGCGCGGAGCGGTAGATTGTGTTCGTGGTGGTGTGGATGTTCGAGGCGAAGGCAGGCGCGGAGGAGGACTTCATCCGCACCTACGGGCCGGAAGGCGAGTGGGCCAAGCTGTTTCGGCGCAGTGCGGGGTATGTCGACTCGGCGCTGGCGCGCGACATCGGCATCGCGCGGCGGTTCGTTACGATCGACCGGTGGGCCTCGCGGGCGGCGTTCGACGAGTTCAAGGCATCCGCCAAGGCCGACTACGACGCCCTCGACGCGCGGTGCCAGCACCTCACCCGCAGCGAGCGGCTCATCGGGCATTTTGAAACGTGACGCCCGGGCTTCAGCCTGGGCGCGGCGCGTACTGGTTGAGAGGAGGGTTCTTTTGACGCGGCTCAGCAAGCGTCTCTCCGTCTTGCCCAGCTACCCGATGGCCGAGATCCCCGCCCTCAAGCGGCGGCTGATCCAGCAGGGGGTCGACGTCATAGACGTCGGGGCAGGTGACGCGGACTTGGCGCCCCCCCGGGTGGCGGTCGAGGCGCTGGCGCGCGCCGCGCGCGACCCCGCGATGAGCCGGTACGCGTTCCAGCTGGGCCTGCCGGCATTCCGCGAAGCGGCCGCCGCGTACTTGCAGCGCCGCTTCGGGGTGAAGTGCGATCCCTTCACGGAGCTGCACCCGCTGCTCGGCTCCAAGGAGGGGATTGCCCACCTCGCACTGGCGCTGCTCGACGCCGGGGACGTGGCCGTCGTGCCAGAGCCGGGATACGCCGTCTACGAGGGTGGCACCCTGCTCGCGGGCGGCGAGCCGTACGCCTACGCGCTCACGCCGCGCACTGACTTCCTGCTCGAGCTCGAGGAGATCCCAGCGGAGGTGATCCGGCGGACGCGGCTCGTCTACCTCAACTATCCCAACAATCCGACGGCCGCGGTCGCGACGCGCGAGTACCTCGCGCGTACCGTCGCGTTCTGTCATCAGCACGACATCGTGATCGCGTACGACAACCCTTACTGCGAGATCACGTACGACGACTACGTCGCGCCGAGCATCTTCGAGATTCCGGGGGCGTGGGAGAGCGCGGTCGAGTTTCATTCGCTCTCCAAGACGTTCTGCATGACGGGGTGGCGGCTCGGCTGGGCGGCAGGGCGCGCGGAGCTCATCGCTGCGCTGGCGCGCGTGAAGAACTACGTCGACACCGGCGCGTTCCTGGCGATTCAGGCCGCCGGCGCCGCCGTGCTGCCGCAGGCCGAGCAGCTGGCGCGCGAGTACGTCGCGCAGTTCCGGGCGCGGCGCGACGCGATACTGCCCGTGCTGCGGGCGCAAGGATTCGAGCCCGATACGCCACGGGCGACGATGTACCTCTGGGTGCCCCTCCCCGAGGGGCTCCCCTCGGCCACGTTTCAGCGGAAGGCACTCGAGGACGCAGGCGTGGTGGTCCTGCCGGGGAGGGGGTTCGGCGCGGGCGGCGAAGGCTTCTTCCGCATCGCGCTCACCGTCGCTGCGCCGCGGCTCGTCGAGGCAGCGGAGCGCCTGGGAAAGGTGTTGGCCGCTGTTTAGCCCGAGGAAGGTCTCGCCCGCGAAGGCTCGGCTCACGTGGGCCGCGAGCCTCGTGCTGCACGGCGCGGTGATCACGCTCGCGCTCACCACCGCGTGGCGCATCGACCGCCACCAGTCCCTCATCACGATCATCCCGCCCGAGGCGCCGCGCCGTACGGAGCTGCCGCCGTTCGGCGGCACCAAGCGCGGCAAAGGGCCGAGTGGCGGCTTGGGGCGCCCGCCGGCTCCCGCCCCCGCAGCCGACACGACCACGCCGCCCCCCGCGCCGACGGTCGGGAAGGCGGACACGGCGCTCGCGGCGAGCTCGGCGGCGGTGGGCCCGCACATCGTGAGCCCGCCCCAGGTGGGCGACGGGCGCCTCTGGGTGCTGCCGCGGCCCGCGCTCCCCGGTGAAGTGGCCGACGCGCTCTATGGACAGGAGGAGCACAAGGACTCGGTCGCCGTGCGCCGGCTCCGCTCTATGGTGGACTCGCTGAACGTCATCATCGACCAGGAGCAGCGCGCGCGCCAGAAGCCGACGTGGACCACCGAAGTCGCGGGGAAGACGATCGGTATCGATTCACAGTACATCCACGTTGCCGGGATCAAGATCCCCACGCTCCTGCTCGCAGCGCTACCGATTAGGCTCCCGCAGGGCAACTTCGACGAGCAGCTGCGGGCGCGGCAGCTCGAGGACATGCGCCAGGATCTGATGCAGGCGGCGCGCCGCACCGAGACGTTGCAGCTGTTCCGGCAGTACGTGCGCGAGCTCCGGGCGCGCAAGCAGGCGGAGCGGGATGCGCAGAAGCGGGCGAAGGGGGATACGACGAAGGCAAAGGCGGATACCGTTACAGCGGTGCCGTGATCCCGCCGCTGCTCGCGCAGCTCTTCATTGCCGTTACGCTCCTGCTACCGCGGGGCAAGCAGGACACCGTCCCAGCAGAACTGCAAGGTGCCGCAGCGGCACTCGAGTCGGGCCGGGTGGAGGATGCCATCAGGCTCGCGGAGCGGTACACGCTGCGGCACGGGCGTGACCCACGGGGGTTCCTGACTCTGGGCGACGCATACGCCGCTCGCATGCCCACCGGTCGGTTCCGAGCGCTCGACTCATATCGTCAGGCGAAACAGCTGCTTCCCCACGATCCGGAACCCCCCTTTCGCATCGCTCACATGGGTCTTTGGCTTGGCGGCGACGACGGCGAGCGGATCGCTCGCGAAGGCTTGGAGCGGGTGATCGAGCTCGACCCGCTGTACAGAGATGCGTGGGACCAGTGGCTCACGTTGTACCGGAACGCTGGCGGTCGGCGCAAGATGATCGAGCGGCTGCAAGCGAACGCTAAGGATCCCACAATTCAGGCGCGCATCGCGGAGCTGCTGATCGAGGAGGAGCGGTACGCCGATGCCGACCAGCTGCTCGACGTCGCGCTGGCGCGAGACTCGACCCATCCCGGCTGGAATGCGCTGCGGGCCGAGAGCGCGCTCGAGGCGGGCGACACAGTCACCGGGATCGCGTTCTACCGCCGGGCGCTGCGATATGCGGGGCGCGATTCCGCGGATGTGTTGTGGCGCCAGGTCATTGGCATCGCCACGCCGAGCGAGATCCGTGCGTGGTGGGCCGGGGTGCCGCCTGACTTGAAGGGCGGCTGGCTCGAGAGCTTCTGGGCACGACGCAACCCCAACCTGTTCGCCGGCACCAACCACCGGATCGTGGAGCACTTTTCCAGGCTGCGCTATGCTCGCAAGCATTATCCGTTGCTCCATCCGCTCGTCTCCTACCATCGCAACAGCTTGGCTCGCACGCTCAACCTCGAGCCGTCGCAAGGAGAGCGCGAGTTCCACTTGCGTTGCGAAGTGTTCAAGACCCTCCCGCCTTATTACTCGGGCGGAGGCATCCCATTGCCGGGCGTGAGCAGCGTGCGAGATCGTGCCCGAGTCGCCGCGGATCCTGCGGCCCTGCTCACCACGGAGGAGAAGGAGAGCATGCCGAAGCACACCCGGCGCGCCCTCGAGGCGATGGGGGGAGTGCTATCGCCCACGCTGTTTGTTCCGTTGGGGATGGATCTGCGGGAGGCGGACACTGTAGCCGCTCGGGTGGGCTACAACCTCGCGACAGGGTTGGACGACCGCGGCATCATGTACCTGCGCTTCGGGCCACCGGACGCGTCGAGGCTGGGTGGGGACAACACGGTGGACCCGCAGTGCCACACCGACGAGCTGGAGCGGTGGCGGTACGCGGAGTGGGGAGAGGTGCGCTTTGTGAAGCCGAGCGCGTTCTCCAAGGGGCTCCGTACCACGCCAGAGATGGTCTTTCGGCCGATGAACCAGGACCAGTTCGCCTCGATGAAGCTCGGACTGACGCGCGACGCGTCGTCCGAGCCCGCCCCCCTCGAGTTCGGCGTCTGGACGGCGCAGTTCAGGAACCAGCAGCTGGCGGCTACGACGGACCTCGTCGTCGTCGCGACGAGTGGGAAGCTCGCGGCGGCGCTGGTCGGTGACGTCGGGGGCGAGCGCGCATCAGGTAGGAGCGATGCGGGGAGGGTCACCTTGGCGGCGGGTCCCGGGCGCTACGTGCTCCTCGCGCACGCGGGCGAGGGCGACACCCTGGGTCGTCAAGAGCTCGGGATCACGCTGCGGTCGTTTCAAGCCGGTCCGGCAATCAGCGACCCTCTCTTGGCGAAGGCGTGGCACGGTGACACGCTCGTCGATCGGTCTGCAATGCTCGGACACCTCCAGCGGGGCCTGACCTTTGGAGCGGGAGACACGGTCCGGGTCTATGTCGAGGTGTACGGGCTGCGCGTGAGCGCCGAGCGAGTGAGTTACCACGTGACTTATCGGATGCTGCGGAGCAACGATCTCCAACGCGACATCGCTCGTGAGGACTGGCCGGGAGCAGTCGGCCTCGAATTCGATCGCGTATCAAGCGGGTCGGAGGGACAACCCGTGACGGAGGTGCTGGACCTCTCACCACGGCAGATTCCTCGCGGCAGCTATCTGCTGCGGGTGCAGGTGCGGGATAACACGGCCGGGGCGCAGATGGGGCGAGCGACGGTGGCGTTCCGGGTTCGATAAGCATGGTAGCGGCGGCACGCTATCGAGTGAGGTTGTGCCGTGATCCCGTCATCCCGCCCTGAGAGGGCGCGCTCGGCCGCTGGTCGTCCTTACAGGACGCACATCGCGCCGAGCCCGGGCTCTCAGCCCGGGTTACTCCCCGCAGCAGCGTCCTGCAGCCGCTTCAGCGCCGCCTCTTTCCCCACCACATACAGCAGCTCGTTCACCGGCTCCGACACCGTCCCGCCCGTAAGGGCGATGCGGATCGGCTGGAAGATCTTCCCGGCGGCGACACCCTTTTCGTCGGCGAGGGCACGTAGCGTCTTCTCGAGCGCTTCCAATGTCCAGTCAGCCTTGCGCAGGACAGCAAGGCTCGCTTCGAGGGACGCCTTGTAACCCGCGGGATCCGTGGCGATTTCCTTCTTTGCCTTGTCGTCGAACGCGACGAATTTCGCGTCCAGCCGCACCGCCACCTGACGCGCCACGTCGAGCGTGGTGCGAGAGCGGGCCTTCACGGCCGCGATCGCGTTGAGGACCGCGTCCTTGTTGCCGTTCAAGCCGAGCTGCTCGAGCTGGGGGGACACGAGGGGGTATAGCTCGTCGGCCGACGCCGCCGAGAGGTACTGCCCGTTCATCCACTCGAGCTTGGTCATGTCGAAGATGGCGCTCTTCTTCTGAATCCCCTCGAACGAGAAGAGCTGGATCATCTCGTCGAGCGTCATGATCTCCCGGTCGCCTCCGGGACTCCAGCCGAGCAGGGCCAGGAAGTTGCGCATCGCGGCAGGGAGGATCCCCATGTGCTGGTAGTCGCCCACGGCGGTGGCGCCGTGGCGCTTGGAGAGCTTCTTCCCGTCCGGCCCGTTGAGCATCGGCACGTGGCCAAACATGGGCGGCTCGGCGCCCAGCGCGCGGTACAGCGCGATCTGCTTCGGCGTGTTGG
>QHTT01000139.1:0-10003 GCA_003220935.1 Gemmatimonadota bacterium
GGATCATCGCGATCGCGCCCATGTAAAGGGCGCGCGCGTCATCGGGATTGAGCTCCAAATGTCGTTCGACGACCTGCAAACCATGCCGCAGGGCCGCCTGTGCTTCCGCCTGCCGCCCCAGCCCTTTCAGGGGGAGCGAGATCAGCAAGGCTGACTGATAGTCCTCCGGGCGCACCCGAGACGCCTGCACGAAATGCTGCACCGCCTCGACGAGCTTGCCTTGCTGGAAACAGGTCCGCCCGTAGAAGTAAAGCGCTTCGAACAGGTTGGGGTTGAGACGGATCGCCGTCTCGAATTCCCGTTGTGCTTCGTCATAGCGCTTGCTCAGGGAGACGGCCAGTCCCCGAGCCGCATGAGCCTCCGCCAACTCGGGGTCCAGTTCGAAGGCCTTGCGACTCGCCGCGTCCGCCTGCTCCAGGTTGGCCTTCGAGGCATCCCAGTACATGTACAAGAAGGAGCAACAGTCGGCGACCCCGGCATGGGCGAGCGCGTAGCGAGGGTCGATCTCGATCGCTCGCTCGAACATCCGACGCGCATACTGAATACCAGTGTGCCGAAACTGGTGGAAGAACTGGCGCCCGCGCAGGTAGTAGTCATAGGCCTGCACGTCGGCCGTCGGCACCTTCTCGATGGCTCGCTTCTCCTCGTCGCTCAACACGACCCGAAGCGCCCGGACGATGTTCTGCGCGATCTCATCCTGGATCGCGAACACGTCCTCCAGCTCCCGATCGTACCGCTCCGACCAGAGATGGAAGCCGTCCTCGACGTTGATGAGCTGAGCCATGATCCGGAGTCTCTTGCCCGCTTTGCGGACGCTTCCTTCCAGGACCGTCGCGACCTTGAGCCGTTTGCCGATTTCCCCGATGTCTGCGTTCTTCCCCTTGAATGCGAACGACGAGGTGCGCGCGACGACGCGCAGCGCCTGGATCTTCGTCAGCGCATTGATGATCTCCTCTGCGATCCCGTCAGTGAAGTATTCGTTCTCGGCCTCGGCGCTCATGTTCACGAACGGCAGCACCGCGATCGACTTCGCGCTCGCGGCGGGGTGACCCGCAGTAGTGACACCCGCGGCCGTCGCCCCGACAGGCACAACCAGCGCCTGCGCGAACTGGGCCGCGGTGGAGAAGCGATCGGCCGGCACCTTTGCCAGCGCCTTCAGCGCCGCCCGCTCAACCGCCTCCGGGATGGTATCGCGCAGTGTGCGCAGCGGGGCCACCGCCTCGGTGAAGGAGCGCGCCATGATCACCTGGGCGGTCGGCCCGGTGAACGGCGGCTTGCCGGCCAGCATCTCGTACAGCATGCACCCCAAGCTGTACACATCGCTCCGTCCGTCGAGCTCGGCCTCGCCAGCGGCCTGCTCGGGACTCATGTACATCGGTGTACCCATCGCCGTGCCGGTCTGTGTGAGCGTGTCCGCGGCCGCGGCGCTGACAGCCTTGGCGATCCCGAAGTCAGTCACCATGGCCTCGCCTTCGTGCAGCATGACATTCTCGGGTTTGATGTCGCGGTGCACGACGTGATGACGGTGGGCATAGTCCAGCGCCGCCGCGACCGCTCGCGCCACCTCGAGAGCATCGTCAAGCGGCAGCTGCTTCTCTCGTTCGAGCCGACGCCGCAGCGATTCCCCTTCCACATAAGGCATGACGTAGTACAGGAGGCCCCCCGCTTGCCCCGAGTCATACAGCGGCAGGATGTGTGGGTGCTGGAGGCTTGCTGCGATCTGGATTTCGCGGAGGAACCGCTCGGGGCCCAGGTTGGCGGCGAGATGGGGATGGAGAACCTTCACCGCCACCGAGCGATGGTGCTTCAGGTCTTGAGCGACGTACACGGTCGCCATGCCCCCGCGACCGATTTCCCGCTCGATGTCGTAGCGCTCGACCAGGGCTGCTCGGAGACGATCCAACACGCCGCTCATCGCGTGGAAAGATAGAGTTCGCCCTGGCGCCCGGCGACCACACCGAGCACCGCACATCACTTTCACGGTCCTAGCTCCCACTCGGGCGGCCTCGTATCATACTCACCGTGCTCGACCTAACACACCGCCTCCAGTCCGCTCTGGGGTCTGTCTACCGCATCGAGCGGGAGCTCGGTGGCGGTGGGATGAGTCGCGTGTTCCTGGCCGAAGAGGTGCGGCTCTCTCGCCAAGTGGTGGTGAAGGTGCTGCCGCCCGAGCTGGCGGCGGGCGTGAGCGCGGACCGCTTCGAGCGCGAGATCCAACTCGCCGCCAAGCTACAGCACCCTCACATCGTCCCGCTGCTCACCGCCGCAGCCCGGGGCGACCTGCTCTACTACGTGATGCCGCACATCGCCTGCGCGACGTGTGCGATGCTCTCGCCTACGCCCACGGGCATGGGGTCGTGCATCGCGATGTGAAGCCCGACAACGTACTGCTCTCGGGCAAGCACGCGCTCGTGACCGACTTCGGCGTCGCTAAAGCCGTCTCGAGCTCGAGCGGCGCCGGCACGCTCACGTCGCTCGGCATGGCCCTCGGCACCCCCGCCTACATGGCTCCCGAGCAGGCCGCGGGTGACCCCACCGTCGATCACCGCGCCGACCTGTACGCCGTCGGGGCGCTCGGCTACGAGCTGCTCGCCGGCCGTACGCCGTTCGGCGGGCTGTCGCCCCAGGGCATGCTCGCGGCCCAGGTGACGGCCACCCCGGACCCCGTGACCCAGCACCGCGACAGCGTTCCGCCGGCGCTCGCCGCGCTCATCATGCGCTGTCTCGCCAAGCATCCGGCCGATCGCCCCCAGAGCGCGGAAGAGCTGCTCGGCCAGCTCGAAGCGATGGCCACGCCGACGGGAGGCACGCTGCCCGAGCAGACGACGGTCTCGTCCGGTACGGCGGCCGCCCTGCGGCGGTCGCACCCCGTGCGCGTCGCCGCGTTGTTCGGTCTCGCCGCCGTCGGCGTGCTGGCCCTCGCGCGCCTGCTGGTGCGGCTGCTCGGCCTGCCGGACTGGGCGTTCGCAGGCGCCGTAGGACTCGCGGCCGCGGGCCTCCCCGTCGTGCTGTGGACGGGCGTGATCGAGCGGCGCCGGGCGCTGGCGCGCACCACCGGTCGGTCGGCGGCAGGCGCGGGCGTGCACCGCTGGTTCACGTGGCGCCGAGCGCTGGTCTCCGGCGCGACCGCGTTCGGGCTCCTGGGACTCGGCACGGCGGTCTACATGGCGATGCGGCTACTCGGCATCGGACCGGTAGGGACCCTGGTCGCGAGCGGCGTGCTGGCGCAGCGGGACCGCCTGGTGCTGGCCGACTTCGAGAACCGCACGCCGGACTCGACGCTCGGGCCCTCGCTCACCGAGGCGCTCCGCGTAGACCTGGCGCAATCGCGCGTCGTGCGGTTGCTCGACGCGGCGGCGGTCGGCCAGGCGCTCGGCCGCATGGGCAAGCGGCCCGGGATGGCGCTCGACGTCGCCCTGGCGCGCGAGCTCGCCGAGCGCGAGGGGGCCAAGGCGGTGGTGCACGGGCAGATCGCAGCCGTGGGGCGCGGTTATGTGCTCTCCGCCGAGCTCGTCTCAGCACCTGACGGCGCCACGCTCGTCGCCCTGCGGGAAGACGCCAAGGACGACGGCGCGATCATCGCTGCCGTGGACCGGCTCTCGGCGAGGCTGCGCGAGCGGATCGGCGAGTCTCGCAGGCCCTGAAGGCCAACGACGCCGGGCAATTCGCTCGGGCGGTCTCGCTGCTCGAGGAGGTCATCAGCCTGGACACCACGTTCGCGATGGCGTACCGCAAGCTCGCGGTCGTGCTGACCAATACCGATGCTGCACCCTCACGCATCGCCGAGGCCGCTGCGAAAGCGTTCCGGCATCGCGACCGGCTCACGCCGCTCGAGCGCTACCTGGCCGAGGGGTTCTACTACTATCGGGCCGAGTTCGACCTCTCGAAGGTGGAGAGCGCGTACCGGTCGGCGCTCGAGCTTGATCCCGAGAACTACGTGGCGCTCAACAATCTAGCGCTCGCGCTGAGCACGACGCGCAGGTTCGCCGAGGCCGAATCCCTGACTCTGCGTGGGATCGCGGTCGTCCCCAACGCAACCTTGTACGTCAATGCGACCCAGGCGCAGATCGCGCAGGGTAAGCTCGCCGAGGCGGCGCGCACCGTAGAATCGTTCGCCGGGAAGGCACCTCAGAACCCCCTCGCGTTCTATCTGCGCGCGGGTCTCGCGGGAGCGCGCCGAGACTTCGACAGCGCCGAAGCCATCGTCCGGGCGGAGGCGCAGCTGGTACCGGACCCGGCGCTTCAGGAGCAAACGGCCTACGTCCTGGCCCACCTCAGCCTGGTGCGCGGGAGGCTCGCCGATGCCGAGCGCCACGCACAGACGGCTCTTGATCTGAGCGAGCAGCGCGGGCTGCCGGGATCCTCGGTTGGCTACGCGGTGATGCTCTCCATGATCGAGCTACATTACCGGAACGCGCCGGACGCCGCACGGCGCCTGGTGGAGGAAGCCCTCCGCCGCCATCCCCTGGCATCCATTCCCGCAGCGGATCGGCCGTACCTGCTCCTGGCGTGGTTCTACGCGGAAGCGGGGCCGCCGGAGCGGGCGAGGCAGCTCCTCGCCGAGTACGACGCGACCGTCCCCGACGCATTCCGGCGGCGCCAGCCCTTCCGCCACGCCGCAGCGGCCGCCGTGGCGCTCGCGGAAGGCCGGGTCCAGGACGCGATCAGCGGGTACCGCGCCTGGTACGCGGATGACAACTGCGCCGTGTGCGGGCTATTCGAGCTGGGGCGCGCGTACGAGCGGGCGGGCGAGCGCGACTCGGCGCTCGCCGTTTACGAGCGCGCGGTCACGACGCCCGGCCTCGTGCGCCTGTTCGAAGAGGCCGCGACCCTGGGCCCCACCTACAAGCGCCTCGGCGAGCTGTACGAGGAGCGCGGGCAGCTCGACAAGGCGCGCGACTATTACGGCCGATTCGTGGACTTGTGGAAGAACGCCGATCCGGAGCTGCAGCCGATGGTTCGTGACGTCAAGCGGCGGTTGGCGAGGCTGACCGCCGAGGGGGCGAAATAACGGCCCCCGCCCTTCCCCGGCCTCTTACCCTCTGCCAAGCGTCGCCGCGAACATTGCGACGAGGCCCAACGCGCCAGCGATCGACGCCGCGAGGATCTGCCGCTTTCTCAGCCGGTTGAAGGCTTCGGGGAGCTCGCCTCTCGTGTCCGGCTCGAGCCGCGCCAGCTTCGCCGCCGTGGGCACGCTGATCGCGACCGCCGCGATGGCGCCCACGAGGCCGGAGCCCATCATCAGACCCATCCAGGGGGGCACTGCCCCCTGCTTCATGTATGGCCCCGCGAGGGCGAAGCCGCTCAGCACGACCGCCAGCGCGCCCGGCGCCACGAGCAGCCGCTGCATCGCGCCGATCAGCTTGTAGCCCGCGAGCCGCTCGCCGGCCGCGAAGCGCTTCGCCGTCACCCCCGCCACCATGGTCGCGATGCCGCCGCCCAGCCAGAGCGTGAAGCCCAAGACGTGCACCAGGAGCCACAATCCTCGCATGTCTACCCCCTCACGACCTCGGGAACCGGCTGCCGGCCGGCATAACCGGCTTCCAGCTCGTGCCAGTGCTCGATCCTGTCCTCGCCCACTTTCCAACACCAGAAGATCTCCTTGCCGTCGAGCTTGCCGTAGAAGTCCACCAGTCCCTGCTCGAACCCCTTGAACACGCAGCCGATCTGCTCGAGTTCGAGCAGGTAGTCGTTGATCTGCCTGGCCACCGTCTCGACCTGGTGACGCAGATCCAGCTGCTCGCGCGACTCGCCCCAATCGGGCTTCGCCTGCGCGGCGACGAGCTCGTAGCGGGACACGAGATCGCGCCATTGGGGGTGCAGCGCGACGATGTCGGCGACGATCCGCTTCACGAGGGGAAGCGTTTTGTTGGCTTCGGCGAGGGTGAAAAGCTTCCTGGGCACAGGGATAATCTACTAGGTGCTGAGTGGACAGTAAGTTGCTAAGGGTGCTCAGGCGCGGAGTGGTGAACAGAATTGAGGAGTCAGCGAAAATACGGCTGCTGCCGCGTGAAAAGGGACGACTACATGCGGCTCGAAGGGATGGCGACTGAGGCGGCGAAAAGCGTCTGGGGCCTGCTTCGCAAGCTCAACGACACCGCCACGCGCCACCCTACCCCCTGACCTCTGAGAACCACTGTGCGCCTCAGCACCTTAGCCACTTACTGCCCGTCTTCGAACTATCCTCGGTGCTCGTCTTCGCATCTAATTCTCGCACCGCGCTACCCTGTCGCCTAGTCCCTGTTCGCCACTACGCGCCTCAGCACCTCAGCCACTTACTGCCCGCCTTCGCACCTTATTCTCGCACTATAACTATGCCCTGTATGAACTCCGGATGCGGAATAAACCCCACTACTCGTTTGTTGCCGTCGACTACCACGATCGTCGACCTGATGTGCGCATCCGTCTCTTCCAGCTGCTCGATCTTGAACCCCGTCAGCTCGGTCTCCGGCGTGACGACCACCGTATCGCGCCGCGCGTGCACCTGGGCAGAGCACTCCTTCGGATCGTGCCCCGCCGCCACGCACTGCGTGACGATGTCGCGGTCGGAGATGGTACCGAGGTAGCGACGGTCTTTGGGGTTATCCACCACCGGCACGACGGAGATGTCCTTGGCGCGCATCAACAGCGCCACTTCGGCGCTGGTGGCGCCGGCGGCGGCGACGAACGGCTCAGGAATCATGATTTCGCGGGCGAGCATGGGTGGTAATGTATCAGCCGCGGGCGGTCTTGACCTCATCTTGACGGAGGCGTTCCCCAACGAGGTGGACCGCGTCCTCATGAGCCATCCCGCGGTATTCGAGTCGGCGACCATCGAGCTCCCGAAGAGCGCAGCCCTCAAGGTGCTGCGCCGGTCGCGGCAGCCTGCGTGAGGGCCTGCTTGGTCGCCCGGTACCCCGCCTCGAGGTAGCGACCCGCCGCGGCGACGGCGAACGTTGCTTCTCGCTCAGCCACCGGCCGCACCACGACCAGTTTCGCAGCCTGTGGGGGCCAGTCCGCGATCTGCCGCTCGACCTGGGCAGCCACCATGACGCGGATGTCTTCGCCGTGGGCGCGAATCAAAGGCGGGGGAAGACGGGGGAAGGCCGGGGAAGGCTAGGGAGGTGGCTCGTCGAAGCCGGGTCCCACGTGGATGGCGATGACCAGGTCGGCGGGGATCTTGCTCGCGAGCTCGAGGCCGAGCACGGCGCGCAGGCCGCCGTCGGCGAGCCGACGACCATCGATCCGCGCCGGCGGAAAGTAGAGCGGCAGGGCGCACGAGGCGTACAGCGCGTCGTGCAGTGGCACGTCGACGCGACCGCCCGCGCCGAACAGCAGCAGCTCACCTGAATCCAGGTCAGTGGCCGTGAGCGTGAAGGGAGTCTGCAGCGCCTCGAACCGCGTCGCCGGTACGAGCCGCTCGATCGCGCGACGCAGGCCGTCGGGCTTGAACAGGTTTGCGGCGAAGACGCCCTTGACGAGCGCGAGCGGATCGATCGGCGCGACATCGCGCCGCGACAGCGAGCGGGCGGCGATCACGACCTCGTCGTATGTCGCGCCGCTCGCCAATGCGGCGCCGATCACAGCGCCCATGGAAGTGCCGACGATGTGAGCGATCTCGAGCCCCGCCTCGCGCATCGCTCGCCACGCACCGGCGCAGGCGAGGCTCTTCGCCCCGCCACCGCCGAACACCGCCACCGCGTTCGACTTCATTCTCCGCGCCCTTCATCGTATCTCCGATCCATGACCCGCGTAGCGCGCCGCTTCGCCGCCCGGTCATACCGCCGCTTCTCGTCGGGCGTCTCCGGCACGATCGGGGGGACCGCGCTCGGGCGGCCCTTGGCGTCGAGCGCGACGTACGTGACATAGCACGAGTTGGTGTGTCGCTTCTCGCCCGTGAGCACGTTCTCGGCGATGATCTTGACCCCCACCTCCATCGACGTGCGTCCCGCGAAGTTGACGCGCGTATACGCCGTGAGCAGCTCGCCCACGTGGATCGGCTCCCGGAAGTCGACCTTGTCGACCGACACCGTGACGCACGGCTTGCCGGCGTGGCGGATGGCGGCGACCGCGGCCACGCGGTCCACCAGCGCCAGGACCACGCCGCCGAACACGTTGCCCATGATGTTGGCGTGCTGCGGCATCATCAGATCCGACATCACGGTCTCCGATTCGCGGGGGTGCTTGGCGTGCATCAGTTGTCGACCGGCCGCAGGTAGAACTCGCCGATCGCCGTCTGCGACATCACCGCCACCGTCGGGAGGCGGCGCTTCCAGTGGGTCGACTCGAGGCGTCCCTGCACCTTCGCCACCTCGTCCGAGGTGAAGCCGTGCGCCACCACTTCCTCGGCCTTCATGCCCCGGATCAAGTAGTAGAGGATCCGGTCGACCTTGTCGTAGCTGATGCCGTAGTCGCCCTCCGTGGTCTGGCCCGGGACGAGGTCGGGGGTGGGCGGCTTGGCGAGGATCACCTCGGGGACGCCGACGTGACGTGCCAGGGCGCGCACCTGCGTCTTGAACAGGTCGCCCAGCGGGTTCACGGGCGGGGTGTCGTCGGCGTGCCAGGTGAAGTAGCCGAGCAGCCGCTCCGACTTGTTGCTGGTGCCGATCGGGAGGGCTTTGTGCATCGCCGAGAGATCGAACAGCACGATCATGCGCTCGCGCGCCATCACGTTGCCTCGGCGGGTCGGGTCGCCCCCGCCGTCGCCAACCTGCCGCAGGTAGCCGTCCACCGCGGGGGTGATGTCGATGGTGCGCGACTGAATGCCGAGCTGGTCGATCACCAGCTGCGCATGCTCGAGGCTCTCGGGGCTCGACGTCTTGTAGGGCATGCGGACGCCGATCACGTTCTCCTTACCGAGCGCCTCGACGGCGAGGAACGCGGTGAGCGACGAGTCCACGCCGCCGGATACGCCCACAATCCCCCGCGTAAAGCCGCGCCGCCGCACAACTTCATCCTTCAGGAAGCTCACCAGCCAACGGCGAGCGAGCTCGCAGTCCATCGCCAACGGATCGCCCTCGTCCACGCCCTTCCCGATCACGTGAATGCGGGATGCGGGATGCGAGATGGGGGATGCGTGGGAGCCGTTGACCGCCGGGTCGAATTTCACCAGGCGTCGCTTACGCTTCCCGCTTCCCGCATCCCGCATCCCGAGGCTCTTGACGAGATGCGGGAGATTCACCTCCAAGTCGGCCAGCAACGGAGCGTCGGCTCTTGCCCGCGTCAGCTCGTCGAGATCGATGTCGTAGGTGAGCACCGCCTCCTCGAACAGCGGCCCGCGCAGCACGATCTGGCCGCCCGGGCTCACCACCACCGAGCCGCCCGGGAAGCCTTTCCCTCCCTCGAACCCGACGAGGCTCGCGTACGCGACGTACACGCCGTGCTCCTCGGCGAGATTGCGCAGGATCCGCTCCCAGCGCACCACGCTCGCGGGGAGCCGCACGCCCTCCTCGTCCATCCCGGTGCCGCGGGCAGGAGACGCACTCGGCACGAGGATGAGCTGGGCGCCCTCGAGCGCCGCGATCGTCCCCGCGATCGAGTGCCAGGCGTCCTCGCAAATCAAGATCGCCGCGCGGCCCAACCGCGTGTCGAACGCGTGTAGCTCTCGCCCCCGCTCCACGAACCGCTCCTCGTCGAACACGCCATAGGTGGGGAGAAACAGCTTCCGGTGGATATGGCGGATGCCTGGTGTGCCACGGGGTGAGGCGCTACGGGGTGAGGCGTTGCCGAGAGAGGCGTAAAGGCACGAGTTATAAAACCGGTTCTGAAAGACCTCGTAGAACCCGACCGCCACGTCCATGGGCGGCGCCTGGGCCGCCTCGTGCTGCAAGCCGAGATCCCGAAACAGCGTGCCCGCGGTGACCGCGACGTCGCGCACCCCGCCTTCCACGAAGTAGCCGGAGGTCGCGGTCTCGGGGAAGACCACCAGGTCGACGGCCGGCTCGAGCTTCGCGAGCTGCGCCAGCACCCCGCCGATCCGCTGCAGGTTGGCGGCGTACTCGCCCTTGGTGGGGCGGATTTGGGC
>QHTT01000139.1:10137-10636 GCA_003220935.1 Gemmatimonadota bacterium
CCGCGGGAGGAGTCTTTTTATGGCCGTGAACTTGCTCAACGACAACCAGCAACGCCGCCTCGGTACGCACCTCGGCCTGCTCGTGTCGGATCTCGAGGCGCTCGCCGAGTCCCCCGAGCTGCGACGGGAGGCCACGCCGTACGCGCGCGTGCGCGACGCGATCGATGCCACCCGTCGAGCGGCCGAGGCGATGCGGGCGCGACTCGCACTACCGCCCGACCACGCGCCGAGCCTCGAGCGCCGCATCGCCGCCGTGGCGGAAGTGTGGGCCGCGCGGATCGAGGACCTCCGCGCCCACCGGCTCACAGGCTACGGCCCGGTGCATCCGCACCTCGCCGCGAGTCTCGATCCCGGCGTCGACGAGTTGCGCCGGCGGCTCGAAGCGCTCGGCGCAGCGGCGCGCAGCTTGCCCGAAGGAGCGGCATGATCGCCTACATCGCGCTCGGCGGGATCGTCGGGACGCTGGCGCGGTGGTTCCTGCAAGGGTGGATCCAGCATC
>QHTT01000101.1 GCA_003220935.1 Gemmatimonadota bacterium
AAGGTCCCATCGCCGTTGTTACGATACAGCTTGCTGTAACCGCCGGGGCTGTTACTGCGGACGCCGAGCGGGTGCGTGTCTGCTGCGCCACGGGCAAAGTCCTTGGGTGAGTTGTTGAGCAAGAAAAGGTCGAGGTATCCATCTCCGTTGTAATCGAGGAAGACGGCGTGCGTGGTGAAGCCGGTGTCGGCGACGCCGTACTGCGTCGCGGCCTCCGTGAACGTGTGATTCCCGTTATTGATGTACAACAGGTTGGCTCGATCTTTCCCTTTGGACCCCTCGGATCCGGATACGGACACATAGATATCCAGATACCCATCGTTATTGATGTCCACCATGGTCGCGCCGGTGGCCCACCTGTTCGTGTTGACTCCTGCCGACGCCGTGATGTCTTCGAAGCGCATGTTGCCTTTGTTCAGGTACAGGCGGCTCGACACCATGTTGCCGGTGAAAAACAGGTCTGGTAATCCGTCGTTATCGATATCCCCGACGGCCACGCCCGCGCCGTTGTACACGTAGGGGTCGGACTGAACGTTCACCGAGTCGTTGGTGGTGATGGTATTGGCGAACGTGACTCCGGTTTGATCCGGGGTCAGGAGTGTGAACAGGTGGGGACCTTCTTCGTGACGGCAGCCGCCTAACAGAAGAAGAAGGGAGGCAATCAGCGAGAGGAGACGTCGGCAGGTCATGTTCAGGTAGTGACGTGTTCCCACGCTTCAGCGTTGTGCCCGGCCGAGCCCATCCTTCAGGATGGGAACCTCGGGGGCGGCGCCGCTCTTCCTGAGCGCGCGGAGCACCTGCAGCCTGTCGTTGTTGCGCGCGACGACGATCAGGCGGTCGCCGCCCGCGTGTCGTAACAGCCCCAGGTGGCGCACCTGGCCCTCGATCAGCAGGCCGCTCTGCTCCATGTCGACCGATTCGAAGCGACCGTCTCCTGTGCCGTGCAGCAGCAGTCCGTAGCTGGCGTCGTACCGCCCGAGCACGGGCTGGACGCCGTAGAGGTTCCCCGCGAGGAGGAGATCGGCGTGCCCATCGCCATCGAAGTCTGCCGCCAGCGAGGCGTACACCGGCGCGAACTGCCCCTCGACCGGGAGCGGCTGGAGCCTGAACGTGCCGTCTCCGCTGTTCAAGGCGACGGAGCTCGCGAATACCCGCGCTTCCAACACCGTCGCCTGTTTCAGCTCCGACGCCGGCAGGATGTCGTCGATGCGGCTGGCCCCGAAGGCTGCATATGAGGGGTAGCGGCGTCGCAGCTGCGGGATCAGCCGGACCAGCCCGTCCCGACCCGCGAGCGGGTAGCTCACGCCGTGCTTGTAGAACGTGAGGATCTGCTCCAGCGTGCCGTTGTGCGCGAAGTCGTGCACGTAAACCCTCGCGGGCTCGGTCGGGGAGGCCCGGAGATAGGAGTTGAGTCCCAGGTTGCCCAGCACGAGATCCTTGCGCCCGTCCCCGTTCAGATCGACCGCCGTCACGGTGTTCCACCAGCCCCCTGTCCCCGATAGCCCGGCCTCGGCGGTGCGGTCCACGAACCGGCCGTGCTCTTGTCGAAAGACCCGCACCGGCATCCATTCGCCCACGTCGATCAGGTCGAGTTGCCCGTCGTTCTCGTAATCGATCCACGCCGCCGCAGTGACCATTCCGGCTGCAGCGAGCGCCGGGGCCTGCTCGAGTGTGACGTCGCGAAAGTGGCCCGTGCCGTCGTTCTGAAGCAGGTAGCTTCGGGGAGCGAGGCCGTAGCGGCGCGTCACGGCGCGCCTGCCGACAAACAGATCGAGATGGCCGTCGCCGTTGAAGTCGCCGGCAACGACGCACGAGCCGCTCTCGGAGAGCCGCGGCAAGGCGCCCGCATCCCGATGGAAGTTTCCCTTCCCGTCGTTGATATAGAGCCGGTCCTGGAGCGCATCGTGATCTCCCCAGAACTCGTTGCCACCGCTCACCACGTAGAGATCCGGATGCCCGTCGCCGTTGGCATCGAAGAACACCGCATCGACGTCCTCGGCGAGGCTGTCCGCCCGGAAGGCGCGCTGCTCGCTGGCTCGGAACGTCCCGTTACGTTCCCTCGACAGCAGATGTGGTATGAGCGGTTGGCTGTTGTAGTCGTAGAAAGAGTTCTCCTGGTGCTTGAAATCGACGGCGACCCGGTCCGTCACGTCGGCGAAAACGGGGGCTAGGGGCTGGGGGCTGGGGGTCAGGGCCGTGGCGTCTTGCTGTGACAGCGCGATGGCCCGGTCCGCCGCGACGTGCGTTAACACCTGAAAGCGCCGGTCCGGCCAGATGACGATCAGGGAGTCGATCTCGTTGGACGTGCCCAGCCCGAAGTGCAAGCGGGGATCGACGGAAGACTGGAAGCCGCGCGTGGGCATCTGCTCCAGCAGCTGGGTCGTGCCATGCTGCCTGACGATCACCTTTGCGCCGATCCCCGCCGTGTTGGCTCCGGCACCTCGCAGCACCACCTGGAGATAGTGGTTCCCCGTCAGCTCGCGCGCGTGGTTGCGGTAGATCGCGGCAGGCGCGTTGAGATTGTTGAGCACCAAGTCGAGGGCACCGCTGTTGTTCAAGTCCGCGTAGACCGCGCCGTTCGAGAACCCCGGCTGTGCCAGGCCCCATGGCTTCGCCATGTTCGTGAACGCCAGGTCGCCGTTGTTACGATAGGCGTAGTTGGCAATGGGGACGTGGGGCATCAAATGCGTGAGGCGCCGCAGCACGCCCGCGCTGATGCCGGTCGCCAGGGCGGCCTGGATGGCGGAGTCGCCCACCTGCGCGAGGTAGTCGAGGTCGTTGGGCCGGCGATAGATGCCGTTGGTGACGAAGAGGTCCTTGTTCCCATCGTTGTCGAGGTCCGCGAACAGCGGGGCCCAGCTCCAGTCGGTCGCGTACACGCCGGCCAGATAGCCGATCTCGCTGAAGCGCACTGCTCCGCGGGGGCCGCGGGGGCCGCGGGGGCCGCGGGGGCCGCGGTTGAGCTGCAGCGTGTTGCGGGCGTACTGTGGGTGATAGCCGGCTTGCAACTTCAGCAGTTCGATCGGGAATTCGTCGGCGTTGGCGGAGGTCTTGAGAATATCCTCCCGCTCGGGCAGCATGTCGAGGACCATCAGGTCGGGTCGCCCGTCGTTGTTGAAGTCGGCGGCATCGACCCCCATGGAGGCATGGCTGGTGTGCCCCACGGCCGTGGCGATGGACTCGGTGAACGTGCCGTCGCAGTTGTTGATGTAGAGAAAGTCGTCCTCTTGGAAGTCGTTGGCGACGTACAGGTCGGGACAGCCGTCGCCGTTCAAGTCGCTCGCGACCACGCCCAGGCCGTACCCCTCGACGCCCCCGTAGATGTGGGCCTGGTCGCTCACATCCACAAAATGGCCTCCGTCATTACGGAACAGGCGGTCGCCGGCGCGTGGATGGCGCGGCTCGCGCTGCGGGTGCGTGCTCCGCCCGCGCTCGGAGTGGGCGGAGTAATTGAGCAGGTACATGTCCAGGTCGCCGTCGCCGTCGTAGTCGAAGAACACGGCCTGGGTGGAGTAGCCGGCGAAGTCGAGCCCGTACTCCTTGGTCCGGTCGGTGAAGGTGCCGTCGCCGTTGTTGAGGTAGAGCACGTTGTGGCCGTGCAGCGTGAGATAGCTCATGGCGGAGACGTAGATGTCCAGGCGCCCGTCACCGTTGACATCGGCCATGGTGACGCCGGTCTTCCAGCCTTCAGGATCGGCCACGCCGGCACGCTCGGTGATGTCCTCGAACTGGTAGTTCCCCTTGTTGCGGTACAGTCGATTGGGACCCAGGTTCGACGTGAAGTAGAGATCAGGGAGCCCGTCGCCGTCGACGTCACCCACGGCGACGCCGCCGCCGTTGTAGTAGTTGAGGAAGTTGATGATGTTGAGCGCGGTATCCTGCTCCGGCACCGCATTCATGAACGTGACGCCGGTGGTACTGGGGGGCAGGAGCTCGAACAGCGTGAGCTCCGTCTTGCGACCGCAGCCGGCCATTGCGACGCCGCCCGCGAGCAGCAGCGCGGCCCGCACAAGACGATTTCGACGTCGGAGGTCCTCATCCTGAAGGATGAGCTCGGCACGGCACAACCCCAAAGGGTGACGAATGTGCTTCAGCACAGTGCCCCGCCGAGGCCACACCTTAGGGAAGCTCCGCACAAGTCGCGCGAAGTCGGGGGTGGGGGCGTCGCACGCGTCACACGCGAGGGCGCTCGGGCGGCACATCTGCGCCGATGCATGGGCGATACCGACGCTTCTGTGCCTGCCGTGCGTCCTCGCGTGTCAGCGTGCGAGCCCCCACCCCCGACTTCGCGTCACCTACGCAGAACTTCCTTAGCGTGGGAATCACCGAGCAGCCGCGATCATTGGCTCGTTCAGCACCGCTTATCGCGCCGGCCGGATCCGAATCGCTTGCCCGCCCCCGGGAGCGAGGACCAGGTGGAGCCGCGTGGTCGCGGTGACGGCGCGCTGGGAGATCGAGACGGGTAGCGGATTCGTGAGCCAGTTGGCCCCGGGTCCGTCCGCATAGATCTCCGCGACGTAGCGACGGCCCGGCGTCAGGAACGACAGCGGGACGTCGAAGCTGCGCGCTTCCTCGTCCGTGATCGCTCCGATGAACCAGCTCTGGCCGTTCCGCTCCCGGCGCGCCACGACCACGTAGTCACCGATCTTCCCCTCAAGCACGCGCGTCGTGTCCCAGTCGACCGCGACGTCACGGATGAACTGGAAGGCGGGCTGGTGCTCGTAGTTCTCGGGGAGGTCCGCCGCCATCTGAAGCGGCGAGTAGAGGACCACGTAGAGCGCGAGCTGCTTGGCGAGGGTGGTGCGCACCCGAGGGTCCTCGGGCCGCCTCGGACTGCCGGTGCCACGCTCGCGCAAGATGTCGAAGATGCCGGGGGTGAAGTCCATGGGCCCGTCGAGCAGCCGCGTGAAGAACAGAATCGTCTCGTGCTCCGGTGGGTTGCCCCCCTCGCCGCCCCACGCGTTGTACTCCTGTCCTCGCGCGCCTTCGCGACTCATCATGTTCGGGTAGGTGCGGCGCTCGCCCGTGTCGTGGACCGGCTCGTGGACGTCGAGCATGATCCCGTACTTCGCGGCCGTCTCGATCACCTTGCGGTAGTGCCGCACCATGTACTGCCCCCAGTGCGAGTGCCCTTCGCTGGTCAGGTCCATCACGTAGCCCGTCTTGACGGCGTCGAGGCCGAGTGAGTGGTAGAGCGCGAAGGCACTGTCGAGCTGCCGCTCGTAGTTCTCGATTCCGCCAGACGTCTCATTGTGGACAATCAGCTTCACGCCCTTCTCGTGGGCGTAGCGCGCCACTGCCGCGAGGTCGTAATCGGGATAGGCCTGAGTGAACGAGAAGGCGTT
Source organism: Gemmatimonadota bacterium (assembly GCA_003220935.1). Taxonomy (GTDB): domain Bacteria; phylum Gemmatimonadota; class Gemmatimonadetes; order Gemmatimonadales; family GWC2-71-9; genus 20CM-4-69-16. Next base: position 5,346 of record QHTT01000101.1, read on the forward strand.
CCGGTTTTGAATCCAGTCGCCGTCCCAGCCGACGTTCCAGCCCTCGACCAGCACGCCGCCGAGTCTGTTGGCGGCCGCGAAGTCGATGTAGCGTTTCGCGTTCGCGGTCGTCGCCCCGTGCTTGGGCCCCGAGCTCCACGTCATCGTGCCGATGTGCATGCCCCACCAGATGCCGACGTACTTCATCGGCTTGATCCAGGCGGTGCTCGGCAGCACGTTGGGCGGATTCAGGTTCAGGCCGAGCACGGACGGGGCCAGATCCGTCGCCCGCTCGGCGAGCTGGATGGTGCGCCACGGCGTCACGAACGGCGTGCGCCCGCGCACCTTGATCCCGTCGGCCCAGGGCGCGAGGTCGGCGTGCAACGTGCGACCCTCCATGCGCGGTCCGCGCAGGTTCATCCGCGCGTAGTCGACGAGGTTCGCCTCGTGGATAACTATGAAGGTGCGGCCGTCGCGGGTCTCCAGTGTGAGCGGTGTCTGCACGCTGTCCAGCACGCTCACCGGGGACGAGGAGTACAGTTGCTCGGACCGGTCGAGCCGCGGCCGGTTCGACACGATCCACCAGGCGCGAGCGTTATCTGCCAGGGCAAACTCGGTCAACTCCTCGGTTATCTCGAAGTCCTTGAGACTGGGCTGGTCGGGAACCTCGTAGCGGAAGCCCACGCCGTCGTTGAAGAGTCGGAACACCACGGCGAACTGCCGGCCGGTAGAGGCAGTCTCGGCGACGGAGACCTTCAGCTCATTATGGTGATCCCGCACCCGGGCAACCTCGCCCCAGGGCTGCGTCCACATCTCATCGATCGCCTGCCTGGTGGTGTCGACCAGGTGCAGCCCGTCGCGCAGGGGCGGCGCCCCCCGGAGCTCGAAGCCGAGCAGCGACGGCAGCAACAGCGCTCGACCGTCCCGTCGCAGGCTGTAGTACAGCTTGCCATCGTGGATTTCGGCCGTGACCTCGTTCCGACCGTCGGGTGAGGCGACGCGGACCTGGGCTTGGGCGGAGGCGGCGCAGAGAGCGAACGGCAGAACCCTCGAAACGAGGTATATTCTGCGATCAGCCTGCGCTCTCTTACCGGGAGATTCCAATGACCTCGCTCTCATCGCGTTCCCTCTTGCCCGTTGGTCTCGCGGTTGCGGTCGTTGCCGGATGCTCTCATGCCAGCGGAACGCGCCAGACTAGCCCGCCTGGCCCCCAGACGGTGACGTCCGAAGACATCGAGCGCAATCCCGGCCAGCCCATTGAAAGGGTGCTCCAAGGACGGTTCGCCGGCGTCGAGGTCAGCCGGACCCCGGACGGCGGCATCGCGGTGCGCATTCGTGGCGCCGCGTCCTTCAACGCCAGTACGCAGCCGCTGTACGTGGTCGACGGCGTCCCGATGCAGCCCGGACCGAACGGGAGCCTGACGGGGATCAATCCGTACGACATCGAATCGATCCAAGTCTTGAAGGATGCCGCCGATACCGCGATCTACGGGATGCGCGGCGCCAACGGGGTGATCGTCATCAAGACGAAGCGGCCGGGTCGGTGACACGCCTAGGGACGCGCCGCCACTGACCGGGGCGTCGGCGCGGCGCGGAAGACGAGGGGCCGGTCGTTGTTCCGAGTCACCACGTAGCGGGGGCCAGCCCGGGTCCGGATGCGCGCGATATCGCGCGCCTGGCCAGGCACGAGAAAACCGCTCTCGGCGGTCCGCACCGGCGTGAAGTTCCCCTTGCCGTCGCCGCGCAGCAACAGGCCGTAGCTCGCGCTCATCCGGCCGATCTCCGGCTGTACGCCGTCGAAATTCCCGGCGAGGAGCAGATCCAGGGTGCCGTTGCCGTCGAAGTCGGCCGCGAGCACGCCGTACACCGGCGCCAGCTGTGCCTCGAGCGGCAGGGGTACGAGCGTGAAAGAGCCGTCCCCGTTGTTGCGAGCGAGCGCGGTCGCAAACGTGTACGCCTGCTTGAAGACCGCGCCCGCCAGCTCCGCGGGCGAGAAGATGTCGGTCACGCTCTGCCCGGCGTAGTCCTGGTACGTGAGATAGCGCGTCTTGAGCCGCGGCAGGGCGTTGACGAGCTCATCGCGCATCGCGAGGGGGCGGCTCACGCCCCCCCTGTAGGTCGCTAGGATCTGCTGGGCGAAGCCGCTCCCTGCGAAATCCTTCACGTACATGGTCACCGGCTCGGTCGCGGTCGCGTGGAAGCGTGTGTTCAAGCCCAGGTTGCCGACGATGAAGTCGACACGCCCGTCGCGGTGGCCCGTGAAGTTGCCGGCCATGATGCGATTCCACCAGCCGTTGCTTTGCTCAAGACCGGGCGTGTTCTGGCGGACGAGCCTTCCGCCGCCCGCGTTGTGGAAGATCGTGATCGGCATCCACTCGCCCACCACCACGAGATCCACGCGGCCGTCGCCGTCCACGTCCTGCCAGATCGCATCGGTCACCATGCCGACCCGTGCCAGTTCGGGTGCGAGCTGCGCAGTGACGTCGGTGAAGTGGCCGTGGCCGTCGTTCTGGAGCAGCATGCTCTGGGGATCGACGCCGTAGCGCCACGGCACGACGCGGCCGCCGACGAACAGGTCGAGGTCGCCACCCCCGTCGTAGTCGGCGGCCACGACTCGCGAGCCACTGATGTACTCGGTCGGCAGGTTGCCGATCGCCTGCGGAAGTGCCCGCGTCCGTCGTTCAGATAGAGCCGGTCCTGGAGCGCCGGCGACATGTTCGAGAACTCGTTGCCACCGCTCACGACGTAGAGGTCGGGGTGGCCGTCGCCGTCCGCGTCGAAGAACACCGCGCCCAGGTCCTCCGACACGCGATCCTGCTCGAAGACCGTTGGGTCGCTCGACACGAAGCGGCCGTCGGGCTGCTGGATCAGAAGCTCGCCCGGCTGATCTTTGGCGCCCCCGATGAACATGTCATCGAGCCCGTCGCCGTTCACGTCCGCCACAGCCAGATACGGTCCCTCCGTCGACAGCAGTTTGGGGATGAGGAGCTCCCGGTCGAAATCGACGAAGTCGTTCTCCCGATGCACGTACGGCAACTTGACGCGGTCGGTGACGTCGGTGAAAAGAGGGGTCAGGGGCTCCGGGCTAGGGACTGGGGGTGCCACGGCCTGCGACTGGCGGAGGAAGACACGCTGGTTGGTCGCGACGCGCTTCGAGACGCTCCCGCGGCCATCCGGCCACCGCACCGTCACCGAGTCGATGGTATCGCGCTGCCCGACGCCGAAGGTCAGCACGTAGTCCACGCTCGACTGGAAGCCGCGCGTGGACTCTTCCTCCTGGAAGAACTGCTCCTTCCCGCTCCAGAGCGTCACCTTCGCGCCGACGGCGAACCGATTGGCGCCCTCAGCCTCGAGTTGCACCTGGAGGTACCGGTTCTGAGACAGGGTGCGGGCGTTGTTGCGATACACGAACGCTTCCTGGTCGACGTTGTTCACGACCAGGTCCGGCGCGCCGTCGCCGTCCAGGTCGCCGTAGGCCGCGCCGTTGGCGAAGCTGGGCGTGTCCAGGCCCCAGGCTGCGGTCTGGTTGGCGTAGGTCAGATCGCCGTTGTTACGGAACGCGTAATGCGACAGCTTCGTCGAGCTCATCGCCGCGGTGAGTTTCAGGAAGTCGACCCGCTTGCCCTGCGTCGCCGCGCGCATCGTCTCGTCTTTCCCCAGGAAGGCGATGTAATCCTGTGACGTGACGTCCTTGGCGAGGCCGTTCGTGACGTAGATGTCCTTGGAGCCGTCCAAATCGAGGTCCGCGATGAGAGCGCTCCAGCTCCAGTCCGTGCGGGCCACGCCGGCCAGCTGGCCGATGTCCGAGAACGTGCCGTTGCCGTTGTTGAGATGCAGCATGTTGCGCGTGAACTGGTAGTGAAAGCCGTTGCGGACCTCGGCTTGCAGGCGGTGCCAGTCCTCGAACGACGTGGTGGTCTTGAGGCGGTGTTCGTCGTCGGGCAGCATGTCGACGACGTAGATGTCGGGCCAGCCGTCGTTGTTCACGTCCGCGATATCGAGCCCCATCGACGACAAGCTGATGGAGGGCATCTCCTGCTCCAGCCGCTCAACGAAGGTCCCGTCCCCCTTATTGATGTACAGATAGTCGCGCTCGAAGAAGTCGTTTGCGACGTAGATGTCGGGCCAGCCGTCCCCGTTCACGTCGCTCACGACGACGCCCAGGCCCAAGCCGATCTCGCTGCCGTAGATCCCGGCCGCCGCGCTCACGTCCACGAAGTGCCCCCCGTCGTTGCGGTACAGCCGGTCGCCGCCGAGCGGGTCGCGCACGTGATGACGAACAGGTCGAGATCGCCGTCGCGGTCGTAGTCGAAGAACAGCGCCTGGGTCGAGTACCCCGTGTCGGCGACGCCGTAGGCGGCCGCCATCTCGACGAAGGTCGGCACGCCGTGCGCATCGAGGCCCTGATTGATCCAGAGCTCGTTGGCGCGGAGCGCTCCCGGCACTTTGCCGGCCTTGCATATGTAGATGTCGAGTAGCCCGTCGCCGTTCACGTCGGCGAGCGTGACGCCCGTGGTCCACGACCCCTCCTTGTTTCGCAGGCGCGCCTCGTCGGTCACGTCGCGGAAGTGAAACTTCCCTTCGTTCAGGTACAGGCGCGGGCCGCCCTGGTTCGACGTGAGCACGATCTCCGGCAGCCCGTCGCCGGTCAGGTCGCCGATCGCGACGCCGCCACCGTTGTAGAAGTTGCGATAAGTGAAGACGTTCAAGTCGTTGGTCTCGGTGAGGCGATTCTCGAATCGCACACCGGTGTAGCTGGAGGGGAGCAGGGTGAAGAGCCGTCCGTCGGCGGCGGGCGCGGCGGCGGACCCGGCGGCGCCGGAGCAGGCGGCGACGAGACATATCGCCGGCATCAGAAAATGTAACGGCGCAGGGAGAAAATGTCGGGGCGCAAGAAAACGTAGGGGCGCAGCATGCTGCGCCCCTACGTGATCGACCGCGACCTCCCCAACCTTCACAACCTCCACAACCTGCTACACGCCCTCTCCGCTCAGTACCCGGAATTCTGCTGCAGCATCGGGTTGGCGTCGATCTGCGTCTGCGGAATCGGCATCAGGACGTAGTAATCCGGCCTGGCCTGCTTGCCGCCCGCCAGCCCCGATGCGGCGTCCGTTCGGCTCGTGTATTGGCCGAATCGGACGAGGTCCTGCCGCCGCTTGCCTTCACCGAACAGCTCGAACAGCCGCTCGTTGAGGATCATGTCGTGGGTGATGGGCCCGGCGAGCGGCGTGTTGACTGCGTCCGTACGAGCGCGGAGCGCGTTCAACAGGCCGAGTGCCGTCGCGCTGCCGGGCGTCTGCTCGTTTAGGGCTTCGGCCTTGATCAGATAGATCTCGCCGAGGCGGAACCAGGCGAAGTCGTTGCCGCTGTTTTGCGCCACGTGGGCCGGGTCGGCCGGCCACTTGTAGATCCGGGGGCCTTCGCCTTCGGTCGCCGAGCGGATGTCCTTAATAGTGTCGGTGAAGATCAACGCAACGCTGGGCGAATAAGGGGGACATGCGCCGGACACTCGTACCGTCGCCGGCTGGCCGGTCAGCACGTCTTTCTGGGGTCCGATCAAGATCGTCTGGCGGCGCTTGTCCGCCGCGTCGAAGGCGTTGTACGTCTGCGCCAGGGTCGCGAAGCCGTTCCAGGGCGTGAGCGGCGCATACTGGCAATAGTGCAGCGCCGCCATCGTGATACCCATTCCCAGACCGTCCGCGGGGATGAACTTGACGACAAAGATGTTCTCCGGCGAGTTGTAGTTGTCGGCGCGGAAGTTCTGGGGGAACGAGTCCGCCAGCCGGTAGTTGCCGGAATTCAGAATGCGATCGGCCGCGGCGATGGCGGCTGCGCACGCATCCTGGCCCCCGCTCACCGTCACGCCCGAGCACGAGTTATAGCCGGTGGCGTTGATGCCGCTCCCGCCCGCGGCGTCCTTGGTGAACACACCGGCGTTCACGTACATGTTGGCGAGGATCGCATCAGCGCCGCCCCGCGTGAACCGCCCGTTGTCCGACGCGGGCCACTTGGCCGGCAGCCCGGAATCGCGCGCCGCAATCAGCTCGCGCTCGATGAAGTCGAAGAGTTCGCGGCGCGTGTTTCGGGGGTGCTGCCCCACTTCCGTGGTCGTGACGATCGGCACGCCGCCGAACATGTCCATCAGGATGTAGTAGTAGAACGCCCGCAGCGCCCTGCCCTCGGCCACGATCGCCGCCTTGTTCGGAATGGTCGCGTTCTGCACCGCGGAGAGGAACAGATTGGCGCGCGCGACGCCGGTGTACGCGCTGTTCCAGGCGCCGTTGAAGAAATTCGCGGCCGCGGCGCTGGTCGGCGACCAGGTCTGGTTGTGCAGATCGATCCACTGGCCGTTGTCGTACCAGTCCGAGCCGCGGGTCGGGACCACGATCTCGTCGGTGCTGACCTCGTTCGCGTCGTAGATGCTTCCCTCGGGCGCCGTGCTCCGCAGCTGCGCGTATACGCCCGCGAGACCGGCTAGCACTTCCGCCTCCGTGCGGAAGAAGTTCCCCGGCGTGATCTGGCTAGTGGGCGTCTCATCGAGGTTGGTGCACCCCTGCAGGGGCACCAGCAGCAGCCCAAGGAGCCCCACCGCCCCGATCGAAGTCGTCACAAATGGTAGCTTCATTGACAGCGCTCCCTAGAAGAGGAGACGGAGACCCCCCGTGATCGTGCGGGGGTGGGGATAGACGAGATAATCGACACCACGTACTGCCAGCCCAGTACCCGAATAGACCTCGGGGTCGAGCCCCGAATACCCCGTGAGGAGAACAAGATTGTCGGCCGACACGTAGAGCCGGGCGCTCCGCGCCGAGCGCAGCAGCCACGGCAGGTTGAGGTCATACCCGATCGTGATGTTCTGCAAGCGCACGAACGACGCACTCTCGATCCAGAGAGACGAGTAGATCGCGGGCTCGTGAATCCCGATCCCGTCGGTCAGCGCGGGCCGCAGGAAGTTCTTGTCCTGCAGCGCGTTGCTCTTCGTGGAGTAGACCAGCGCGGTATTGTTGAACACGTCCTGTCCGACGGCGGCCCGGACCAGGAAGCTGATCTCGAACCGGTTCCAGTTGACCTGGCTGTTGAAACCCACGGTAAAGTCGGGATTGGCGTTGCCGATCACCTGGTAATCCGCGGCGTCTGGCCCGCCCCCCGTCGTCGTCCGCCCATTGACGCAGCTCGTGCCGGTGTTGGCCGTCGTGCAGAGGAACACCTGCTTCCCGGTCGCGTCGACGCCGAGGAACTTGGGGCCGTAGAACGTGCCCAGCGGATAACCCGGGCAATAGTCTGGATTAGCAGGGTCACATGCCATGACGCGCTCGGCTTCTTGGTTGCTCTGCCCCTGCCCGCTGACGTCTCCCGACGTGTAGGAGGGGCATGATATCCTCTTCTTGGTCACCTGATCCACCGTGCAGGGACCGAGGTCCGTAACTTTGTTCCGCTCGGCAGCGAAGACGAGCCCGGCACGCCAGATCAGCCCGGGCCGTGACACCGCCACGGCATCGAGGGAGAGCTCGAGGCCGTGGCCGCTCTTCCGGCCCACGTTTTTGAGCTGCGTGGGCTGCAGTGCCGGCTGCGGCACACCGACTGTGAGCAGCAGGTCCTTAGTGTTCTTGTGGTAATACTCGACGGTTCCCGAGATCCGGTTGTTCCAGAGGCCGAAGTCGACCGCCCCGTCGACCTGCGAGGTCTGCTCCCACTTGAGATCCGGGTTCCCGTTACTCGTCGCGAGAACTCCGCCGTGCGGCTGGTCGCCCCACGGGTACGTGGCGCCGCTGCCGCTCGCCAGCGTGATCAAGGAGGTATACGGATCGACGCTGGGGTTGCCCTGGAGGCCCCAGCCGGCGCGCAGGCGGAGGTCCGAGAACGGTCCACCCTGCATGAACCCTTCTCGCTTCAGATTCCACGAACCTGACAGCGCTGGGAAGAGAGCCCATTTGTGTCCCACGGCGAACCGGGACGAGCCGTCATAGCGCAGCACGCCCGTGAGGAAATAGCGGTCCCTGAACCCCACGTTCGCCCGGCCGAAGAAGGCCGCGAGCCGGCTTTCCGCGGCGCTGGACGCGGTCGTTCTCGTGACGGCGGCATCGAGGCTGTTGAAGCCGTACGCGTCTGTGAAGAAGTCTTTGCCTTGGCCCATCACCCAGTTGGTCTTGAACTTGCTGTATTCATAGCCGCCCACGAGGTCCAGAGTGTTGCCCTCGCCGGCTTGGCCCTGGTAGGTGAGGAGTGTCTGCAGCGTCCGCGTGGAGTTTTCCAGATCCTGTTGCTGCCCCAGCCCGTTCCCCAACGCGCTGCCCAGCGGGTTCGCCTTGGGGTAGTACTCCTGCCGTCCGCCGTTGGAGTGGTCCAGCCCGACGGTGACCTTCGCCGTCAGACCATGTGCCAGGTCCAGCTCGGCATCGGCGTTACCGAGGGTTCGGGTCGTCTGGCCGATGTTCGTGATCTGGTTCGCCAACGCCACCGGATTGCGTATGGTGGTCCCGCCGACCTCGTAGTAACGCGTTCCGGTTGAATCGGTCACCGTGATCGGCTGCGTCGGATTGAAAGTGGCGACGTTCTCGAACACGCCGCCCTCGAAGCCACCCTGGTTTTCGTACGTGAGGTAGGTGTTGTTGACGCGCGAAGTCGTCACATTGACGCCGATCCGCAGGCGGTTGTTCAGATCCGAGTGCGTGGCGCTGAGCCGGCCTTGAATCCGCTCCAGGCCGCTCGAGAGGGTCACGCCCTGGTCCTTCGCGTAGTTCACCGATGCGCGATAGCGGGTGTCTTCGCTCCCGCCCGAGAATGCGAGATTGTGATTATGGGTGACGGACGACCGCGTCACTGCGTCTTCCCAATTGGTATTCGAGATGACGCGGACGGTATCGGTGGGAAGTGGCCCTGTCTGCACCAACCTCCCCAATTTCGTGAGACGGACCGGATCGAGATTCCCCTTCGCCACTTGATCGCGCACAAACGCCGCGTATTCCGATCCACTGAGCACGTCGAGGTGGCGAGCAGGACTAGCCGTCGCCACGTAGCCGTCGTACTCGAAGGACGGTCCGCCCGTCGACTGCCCCCGCTTCGTCTCGATCAGAATCACGCCGTTCGAGGCGCGGCTCCCGTAGATCGCAGTCGCGGCCGCGTCTTTCAGTACCGTGATGGATCCGATGTCGGCCGGGTTCAGCAGGTTTAATGGGTTGCGCGCGAGCGACGGGTTGCCGGTCCACCCGTTGGCGTCCGGCTCGGTCGCCACGTTGTAGATCGGAACCCCGTCCACAACGTAGAGCGGATCGTTCTTCGCACTGACGGAGCTGCCGCCGCGGATTAAAATCTGCGTCCCGGCGCCGGGCTCGCCGTTGTTCTGGGTGATCTCCACGCCGGCGGCGCGGCCCTGGATCATCTGATCGACGTTTGTGACCACGCCGCGGTTCGCCGCGGTGGCGTCGATCGTCGAGACCGAGCCGGTGATCGCCTCGCGCCGCTGGGTGCCGTAGCCCGTCACCACCACGGCTTCGAGGATCGCCGCCGCCGGTGTCATCGTGATATTTGCCGTGACCGTTCCGCCCGGCGTGATCGTGACGTCCTGCACTTGCGGGCCGTATCCGATCCGCGTCGCCCGCAGCTGGTGAATGCCGGCAGGTATGCCGCTCAGCAGGAAGCCGCCGTCGCTGCGCGTGAGCATGCGGTGCGGTGATCCTGCGATCGCGACTTCGACACTGGGAAGGGGTTGTTGGGTGCTGGCATCGACGACCTTTCCCGTGACGGCACCCGTGGAGTCCTGCGCGCCGAGTGGGACCACCCAAAGCCAGCTACCGAGGAGCGCGGGAACGACGTGACGGACCAGTCGCATACGTCTGCCCTCTGTACGGTGGGATGCAGTTGAAATGGCCTGCAAGCGTTGACTTGTCAAGGCTCGTGAAAAAAGGCACAATCCACCCGTGCACCTCTGGGTCTTCCTTGGTCTGTTGCAGGCTGGCACGCCGGTCCTCGAGTTCCCCGAGCCGGGGCTCGACGACCCCGCCGCGTACGAGGGCTACCAGACCCGCGTCTATCAGGACGCGCGCGGCAACGCCTTCCAGGTCTACCTGAATCGCAGTAACGGGCGGGTCGTGCACCTCTGGGCCGACGCAGCCGACGAGAGTGTGGGCTTCACCGCGCGCGACTCAGGCGGCACGCCGGCCGAGCTCGCCTGGAGCTCGTCCGGGGCTGTCGCGGCCGCGGCGGGTCGCACCCGGTCCGTCTCCTACGGTCTGGAAGGCCCGTCCCCCGTCACGCTCGGTCTCTTTCTGCTCGGTTCCATGCGGGTGGAGCGCGACTTTCAGTACGCGCGGCGCGACTCGCTGCCGCTCGACGCGCCGGCGTTTCCGCAGGCCGAGCTGTCCCAGCTGATCGAGCATCTGGCGCGGCTGGGGGCGCGTGAGCGTGACCGCCACCTGTCACTGCTCGGCGTGAAGACGCTGGACGAGCTGCGCGCGCGGCTCTCACCCCGGATCACCGCACAACCCGGCGACACAGGCTGGGTCGTGCGGGTCGAGCAGGCGAGTTTCGACGGCAAGAGCCACCTCTGGCTCGTCCTGGAAGGCGACACCCGGGAGACGGTGGTCGCGGTCGCGGGAGGCACCGTCACCATCCGCCGCCCCGCCGGCGGCCCCGTCCGTTTCGGGGTGCGCGTGACCACGGACGCTGCGCCACTGACGCCCCTCTCCCGCTCGGAAATCTTCAACGACGATTTCCGCCGGTTCTACGACACCGTCCGAGCCGATTCGGCCCGTCCCGAGCGGTTCCGCCGGCTCGAGCGCGAAGTGCGCGGCATGGAGCTGTTGTGTTATCGCGAGAAGCTGATGGCGGGGCTGCCGAACTTCGCGACCTACTTCGGCCGCGACATGCTGATGACCGCCCTGCTGATGGAGCCCGTGTGGGCGCCGGCGATGCCGGAGCACGTCATCGCCAGCGCGCTGCGCAAGCTCTCGCCCACCGGAGCAGTGAGCCACGAAGAGGCGCTCGGTGGCCAGGCGATTCGCGAGCACGCAGCCGAGTACAACCGCCTGGTCGACGCCGGTCAGGTGGCCCAGGCACGAGCCGTCCTGACAGACCTACAGGCCGTGCGCGAGAACTACGTGATGGTGGACGACGACTTCCAGCTGCCGGTGGTGGCGGCGCGCTATCTCGGCGACCCGCGGGTGCCCGCGGCGCGCAAGCGCGGGTTCCTGCTCGAGGAGCGGCACCTGGCGCGGCTCGTGTCGAACCTCGCGTACGTGGCGCGGCGGGCCGACGCGTACGCCCGCAATCCGATAGCGACGAATCTGGTCGATTTTCCACGCGACGCCGAGGGCAGATGGATCTCCGCGAGCTGGCGCGACTCGAGGGCCGGGTACGGCGGCGGGCGGTTCGCCATGGACGTGAATGTCATCTGGGTTCCACATGCGCTCGCGGCGATGGGGACCATTCTCGACGTGCTGCAGCAGCTCGGCATGACGCCGGCCATTCGCGACGAACCGCTCGCCCGCTTCGTGCGCGATCGCGCGGCGTTGCAGCGCGCCATCGCCGTGTGGCGCGGTGCCGAGCGCCACTTCCGGGTCGCCATCGGCGACGTCGGCCGTCCGGTTCGAGACCGGCTGCGCTGGCTGCCGCAGGCCGAAGGAGAGTACTGGTCGGGTGTCATGCAGCGGACCGGACTCCGTGCGGACACGCTGCGGTTTCTCGCCCTCTCGCTCGACGGGAACGGCCGGCCGATCCCGATCGTCAACACTGATCCCGCCATGCTGCTGCTGCTCGAGCCGCTCGCCCGCGATCGGACGCTCGAGCTCGTGGGCCCGATCATGCTGGCGTACCCCGTGGGATTGTTCGTCGACGATCTGGGTCCGCTGGTCGCCAACGACGCCTACGCCACGCGGGACGTGTGGGAACGGTTTCGCCAGGACCCGTATCATTCGCCCACCGTCGTATGGGGTCGGGATGTCAACGCGCTGCTCGCCGGCCTCGCGAAGCAGATCGCGGCAGCTCCCGCTCAGTCCGGTGCCGACGTCGCGCCGCTCCGGGACGCGGTGCAGCGGACCGTCACGGCGGTGGATCGCTCGGGCCTGCGGCACGCCGAACTGTGGAGCTACCGCCTCGAGAACGGCAGGCTCGTGCCGGTGCGCTACGGGACGAGCTCGGATGTCCAGCTGTGGAGCCTGACCGACCTGGCGGTGCAGTTCGCGCTCGACCGGATCGGGCGGCCGTGACCGGGCCGGCGCGCGGCGACCAGCGCGCGGCCGTCGTCGCCGGGTTCCTCGGCTGGACGCTGGACGCGTTCGATTTTTTCCTCGTCGTGATGACCCTCACGGCCATCGCGAAGGACTTCGGGCGCTCCGACGCAGACATCGCCCTGTCGCTCACCCTCACCCTCGCGTTCCGTCCCGTGGGCGCGTTCATCTTCGGGCTGATCGCGGACCGCTACGGCCGCAAGATCCCGTTGATGGCCGACCTCGTCTTCTACTCAGTCGTCGAAGTGCTCTCGGGACTCGCACCGACGTACGGCACGTTCCTCGTGCTGCGCGCGCTGTTTGGGATCGGGATGGGCGCCGAGTGGGGTGTCGGGGCGTCGCTGGTGATGGAGAAGGTGCCGCCCCGGCTGCGTGGCGTCGTCTCCGGGTTCCTGCAGCAGGGCTACGCCGCGGGGTATCTGCTCGCCGCGCTGTGCTACTTCTTCGTGTTCCCCCACTGGGGGTGGCGGCCGCTGTTCTTTATCGGCGGCCTGCCGGCGCTACTCGCCCTGTTCGTGCGCGCGCGGGTGCAGGAATCCGAGGTCTGGCGAGAGACGCGGCATGACAACTGGAGCGGGCTGGGACGGACCATCGCCGCGAACTGGAAGCTGTTCGTCTACCTCACCGTCCTCATGGCGATGATGAACATGGTGTCGCACGGCACCCAGGACATGTACCCCACCTTCCTGCAGCGCGACTGGGGCTTCAGCCCGACCACACGCTCTGCCCTCACGGCTTTCTCGCAGGTGGGCGCGCTCACCGGCGGCGTGTTGTGCGGGCTGTACTCCGACCGCCTGGGTCGCCGACGCACGATCGCGCTCGCCCTGGTCGGCGCGATCCTGGTCATCCCCATCTGGGCGTTCGCGCCGTCCCTGCCGCTGCTGATCGTCGGTGCGTTCGTGATGCAGTTCTTCGTGCAGGGAGCCTGGGGCGTCATCCCGGCCCACATCACCGAGCTGTCTCCCGACTCGGTGCGCGGCTTCCTTCCCGGCTTCGCGTACCAATGCGGGGTGGCGATCGCCAGCAAGCTCCCGCACGTGCAAGCACTCTTCGCCGTGGGCTCAAGCTACGCGAGGTCGATGGCCTTCTCCGCCGCGACCGTGTCCGCGCTCGATGCGATCGTCGCGCTGCTCGGCCGTGAGCGCCGGGGGGTGGTGTTCGGGCGAGCCGACTCTCGGGAACCGCCCCTCCCGTAGTATGAGGGACTGAAGTCCCTGCTCGGCCCGTGTTGCGTCCTAAAGGACGCTGACCCCCGCGTCCTTCAGGACGCGCATCGGCCGAGTTGGGACTTGAGTCCGTCATAACTTCGGAGGTACACTACCGGAGCCCCGATGACTTGACCGACGATGACTTGACCCGATGTCCACCTTCGTCAAAGCCACCCAAGTCTACCAGCAAGGACAGCGCACACTCCCCGGCCGGTACTACACGTCGCCGGAGATCTATGCGGAAGAGCAGGAACGCATCTTCACTGAGCGCTGGATCTGTGCTGGCCGTGCCGCCGAGATCTCCGAAGCCGGGGACTACGTGCTCCGCAGGATCGCTGGGGAGAGTGTGATCGTTGTCCGCGGTCGGGACGGCGCGCTGCGCGCATTTTACAACGTGTGCCGCCACCGGGGCACACGGCTCTGCGAGGAGCCGCAGGGGCGCTTCTCCGAGACGATCCAGTGCCCCTATCACGCGTGGACCTACACCATCGACGGGCAGCTGATCGGCGCGCCGCACATGAACGAGGTCCCCGGCTTCGACAAGTGCGACTACCCGCTCCACACCGTGCCGCTCGAAACGTGGGAGGGCTTCACCTTCGTCAACCTGGCGCGGGAGCCGCAGGCCTTCGCACAGGCGTTCGCGCCGCTCGCCGGGCGGTTCAGCCGCTTCAACCTCTCCACCCTCAAATCCGCGCGCCGCATCGATTACGACGTCGCGGCAAACTGGAAGCTCGTCTTCCAAAACTATTCCGAGTGCCTGCACTGCCCCGTCATTCACCCCGGACTCGCCAAGCTCACGCCCTACACGAGCGGCGCAAACGACCTGTTCGACGGGCCATTCCTGGGCGGCTACATGGTCATGACCAAGGAAGGAGGGAGCCTGACGCTGAGCGGGCGCGCCTGTGGGGCGCCGGTGGGCGTGCTTCCGACGGAGGACCAGCACCGTGTCTACTTCTATTCGCTGTTCCCGAACCTGCTCCTGTCGCTGCACCCGGATTACGTGATGTTCCACACGCTCTGGCCGGAGGGCCCGGGCCGGACGCGGATCACTTGCGAATGGCTGTTCCATCCCGACTCCTTCAGGCAGCCGGGGTTCGATCCCGACGACGCGGTGCAGTTCTGGGACGAGACGAACCGCCAGGATTGGCACATTTGCGAGCAGAGCCACGCCGGCATCACATCGCGCGCATACGTGCCCGGGCCCTACTCGCCCCGAGAGGGGATTTCCGCCGCGTGGGACCGGGAGTTCCTGAGAGCGATCGGGCATGCCTAGTAGGGGCGCAGCATGCTGCGCCCCTACGCGGCCGCCTCATCGCCTATTCCACTGCTCCGCCACGCCGCACCACCCGTGGCGTCGCGCCGTAGACAGTCGGGAACTTCGATACGACCGGCCGTTTATAGGGCGGAGAGGCACGCTGTGGATGAACGAACCACCCTGCGATTTCTACGATTGGACGACTCACCGCTCATGCGCTCAGCCGGCGACGTGGGTCACGTACCAGGGCTCCGTGTACACACGGCGTCCCGGCCGCTACTACTGTGACGCGCACCGGCCCCCGCGCGCGCATCCGCTCAAGCGTCCGGATCCGTCCCTGGCGCCGCGCGGCGACCGGAAGCGCTGACGGCGCCGCGCCGCTCATCTCTGCCGCAGGTACGCGTCGGTCTTGTTTAGCCAGTCCTCCCGCGGCGGCGAGAACACGTCCACGTCCAACGTGTCCTCGAGCGCGTAGGCGGCGTGCGGCACGTTGGAGGGAAGGTGCAACACCTCCCCCGCTCGCACGACGACCTCTTCACTCCCGTCCTCCCCGACGAGGAACCGCAGTGCCCCTTCGAGGATGTAGGTGAACTGCTCGTTCTCGTGTGCGTGCTTGGGCACGGCGCACCCCTTCTTCAGGTAGACGTGCGCCAGCATCACGCGGTCTCCCGTGATCAGGCGGCGCGACAGCCGCTCGGAGACCTCCTCCTTCGGGATATCGGCCCAGCGGTACCACACGGGTTCCCCCTCAGGCATGGGTGCCTCCCATCCGAAAGGATAGGCTCAGGCACAGCACAACAGTAATGCGCGGTGTGATTTAGCACACCGCTGCGCCGAGCTGAGAACGTTACCATAGAGTGCCGACCCGACCGCAGAAAGGTGAAGCGCGGCGGCCCTGAGACCGTGTTGTTGCAATCCTGCCACACCCCAAGGTTCGTTCGCTGCACACCAGCCACGTTCCTCGATGGCAAGGGTTATGCGAGAGGAACTGTGCACCATGATCAGAGTCCGTGGAAACATCGGCGTCCTCGTGGCGCTCGCAGGGCTGCTCGTCGCATGCGCGGGCGGATCGTCGCAATGGCAGCGCGAGCGGCTCACGGCGCTACCCAAGGCCGGCGATCGCATCCTCGGGGAGCGGTTGATCGACGCCCAGTACGTGGTCGCCGGCAGGATTGTGGATGTGGAGCGGGCTATCCTTTATGAGCAGCGTGGCGGGTGGCTCATGCGGGCCCTGTTCCATGACGACGGCACCCCCGAGGCCTACGAGGCGAAGATCGCGGTCGACTCCGTGCTGGTGGGGGGCGGCCAGCCCAAGCGGCTGTGGGTGACGTTCTTTGCGCCGCACGGCAACCGGATCCCGGCGATTGGGGCGAGCGCGATTTGGATCGCGCACCAGCGACAGCTGTGGCGCTTTGCCCAGGCGAGCCTGTACGGCACGCCGTACGATATCGGCCTCGCGCTCGACTCGGATGACGATATCCGGCCGGTCGGGGAGTGGCCGTTGCTCCGCGCTGTCGCATTGAAGCTGCAACTGTCACACGTCTGGTAGCCACGGGGCCGGCTCAAGCCTCAACTCGATACCCTCACCGTAGCGGGAAACTTCGGCGGCTGCCGTAGCGTGGTCGCCTGCTCGTAGGCGTACGCCAGCTTGACCAATGTCCCCTCGCTCCACGGCGCCCCGATGAACGACAGCCCCACCGGTAGGCCGAAGACGTAGCCTGCCGGCACCGTCACATGGGGGAAGCCCGCGACCGCCGCCGGCGTGGAGCTGCCCCCCAGGAAGTGGTCGCCATTGACCAGGTCGATCGGCCACGCCGGGTTCCCGGTAGGCGCGACGATGGCATCGAGCTTCTGCTGGTCCAAGGTCGCGTGGAGCCCCTCATCCCGCCCGAGCTTGCGGCACTTGTCGAGGGCGTCGCGGTAGGCCTGATCGCTGAGCGGTCCCTTGTCCTGCGCCTTGACGAACAGCTCTTGCCCAAAGTAGGGCATCTCCCGCTCTTTGTTCCGCTCGTTGAACGCGATGACATCCTGCAGCGTCTTGACCGGCGCGCCGGGCGCGAATTCGGCGAGATAGCGATTCAGGTCCGCCTTGAACTCGTACAGCAGCACCGTGAGCTCGGCGTCGTCGTACTCACCGAGGTGAGAAATGTCGGCCGGGTCCACGATCACGGCACCGGCGCGCCGCAGCACGTCGATCGCCCGGTTGATGACCGCATCGGTCGCCGCGTGGTAGCCGAACAGCTTCGTGCGCGCGATCCCGATGCGTGCCCCGTCGAGCCCTTTAGGGTCGAGGGATCGGGTGTAGTCGGGCACGGCGGTCGGCGCGGCGCTGGTCGCGGCGTCCCTGGCATCGGCGCCCGCGAGCGCCCCGAGTAGGAGCGCGGCATCGCGCACCGTCCGGGCCATCGGCCCCGCGGTGTCCTGGCTGTGAGCGATCGGGACGATGCCGGTGCGGGAGACGAGTCCGAGCGTCGGCTTGATCCCGACGAGCGAGCACGCGGCCGCCGGGCACACGATCGAGCCGTCGGTCTCGGTGCCGACGCCAACCGCCCCGAAGTTCGCGGCGATGGCGGCGGCGGTGCCCGAGCTCGAGCCGCAGGGGCTGCGGTCGAGCGCGTAGGGGTTCTTGCACTGGCCGCCGCGCGCGCTCCAACCACTCGAGGAATTGCTGGACCGGAAGTTGGCCCATTCGGAGAGGTTGGCCTTCCCGATGATGACGGCCCCAGCGGCGCGGAGCCGGCCGACGATGACCGCGTCCGCCGGCGGCTTGGCGCCGAGTAGCGCGAGCGACCCGGCGGTCGTCGCCATGCGATCGGCCGTGGCGATGTTGTCCTTCACGAGCACCGGGATCCCGTGCAGCGGTCCGCGCGGACCCTTTGCCCTTCGCTCCGAGTCGAGCTGCTCGGCGGTGGTGAGCGCTTCGGGGTTCGTCTCGATGATCGAGTGCAGCGCTGGCCCGCGCCCGTCCAGCTCGTCGATACGGGTCAGATAGTATTCGCACAGGCCACGGGCCGTGTACTTTCCACTCTGCATCCCCGCCTGGAGATCCGCGATCGTCGCCTCCTGGAGCGCGAACGGCGGGATTGCGGGCCCCGCCAGGCCGCGCGTCGTGGCGGCCGGCACACCCGTGCGGCACCCTGCGCTCGTGGCGCAGGCAAGCCCGGCCGCGGCGCCGAGCTCCAGAAACTCGCGACGGCTGATGTCTGCGGGAACGAGCGGCATGCGGAACCTCGGGAGAAGGGTGAGGCAGCAATCTACAGGGGACTGAAGTCCCGGGGCCTTGCCTTGCCGAAAGGGGCGACACGGCGATATGCTCTACGGTTCCGTTCCGCTGGGGCGAGGCGTGATACTGGCCGACGAGCGCGGGTTCCGAGGATAGAATGCGCACCTGGGAGCAGACCGTCTCGCATGGCCTCCGGGCCCTGGGGCTGGAGAGCATCCGCAACAAGCTGCTCGCGTTTGCGGTGCTGGCCACCCTCATTCCCTCGCTCTCGACCGCCTGGGTGGCGTACGCGCACAGTCAGCGATCGCTCACCGAAAAGATCACGGGCGAACAGCAGAGCCTGAGCTCGCAGGCGTCCCGCGAGCTCGACTTGTGGCTGAAGGAGCGGCTCTACGATCTCCGGGTGTTCGCGAGCTCCTACGAGGTTTCCGAGAATCTCGAGAAAATCCCCCTGACCGGGGGGGAGCCCGTGCGCGAGGGTCGGGCGTACGGCCGCCTGCGCGACTACCTCAACTCGGTCCGGGATCGCTTCGCCGACTACGATGAGCTCATCGTGCTCGATTCGAGCGCCCGAGTAGTGGCGACGAGCGCGAGCGACGCCAGGGCCCTGGCGCTGCCCCCGGACTGGCTCCACGCGATCAAGACGGATAACGCCTTCGTCGGCGAGCCCTATCGCGACGACGTCACGCGCAAGCCGGAGATGATCGTGGCCGTTCCCATCTACCCGTCGAACGGACGCCTCATCGGTGCGCTGACGGCAAAGCTGAACCTGCGCGCGGTGCAGCAGATCATCCGACGCTTCGCCACGAACGGGCTCGGCGGCATTGTCGTCGTGACGGCTGACGGCACGCTGCTCGCCAGCTCCGGTGCGGGCGGCGCGGCGCCGATGACCGTCCAACTGCCAGCGGAGAGCGTGCGGCTGCTGTCCGACCGAGCTGGCAGCGCGCAACGCTACCTGGGGTTCGACGGGGAGGAGGTCGTGGGGACGCTGCAGCGCGTGCCGCGATTGGGGTGGGGAGTCGTGGCCGAGATCCCGGCGGAGGCGGCCTACCGCCAGGTCATCCGGTTGCGAAATCTGACCGTGCTGATCGTCGCCGCCCTGCTGCTCGGCGTCGGCTTGCTCGCGTACCTGCTGGGCGTGCTGATCGTGCGCCCGCTCGATCGGCTGACGGCCGGCGCGGCCAAGGTGGCGGCCGGCGACCTCGCCGTCGATCTCCCGGTGGTGAGTGGCGGCGAGGTCGGCTCGCTGACCGAAGTGTTCAACGACATGGTGGCGCGGCTGCGGGACGGGCGTCGCGAGCTCGAGCACCGGTCCCTCACCGACGACCTGACGGGGCTCTACAACCGCCGCTACCTGATGGAGACGCTCGCCAACGAGATCCGACGCTCCCGGCGACTGGAGCACTGCTGCGCCCTCCTGATGGCGGACATCGATCACTTCAAGGAATACAACGACGCGTTTGGCCACCTCGCTGGAGACGAAATGCTCATCAAGGTGGCGCGGGCACTGCACGAATCGACGCGGGAGGTGGACAGCGTCGCGCGCTACGGCGGCGAAGAGTTCGTGGTCCTGTTACCAGAGACGGCGGCGGAGCAAGCCGCGGAAACCGCCGAGCGCATTCGCGCCCGCGTGGCGGCGGAGGCCCTGGCTGGCGGCACGATCACGTTGAGCGTCGGGATCGCCGCATTCCCGGCGCACGGCGACTCGCCCGAGTCCATGATTGCCGCCGCCGACCGGGCGCTGTACCGGGCGAAGCGCGAAGGGCGCAACCGAGTGGCGCACGCCAGCGTGGCCGCGAAGAGCGCCTCCCAACACTGAAGCCTGGGATCAGCGCTGCTGCCGGCGCCCCACCAGGCTCTGGAACACCCAGCCGCTGCGCCCTGCCTGATCGCCGACACGCACCCATTGGTCGGCGTAGGAGTAGCCGATGAGCGGTGCCCCCGCCTCCAGCGTGAACAGCACGGCGAAGTTCGCTCCCGGCCCCTCGCGCACGTTGCTCCGGCTCACCGTCGCGAGGCGCAGCGGCAGCGCGAACAGCACCTCGCCGGCGCGTAGCGAGCCCCGCACGTCGCTCGCCACGCGCTCCCGGCTCGTCCCGGCGACGCTTTTCGCCTGGTTGGCGAGGTACAGGGCGCCGCCGTAATTCTGCTTGTTGAATTCCGCGGTGCTGAGCTGCAGCAGCTGCGTGGCCTGGCCGATCTCCGGAGCCGCCTGCTGCCCGGCGGCGGTCTTGAGCGATTGCAATGCGATCTCCGTCTCCGCCATCGCGGAGGCAGCCTCGGCGCGGCTGGCCAGCGTCTGCAGCTTTGCCATCGCTCGCACCACTTCCCGCCTCGCCTCATCGAGCCGGGCTTGCAGCTCTTCGATCTGCGCGTCCCGCTCGAGCAACCGAAGCTCCAGCCGCGCGACCCGTTGCTCGAGCTGCGGGTCCCGCACGGTCACGGTTTCCGGCACGGAGCGAACGATGACGGAGTCGCGGGCTGGCAGGAGCGTCGCCGGCTCCGGGTGAGCGCAGGCCCCGGCCAGCGTCCCCCCTGCAGCCACCAAGACCAGGTAGCCCGCACGCCAGCCGGCAGCCATGGTCCTCAACTTGGCATGCCGTATCGACTCGATCAACTGATCCCACCCCTCCGGCCCCTTGACCCGCTGTGGCGCGTGGCCCTAGGGGTGGGGGCTCGAGTGCCGAGGGGCTATCGAGTCGGTCCGGCGGCGCGGATCTGACCGCGGATTTCGCCGCCGGGGAAGTCTCCCGGGCCGGTATTCGGAGGCGCCACGCCGTCGTTGGTGTGCACGTTGACGTACGCGTTCCCGGCGTTGATCGCGTCGACGAGCGCGCTGAACGGCTGGCCGGCGAGCGGACCCACGAAATTGGTGGCGCTGACCGTCCCGTGGGCGAGGACGCCGTCGAACCGGCCGCCACCCGGGGGAACCGTCCCGAACAGGAACACCACGATGGGACCGTTCACACCCTCGGCGGCGATGTGAATGTGGGACGCAATGACATTGTGGATATTCGCCGAGATCAACCGGTACTCGAGCTCCGTCCCATCCTCGTTGAGCTGGAATTTGACCTGACCGACGGCACGTGTGTTGTGGCTCGGCACTTCGTCGGAACCCGTAAGATGAGCGACGAAGTTGTTCGCCTCGGGCGCTGTCGCCGCCACGGCATCGAGCGTGGCCCGGGGCTTCAGATTGGTGGGCAGGCTCCGATCACAGGCCGTGCCGGCTGCCACGACGAGCAACACAGACCGGAACATCGCGAGAGGGCGCATGCATCGCTCCTAGGTGGGGTGGCCCGGTTGAGTCTACTGCTCCTCGATCCGCCGGCAAGAGGACGGTCAGTCAGCCGGGCCGAGGGGCTGACTGCGCCGCAAAATCTCCTGCACGGTCGCGATCGTGTCCGCCTGACCGGCCGGCTTGTCGCTGCGATACCGCTTCACCCGCGCGAAGCGGAGCGCGACCCCGCCCGGGTAATGGGGACTCGCTTGCACATCGTTGAACGCCACTTCGACCACCAGCTCCGGACGTACGTGCACCGTCTGCGCGTCCCGCCCTATCTCGAGCTCCAGCAGCCGCTTCGTTTGCCACACGAGCATCGCGTCGGTCATGCCCTTGAAGGTCTTCCCCAGCATCACGAAGCCGCCGTGCTCCGGATCCCGGGCGCCGAGGTGGAGGTTCGAGAGCCAGCCGCGACGCCGCCCGTGACCCCATTCGGCCGCGAGCACCACCAGGTCGAGCGTCCGCGCCGGCTTGACCTTGAGCCAGCGCTGGCCGCGGTTGCCGGCTTCATACGGGGCGTCGAGGGCCTTGGCCATGATCCCCTCGTGCCCGCGCGCGAGGGCCGCGTCGAGAAAGGCCTGCGCCGCCTCGGCTGAGTCCACCACCGTGCGCGGGATGACGAGCCTGCTCGGCGCGATTTCGGTGAGCGCGGCAAAACGGCGCTCCTGCGGCTCGGCGAGCAACGGGGCGCCGTCCAGTTGGAGCAGGTCGAAGAAGAACGGCGTGAGCGGAAGCTCCGAGCGGAGACGCTCGACTTCGAGCTTGCGCCCGAAGCGCCGCATCGTAGTCTGAAACGCGTGCGGCTGCCCCTCCGGCCGGAGCGCGATCGCTTCACCGTCGAGGATCAGGTCGCGGGCGGGGAGCGCGCGGGTCACCTCCACGAGCTCAGGCACCGCCACGGTCACCTCGTTCAGCCGGCGGGAGTAGACCCTCACCTCCTCGCCGCTCTTGTGGACCTGGACCCGGGCGCCGTCGAGCTTGAACTCGAGCGCCGCCCGGCCGAGCCGCTCCAGGGCCTCGGCCGCATCCTCGGCGGACTCCGCGAGCATCGGGAGCACCGGACGGAACAGCTGAATGGCCAAGCGCGACAGTCCGGCACCACCTTCCACCAGCGCCACCCGCGCGACGCTCGGCAGGTCGCCCGCCGCCGTCACGGCGCGGCGTACGGCCTCGCTCGGAATCCCGGCCGCCTGCGCCACGGCCTCGAGCACGAGCCCCCGAAGCGCACCCTGGCGCAGCTCACCGATCACCAGGCGCGCGAGAAAGCGCTGCTCGTCGTCCGTCGCGCGGGTCAACAGCGCGTGCAACAACCGCAGCTTTTCCCCGGCGGAACCCTTCCCCCCAACGTGCGCGATCCGCTCGAACGCCACGTCCACGTCGGAGAGTCCCAAGGTTGCCGACTCGGCCGCCGAATCGGGTGTCGCCGCTCGCACACCGGCGTACGCGACGCCGTGCTTCGACTGACGTAACTCGCCGCACAGATAGGCAGCGGCGATCTCCGCCTCGGGCGGCTCGACGCGGCGGAGCAGCCCCGCGAGCAGGGCAATCTTGTCGAGGCGGCCGCTGGTGCGGGCGACGTGTTGAGAAGTGGCGACGAGCTCGGCGAGGCGCGTGGTGCTACCTCCCCGCCCCCGCCCTCACCTCGAACTCCCTTTCAAGACCTCCTACCGAGCTCCCACCCACGTACACCCTGAACTTGCCGGGCTCGACAACGAACTTCATGCGCTGATCGTACAACCCGAGCTCCCTGGGCGTCAGCGTGAACTCCAACGTGCGCGACTCGCCGGGTCGGAGGGACACACGACGAAACCCGGCGAGCGCGCGCACCGGCCGGGTGACGCTCGCCACTTCGTCGTGCACGTACAGCTGCGCGACCTCGGTGCCCTCGCGCGCACCCGTGTTGGTCACGGTCACCGCTACGTTGAGCGTCCCGCCCGCCGCGACGCTCGGCGCGCTCAGCTTGAGATCGCGGTACTCGAACGACGTGTAGCTCAGCCCATAGCCAAAGGGAAAGAGCGGGCTCGACGGCAAGTCGGTGTACTTGGAGGTGTACTTGTCAGCGCCCGCCGGCCGTCCCGTGTTCTTGTGATTGTAGTAGATCGGAATCTGCCCGACGGCCCGGGGGAAGGTCACGGGGAGCTTGCCGCTGGGATTCACGTCGCCGAACAAGACACCCGCGAGCGCTGGACCGGTCCCGACTCCCAAGAACCACGCCTCGACGATCGCGGGCACGTGGTCCGCCGCCCACTGCACGGTGAGCGGCCGGCCGTTCATTAGTATCAGCGCTACGGGAGTCCCGGTTGCCTGGACGGCCTCGAGTAATTGCTGTTGCACACCAGGGAGCCCGAGGCTCGACCGGCTCGCCGCCTCGCCGCTCATGTCTCCTGCCTCCCCCAGGACGAGCAGCGCAACGTCGGCCTGGCGCGCCAGCGCGACGGCCTCGGCGAAACCGGCGGTCGCCGTATCGACGATGCCGCATCCCTTGGCGTAGCGAACTTCGCTGCCGGTTCCCGCTCGGGCCTTGATGCCGTCCAGCGGAGTGACCGCATCGCGCGGGTCGCCGCGACCCGCCCACGAGCCGAGTGCCGCCACGTGGTCGTCCGCGAGCGGACCGATCACCGCCAGCGTGTGCCGCGTGGGCCCGAGCGGGAGCAGAGTGCCCTCGTTTTTGAGCAGCACGACCGCCTCTTGGGCCACGGTCCGGGCGAGCTGGCGCTGCTCTGGCGCGAGCAGCACGTTCCGCTCACGCTCGACGCTCGATCCGCGGTATGGGTCATCGAACAGGCCGAGGGCGCGTTTCGCTTGCAGCACCCGGCGCACGGCAGCGTCGACGGTCGCGATCGGGATGCGCCCCGCCCGGACCAAGGCGGGCAAGTCCTCGAGATAGATGCGGCTCACCATGTCCATGTCGACACCGGCTTCGAGCGCGACGAGCCCCGCGTCGGCGCGCGAGCCGGCGACGCTGTGGTTCCGCAGCTCTTCGACGCCCGTCCAGTCGCTCACGACGAACCCGGGGAACTTCCATTCGTCGCGCAGCAGCGTGGTCACGAGCCAGCGGTTCGCGTGGCTCGGGATGCCGCCGATCTCATTGAAGGAGGTCATGATGCTGCCGGCGCCCGCGTCCACTCCGGCCCGGTACGGCGGCAGGTAGATCTCTCGCAGCGTGCGCTCGGATACGTCGACGGTGTTGTAGT
>QHTT01000102.1 GCA_003220935.1 Gemmatimonadota bacterium
GCTCCTGCAGCGAGCGAACGCTGCCGCCACAGAACACCGGCTCGAGCGGCTGGTCCACCGCCTGCAGCGCCGCGAAGAAGTTGGGCATCTCCTTCACGCCCTGCGACTGCTTGCGCCGGTGCAGCACCGCGAGGCGCTCCGGGCCCACGAAATGCGGCGGGTAGATGCAGCACAGCTCCCGGTCGAGCTGCGTGAAGATCATGTCGAGGTGGATCGCGGTCCGTTCGGCGGGCAGGACGACGACGATCACGTCCTTCACGCCGCAGTGCGCGAAAGCGACGTCGCACAGGTGGTCGAGCGCCGCCGGGCTCGAGCGCTCGCTGAAGCCGAGCACGAGGAGGTCGGGCCGGATCGGGTGGACGTCGCCGCCCTCCAGGGTGTAGTTGGTGCGCTTCTCCTCGGAGCCGTCGTACAGAATCCCGGCGTTGTCGAGGCACGGGTGGTAGCGAAACAGGGCCTTGATGAGCAGCTCTTCCGTCCAGCGCACGCCGTAGCGCATCGAGCCGATGATCGAGTGCTCGCCGATCACGATGCCGACGTCGCGCGTGAAGAACAGGTTGGGCAGGGGCGGGAGCGCATACCCCGTCTCGTTGAGCGCGCGGGCGATCGGCCCGGCGTCTTCCAGCGCGCCCTCGATCATCAGGCCGACGAGCTGCTCGGCCGGGAGCTCCCCCAACTTTTTCGCGAGCGCATCGGAGGGCACTACTTCGAGCGCCCGGGTGACGAGGAATTCCCGCACATCCGGGCGCGTGACCAGTTCGGTCAGGAGCGCGCGCACCTCGTACACCTGGGCGAAGCGCTCCAGCACTGCCACGAAGCGCCGGTGCTCGCGTTGGGCCAGCTCGAGGTCGATGATGTCGTCGTAGAGGTAGTCCTCACGATTGCCGGGCGTGACGGCGAGCAGCTCGGGACCGGGGGTATGCACGAGCACGGCCCGCAGCGGGCCGATTTCGGAGGTGACGCGGACGCGGGCCATGGGCGCAATCTAACAAGTCGGAACGCGGAAGGCGGAAACGCGGAACAGCAACGAGAGATCGCTCGCAGCGCGTACCCCGGTCCTGATGTTCCGCGTTCCGAGTTCCGCGTTCCGCGTTTCTGAGTTCCGCGTTCCGACTTCCGCGTTTCAGCGGTTCGCCAGCGCGAAGCTCAGCGTCTCGAGCTCGAGCGCCATGTTCACGGACTTCACGACCACGTCGGCCGGGACGGCGAGCCGAATCGGCGCGAAGTTGAGGATCGCTTTCACTCCCCCCTGGACCAGCTGGTCGGTCACGTCCTGAGCCGCGTCGGCGGGGGTTACGACGATCGCGATGTCGGTCGGCTCCTTCTTCAGGTCGCCCACGATGTGGCGCACATCGCGGACCACGAGACCGTTCCAGCGCGAGCCGACCTTGCGCGGGTCTCGGTCGTAAATCGCCGCGACGTGGAAGCCGCGCTGCCGGAACCCCGGGTACTGCACCAGCGCTCCGCCGATGCGCCCCGCCCCGACGAGCACGACGCGGTACGTCCGCTTCAGGCCCAGGATGTCGCGCAGGCGCGCGGTGAGCTCAGGGACGGAGTAGCCGAGCCCACGCTTGCCGAACGAGCCGAAGAACGAGAGGTCCTTGCGCACCTGCGCCGACGTGGTCGCGCCGCGGCGGGCGAGCTCGGCGGAGGAGATGGTGGTCTTGCCCAGCGCGTCGAACTGCTCGAGGAACCGCAGGTACAGCGAGAGCCGTCGCACTGTGCTCCCGGAAATCTTCCGCATATTGTGAATAGTTTCACAATCACCCCCTCCAGCGCAAGAGCCGTGCGAACGCCTCGGGGCGCAGCGTCTCCGGCCGCGCCGCCGGATCGAGGCCGAGCCGCTCCAGTCCCGCGAGCACGGCGGCGGCCGGCCGCCCGGTCGCAGCCATGACGACGTTGCGGAGCTGCTTGCGGCGGCGCGTAAAGCAGGCGGTGACGAACGCGCGGAACGCGCCGAGCTGCTCGGCGGAGACGAGCGGGTCCTGCCGGGGCGTCAGCCGCACCAGCGCGCTCGCGACCCTGGGCGCAGGATGAAACGCGCCGGGCTTCACGCGGAACAGCTGCTCCACCCGACACGTCGCCTGCACGCCGACGCTGAGCGCTCCGTAGTCCCTCGAGCCGGGCCGGGCCGCCAGTCGCTCGGCGACCTCCCGCTGCACCAGAAACACGATGCGCTCCGGCAGGGGCGGGGTGAGGGCCTTGTCGATCAGCGGCGAGGTGATGGCGTAGGGGATGTTGCCGACGATCTTGAAGCGCGGAACGCGGAAGTCGGAACGCGGAACGGCAGAGCCGGTATCTACGAGTGCATGCCAGTCTAGCTGCAGCGCGTCTCCGTGCACGATGGTCAATCGCTGTGTTCCGCGTTCCGCCTTCTGCGTTCCGAGTTCGCCTGCCAGCCGCCGATCCTTCTCTATCGCGATGACCCGCAGCCCGCGGGCGAGCAGCTGCTCGGTGAGGCTCCCCTTCCCCGCGCCGATCTCGACGACGACGTCCTCCGGCGTGGGATCGAGGGCGTCGACGATCTTGCTGAGCAGCCTCGGGTCGCTCAAGAAGTGCTGCCCGAGTCGCTGCTGTCGACTCACACCTTGAGGATGACGAGGGTGCGATCGTCGGCGGCCGGAGCACCGCCGGTGAAGCCAGCGAGGTCGGCGTAGACGGCCTCGAGGATGTCGCGGGCCGGGCGGGTGGTGAGCCGAGCGACGTGCCCCAGCACCCGGGCTTCGCCGAAGCGGTCCCCGCGCTCGCGGTCGGCTTCCGCTTCGGCCACGCCATCGGTGAAGAGGCAGACCACGCCCTCACGCGGCTGCCAGCGCAGCACCCCGTCGTGGCCGGGAGTCGCCGCGGCGCCGAGCGGTGGCCGCGTCGCCTCGAGGCGCGTCGCCTGGCCGGTGCGGCGATCCACCAGAAACGCGTGCGGGTGCCCCGCGTTGGCGTAGGTGAGCCGCCCCGCGCGTGGGTCGACTACCGCGTAGCACAGGCTGAGGAACATCTCCGTCCGTCCCAACTCCTCGACCAGCGACTGCTCGATGCGCTGGAGCGCCTCCGTCGGGGTCGCGGCCGATTGAGCATGGATGCCGGAGACGGCCATCACGAGCGCCATGATCAGCGCCGCCCCGAAGCCGTGGCTCGTGACGTCGCCGATGATCACGCCGATGCGGTCCTCGGGGAGGTTGAGCAGGTTGTAAAAGTCCCCGCCCACCGACTCGGCCTGGCGGCAGCGGGCGGCGACGTCCACGCGGGCCGCGATGACGAGGGGCGAGGGGAGCAGCTTCAGCTGCAGGTCGTGCGCCAGCTCCAGCTCGCGCCGTACGCGCTGCTGGCTCAGGTCCTTGGCGACCAGGGTCGCGTTCTCGATCGCGGCGCCGATCTGATTCGCGATGGCGGCGACGAGCTTGCGGTCGCCCGCGGTGAACGCATCGGCGCCGAGCCGGTCCGTCAAGTTGATGACGCCGATCGGCTTGGCGCGCTCGCCCGGCGTCGCGTACAACACGGGCACGGAGAGGAACGCCTTTCCCTTGTAGGTGCGGCCCTCGGGGCAGCCGGGGTTCACCGCCTGGGCATCGGTGGGGTCGTAGCTCACGATGCGCATGTCACGGAACACCCGCGCGGAGACCGAGCAGGGGTCGTCGACCTCGATCGGCTCGAGGTCCGTCACGTCCATCCCCTGCGCGGCGACGATGCGCAGCAGGCCGCGCTCGCGATCGTGCACCAGCAGGGTGGCGCGCCGGGCCCGCACGACGCCGGAGACCTCCCGCAGGATGCGGTCCGCGGCCTCGTCGAGGCGGATGGTCTGGCCGAGGATCTCGCTGATGGTATAGATCAAGTCGATCTCTTCGTACCGCTCCGACAGCTCCGCCGCCACTTGCGCGGCGTCGCGTTCGGCGCCGAGCGCGGCCCCGACGATCGCCGCCAGCGTTCCGGGAGCCCGCGGCCCGTCGCCCGGGCCCCGGATTTCCAGCCACACGCCGTCCACGTCCGGCACGGGCTCGAACCAGGCCGGCCCGCGCGGCGTGTCGATCGCGTGGCCGGCGGACCGGCCCGCGAGCGGCGGCGCCCAGTCGTCTTCGTCCGGTGCCCCGGCGCCCGCCGGGATGCGCCGTCCGTCGACGTGCCACACGGCGAGCCGGGCGCCCGACAGCTGCTCGAGCGCTGCCAGCATCCGCTCCAAGCGGATCAACCCGCTCGCAACGTCAAGCAGATGGAATTCCCGGCGGCGTTGAAGGCGACGTGGTCCACCAGACTGCGGAGCACGAACAGGCCGCGCCCGTCCTCGCGCTCGAGTCGGCCCGGGAGTCTGGGATCGGGCACGGCGGCGGGGTCGAAGCCAGCCCCGGCGTCGGTCACGTGAATGTGCACGGCCTGCCGGCCGGCTTCCACGCGCACCTGCACCACCTGGCGGGGATCGTGGTGATTACCATAGGCGATGGCGTTGGCGATGGCCTCCGCGAGCGCGGTCCGGAGGTTGAAGCGGACCCGGCGGGGCGACAGCACGCCTCGCGAGAACCGCTCGGCGATGAGCTCCACCGCGGGCCCGACGTAGTCCAGGTCGCTCGGGACGTCGAGCGACAGCTCGAAGTCGGACTCACCTCCCCTCGCCGAGCGGCGGACGTCGAGGCGCAGCGGCGTCGTCACGGCTAGAAGGCGGCGAGCGCCTCCGCGGGCGTCTTGGTGATGGAGAACAGCGTGTCCAGCTTGGTGAGCTCGAACAGCGTTTGCAGATCCTCGTTCAGGCCCGCGAGGCGCAGGTCCCCGCCTTGCTCGCGGATCTTCTTCGAGAGCGAGACCAGCACGCCCAGCCCCGAGGAGTCGATGTAGCCGGTCTTGGTGAAGTCGATGACGAACTTGCGCGCCCCGGCCTCGAGGGCGTCGAGCACCTTCTGCTTCAGGTCCTGGCGGTTCCCGACGATCAATTGTCCATCCACGCCGACCACCACCACGCCCCGCTTGTCCTTCGTCAGGCTGAAGCTCATGTCCGCTCCCCGGCTTGAAGGACGGCGACCACCGCCGTGTCCACAATATCATCGGCCGTCGCGCCGCGCGACAGGTCGGCGACCGGCCGCGCCAGCCCCTGGAGGATGGGCCCGATCGCCTCCCACCCGCCGAGCCGCTGCACCAGTTTGTATGCGATGTTGCCGCTGTCAAGATCGGGGAACACCAGCACGTTGGCGCGCCCCGCCACGGGCGAGCCTGGCGCCTTGCGGGCGGCCACGTCGGCCACCAGCGCCGCGTCGCCCTGCAGCTCGCCGTCGCACACGAAGCCGGGACCGCGCGCCTGCAGGATGGACACTGCCTGCCGCACGCGCTCGACCCGCTCCCCTGTGGCGCTGCCCCGCGTGCTGTACGACAGGAACGCGACGACGGGCTCGTCGCCCACGATGCGCCGGCGGTCCCGCGCCGCGGCGGCGCCCGCGTCCGCGAGCTGGGCCGGCGTCGGCTCCGGCACGACGGCGCAGTCGGTGAAGGTCAGCACCGTCTCGTCCCGCACCATGTAAAAGGCGCCGCTCACGGTCGCGATTCCCGGCGCCGTGCCGACGGTCCAGAGCGCGGCCCGGATCGTGTCGCCGCTGGGAAAGGTGGCCCCCCCGACCATCACGTCCGCGAGCCCCGCGCCCACGAGGCACGCTCCGAACGTGAGCGGGTGCTCGAGCGCGGCGCGCGCCGCGGCGTCGGTCGGGAACTTGTCCGGCCGGCGGGCGCGGAGATGCCGGATGAGGCCGGGGACGGGGGAAGGAGGAAGGGGCCGGCCCAACACTTCGACCACCCCGAAACCATCCGCCTCCAGCCGCGCCGCCGCCGCGCGCACCCGCGGGTCGTCGCCCTCGGGGAGCACGATGTGTTTCCGCGCGCGGCGCGCCCGCTCATACACGCGCTCGCGGAAGCTCACCGGCCGAACTTCTGGTGCAGCGCCTGCTGGACGGCCGGGTGGACGAGCTGCGACACGTCGCCGCCGAACCGCGCCACTTCGCGCACCAGACTCGACGAGAGGTACGTGAGATCGAACGCGGGAACGAGGAAGACCGTCTCGATGCCGGGGGCGAGGTTGCGGTTCATCAGCGCCATCTGGAACTCGTACTCGAAGTCGCTCACCGCGCGCAGGCCACGCACGATCACCGATGCGCCGACCGAGCGGGCGAACTCGGCGAGGAGCCCCTCGAACGAGCGGACGTCGACGTGGGGAGTCGCGACCGCCTGCTGGATGAGCGCCACGCGCTCGGCGAGCGTGAAGAGGGGCTGCTTCGCCGCGTTCACGGCCACGGCGACGACGACGCGGTCGGCGAATGTGAACGCGCGCCGGATCAGGTCTTCGTGACCCCGGGTGATCGGGTCGAACGACCCGGGATAGACGGCGATGCGCGGACCGCTCATGGGGCGTAGATGAAGGTGACGGCGGTGTCGCCGTAGCAGCGCGTGTCGTCGCCCGGGATGGGCCGGTCCGCGGGGTGCTCGATCGAGAAGATGCGCGCGAACGCGTTCAGCCGAAACATGGCCACGAGGCGCGCCGCCTGGTCGCCCGCGTACGGCGGGTCGGCGAAGGCGACGTCATACTGCCCGGGGTGGAGCCGCTCGGCGAACTTGAGCGCATCCAGACGGCGGACCACGGCGCGGTCGTCCAGGTGCAGCGTTTTGATGTTCGCCCTGAGGGCCGACAGCGCGAAGCGGTTCCGCTCGACGAACTCGGCCGTCGCTGCGCCACGCGACAGCGATTCCAGGCCGAGCGCCCCCGAGCCGGCGAACAGATCGAGCACACGCGCGTCGCGCACGGCGCGTTGCAGGATGCTGAACCACGCCTCGCGCACCCGGTCGGCGGTGGGCCGCACCTGGTCCCCGGCGGGCGTCTTGAGGCGGCGGCCTTTGAATTCGCCGGCGATGATGCGGATCAAGCCCAACCCCACCCCGTTCCGCGTTTATTGACTCGGCGCCAGAGACGCGACTCTGGCCTGTAATGTCGTTCTCCCCTCCCACTCGTCCCGCTCCAGCCGGAACGCCACGTCGAGCGGGTGCGCCAGCCAGGCATCCGGTACGACATCGGCCCACCGGAATCCGATAGCCGGCAGCACCCCGGAGCCGTCGTCGAGCGTGAAGCGCAGGTGGTTCGTGCCCACCCGCCGGGCGCCGACGGCGCGCGCGCCGCGCACCCCGAAGACGGGCGCGGGATTGCCCGGACCACAGGGCTCCAGGTAGCGCATCAGCCGCTCCAGCTCGGCGCTCACCAACCCCAACGGCAGCTCCAGGTCCACGCGCTGGGCGGGCACCAGATCGTCGGGGCCAAGAAGCTCGCCCGCCACGTCCAGAAACGCAACACGGAACGCCTCGTAGCGCTGCCGCCGGATCGTCAGCCCAGCCGCCATCGTGTGGCCGCCGTACTTCTCGAGGTGAGCCGCTACGCTGCGTAGCGCTGCGTGCAAGTCGAAGCCCACGATGCTGCGACCGGAGCCCCGGCCAGTGTCGCTCCCCTCCTCCCAGCCGATCAGGAAGGTCGGGCGCCCGTAGCGCTCCACCAGCCGCGAGGCCACGATCCCGATGACCCCGGGATGCCAGCCATCGGCCGCGAGCACGAGCGCCCGGTCCTCGGGCCGGAGCGTCGCCTCGGCGAGCTCCACTGCATCGTCGAGGATCCGCTGGTCCAGCTCCTGGCGGCGCGCGTTCAGGGTCTCGAGCTCGCGGGCGATCGCGGCCGCTTCGGTGGAGTCATCGGCGAGCAGCAGCCGCAGCCCTTCGGCCGGCTCGCCGATGCGGCCGGCGGCGTTCAAGCGGGGGGCGAGGATGAACCCCACGTGCCCCGCCTTGATCGGCCGCCCGGCGAGCCCCGCTGCGTCGACCAGCGCGCGCAGCCCCGTCCACCGCGAATCGGCGAGCATCTTCAGGCCGTGGCGCACGAGGATGCGGTTCTCGCCGGTGAGCGGGACCACGTCCGCCACGGTCGCGAGCGCCACGTAATCGAGGAAGTGGAACGGCAGGTTGGACGACTGGCCGAGCGCCGGCATCAGCGCTTGGGCGAGCTTGAAGGCGACCCCAGCGCCACACAAGTCCTTGTCTTCGGAAGGACAGGCAGGGCGGCGCGGGTCGAGCACGGCGGAGGCCGGCGGCAGCTCGTCGCCCGGGAGGTGGTGATCGGTGACGATGACGTCGATCCCGGCTTCCCGCGCCGCGCGCACCGCCTCCACGGCGGTAATTCCGCAGTCGCACGTGATGACCAGGCCGGCGCCTACGCGTCGGGCCTCCCGCAGGCCGGCCTCGCCGAAATCGTAACCGTCCCGCAGGCGATGCGGCACGAACGCCTGGACCTGCGCGCCTACGCTGCGCAGCACGCGGGTGAGCAGCGCCGCCGCGCATTGGCCGTCCACGTCGTAGTCGCCGTGCACCAGGATCGGCACGGCGGCGCGCACGGCGCGCGCCACGAGCTCGACCGCGCGCTGCATGTCGAGCCAGGCGAGGGGGTCGGAGAGGCGCTCGAGGCCGGGCCGGAGGAACGCTTTGGCGCGCTCGGGAGCCGTGAGCCCGCGCTGCACCAGGATGGCGGCCAGGGGCTCGGGGATATGGAGCTGGTCGGCGAGCGCGGTCGTGAGCCCGGGATCAGGCGGCGCGGCGACCGCCCAGCGGGCGGGGATCATTCCCTGGCGTAGAGCAGCACGCCGCAGGCCTCGCAGCCCTCGATCGACACACCGCGCTGGATCAGCGCGCGGCGCTGCGTCGGGACCGCGGTGAAGCAGTGACCGCAGGCATCGGCGTGCAGCGGGTAGAGCGCGAGCGGCGCCTTCCCGCGGCGGATGCGCTCGTACCGCGCCAGCAGCGTGGCGCTCACGCGGGCCGCCGCCGCCTCCCGCTCGGCGACCGCACGCTCCCGCTCGCCCGCGATCTGGTTGCGTCGTCCGGCCAGCGCCTCGCGCTCGGCCGCCTGCCGCGCCCGCAGCTCGTGCAGCGCCGTTTCGGCCTCCGCGGCGCGCCGCTCGGCTTCCGCCACCGCGTCGCCCGAGCGCATGAACTCGGCTTCCTCCTTGGCCAGCACCGAGCGCGCGAGATCGAGCTCGGCCATGAGCGTCGACGCCTCCTTCGCCCCGCGCACCCACTCGAGCCGTTGCCGGCGCTGCTCCTGCATGTTGCGGTAGTTGGCGATCTTCCCCTCCAGCTCGTCGCGCCGATCGTGGGCGGCTTGAATCCCCGCCCGCGCCGTGGCGAGCGTCCGCTCCGCCGCGGCCTGCGCTTCGTCGAGCGCCTGGGCCGCGGGGTCGAGCGCCGCGAGTGCCTCGTCGGTCGCCGTGACCGCCTGGTCCTTCTGCTGCAGCGCCGGCAACGCCTCAAGTTCCGGATGCACCTCGCCTCCTCATAGCGATCTTGTAACGCGGATACCGCTTGCGCAGCTCGTCGAACACGCGCCGCTTTTCCGCGATCAGCGACGCCTGCACCTCCGGGCTCTCGAACGGGAGGCGCTGGTCGAGTTGCTCCAGCTGCCGCTCCAGCCGGCGCGCTTCGATCCAGTTCACCGCTCGCTCGTACAAGGTGTTCGCATCGCGATCGCCCAGCCCTTCGGCTTTGAGCTCCTCGTAGGTGCGCGCGGAGATCTCGCTGAGCGAGAGCACCGCGTCGTCGGCGATCGCTTCGAACAGTTCGCGGTAGGGGACGAATTCGAACTCCTCGGCGTCGACGGCCTCGCTCACCCGGCTCTTCCATGGATCGCCCTCGAGCATCAGGAGCAGGAGGGCTTTCTCAGCGGAGGCCGGAAGATCGGGATGCGAGATGGGGGATGCGAGATGCGGGGCTGAGCCTTCTCGCATCCCGCTTCCCGCATCCTGCATCCCGACGACTTCACGCTCCAGCACATCCTTCCGCACACCGGCGGCTTCGGCCGCCCGGGAGACATAGAGCTCCCGCATGATCGGATCCGCCGCCGCGCGAATGGTAGGCAGCAGCCGATCGAGCGCCCGTCGCCGGCCCGGCAGGTTGCCGAAGAAGCCCTTGCGGTCGAGGATCTGGATCTTCCGCTCGAATACGTCCACGGCGTCCTTGAGGACCGCCTCGAGACCGGCGACGCCCCGGCGCTGCACCAGCGTGTCGGGGTCCTCGCCCGCCGGCAGGGTCGCGACGCTCACGCGCAGGCGCTCGCGCAACAGTTCATCGCCGGCCCGGAACGTGGCGCGCAACCCCGCCTCATCGGAGTCGTACAACAGGATCACGTGGGGAGCGTGGCGCTGGAGGAGCTGGGCCTGGTCGGACGTGAGGCCGGTGCCGAGCGGGGCCACCACCTCCTCCACGCCCGCGAGCGCGAGCCGCAGCACGTCGAAATAGCCCTCCACCAGAATCGCGCGCTCCGCCTTGCGGATGGCGTGCTTCGCTGCGTGCAGGTTGTAGAGCAGCCTCCCCTTGTGAAAAATCGGGGTGTCCGGGGAGTTGAGATACTTGGGCTCTCCTTCGCCCAGGATGCGACCGCCGAACCCCACGATGCGGGCGCGCTGATCGTGGATCGGGAACAGCAGCCGGCCGCGGAACCGCGGAGCCAGCGTGCCGTCCTCTCGTTTAACTATGAGCCCCGCCTCGAGCAACACCTCGTCACGCAGCCCCAATCCTTTCATCGCGTCGAGGAACGGCTTGCCCCGCGGCGCGTAGCCCAGGCCGAGGGGAAGCGCCGTTTCCAGCTCGACGTGCCGGGAGGCGAGGTAGTCTCGTGCCACCGCGGCTTCGGGGCTGTCCCCCAGCTGGCGGCCGAACCAGTCCGCCGCCGTGGCCACGGCGGTGTAGAGTGGCTCGTGGGGGTCGGGGCCTCCCCCGCCTGCCGGACCGCGCTCGGGGATCGTGATCCCGACCCGGCGGGCGACTTCGCGCACGGCAGTCGGATAGTCCATCCCCAGGCGCTTCATGAAGAAGGTGAAGACGTCGCCGGCTGCGTGGCACACGAAGCAGTAGAACATCCCTTTCTTCGGGATGACGGCGAAGTTGCGATGGGTCCCGCCGTGGAACGGGCAGGGGCCGCGGTAGTCGGCACCGGTGCGCTTGAGCTCGACCTGCTCCCCGATGATCCCGACCAGGTCCGCGGCCTCACGCACCTGCTCGATCAGATCGTCCGGGATCATACTCATGCGGTAAACTCCACGATCGTCACCCCGTGGCCGCCCTGGTTGGCGGGCGCAAAGCCGAAGCGCTGCACGCGCGGGTCGGCGGCGAGGACCTCGTGCACACGCTCGCGCACCGCTCCGGTTCCTTTGCCATGGATGACGCGTAGGTATGGCAGATCCGCGAGGACGGCGTCATCGAGCGCCTTGACGAGCCGAGCCTCGGCTTCGTCCACGCGCAGCCCGCGCAGGGAGACCTCGGCGGTGGCAACGGCGGCGGTCAGACGGTCAGGCGGTCGGGCGATCGGCGCTGGTTTGCCGCGCGTCCGCTTCAGGTCCTCGAGCGACACCCACTCCTTCCACTTTCCCCCTTCCCCAGCCTTGTCACCGGCCGTCTCCCCACCGGCTTCCTCGATCGCCTGCTCGACCAGCCGCCGCGCCTCGCGCGCTGTCGCTTCGTCCACGGCGGCGCGCGCCCGCCCAAGTGCCGCTTCGACCTTGCGACGTGCCTCGAGCAGGTAGGCCCGCGCCTGCTCGCGCGCCTCGCGCTCGAGCGCCTGGGCACGGGCCCGCACCTCCCGCTCGCGGGCGGCGACCTCGTCAGCCCGCGCGTCGAGCTTCGCCGCATCCTCGCGCAGCGCCGCGTCGCGCGCGGCCAGCTCCTGGGCCCGCGTCTCGAGCTCGCGGGCGCGCGTTTCCACCGTCGCGAGCAGCGCGTCGAGGGCGCGCTCGGCATCCGGCACGGCTCGCTCCGCTATGTCGAGGACGTCGGCCGCGATCCCGAGCCGGCGCGCGATGGCGAGCCCGTATGAGCGTCCGGGGACGCCCTTCAGCAAGCGATACGTCGGCGTCAGCGTCTCGGCCGCGAACTGGAGCGAGGCGTTGACGATGCCCACCGTCTCGGCCGCCAGTTGCTTCAGGGCGCCGAGGTGGGTGGTGGCGAGCGTCACGACGCGGCGGCGCGTCAGCGTGCGCAGCACCGCTGCGGCGAGAGCCGCGCCTTCCGCGGGGTCGGTGCCGCTGCCGATCTCGTCGAGCAGTACGAGGCCGCCCGCCCCCGCATGCTCCAGGATGTCGCGCAGCGCGGCGACGTGGGCCGAGAACGTCGAGAGGCTCGCAGCGATCGACTGCCGGTCCCCGATATCCGCGAACACGGCGCCGAACACCGGAAGCACCGACTGGGGACCCAGTGGCGGAATGATCCCGCTCTGCGCCATGAGACAAAGCAGCCCCACCGCTTTGATGAGCACCGTCTTGCCGCCGGTGTTCGGACCGGACACGAGCACCGTGACCTCGTCGGGGGCGAGGATGAGGTCGAACGGCACGACATCCCCCACTGACCCTCTCTCCGCGCCATCGGTCCTCACCCCCTGGCCCCCTCTCCCTTCGGGAGAGGGGGAATTCGTGACGTCCCCCCTCTCCGGAACGGAGAGGGGGAAAGGGGGTGAGGACGGAACGAGCAGCGGGTGGCGGCCGTTGCGGATCGCGAGCGGTGCGCCGCCGATCTCGGGCGCGAAGCCGTTCACTTCGACGGCGTAGCGCGCCCGGGCGCACAAGTCATCGAACGCGATGCACATCTCCCATGCGGCGGCGAGGCTGTCGCGCCGCGGGCGCAGCAGATCGGTGAGCTCGCGCAGCACGCGGAGCACTTCGCGCTGCTGCTCCGCCTCGGCGGCGCGCAGCGCATTGCCGAGCTCGATGACCTCCGGCGGCTCGACGAACACCGTAGATCGGGTCGCCGACTCGTCGTGCACGATGCCGCCCACACGGGCGCGGGCGGTCGAGCGGACGGGGATCACGTAGCGGCCGCCCCGCAGCGTCACCGCGGCGTCGGGCGCGCGGTCGGTCGGGTCGAGGGCGCCGAGCAGCGCCTCGAGCCTGGCGACGAGGCGCTGGCGTGCCTCCCGCACGTGCTGGCGCGCGCGGGCCAGCGCCCGCGACGCCGCATCGAGCACGGTGCCCTCGGCGTCGACGGACTGCGTGAGTCGTTGCTCGAATTCCTTGGGCGGTGGCTCGACCCGCAGCGCCGCGGTGCGCGGGGCGTCGCGAGCGATACGCCCTAGCGTCGCCGCGGTGAGGCGGGCGGCGCCGAGCGCCCGGCCGAGCGCAGCCAGCTGCAGGCCCTCGAGCGCGCTGCCCGGCACGGCCAGCAGCTCGAGTGCCGGCCCGATATCGGGCACCGGCTCGGCGCAGATCGCATCATCGTGGAGCAGCAGCGCGGCGAGCTCGGCGACCTGCGCCAGCGCGGCCCGGATCGGCTCGGGATCGGTCGCAGGGGCGCGACCGCGCACGCGAGCGGCCCCGAGCGGCCCGGCGGCGTACGCCGCGACGCGCTCCAGCGCGGCTGGGAATTCGAGTGTGTCCAGCACGGAGGGGGCGACCCCTCCCACGACGCTCATACGGTCGCCGCCAGCTCCTCGCGGGCGATCTGGTTCACCAGCTTGCCGTCCGCCCGCCCCTTGAATTGCGGCATCACCTGCCCCATCAGCTTGCCCAGGTCTTTCGCTCCCGCGGCGATTGCTGCGCGCACCGCGCGCCGGATTTCCTCCGGGTCGACGGCAGCGGGGAGGAATGCCTCGAGCATTTTTACTTCGGCGAGCTCACGGTCGGCCAGTTCCTGCCGGGCGGCGGCGGCGTATTGCTCCGCCGCCTCGCGGCGCCGGTTGATACCGCGGCGCAGCACCTCGGCCGCCTCGTCGTCGGAGGGGGGATGCTGAAGCTCGAGTTCGCGGTTCTTGAGGTCTGCGAGGGTCGTGGAGAGGAGAAGGGTGCGCGCCTGATCGCGTCGTTTGCGGGCTTCGTTCATCGCGGCGCGCAGCCGCTCAGGCAAATCGGGCACGGTCAGACCGGCCGCGTGCGCCGGTTCTTGCGGCGCGCGGCGTTCATTTTGCGCTTCTTTCGTTCACTTGGCTTCTCGTAATGACGGTGTTTGCGCAGGTCGGAGAGGATCCCCGCCTTCTCGCATTTCTTCTTGAAGCGCTTCAGGGCGCGTTCGAAGCTCTCGTCATCATGAATGATGACTTCCGGCATGGCTATTCGCTAACTGTGATCGACGCAAAAACTTAGCCCGGGACGGACCCTCGTGCAACCCTGAACCTCGGACGTACGTGAACCCCGGGCTGACGCCCGGGGCTAAACGCCCGGGGCTAGCCAGGCGGCCACGTCATCGGCCGGCCGCCCAGCAGATGCAGATGTAGGTGAAACACGGTCTGGCCGCCGTCGGGATTCGTGTTCACCACGACGCGGTAGCCGCGCTGCGCAATCCCGGCATCGCGCGCCAGGTCGCGCGCGAACCCGAGCAGCCGTCCGAGCAGCTGGGGGTCCCTGGCGTCGTTGAGCGAGGCGAGATGGTCCGTCGGAATCACGAGCAGGTGGGTGGGCGCCTGCGGGTTCAGATCCTGGAAGGCCATCATGCCGTCGGCCCGCTTGACGATGGTCGCCGGGATCTCGCCCGCCGCGATCTTGCAGAAAACGCAACCGGCCATCATCCCTCCCATCGGTTTCCCCGGGCTCCGCGCGGGGCTTCCCCCGGGCTCACGCCCGGGGCTATGGCTCACGCCCGGGGCTATGGCTATCGCCCGAACGCCTGCCGCAGCTGCTCCCAGAGCTTCCGGCCCACCCGGTCTTCCGCCGGTGGTGCGGTCTCGACCTTCGCCAGCCGCTCGAGCACCGCCCGCTGCTCCGGCGTGAGCTTGGTGGGCGTCCAGACGTGGACGCGCACATGCAGGTCGCCGCGGCCGCCTTCGCCCAGCCGCGGCAGCCCCTTTCCCTTCACCCGATACACGGCGCCCGTCTGCGTCCCCGGTTGCACCTTGAGCGCGGCATCGCCGTACGGCGTGGGAATCACCACTTCGGCGCCCAGCGCCGCCTGGGCGAACGAGACGGGCAGGTCGTACACCAGGTCGTCGCCGTGACGCTCGAAGCGAGGGTCGTCTGCGATCTCGAGCACGGCGATCAGATCGCCCGGGGGCCCGTTGCGGGGGCCCGGCACGCCCTGGCCGCGCATCGTGAGATAGTGGTGCTCCTGGACGCCCGCTGGGACGTCGATCTGGATCGTTTTTTCGGAGCGCACCCGGCCGTCACCCTGGCACTTGGGGCAGGGCTGGCGGATCACCGTGCCCTCGCCCGCGCAGCTCGGGCACGGCGAGACGGACACGAACTGGCCGAATATCGAGCGCGCCGCGCGCCGCACCTCGCCGGTTCCGCTGCAGGCGGCGCAGGTCGTGGGGCGCGCCCCGTCCTGCCCGCCGGTCCCGCTGCACGCAGTGCAGCGGTCCAAGGTGCGCAGCCGCACCGTCTTAACGGCACCTTTCGCGACCTCGTCGAGCGTCAGCTCCAGCGTGACCTTCAGATCCTGGCCGCGCTGGCGGTCGCGCCGGGCGCGCTCGCCACCGCCGAAGAAGGCATCGAACCCTCCCAGCCCGCCGAAGTCGCGCATGAAGATGTTGAGCGCCTCGGAGAGGTCGAAGTGCGCGAAGTCGAACCCTCCCGCTGCTCCGCCGCGCACGCCCGCCACGCCGTAGCGGTCGTAGGCCGCGCGCTTGTCGGGATCGCGCAGCACCTCGTAGGCTTCGGTGATCTCCTTGAATTTCTCTTCGGCGGCGGTCTTCTCGGCGGCGGCGACGCGATCGGGATGGTACTGCATCGCCAGGCGGCGGTACGCCTTCTTGATGTCCGCCTCGCCCGCGTCGCGCGCGACGCCCAGCAGGGCGTAGTAGTCGTATGGCCGGCTCACTCGAGCAGCTCGCCTACGAGGCGGCTGGTATGGTCGACCAGCGCCACGATCTTGTCGTACGGCATCCGCGTGGGGCCCAGTACGCCGATGACGCCCGACAGGGCGCCCATGCGATACGAAGCGGTGACGAGCGTGAAGGGCGAGAGCCGGGAATCCTGGTGCTCGCCGCCGATCGTGATCGTGAGGCCGTGACCCAGCTGTTTGGCGAGCGCCTCACGCAGCAGATCGCGCCGCTCCGTGACCGCGAGCAGCCCCTGCAGCCGCTCCTTGGTGGCGAACTCCGGCTGGCCGGCGAGCAGCTGCGCGCTGCCCAGCACGACGCCCGCCGCTGCGGCGCCCGTGGCCGGCACGTCGAACAACTCGTCCGCCTCCTGAATAAAGATGTTGAGCAGCTCGCCCGAGGAGGAATCGCTGGCCGCGTCGCGCAACCGATCGGAGAGCGTGGTGCGAATCTGGCGCAGTGTGAGCCCGCCGAGCCGCTCGTTCAGCACAACGGCGACCTGCGCGATCGCCTCGGCCGCCATGCGCGACGTCACCTCGACGAAGATGGTTCGGACGACGCCGCTCTTGAGCGACAGCACCAGCAGCAGCCGCTCCGAAGACACCTGGAGCAGCTCGAGCCGCTCGAGCACCGCGTCGTCGAGCGACGGACCGACTGCGACCCCCAGCTCCTTGGTGAGCACGCCCAGCACCTGCGCCGCGCGCTCGAGGATCCTATCCACCGCCGCGCGCTCCCCCGTCAGCTCTTCGCGAATCTGATCCGACTCGGAGCGCGACACCTGCCGCAGCCGCATCAGCGAGTCCACGTAGACGCGGTAGGCGAGGTCAGTCGGGATGCGACCGGCGGAGGTATGGGGATGGTACAGGTACCCCTTCTCCTCGAGGTCGCTCATCGTGTTGCGGATCGTCGCCGAGGACAGGGCCATGGCGAACCGCTTCGAGATCGTCCGGCTCCCCGCCGGCTCAGCGGTCTCGACGTACGTCTCGATCACCGCCTCGAGCACCTGCCGTTCGCGTTCTGTGAGGGACTTCGGCATGTCACCCAACCTCTTAACTACTAACAATTTAGACCATCGCGTCGGTGCTGGTCAAGTCGCCGACGA
Organism: Gemmatimonadota bacterium; assembly: GCA_003220935.1. Taxonomy (GTDB): domain Bacteria; phylum Gemmatimonadota; class Gemmatimonadetes; order Gemmatimonadales; family GWC2-71-9; genus 20CM-4-69-16. The sequence goes on from QHTT01000102.1 coordinate 16,887, forward strand.
GAGCATCGAGGCGGAGCCACCCCTGGGGCGTGCAAACCAACCGTCCTGCGTTCACCTCCGCCCAGCCATGCTCGATCCATCGGGCGGTCGAGGGCGGTCGCGGGCGGTCGAGGGCGGTCACCGGCAGTCCGGCATCGGTGCGTAACGCGAGGTACAGGCGCTCCAGTTCCCGTTGCTCGGGCGTGAGGATCTCCTCGCACTCGACCGGGGAGCGGCCCGCGGCGATGGCCCGGGCGTATGCCGGCCACGCCGGGATATTCCAGCGCCGCGAGCGGCCATCGTAGCTGTGGGCCGCGGGGCCGAGCCCGACGTAGGCGCGACCAGACCAGTACGCCGAGTTGTGGCGGGAGCGGAAGCCGTCGCGACAGGCGTTCGAGACCTCGTAGAAACGATAGCCGTAAGCCGCAAGCCGCGCGTGCGCCAGTAAATACTCTTCTGCATACCGGTCATCTTCAGGAGCAACGACGGCGCCGCGCGAGATCCAGCGGGCGAGGGGCGTCCGCTCCTCCACTGTGAGCCCGTACAGAGACAGATGATCGGGACCGAGCGACAGGGCCAGCTCCAAGTCCCGCTCCCAGTCGCGCTGGAGCTCTGCGGGCAGGGCGAAGATCAAGTCGAGCGAGAGGTTGTCGAACCCGGCGTCTCGGAGCGTCCGCACCGCCCCGCCGATCCGCGCCGCGTCGTGGGAACGATGCATCCAGGTCAACACTCGGTCATCGAATGACTGAGCGCCTAGCGACACACGGTTCACGCCGGCACGACGCCAGGCGGTTGCATGCGCGGGCGTCACGTCTTCCGGATTGGCTTCGAGCGTGACTTCAAAGACGTCGCGCGAAGGCGTCACGGCACTGCCTAAAGACGTCACGCTAGAGGCGTCACGCGAAGACGTCGCGCCGAAGGCGTCACGCAACGACGTAACGAGCATTGCCAGCGCGTCCGGAGGGAGCAGCGAGGGTGTGCCGCCGCCCAAGTAGAGGGTGTCGAGGCCCCGCTCCTCGGTTTCGTCAGGGCTGGCCCCGGGGTCAGCACGTCGCAGGAGCTCGACCTCCCGCAGCACCGCTTCCACATACTCCCGCGCCGGGATGCGCTTGCGGACCGCGATGGAGAAGTCGCAGTAGGAGCAGCGGCGCACACAGAAGGGGACGTGGAGGTAGAGGTGGCGCATGCAGAGAAACTAACGCGGAAGTCGGAACGCGGAACGCGGAACATTAGTGCCAGTTTCGTGCGGCGAGCGAACCTTTATTGCTGTTCCGCGTTCCGCGTTTCAAGTGATCCCAAACCGCATCCCCGGCTCCTGCTTCACCAGCCCGCGCATTTCCAGCTCCGTCAGCGCCGTCAGCACTGCGCTCGTCTCCGCCCCGGCCGCGGCGACCAGGGCGTCCACGTGTTGCGGCTCGGACGCCAGGGCGTCCCAGAGAGAGCGTTGCAGCTCCGTCAGATCGGGTGGCTGACCCCGGGGCGGTGCCCCGGCGCTCTCGGACGTCCCCTCGGGGGTCTGTCCCCGGGCCATCGGCCCGGGGTCAGCCGTCCCCGGCAGCCCCAACTCCTCCAGAATGTCCCCCGGGCACAGCGCCGGTTTCGCACCCTGCTGGATGAGCTTGTTGCAGCCGAGCGAGGTCGGACTGGTGATCGGTCCCGGGACAGCAAGGACGGTGCGGCCCTGGTCGAGCGCGCAATCGGCGGTGATGAGCGCGCCCGAGCCGGCCGCCGCCTCGACGACGACGGTGACGCCGGCGAGACCGCTGATGAGACGGTTGCGGCGAGGGAACGTGTGGGCATGCGGCCGCTCGCCGGGCGGCAGCTCGGTGACGAGGCAGCCGCACGCGATCATGCGTTCATACAGCGACCGGTTCGCGGCGGGGTAGACGACGCCGAACCCGTTCCCCAGGACCCCGACGGAGGCGCCTCCCGAGTCCAAGGCCGCCGCGTGCGCGGTCGCATCGATGCCGCGGGCCATACCGCTCACGACGACGACGCCCGCCCGCGCGACTCCGGCGGCGAGGAACTGCGCCGCCGCCCCGCCGTAGGCGGTATGGTTCCGGCTGCCGACCACCCCGGCGGCGGGACGCGCCAGCAGGCCAACATCCCCCCACGCGTACAGCAGCGCCGGCGGCTCCGGAATGTCGCGCAGCAGGGGCGGAAACCGATCATCGTCGGGGAGAAGCACGCTCGCCCCCAGGCGGTCGAGCTGCTCGAGCAGCGCGTGCGCCGCCCCCCGCGACGCGGCCCGCACCGCGGTGGCGGCGGCCCGGCCGAATCCGGGGAGCGCTGCGATGGCGCCGTGGGGTGCTTGCAGCGCGGCCCCGGCGCTCTGGAAGGCGGCCGTGAGCGTGCGGAGCCGCGCGGCTCCGATGCCTGGCACCTGGGCGAGCGCCAGGTAAGCGACTAGCTCGTCCCGTTCCAACTCGCTCACTTCACTCAGACGTTCGCCGCGGGCCCGCAGACGGAGTTGGAACGGGACTCGTCGCTGCTCGCACCGGGAGCGACTGCCACAGGGTCTCCAACAGCTCCGGTAGCCCCTCGCCGGTGACGGCCGAGATGGCCACCACCGGAGCGCCGGCGTGCGCACGGATCGTCGGGATGCGGGATGCGGGATGCGAGAGATCGAGCTTCGTCAGCACCACGACGTGCGGCTTCGCCGCCAGGTCGGCCGAATACAGCGCCGCTTCCCGCCTTAGCAGCTCGTAGGTCGCCTGCGGGTCCGGGCTGTCGACGGGGACGAGCACGGCCAGCATCCGAGTGCGCTCGACGTGCTGCAGGAACCGGAGACCGAGTCCCTTCCCCGCATGTGCGCCCTCGATGATCCCCGGAATGTCTGCGACCACGAGCGAACGGCCGTCCGAGAGCCCCACGACCCCGAGATGGGGCTCGAGCGTGGTGAAGGGATAGTCGGCGATCCGGGGCCGCGCCGCCGAGATCACGGAGAGCAGCGTGCTCTTGCCGGCGTTGGGCTCGCCCAGCAGGCCCACGTCGGCAATGAGCTTGAGCACCAGCTCGACGTTGCGCTCGTCCCCGTACTCACCCGGCTCCCACTCGCGCGGGCTCTGGTGCGTGGCGGTGGCGAAGCGCGCGTTGCCGCGGCCGCCGCGGCCCCCGTGCGCGACGAGCAGCGTGTCCCCGGGGCTCAGCACCTCGCCGAGCATGGTATCGGCGTCGGCGTTGTGCACCTCGGTCCCGGGCGGCACGGGCAGGTACAGATCCTTGCCGGTCTTTCCGGTCATGTTCTTGCCCTTGCCATGCTGGCCCCGCTCGGCCTTCCAGTGGGTGCGGTACCGGTAGTCGAGCAGGGTGGCGAGGTTGGGATCGGCGCGCACGTAGACCGAGCCGCCGGGGCCGCCGTCCCCGCCGTCGGGGCCGCCCTTGGGCACGAACTTTTCGCGGCGAAACGAAGAGGCGCCGGCGCCCCCCGCGCCCCCGACCACGTGAACGATCGTGATGGCAACGAGCTGCTCCGCTTCGTCGCGGAGCTCCGAGGTCCGGCTGGAGGTCACCAGCCCCGCTTCGAGCAGCAGCTCCAGCCAGAACGAGCTCTCGTCGCTCTCTTCTTCCACGATCCCCATCTTGGCGAGGAACTCCTTCCGGGAGCGGGCGCGGCGGGCTGATCGATAGTTGGCAGCGACGGATGTCCCCGCGCGGAGCAACTGACGCCCGATCACGTCGGCAGCGCGCCCTCTCGGCAGGGCGTCAACCAAGCGCACGATGGCGAGCGCAAATGCCTTGGTACGCTGCCTCAGGTCTCGCGGCGGCAGGGTCTCGCCTCTCTGTTCCGCGTTCCGCGTTCCGACTTCCGCGTTCACAACTTCCTGCCCTTCACATCGTTCCATTGTTCATGCGCCGAGCGCCGCCGCTCCGCATCCAGGTCTCCGTCGATCACCGCCAACACCCCCTCCACCTCCGCCCGCGTCGCCCCGGTGTTCAGCGCCCCCCGCAGGTGGGAGTGCAGCTGGTCGGCGGCGCCGAGCACGGCGATCTCTGCCACGGTGCACAGCTCGCGGCGCTTGAGATCGAGCCCCGGCCGGCCGATCACCTTGCCGTACGCGTCCACGAGCACGAGATCCTCGAGCGCCGGATGCAGCCCCCGCAGGTTGAGGAGCAGCTTGTGGTAGGCGCGCCCGTACACCGCCGCGCACACGGCGGCGCCGCGCTTCGCCCACGACTCCCAGTCTTCGTGCGCCAGCTCCTCCCCGCCCACACCCCCGACCCCCCGGCCGGACGCCGGGCCGGTGATCTCACGCCACACGCCGAATGCGACCAGCGCGAGCGGATAGCCCACGACGAGCAGGCTCTGGAGCAGCAGCTCCTCGATCCAGATATCGGGCACGGCCGCCGCCCGCGCTGCGACCAGCCGTTGTCGCAGTGCGGGCTCCTTCCCTTCGGCGAGGGCCGCCGCGACCTGCACTAGCGCGACCGTTGGGGGATCGATGGGCTGCGCGTCGTGTGACCCCGGGGCGCCGCCCCGGGGTAAGCCGCCCTCGCCCATATTACCAGTCCCGCTTCCCCGTTCCCTCATCCTTTCATTTCTCCAGCCCCCCATTTACACGCAGCTCCCCCACCGTCTCGCCGCGGGTGTTCACGTTAGGCCGGGCGATGAGCGCCGCCGGGCGCGGCCGCAGGCCCAGCTCCTCCAGCACCGCGGCCAGCGCCAACGCCGCGGCGACGCCATGGCCGTCCTGCACCTTGAGCGCCACGCCGAGCCCTTCGTGCACCAGCAGCGCGCAGTACACCCCTTCGGCGCCCACCTTTGCGAGCACGCGACCGGGATGGGCGCGCATCAGGTCGGTGCAGGGACGCCCTTCACCCGCGATGAGGTCGGGGCGGCGGAGCATGGCTTCAACAATGCGGAATGCGGAATTCGGAATGCGGAATTGCTGTGGAGGGTCGTGCGCGACGCGAAGCCCCCCTCGAAATTCCGCATTCCGCATTCCGAATTCCGCATTGGCCAGTCGTGCATACGCCAGGGCCATACTGCGCAACTGCAGCCCGTAGCACACCACGCCGCAGCCGTCGACCGCCGTCTTGATCTCCGCTACCGGCACGTCCGTCCACCGGCTCACCTCTTCGAGGCAGCGCTGCTGCACGGGGTGCTCGAGCCGCGTGTAGAACGCCGTGGGCCAGCCGTGGTGCCGCGCGAGCGCGAGCATCCCGGCGTGCTTTCCCGAGCAGTTCGAGTAGACCGCCGTGAGCCGCACGCCGCGCGTGGCGTAGTCCTGGGCGACGCGCTCGGAGAGCGGGGGGTGTGGACCGCACAACAGATCCCGCTCGCTGCACTCGATCTTCGCGAGGAAATCGCGCACGATCACCACTTGCCCCGGTTCGCTCGAATGCGACGCGCAGCAGAGCGCGAGCTCCTCGGTCGTGAGCCCGAAGCGGTCGGCAGCCCCGTCCGTCACCAGCGGCAGCGCCTGGAACGGTTTCGCCGCCGAGCGCCAATAGGTGACGAGGTCGGGATCCCCGACCTTGGCGACGAGCCTCCCCAGCCCGTCGACGACGGCGACGTGGACGTCGTGCCAGGCTTCCACCACACCTCCCCGGAGTTGCTCAATCCGCATGGCCTCGCTCCAACCCCCCTTCCCTAACGCGGAACGCGGAATGCGGAACAGAAATGGAAGGTCGTGCCACACGACGCTCCTCGAAATGTTCCGCGTTCCGACTTCCGCGTTCCGCGTTCATTCTCTGGCTCCCAACGACATCGCAATCCCCAGGAGCACCAGGATCCCGCCTATCAACGCGGCCGGGGGCGGCACCTCATGTATGGCCGGCACCAGCCACGCGATCAGGCTCGCTCCCACCGGCTCCCCCAGAGCGGCCACGTTCACGGTGGTCGCGCGGTAGTGCTTGAGGGCGTAGTTCATCCCCGTGTGGCCCAGCAGCATCGGCCCCGCCGCCATGGCGCCGAACACCGTCCAGTCGCGGGCGCCGAATCCGGTGAGCGAGGCACTGCGCAGCGCTGCGCTGAATCCGAGCAGCAACGCTGCGACCGCGTACACTGCCGACGCGTAGCTCCAGATGCCCACGGTGCGGCGCACCCGGCGCCCGATCACGTAGTAGCCGGCGCCGGTGAGCGCGCCGGCGAGCGCCAGGGCGTCGCCGCCCAGCGCGCCGAGCGAGAGCCGCGCGTCCCCGAGACCGATCAATGTGGCACCGGCCACCGCGAGCGCGATGCCCCAACGCTCGGTGGGAGCCGGATGCTCGCCGAGCCACAGCGCCGCGATTCCCCACGCGAAGATCGGCTTGAGCGACACGAGCACCACCGAGCTCGCCACCGTGGTGAACCGCAATGACGCGATCCAGGTCCAAAAGTGCACGGCGAGCAGCACGCCCGAGAGCAGCATGAGCGGAAACGCCTCGCGCATGACGCCGGTCCGCTGCCGCTCGCGCGCCGCGAGTCCGAACGTCACGGGCAGCACGAGCACCAGGCGCCAGAATGCGATCGCGACCGCCGGCGCCGTGGCGAACCGGACGATCGGGCCGGCGTAGGTGGTGGCCAGGACGGCGACTATCAGGACCAGCAGCGGGGACATGGGCGGGGACAACTTAATGGAATGAGGGTCCGGGTGGGCTGACCCCGGGGCCACGCCCCGGGGTCAATCACCCCGACCCCGTGGGACTCGGAATCGCCCCGGCGATTTGGAATCGCCCCTGGGACTCGGAATCGCTCCGGCGACTTGGCATCGCCCCTGAGACTCGGAATCGCCCCGGCGATTTGGAATCGCCCCCGAGACTCGGAATCACCCCGGGCCGTCGGCCCGGGGTCAGCCGACCCCCAGCAGCATCGGTGTCCCGGGCCGTTGCGAGACGCGCGTCCCGCATCCACATTCGGCCCCTCCATGCGTGCTCTCCCCCCACGCGTCATCATGACAGCGCTTCACCTGATCCCCGCCCTGACGGGCGGGGCGATGCGCCGGCTGGCTCGTTCCATTGTGCTGTTCTGCGTCATCCCCGCCCTGACGGGCGGGCCCATGCGCCGGCTGGCTCGTTGCATTGTGCTGTTCTGCGTCATCCCCGCCCTGACGGGCGGGGCGATGCTCGCTGCGCAGGAGGCCTCTCCCTACGTACCGCTGCAGCACTGGGCAATGCCGTACGTCGAGCACCTGATCACCACCGGCGTGGTCGCCGATCCCACGCCGCTCACCCGGCCGCTCAAGCGATCGGACCTCGCACGCGCACTCCAGGCGGCCGACACGACACGGCTCAGCCGCGCGGCGCGGGCCACGGTGCGCCGGCTGCTGGCGGAGTTTACGCCCCGGCATCCGGCACCGTCCTATCGCATCGAGGGAGCGACCGGCGCCGCGGCCGCCACATACGCCTTTCGCGATCCGCTCGAGCTCGAGAGGGGCAGTCCGGCACGGCAGGACGACAACCGGGCGTTCGCCAGCGCCGGGCTTGAGTTTCAGCTGCGATTCGGGTCGCTCGTCGCCGTCACGCACCCTACGGTGGATACCCGCACTCAGTACGACCCGGATTGGTACGCGTCTAACGACAACGCCACGCGATTCGAGGAGGCCTACCTGAGCGCGCAATGGCGCTCTGGCGAGGCGTTTTTCGGGATCCTCGACCGCAACTGGGGGCCGAGCTCCGTCCAGGGACTGCTGCTATCAGGCAATCCCTACAGCATGGACCACCTGGCGCTGTCTGTCGGCACGCCCCGCGTCCAGATCCAAGCTATGGTCACTCAGCTCGACACACGAGATTCGGCGGGTGCAGCGGTGAACCGGTACATGAACCAGCACCGACTGTGGATTCGGCCGCAGGGGCGCTGGACCCTGGCGGTGTGGGAAGGCTCCGTGTGGTCCGGAGTGGGGCGCCAGATCGAGACGTGGTACGTGAACGTCGCCACCGTCGGCTTCTTCCGGCAGTCCAGCAGTGGGGTGAATGTCAACAACTTCCTCGGCTTCGATGCCGAGCGACGAGCGAACACCACAGTGTTCGCACAGTTCATGCTCGATGACATCCAGGTATCGCGCAAGACTCCGGAGGATCTCAAGCCCACAAGCTACGCGTTCACGGTCGGCGCGAAGGGCCGGGTGCCACGCGCGTCGCTCGGCTGGCAATTATTCTATACGCAAGTCGCCAACCTCACCTACCGCAACGAGAACAACCTCCAGGTTCCGCTGTACCATCTGCTCGGCACCGGCCGGAACTTCGCCGACTACGATCAGGCGACGCTCAAGCTGAGCGTGCTGCCGCATCCCTCGCTCTTGCTCGAGCCGGAGCTGACGCTGCTGCGGCAGGGGGAGGGCGACCCCCGGCTGTTGCATCCGCTCGTGCCCGATTATCCGAGCACCGCTACGTTGTTCCAAGGCGTGGTGGAGCGCACGTTGCGCGTCGCGTTGGGAGGGAGCTGGCAGCTCGGCGGATTCCAGCTGTCCGGCAACGGTGGCGTGCACCTGATCCACAACGCCGGGCACCTGAGCGGGACGAGCGACACGCGCTGGGTCGGGTCGCTCGGCGTGACCTACCGCATCTCCTACGAGAACGTGCTGCCCTGACGGCGCAGTTGCGACGCCGGGTCAGGCGCGTTCAATTTGCGCGCTCGCTATGCGCCCCCTCCTCGCGTTCGTGCTTTGCGCCGCGCCGCTCGCGGCCCAACAGGCGTCGGCGTACCTGCCGCTCGATCACTGGGCGACGCCGTACGTCGAGCACCTCATCGCCGCGGGTGTGATGGCCG
>QHTT01000103.1 GCA_003220935.1 Gemmatimonadota bacterium
ACGATCCGGGGGGTATATTATGTTCAGCGCGCCATCGACCATGACGGCTGCGACGTGCGGGTCTTCGTCGTAGGGGGCCGTGTGGTCAGCGCGATCGAGCGCAGCGCGGCCGGCTGGAAGACGAACCTGGCGCGCGGCGGGCGGGCGCGGGCGACCACGCTGTCGGACACGCGCGAAGCGCTCGCGCTGCGCGCAGCCCGTGCCGTTGGAGCCGACTACGCCGGCGTCGACCTGCTCCCGGCGCGCGACGGCACAGACTATGTAGTCGAGGTGAACGGAATTCCGGGATGGCGCGGCCTGCAGGAAGCAACCTCCATCGACGTCGCAGCGACGATCGTCGAGCATCTCCTCGGGCGCCTGACACCGCCCTGAGCCCGACGGGAGGCGCGACGGCCCCGACGCGCGCGGCCGAGGTCGCCGCCGCGGCGCAGCTCGCGTGCCTGCTCGAAGTGAGCGCGCCCAAGCCCGGCAACGTGTCCCCGTTCGTCGCGTTCCGCGACGTGACCTATGCCGACTTCCTCGCGAGCGCCGTGGCGATTGGTCCGGCATTCGCCGCCGCGGGAGACCGCCCGCTCGGCGCCACGATCCGAGCCGCCGTTGAGGCCACCGCTCGCTGGGCGCCGTCCAACACCAACCTCGGCCTGGTGCTGCTGCTCGCCCCGCTCGCCCGAGCCGCCCTACGCGTTCCCCCCGAGGGCGGATCGCTTCGGAGCGCCCTCGCCGCCGCGCTCGCCGAGAGCACCGTGGCCGACGCGCGGGAGGCGTACGCCGCGATCCGCCGCGCCGGGCCCGGCGGCCTCGGCCGCACGCGGGAGCAGGATGTCGCCGGCACGCCGACCGTGACGTTGCGCGAAGCGATGGCCCTCGCGGCCGAGCGGGACGCCGTCGCCCGCGAGTACGCCACCGACTTCCAGACCACATTCGACGCGGGGGCGCCGGCGCTGCGGCGCGCGTTCGCCGCAGGGCTCCCTTGGAGCGACGCGGTCGTGGAGGCGTACCTCACGCTGCTCGCCGCGTGGCCCGACACCCATATCGCGCGCAAGCTGGGCCCCGAGGAAGCAGTTCGAGTGCAGCGCCGGGCGCGTGGTGTGATCGACGCAGGGGGCGTGCGCACGCCCCCGGGACGGGCGGCCATCGCCACGCTCGATTGCGAGCTGCGGGACCAGCGCAACGCGAGCAACCCGGGCGCCACCGCCGACCTCACGGGCGCCGCGATCTACGTCGTCCTGCTCGAGGGCGGCTGGGGGGGGCGGGGGCGGCGGGAAGGGGAAGCCGATGGCCGCGCGTAAGCTGTTCACGGTCGCCGTGACCAAGGACAACCACGTCTTCGCCTCCGCGCACTTCATCACGTTCCCAGGCCATCGCTGCGAGACGCTCCACGGCCACAACTACCGCACCCGGGTCGTGGTCGAAGGCGGTCTCGATCCCGAGGCGCATTACGTGATCGATTTCTCGGAGTTGAAACAACTGATGAAGCGGCTCACCGACGAGCTCGACCACAAGGTGCTGCTGCCAATCCAGAACCCGAAACTCCAGGTCCGGGAGCAGGGCGACAGCGTGGCGGTCGCTGTCAACGGCAGGCCGCGCTACGTGTTTCCAAAGATGGATTGCGCGCTGCTCCCAATCCCGAACACCACGGTCGAGATGCTAGCGCAGTACCTCGCCGGCCGCGTCTGCCGTGAACTCACCGCGTCGCCCGGCGTGGCGCTGCGGACGATCGAGGTCGAGGTCGAGGAGAACTTCGGCCAGTCGGCGACTTATCGCGAGTCGCTCGAGTGACGCCCGAGCCACGCCGGCTCACGACGCCGCACGGCGTCGAGGTCGTGCCTGTCCAGTCCACCCGCATGCAGCGCGGATGCGACCAGCGCCCCGTCGCATCCTGCGTCGGCGAGCCGCTCCAGATCCGCGCGCGAGGCGACTCCGCCGCCGGCCAGCAGCTCGACCTCCGGATGGGCGCGCCGGATGGCGTCCACCAGCCGGAGATCCGGGCCACGCCCGGTCCCGACGCGAGCGAGATCGAGCACGAGCAGCGCCGGCGCCCCCGCCGCCACCGCCGCCCGCGCCAGCTCGAGGGGTGGCCCATGATGGGGTGCGCCAGGCCGGAGGACAGGCTGCCCCTCGCGCAGGTCCAGGCTGAACACGACCCGCTCGGTCCCGATCGCCGCGGCGATCGCTTCCAAGGCGCCGAACGTCGGCAGCGTCTCCAGCCCGACCACCACGCGTGCGGCGCCGTCGGCGAGGATTTCCGCCGCGCTCGCCGGAGCCGTGGCGCCGCAGTCGACGAGCAGCCGGCCGCCCAATCCGGCGAGGGCCTTTACCAAGACGCGTTGCCGCCCCGCGCCGGTGATCGCGTCGAGGTCCGCGACGTAGCACTCGTCGCAGCCGAGCCGCTCACGGAACGCACGCGCCAGCGCGAGTGCGTCTCCTGCCCCGCACGAGGCCACCAGCACCGACTCGACCGGCGCGTAGGCGTCCCGCTGGCCGCCACGTGCCAGCACGGCGCGATCCGCCCGGAGATCGAGCGCCGGGATCACGCGCACGGCAACGCCCTCGGAAGACCCCGCGTATGAAGGAGGTGCTCGGCTGGGACATCGGCGGCGTGAACACGAAGGCAGCGCGAGCGACGGGGACCCGCGTCCTGACCGCCCGGGCCGTGCCGTACGAGATCCAGCGCGACCCTGCCGCGCTCGCGCCGCTGCTCCACCGCCTCGGGCGAGAGCTCGGCGCGCGGCCGGGCGATCCTCATGGCGTCACCATGACCGCCGAGCTGTCGCAGCTGTTCCGCACGAAGCGCGACGGCGTCGCGTTCGTGCTCGACGCCGTCACGCAGGCGTTTCCGGACGGATGGGTGCGTGTCTACGCGGTGGACGGTGGTTGGCGCACGGCGGATGAGGCGCGCCGCGATCCGCTCGCCGTGGCGGCCGCGAACTGGGCGGCCACGGCGCGCCTCGTGGCCCGCCGCTACCCAGACTGCATTCTGATCGACGTCGGGTCGACCACGACCGATATCGTCCCGATCGTGGGCGGCGTCTCCGCCGCCGTCGGCCGCACGGACCCTGAACGGCTGCGTGAGCAAGAGCTCGTGTACACGGGCGTACTGCGCACGCCGGCGGAGGCCATCGCTGCCACCGTCCCGCTCGGCGGGCGGCCAACCGGTGTGTCGGCGGAGGGGTTCGCCCTCGCGGGCGACGTCCACGTCTGGCGGGGCCAGCTCGCGCCACGGGACTACTCGGTTCCCACGCCCGACGGGCGCCCGGTGACACGAGAGCTGGCCGGCGAGCGGCTGGCGCGCGTGGTGTGCGGCGATCGCGAGATGCTCGACGAGGCCGCGATCGACGCGATCGCCGCTGCGCTGTGGGACGCTCAGGTAGCGCGCATCGCCGCAGCCGTCGGACAGGCACGCCGCCGTCATCCCGCGCTCACGCTGGCCGTCGTCACCGGCCTGGGCGACTTCCTGGCTGCAGAGGCGGCCCGACGCGCCGCCCTTCGGGTCGCGCACCTCGCGGCGGCGCTCGGCCCCGCCGCCCGCCACGCGCCGGCGGCGGCGGTGGCGCTACTGCTCGCGACGGAGCTCGCCACGAAACCGGTGCCCGCGTGACGGACGAGCCGCGGGTCGTCCATACGGTGGTGAAGGTCGGCGGCGGACTGCTGAGCAAAGCGGGCGCGCTCGATCTCGTCATCGAGGCGCTCACAGCCTTCGGCCCGCGGCGTCGGCTCGTCATCGTGCCCGGCGGCGGGCCGTTCGCGGAGGCGGTTCGCACCATGTTCCGGCGGATGAAGATCGGCGAAGACGCGGCCCACTGGATGGCCGTGCTCGGGATGGATCAATACGCCCACGCCCTGACCGCTCGGCTTCCCGGCGCGGTGCTCGTGGAGCAGGAGCCGGAGATCGCCGCCGCGCGCGAGGCGGGCCGCCTGCCCGTCCTCGCGCCGTACCGCTGGGTCCGGACGGCCGACCCGCTCCCCCACAGCTGGGAAGTCACGAGCGACAGTATCGCCGCCTGGCTCGCCGGCGTGCTCGGCGCCCGGCGCATCGTCCTGATCAAACCGGCGGGAGGCGACCCACGCAAGCTCGTCGATCCCTTCTTCATGCGCACCCTGCCGCCGGGAGTGGAGCACTTCGTCATTACGGCCGACGACCTCGGGCAGCTCGATGTGGCGCTAGACGAGGGCGGTCACAGCAAGCGGGGGCGCCGCGCGCGCCAGGGCTGACAGCGCCGCGACGCGCCCGCGGGAGACGCGGCCGGTCCGGCCGCCGACGCATGCCGCGCCCCGCACGCCGACGAGATCGGCACCGAGCGCGCGTGCCGTAGCGAAGTCGGTTCCCCGGAGGCTGCCCGCGAGACCGGCGAGCCGGCCGGCCGCGTGCGCCGCGGCGACCCACTCGCCCACCGTCGTGGGGTCGAGCAGCATGAACAAGCCTGCATCCTTGGCCATAGTGTCGAGCAGCACGCCCGCCGCGCCGATCTCCACCGCCAGCTCGAGCAGCGGGCCGGGCCCGAGGCTATTGGCGCGCGGCCAATCGGCGTAGGCGACCAGGACCACCCGCGTCCGCTCGCCTGCGCCGCGGCGTGCGGCCGCCGCGCGCCGGTGCGCCTGCGAGACGGCGGCGGCGCCGCGGAATCCTACCTTCACGAACGTCGTCCCGAGACGCGCCGCCGTGCGGGCGCGGCACTCCACCAGCAGCGGGGGTCCAGCGTCCCCGAGCGCCGCGCTCAGGGGCCGGGCGGCACCGACCGCAGCGCGGAGCTCCCGCAGCACCTCCGGCCGCACGGCGCCTAGAGCGCCCTCCCGCGGGTCCTTCGCGTCGATCACGTCCGCGCCGCCGAGCAGGGCGGCGCGCCCTTCGGACGCATCGGCGACGCTGACGAGCAGCTGCATGTGGCGTGGCTCCCTTGTGGGTGTCCTAAATCCGCCGATAGGTTAGGCTTCCGGAGACCCGATGTCAAAACAACAGCACGTGCCCTCGCAGCCACTGGCACATTCAAGGAGCGAGCCATGACGTGGACTCAAGTTTACGATCCGTTGCACAACTGGATCCTGTCCACCCTCATCGCAGCGTTGCCCATCCTGGTGCTGTTCGGCTTGCTCGCCGGGCTGCGCGTGAAGCCGCACTGGTGTGCCATTGCCGGTGCCGGCACGGCCGTCCTGATCGCCGTCGCGGTCTTCGGGATGCCGGTCGCGCTGGCGGGCATGAGTTTCCTCTACGGCGTGGCGTTCGGCGTCGTGAAGATTGCCTGGATCGTCCTCGCCGCCGTCTACCTGTACGACATCTCGGTGCACACCGGCCAGTTCGAGATCATGAAGGAGTCGGTGGCGGGGATCACCCCGGACCGGCGGCTTCAGGTCCTGCTGGTGGCGTTTTGCTTCGGCGCCTTCATCGAGGGAGCGGCGGGGTTCGGGGCTCCGGTCGCGATCGCCGGGGCCTTCATGATCGGGCTGGGATTCAAGCCGTTCCATGCGGCGGCGCTCAATCTGATCGCGAACACGTCGCCCGTCGCATGGGGTGCGATCGGGACGCCGGTGCACACGCTGGCGGCCGTGTCGGGTCTACCGGAGTCCGACCTGAGCGCAATGATCGGCCGCATCCTGCCCATCACGGGCATCATCGTGCCCTTCTGGCTGGTGCGCGCGATGGTGGGCTGGGCCGAAACGTTCGAGGTGCTGCCTGCCATTTTGGTGGTAGGAGCCTCCTTCAGCCTGACGCAGTATCTCTGGTCCAACCACGTGGATTCGAACCTCGTCGACATCGCGGGCGGCGTCGTTTCGTTGCTCGCGACGGTGGCCTTCCTGCGGTTCTGGCGGCCGAAGCAGGTCTGGAGGTTCGAGGACGAGCGTGCCCCGATGCCAGCAGGACAGCTGAGAGCGAATCCCACGGCCGGCCGCAAGCATACTGCGCGCCAGATCGCCAAGGCCTGGATGCCGTTTGCGATCCTCTCCGTCTTCGTGTTCTTGTGGGGACTGCCGGCCATCAAGGGTGCCATCAACCGGGCCACCACGCCGATCTGGAATGTCCCCTTGCTCCACAATGCGGTGACGCGCGCCGCTCCGGTCGTGACCAAGCTGACGCCGGAGGCAGCGCGGTACGACTTCAACTGGCTTTCGGCCACGGGGACCGGCTGCTTCATCGCCGCGATCATCGCGGGTATCGTCCTCGGCGTGGGGCCGGTCCAGCTCGCGAAGATCTTCTGGTACACGCTGAAGCGCATGAAGCTGGCGGTCATCGCGATTTCTTTCATGCTGGGCCTGGGGTTCACGACTCGCTATTCGGGACTCGATGCCGTGCTCGGTCTGGCGTTCACGCGCACTGGCTGGCTGTTTCCTTTCTTCGGCACATACCTGGGTTGGCTGGGCGTGGCGCTGACGGGCAGCGACACGTCGTCCAACGCGCTCTTCGGTAGCCTGCAGCGCATCACCGCGGAGCAGCTCAAGCTCGATCCGATCCTGATGTGTGCGGCCAACTCGGCGGGCGGCGTGATGGGCAAGATGGTGGACGCGCAGTCCATCACCGTGGCTACGTCGGCGACCAATCAGGTCGGCAACGAGGGGATGATTTTCCGGCACGTCTTCTGGCATTCCATTGGGCTGGGCGCCATCGTCGGCGTGATCGTCCTGCTGTATGCCTACGTCTTCTCGGGCGCCGTGCCGCACGGCCTGACGATCGTGAAGTGAGGCAGGGGGAGCCCGATGTCAAAGCGACAGCCGGAAGGAGAGCTCCAGGCAGCGCCGCGCAGTGCGGCGCCCGGCGCCGCCGACGTGACGCTCGCCGGTAAAGTCGTTGTCATCACCGGTGGCTCGAGCGGCATCGGCCGCGCGATCGCGCTGGCGTGCGCGGACGCCGACGCCGACGTGGCCCTGACGTATCGCGCCAACCGTCGCGGTGCCGACGAAACGGCCGAAGACGTTCGCTCGCACGGGCGCCGCGCCGAGTCGCTGCTCGCCGACGTGACCGACGCGCGGGACCTGGAGGCGCTCGTAGGTGGCGTGCGCGGAGCGTTCGGCCGGGTGGACGTGTGGGTGAACAATGCGGGCGCCGACATCCTCACGGGGGAGCGGGGGGGGCGAGGGAGGCGGGGGGGGCGCCGGGACGTGCAGTCCTGGGTGGAGAAGCTCGACCGGCTGCTCGCCGTGGACCTGCGGGGGACGGTGCTCGCCTCCTGGAAGGCAGTGGAGCTAATGCGGACGCAGCCTCCGGGGGGGGTGATCTTGAACATGTCATGGGACCATGTGCTCACGGGGATGAAGGGCGGGTACGGCGAGGTCTTCTGCGCCGCGAAGGGCGGCGTGTATTCCTTCAGCCGGGCGCTGGCGCAGTCGGTGGCTCCCCACATCCGCGTGAACGTGCTCGGCCCGGGCTGGATAGAGACCGCGTACGGCAGCACGCTCGAGGCCACGGTGAAGGAGCGCATCACCCGGTCCATCCCGCTGGGCCGCTGGGGCGTGCCGGAGGACATCGCCCACGCGGCGGTGTACCTCGCCTCGGACGCGGCTTCCTACATCACCGGTCAGATGTTGCTGATCAACGGCGGGGGCGTCGTCTAGCCCTCCGGACAAGGAGATTGGTATGGCGCAGAAGGAGCCGACCTACAGCGATGTCGAGGTCGAGCAGAAGCTGAAGGAGTTCCCCGGCTGGTGGTACGAGGACGGCTGGATCCGTCGCACCTATAAGACAGACGGCTGGCCGACCACGCTGATGTTGGTGAACGCGATTGGCTACTTCTCCGAGGCGGCGTACCACCATCCGGATCTGTCGGTCACGTGGGGCCGGGTGATCGTGAAGCTCCAGAACCACGCCGCCGGCGGGATTACCGACAAGGACTTCGAGCTGGCGCGCAAGATCGAGGAATCGGTGCTGTGGCGCCCGAAGGGCGGCGCCCTCGAGGGCACGCCGAACAAGTTCGTGCGCTCGGGCGACCCGCGGTGACGCCCGCCCCGGCGGACGCCGGACCGCGGCGAGTGCTCTTCGTCACGGGCAAGCTCGCCGAGCCCGCGCTCCGCCGCACGCTGGCCGAGATGGCGCCGGCGTTCGCCTACGACATCGCGGTCATGAAGATCACGGTGGCAGCCCTGATGACGACGCCGTGGATCGCGCGCTTCCTGGCGGTACCGCCGGGCACCGACCTCGTGCTGATCCCGGGGCTGTGCGAGGGAGAGGGCGCCGTCCTCGCGGAGCGCGTCGGAGTGCGCGTGGAGAAGGGGCCGAAGGACCTGCGCCAGATCCCCGAGTATTTCGGCCGCGCCGCGCTCGTGCGGGAGTATGGGGCCTACGACATCGAAATCGTGGCCGAGGTGAACAACGCCCCCCGGCTCGCACGCGCCGCGCTGCGGCGCGAGGCCGAGCATTACCGGGCGAGTGGCGCCGATGTCATCGACATCGGCTGCACCCCCGGCCGCGCCTTCCCCGAGCTTGCGGACGTGGTGCGGGAGCTCGTGGGCGCCGGGATGCGGGTGAGCGTCGACTCCTTCGATGTGGACGAGATCGCTACGGCGGTGGCGGCCGGGGCGGAGCTCGTGCTGTCCGTCAACCAGTCCAACCTCGACGTCGCACGGGACCTCGCGGGCACGAAGACACGCGTGGTCGTGATCCCAGACTTCGGCCAGGGCCTCGAGACGCTAGAGCCGAGCATCGCGGCGCTCGAGCGCTGGGGCGTGACGTACCTGATCGACCCCGTCATCGAGCCGATCGGCTTCGGCTTTTTCGCCTCGCTCGAGCGCTTCGCCGCCGTCCGCCGCCGCTACCCCACCGCGCCGCTGTTCATGGGCATCGGCAACATCACCGAGCTCACTGCGGCCGACACGACGGGGGTGAACGCCTTGCTGATCGCGATCTGCGCGGAGCTGGGCGTGCGAGCGGTCCTCACGACCGAGGTCATCCCCTGGGCCCACGGCGTGGTGCGTGAAGTCGACATCGCGCGTCGCCTCATGCACCACGCCGTCAGGCAAAAGTCGCTCCCCAAGGGCGTGGACGACCGTCTGGTCACGCTCAAGGATCCCACGATCCTCGCCTACCGCGAGACAGAGCTGCGCGAGCTGCAGGCCAGAGTGACCGACCCGAACTTTCGGATCTTCGCCGATCGCGACGTCATCACCGTCTTCAACGACGAGCTGTTTGTGCGGGGAACCGACATCCAGGAGATCTTTGCCCGGCTTGGCGTCGACGAGGCCACCCACGCCTTCTACCTCGGTCGCGAGCTGATGAAGGCGCAGCTCGCGCTCACCCTCGGCAAGAACTACCGGCAAGAGGGGGCACTGCAGTGGGGGTACCTCACGCCCCCGGACGACCGCGGCCCCGCGCACGTGAAGCTCACGCCCCGGTCCAAACGATCCCGCGAGCGCCGCAAGGCGGAAGGCGGAGCGTGAGCGACGTCGTGCCCGTGGTCGAAGAGCTCGTCCCCGCCCCCGATCCCGTTGAGACGTGCGCGCGGTTCGCGGACCTGCCCTTCCTGGTCTTCCTCGACAGCGCGACGCACCCGGAGCAGGCCGGCCGGTACTCCTTCCTCGTCGCGGACCCGGCGACGATCGTGCGCTCGAAGGGTGCGCTTACCCAGCAGCTGGGCGAGGGCCGCTGGACAAGGGTCGCCGCGGATCCCGTGGCTCACGTAAGTGCCCTGCTCGAGCCGTTCGCGGCGGAGCCGGTCGCCGGCCTCCCGCCGTTCCAAGGCGGGGCGGCGGGCTACGTGGGGTACGACTGGGGAGCCCAGCTCGAGCGCGTGCCGCGGACGCGCTACGACGACCTCGCAATCCCGGACGTGATGCTGGGTCTGTACGACTGGGTCATCGCCTGGGATCATCAGACGAAGCGGGCGTGGGTGATTTCGACGGGAATCCCCGAGCAGGGGGCGGCGCGGCGCGAGCGGGCGGCCCGGCGGCTGGCGTTCGTGAAGGAGCGGTTGGCGGAGCGGCGCTCCGGCGGTCGGAGCGCGGGGGGCGTGCCGGAGCGACTGCGTCGTTTTGTCGCGCAGGCACGCCTCCCGCGCTCCGACCGCCTCGCCGCGCCGTCCTACCCCGTGCCAGATGTCCCCGGCCTCCGCTCGAACTTCACCCGCGAGGGCTACCTCGACGCCGTCGCGCGCGTCATCGAGTACGTGTACGCCGGCGACATCTTCCAGGCGAACCTGTCGCAGCGACTCGAGGCGCCGCTTGCCGGGACGCCGTTCGAGTTGTACCGCCGCCTGCGGCAGCGCAACCCCGCCCCGTTCGCGGCGTACCTCGCGTTCGGCGACGTCGTGGTGGTCAGCTCGTCCCCTGAGCGCTTCCTGTGCGTCGACGCTGGCCGCCGCGTCGAAACCCGTCCCATCAAGGGCACGCGACCGCGTGGGGTCGGCCCGGAGCACGATGCGGCGCTCGCCCTGGCGCTCGCCGAGAGCGACAAGGACAGGGCCGAAAACGTGATGATCGTGGACCTGCTGCGCAACGACTTGTCACGGGTATGCCAACCCGGCACCGTGCGGGTACCCGAATTGTTCGCACTCGAGCACTACCAAACCGTCCACCACCTCGTGTCGACGGTCGTGGGAGAGCTCGCGCCCGAGCTCGACGCGCTCGACCTGTTGCGCGCAGC
This sequence comes from Gemmatimonadota bacterium, assembly GCA_003220935.1. Taxonomy (GTDB): domain Bacteria; phylum Gemmatimonadota; class Gemmatimonadetes; order Gemmatimonadales; family GWC2-71-9; genus 20CM-4-69-16. The sequence continues at coordinate 10,562 of QHTT01000103.1, forward strand.
GTTTCCGGGCGGCTCGATCACCGGCGCGCCCAAGGTGCGGGCGATGCAGATCATCGCGGAGCTCGAGCCTACACAGCGTGGCGTGTATTGCGGCTCGATCGGCTACCTGAGCGCCACCGGGGCCCTCGACTCGAGCATCGTGATTCGGACCTATCTGGTGGTCGGCCGCGACGTCTATTTTCAGGTCGGCGGCGGCATCGTGGCCGATTCGGACCCAGAGCAGGAGTACCGGGAGACGCTCGACAAGGCCCGCGGCTTGATCGCCGCCCTCAAGTCATGATCCTGCTCATCGACAACTACGACTCCTTCGTCTACAACCTCGCCCGCTACGTGCGCGAGCTCGGGGAGGAGACAGTTGTCCGACGCCATGACGCCACGTCGTACGAGGAGATCGAGCAGTTCCGACCATCACACATCATCATCTCCCCCGGTCCGTGCTCGCCCGGCGAGGCGGGGATCTCCACAGACGTGGTGCGGCGGTTCGGTTCCACGACGCCCATCCTCGGCGTCTGTCTGGGCCACCAGTGCATCGGGGCGGCCTACGGAGCGGGGATCGTGCGCGCCGGCCGCCCCATGCACGGCAAGGCGTCGCGCATCCGTCACGCCGGACGGGGGATCTTCGCCGGGCTCCCCAACCCGTTTCGGGCGGCGCGCTACCACTCCCTCGTCGTGGCGCGGGCCGGCCTACCGCCGGAGCTCTCCGTGATTGCCACAGCCGAGGACGGCGAGATCATGGCGGTCGAGCACGTGCGCCACCCGGTGATCGGCCTCCAGTTTCATCCTGAATCGGTGCTCACCGAACACGGGTACCTCCTGCTCGACCGCTTCCTCCACGGCGCGACCGCGCGCACCGACTGGCTCCCTGACCGCGCCGACGGCGCGCGCGCACCGCCCCCTCCGCCCCCTCCCGCCCCCCTGCTCCCCGAACGGGCGCCGGGGATCGCGCCGCCCCCGCCGCCCCCCGCGGAATTGGTGCGGTGATCATCGAGTCGATTCTCACGACCCTCGATCCCGCCGGGACGGCCAACTTCGCGCCGATGGGCGTCGAATGGGGCGAGCAGGAGATCGTCATCAAGCCGTTTCTCGAGACCACGACGTTCAAGAATCTCCGCGACACCGGGGCGGCCGTCGTGAACCTGACGGACGACGTCATGCTGTTCGCGCAGGGCGCGATCGCCACCGTCCAGTTCCCGGCGGTCCCGGCGACCGCCGTCCGCGGCGTCGTGCTCGAGGCGGCGTGCTCCTGGCGAGAGGTCAAGGTGCACTCGCTCGACGCCACCCCGCCGCGCGCGCGCGTCGTGACCGTCGTAGCGCACCGGGGGTTCAGGCGCGAGTTCCTCGGCTTCAACCGGGCGCGCCACGCCGTGCTCGAGGCTGCGATCCTGGCGACACGCACCCATCTCCTGGCGGCCGAGCAGGTCCGCGATGAGTTCGCGCGGCTGCAGGTGATCGTGGACAAGACGGCGGGTCCGCGCGAGCGCGACGCGATGGCGCTGCTCTCGGACTACGTGCACATCGCGCCGTCCGGGCGTACCGAGACCGCGTCGCGATGAGCGAACGCGCGTCCCCCGTGTTCGTGGAGGCGCCGGCCCGGCTGCATTTCGGGGTCCTCGATCTGCGGGGCGACCTGGGACGGCGCTTCGGCGGCATTGGGGCAGCGGTCCCCGCGCCGTCGCTGCTGCTCGAGGCGCGCCCCGCCCCTGAGCTTCGCGCGGAAGGCCCCGACGCGACCCGGGCGCTCGCGTTCGCCCAGCGCTTCGCCGCTCACCACGGCATCCAGCCCCGCGTGCACTTCTGCCTGCACCGCACCATTCCCGCGCATGCGGGGCTCGGGTCGGGCACGCAGCTCGCCCTGGCGGTGGCGCGCGCCACAGCCGAGCTGTACGCGCTGCCGACGGATGCGCCGGCCCTGGCGCGCGCCGTCGACCGGGGGCGGCGGTCGGCGGTCGGTCTGTGGACGTTCGCGTACGGTGGGCTCGTGCTCGAGGGCGGGCGCAGACCGGGCGACGACGCGCCCGCCCCGCTCCTCGCCCGGCTGGCGATTCCCGCAGCGTGGCGCTGCGTGGTCGTCGTCCCCGCGGGGAAGCCCGGGCTCGCGGGTGACGAAGAGGCGGCGGCATTCGGGCGGCTACCGCCGCCGGCCGCGAGCGAGGTGGCGCGCATCGCGCACCTCGTGCTGATGCAGCTGCTCCCTGCCGTGGCCGTGGCCGACTTGCCCGCGTTCGGGGCGGCGCTGACCGAGGTGCAGCGCATCACGGGGGGGTGGTTCGCGCCGGCCCAGGGCGGTGTGTTTGCACCGGGCGAGACGGGCGAGCTCGTCGAGCGGCTGCGGCAGTGGGGAGCGATCGGCGTGGGCCAGAGCTCCTGGGGGCCGGCCGCTTACGGGATCGTGGAGGACGCGGCTGCGTCCCAGGCGCTCGCGGCGCGGGTCCGGGCCGTCCTCGGCGCCGGCGGGACCGTGTATGAAGCCGGGTTCAGCGGCGCCGGAGCGCGCGTATGGCGCGGGGCGAGCCCCGTTTCAATCTGAAAAGGTGGGCTTTTGGGGTCGATTGACAGTGCCTGCACCTGGGGATATAACCACTATCCCTGGAAGCTATTCCTGGCTGGAGGTAGTTCGGACGATGGCTGTGGCCTGTCGGGAACGCGCGCCCCCGGACGTTGCTCACGAGGGTTAGCAAGGCTGACAGGCAAGTTGCGTGAACCGTTTTTCTCTCCACCCTCATCCTCAACATGAGGTCAGCTATGAACCGCTTCAAACTGCTGTCCGGCGGAATCGCGGCGAGCATGATGGTGCTCACGGCGTCCGCCGTCGCCCAGGGTCCGGGCGAGTGGACGATGACGGGTCGGACGTACGACCTGCAGCGGTATAGTCCGCTCACCCAGATCAACAAGGCGAACGTGAAGGGCCTCAAGGCCGCGTGGACGTTCTCGACCGGTGTCCTGAACGGCCACGAGGGAAATCCGCTGGTGTTCAACAACGTCATGTACGTGCACAGCGCGTTCCCCAACATCGTCGCCGCCCTCGATCTGACCAAGCCGGGCGCGCCGATGATCTGGAGGACCGTGCCGAGCCAACCGCCCGAGGCGAAGGCGATCGCCTGCTGCGACCTGGTGAACCGCGGCCTCGCCTACCATCCGAGCGGCAAGCTGTTCATCGAGCTGCTGCACGGCGACCTGCTGGCACTCGATGCGAAGACCGGCAAGCAGATCTGGCGCGTCCCGAACGCCGACTACAAGACCGGCTCGACGATGACCAACGCTCCGATCGTGATCAAGGACCTCGTGATCGCGGGGATTTCGGGCGGTGAATTCGGCGTGCGCGGGCGGGTGACGGCCTACGACGTGAACACCGGCAAGGAAGTATGGCGCGCCTACTCGACCGGCCCCGATGCCGAAGTGAAGATCGTGGGCGACGCGAACCCCAACTACCCGTCGATGCGCGGCAAGGATCTGGGCGTCTCGACATGGCAGGGGGATGAGTGGCAGCACGGCGGCGGAACCACGTGGGGCTGGTACTCCTATGATCCGCAGCTGAACCTGTTCTACTACAGCACGGGCAACCCGGGGACGTGGAACCCCGATCAGCGGCCCGGCGACAACAAGTGGTCGATGACCATCTTCGCCCGCAATCCGGACAACGGCGAAGCGAAGTGGGCGTACCAGATGACGCCGCATGACGAGTGGGATTACGACGGCGTCAATGAAGACGTCCTCGTCGACCTGACGATCGGCGCGAAGCCGGTGAAGGCGCTGGTGCACTTCGACCGCAACGGCTTCGGCTACACGCTCGACCGGACCAACGGCAAGGTGCTCGTTGCCGAGCCGTTTGGGCAGGTCAACTGGGCCTCGAAGATCGACCTGACGACGGGCGTTCCGGTGCGCAATCCGCAGTTCGGGACCACCTCGAAGAAGAACACCGAGGGAATCTGCCCGGCCGCCATCGGCTTCAAGGATCAGCAGCCCTCCGCCTACTCGCCGCAAACTCGCCTCTTCTACGTCCCGACGAACAACATCTGCATGGATTACGAGGGCGTCGAGGTGAAGTACTCGGCCGGTCAGCCCTACGTCGGCGCGATCGTGCGCATGTTCCCGGGCCCGGGCGGCAACCGTGGCGCCTTCATCGCTTGGGATCCGACGGTGGGGAAGATCAAGTGGTCGATCAAGGAGAACCTCGCCGCGTACGGCGGGGCCTTGGCGACGGCCAGCGGCATCGTGTTCTACGGCACAATGGAAGGCTGGCTCAAGGCGGTTGATGCGACGACCGGCACCGAGCTGTGGCGGTTCAAGTGCCCGTCGGGCATCATCGGCAACCCGATGACCTACCTCGGGCCGGACGGTAAGCAGTACATCGCTGTGCTCTCCGGAGTCGGCGGCTGGGCGGGCGCGGGCATCGCGCTCGGCCTCGGCACGGAAGATCCGACGGCGGCGCTGGGCGCCATCGGCGCATTCGGCGACTACACAAATATCAGCAACGCCGGCGGTACGCTGTTGGTGTTCGGGCTCTAGTCACGCAGTGAAGGCGTAAGGCACCCGGTGCTGGAGCGAACGCGCTCCGGCACCGGGTGTAGCATCTGTACGACACCGCAGCGCTCCGTCCGCTGGACCAGCTAAGGAGAACGATGAATCGCACTCGGGCCAAACTTGCGGCTGCCCTCCTCCTCGCGGCACCGGCAGTCGTCCTCATGGCCGGCGCACCGCGACCTCTCACCGACCTCCGGGTGTGCGCCGACCCGTTCGACCTCCCCTTTTCCAACGACCAGGAGCAGGGATTCGAAAACAAGATCGCGCACGTCGTCGCGCAGGATCTCAACGCCCGTGTGGTCAATTACTGGTGGCCCAGCCGGCGGGGCGTGTTGCGCAACTCGATCCTCGGCGGCTTCTGCGACGTCATGATCCAGGCCCCAGTAGGCCTCGATCCTGTGGCTACGACGAAGCCCTACTACCGCTCCACCTACTACTTCGTGTACCGTGCCAACCACGGGCTCCAGGTGCGGTCGCTTGACGACACCATCCTGAAGCACCTCAAGATCGGTGTGAACATCATCGGTTACGACTACACCAACACGCCGCCGGCGCACGCACTCGGGGCGCGCGGCATCGTAGGCCTGGTCGGCTTCGGGAACTTCCTCAACCCCGATCCCAAGGCGGACCACCCCGACGACATCATTCGGGCGGTCGCGAGCGACTCCATCGACCTGGCGATCGTGTGGGGACCGTTGGCCGGCTACTGGGTCAAGCGCCAGCCCGTGCCGCTGACCATGGCGGCGCTCCCCGACTCGGATGCGGTCTCGGGCATGCCGTTCGCCTTCAGCATGGCGATGGGCGTGCGGCATCGCGACAAGGAGCTCAAGGCTCGGCTCGATTCCGTGATCGACCGCCGCCGCGGCGAGATCACGGCGATCCTCCAGGAGTACAGCGTGCCCATGCTCGAGCTGCGCCCCACAACGACTGGGTCCTCCCAGCGCGGCGGACAAGCCGTCGCCGCCCCAGGCGCCGGCAGCCCGCGCGACAGCCTCCTCGTATCCGATTCGATCTATCAGGGATGGAAGTGGTTCCACGTGTACTGCTTCCGCTGCCACGGCGAGGACGCCATGCATCCCGTGCTCCCCAACGCCCCCGATCTGCGGTGGGTGCTGAGCAAGGACGGGAAGGCCTACCCCCGCGACTCGTTCGAATACACGGCGCTGAACGGCCGCGCCGACAAGGGGATGCCGGCGTGGAAGGTGCTGCTCGACACCGCCGCCGTAAAGGAGCTGTACCAGTATGTGAAGGCGCGGAGCGACGGCTGGCTCAAGCCGGGGCGGCCGCACCGCGAATCGGACTTGAAGAAGAGTCAGTGACCCGCGCGGTCGTCGGGGCGGCGTTGGCATCGATTGCCGTAGGGAGCGTCGTCGTTGCCGCCGCCCAGCAGCGCCTCACCCGTGAGCAGGTTCTCGCGGCGATCGGTGCCGCCACTCCGCAAGCTCCGGCCGACTTCACCGGGAAAGACCTCTCGGGCCTCGACCTGAGCGGCGTGGACTTCAAGCGCGCTAACCTGTCGCGCTGCCAGCTCGTGAAGACCAGTCTCGTGAAGGCGCAGCTCTTCTCTGTCACCCTCTCCGACGCGATCGCCACGGACGCCGACTTCACGGGCGCCAAGCTCGACGCGTCCGTGATGTATCGCGTGGACATGCGTCGCGCCGTGCTCCGCGATGCGAGTCTGTTCGCGGTCATCGCTTCCGACGCAAACTTTTCCGATGCCGACCTCGCGCACGCCCGCATCATTGCGCCGATGAGCAATGCCAAGTTCGCGCGCGCCAAACTCGCCAACGCGGACCTGGGCGCGGACCCGGGCAACCAGTCCATGGGTATCATGCGCACGGACGCGAGCGGGGTCGATTTCACCGGGGCCGACTTCTCCGGCGCCAACTTGCGGAAGGTCCTGCTGGTGCGTGCGGACTTGACGGGCGCCGACCTGACCGACGCCGACGTGACCGGCGCGGATCTGAGCGGTGCGATCCTCCGGAGCATTCGCGGGCGCGATCGGATCCGCGGGCTGGACAAAGCGATCCACGCCGACCAGGCGATCTTCAACGATTGACGGGAAAGGGCGGATGCGATCTGCGATGACGCGGGCGCGCTATGGCGTCCTGCTGGCGCCGCTCTGCCTCGCGGGCGCCGGTCCGGCCCGCACGGCGGATCCTCAGCTCTGGGTCAGTAACGAGGTAGGGAACACCATCACCGTCATCTCCCCCCGGACCAACGCCGTTCGGGCGACCATTGCGGTGGGCAAGCGCCCGCGCGGGCTGGCGCTGAGCCCCGACAATCGCACCGTCTACGTGGCCCTCGGTCAGGACGACGCCGTCGGCCTGATCGACGTCGCCAAGGCCGCCATGACCAAGACGCTTGCCGCCGGCCGCGATCCCGAGCTGGTCGTGGTCAGCCCCGACGGCCGCACGCTGTACGTCTCCAACGAGGAGATCGCGCATGCGTCGGCCATCGACGCCGGCAGCGGAGAGATGCGGTTCTCGACCCCGGTGGGCGTAGAGCCCGAAGGTATTGCGGTGTCACCCGACGGCGCGAAGGTGTACGTCACCGCGGAAACGAGCAACACGGTGAGCGTGCTCGACGCGAAGACCGGCCGCGTGTTGCGGACGATTCACGTGGGCGAGAATCCGCGCACCGTGGCTTTCTCGCCGGACGGCCGCCAGGCGTACGTGACGGCCGAGGCCGGCGGCAACGTCACGATCCTGGACGTCGCCACGGACTCGGTGCTGGGGCAGTTCCCGATCCGGGATGGCAAGACCAAGCCGGTGCGAATCGCCTTCACTCCGGACGGACGGCTGGCCTACGTCACTGAGGGAGCAGCGGGCAGCGTGAGCGTCGTCGACTTGACGGCGCGCAAGGTGATCGACACGATTCCCGTCGGGAAGCGCCCCTGGGGCATCGCCCTCTCGCCCGACGCCCGGTGGCTCTACACCGCCGACGGTCGTTCCAACCAGGTCTCGGTGATCGACACGCAAACGCGGAAGGTCAGCGCCACCATTCCGGTAGGCGACCGGCCCAACGATCTGCTCTACATCCCCTAGGGAAAGACTTCTGATCGCTTAGGGGAAGGCTTCTGATCGCTGCGACTCGCTGATTCCCACGCTGAAGCGTGGGCTCGGCACAGCACTGTCCTGAAGGACACCTAGTGCGCCTCCTAGCCGAGCGGCAGGCGCGCCAGCCACCAAGCGGGGCGGCGCGCCCGCACCCAGCCGTCCACGCCCCAGGTCCGTCCCGCGCGCGCCGCGAGGATGACGACCAGGCTCGTGATCAGCATGTAGTGGAATCCCTGTTGCGCCGAGCCCTGCCATTGCACCGCCAAGCCGTAGTTGGCGACCAGGAAGAGCCCAATGCCGGAGGCGAGTGCCGTGAGGCAGCCGAACACCAGCCCGAGGCCGACCGCCGTTTCCCCGAAGGCTGTCAGCTGGGCGAACAGGCCGCTGTGCGCCAGGACGGTGTGCTGCATGAACTCCCGGAAGAACCCGACCGGGTTCCCATCGGCGTACTTCCCGACGAGCAGCGGCATCACGTGCATCCAGCGGTCCGACGCGCTGAGAACGGGGAGGAAGCCCCACAGCAGCGTGACCGACAACTTCGTGAACAGCGCCTTGGCGAACCACACGCCGACGGCGATCCGGAGGACGGCCAGCCAGCGCTCGGGGGAGCGCATCGGAGGAGCGCCAGCGATGGTGTCCATTGGGTCGCACCTCTCCGAAGGCGGTCCCGGGACCGCTTGCCAGCGAGTCACTAACGGCCGGGGCGCCGACGCGTCGGGGCCGCGGCTCGGTTATGTTACCTCGAGCGGCGGGGAAAACACCAGGCCCTAGACGAGGATTCGCTTTGATAAGGGTGTGGACACCGCTCGCAACGTGCGACGTTCGATCATGAACGTACTCTCGAACTCGGGACCTCGACGCCGCAGATGAGCCGGCCGCGCTAGACCGGTCGACGGCTGCGGGAAGTTCAACCTCTTGCCGTTAGGATGCCTAGGCACTCGCCTGGGCGCCGCCTTCCGTCTGATCGACATTTCGCGCGCTGCAGCGCTCTACGAATTTCACAATGACGTAGGTCATGCCCAAGGCACGTACATCTCGCCACCGCGACAGAGCGAGAGGCGAGTGCTTTCCCACTGTGCGAGGCTCGCCAGCGTCTTGATCCAGGCGCTCGCGCTGTTGCGTGATCGCGACAGGCGGGCGCGGCGCACCTTGAGAGATGTCGCGTGGGCGCGGCAAACCCTGTGCCGCGCAAAACGACGTAGCGTTTGCTGCCGAGAGATGGCAGACTAAAGGGCCATCTGCCGCTTGAGGGCGACCCGTTGCCTCCTTGTCGCACGCGGTGCGGCGCCACGAGTCTCCTATTGAGGGTCCTCGCTGGTTGCGCAGCGATCGCGTGCCGCGCCGCCGGCGAACAGCACCGTCCCGACGCGGGCGAACAACACCGTCCCGACGCGGCGGGAGCGGCACCCGAGGTAATGGGGCTCGACACCACGCAGGCCGGGACCGATACGCCGCCGCGCAAGAGTGCGGCTGGGGATCGCAGCAGTCTTACGGTCGTAATCGACAACGCGAGATTGCTGGTCGTCGACCCACGGGGGGCGCGCACTGGGCTGGATCCGGCGACAGGCAGGAAAGTCAAGGAGATCCCTGGGTGAGGGTACGTATCGCGTGGTGGTCGTCGGGTTGGGCCGTCCTTCGGAGTTGGCGGTGCATGCCTTTTCGACCGATGGAAGCGCTGAGCCACGAATCGCCGTAACGCTGCGTCTGGAGAAAGAGCCACGTACAGAATACCGGCTCCACTTTCTCAAAGCACCCGGCAGTAGTTCGCAGCTCGAGAAGATCGAACCTGGAGGTCCTCCATGATCAGCATAATTCAACGGCGAACCTGGTCGCTCGGGTGGTCTGCGCTCGCTGCCCTGGGGATGCTAGCGTGCACAGAGTCCGTACGGGATAGACAGGTCACGGGGCCAGAACGTCAGCTCATGACGGCGAGTGATTCAGCAGCCTTTCTCGCTCAGCGGGGTAGCGGAGCCAGCCCTCAGTCCCCCAGCGAGGGGGTGCCGATCCGTGCGGGCGAGTCGGCGGTAATGACCATCATAAGCGCCGAATGCGCCAGCATTGGCAGCGTACTCTCGGTCTCGGGCGCTCTCTCCGGAACGACGGCCAGCCAGCGCTCGGGGGAGCGCATCGCAGGAGCCATTCCCACCTGGACATCCATCAACCCGTACCCTCCTCGGACGAGCCGCCTCACCAGTTGACCAGACGAAAAAAAGGGCGGCGGTCCCGCGTCAGCGCCCGCCGCCCTCGTGCTGCAATCTAGGCTATTGGGTCACGGCGCGGAACGCGTTGATGCGCCCGTGGCTGTAGAAGAGATCCACGCCCGGCTTGCCGAGATCGTCGGCGGACTGCTCGAGCCGGGTGCGCAGCTGGCCGGCGGTGAGCCCATTCCCGAACCGGCTGCTGATCAGCGCGGCCACGCCCGCGGCGTGCGGCGCCGCGGCGCTCGTTCCGACAGCGAAGACGTAGCTGAGCTCGCTGCGGCAGTCGGCGAACCTCGGGTCGAGCGTCTGGCGGCTGCACGGCCCCGCGACGAAGTCGCGCACGGTCGCCACGTTTCCGTCCGGGAGAAAGTTTCCGCCCGGCGCCGCCACGGCCGCGCCCGATCGGCCGAAGTTAGAGTACACGGCCAGCTGGTCAAAGTTCGCCTGCCCGATCGGGCCAGTGGCGCTGATCCCCATCGTCGAGCCGCTCTGGGCAGGGATCACGATCATATTCCGATCCGAGTCGAGGTTCACGCCCTCGTTGCCCACCGCCGCCACGACCAGCACGCCCTTCGAGGCGGCGTAGTTGTCGACCTTCGCGAGCAACGCGTTCAGCCGCCCGAGCCGGTCTTCGTTGCGGGGGACGTACGCGGCGAGACTCATGTTGATCACGTTGACGCGCAGGTTCGCTGCATAGAGCACGCCTCTGATGATGCCCCCAAACGTGCCGCTGCCCGTCTTCGAGAGCACCTTGACGGCGATCAGTTTCGCCTGCGGCGCAATGCTCGCCAGCACCAAGGCGTTGGTGCAGATCTGCGACGCGACCAGGGTGCCGTGGAGGTTGTCGTCACCCCAGGGAGGGAAGCCATCAGCCGCGGCGTTCTGGTTCCGCACGATGGCCGTGCTCAGCGTCCGATCGACGCACCCCGTGAGCTCGGGATGGGTGTCGTCGATGCCGGTATCGAGAATCGCCACGCGTGCCCCCTGTCCCTGGATCCCCGTGGGCCACGCCTGGTTCGCATGGATGGCGCGCATATTCCACTGCAACTGCTGGAACCCGACGGCCCGTGATGGGTCGAGCGTAGTCGCGGGAGACACAGCGGCGACGCCGGGGTCGACCGCCAGCTGGAAGTGCGCGCTTTCGACCGATGGCACGAACTGCATCAGCACGTCCCGCGTCACGCTGCGAACGGTCGGGGCGCGAGCCAGCTGCGCCGCACCGGCCGCCGAGAGCCCGTCCACCGTGGCGACGTTGACCTCGGGGTGGATCCGAACGACGTGGCCGCCGGCGGCCGCGACGGCAGCGGCGACCTGTGCACCGGAGCCGGCGTACTCGATGACATAGTCGTCGGCGTCGGTCCAGCCCGAGCCCTGGCTGTTCGACGCGACCCCCGAGAAGCTCGGACCGCGGTCTGGGCCTATCAGGCGTCGAGCGTCATGGGTACAGGAAGCGGCGAGGACCGCCAGCACGAGAGTGCCGGCGGGCAGTCTGAGGAGATTCACATGACGCTCCGGGAGAAGGGGAAGGTGAAAACATGCGCCCCGCCGGCACACTCGGCAAGCAGCGTACACCGCTTACTTTCCGACGCAGAAGCTCGCGAACACCCGATCCAACACGTCCTCCGGCGTGACCGCGCCGATCAGGTCGTCGAGCGCACCGACAGCAGCGCGTAGATGGGTCGCCGCCGCCACCGCGTCCACTTGTTGCTCCCGTGCTACATAAAACGCGTCCACTTCCCCAAGCGCCCGCTCGAGCGCCGCGCGGTGGCGCGCCCGCGTGACCACCGGCTCGACGTCGCCGAGCGCGAGCAGCCGGCCGAAGGCGGCCTCGGCGAGCCGCGCCCGCAGCGCCTCGAGTCCGGCTCCCGTGACGACCGACACGCCGAGGCCGTCAGGCGATCGGGCGGCGAGATCGACCTTCGTCACCACCTCGACGACAGGCGCCTGGCACGCGGCCACGAATCGCTCCGACTCCACATCCGCTATCTCGCATCCCGCATCACGGCAAAACAGCACCAGATCCGCCGCGCCGAGATATTGTCGAGCCACTTCGATGCCGATCTGCTCGACCCGATCGTCGCTGGCGCGCAGGCCCGCCGTGTCCACCAGCCGGAACGGGAACCCCGCGATCACGGCGTAGGCCTCGATCGCATCGCGCGTCGTGCCGGGCACCTCCGTGACGATCGCCCGCTCGCGGCCGAGCAGGGCATTGAACAGTGAGGACTTGCCCGCGTTGGGGCGACCCGCGATCACCAGCAGCGCACCCTCCCGCAGCCGCTCCCCTTCGGGCGCTGTGGCGAGGAGCCCCGCGATGCGCTCCCGCACCGCTCGCCACGCCGCCGTCACGCGCGCCGGGCTCACCGGACCCTCATCCTCCTCCGGGAAATCGATCTCGTACGCGATCAGCGCCTCGAGCTCGAGTAGCTCCGCGCGCAGCGCTGCGAGCCGCGCCGAGAGACCGCGGTCGAGCTGCTGCAGCGCGCGCCGGCGCTGCGCGGGCGACCCGGCGTCGATCAGGTCCGCGGTCGCCTCCGCCTGCAGCAGATCGAGCTTGCCGTTGAGCACCGCCCGGCGCGTGAACTCTCCGGGACGCGCCGGCCGGGCCCCCGCCGCTACCAGCGCCGCCACGGCTTCCGCGGGAACCAGCAGGCCGCCGTGGGTCGAGATCTCGACCAGGTCGTGCCCGGTGTAGGAGTGTGGCGCCGGAAAGCAGGCGGCGAGCACCTCGTCGATCAACTCTCCGGACGCGGGGTGGCGCAGCTGAGCGCGCCACGCGGCGCGGGGGCGATCCGGATGGAATGGCCGAAGACACCGTCGCGTTATAGCGAAAGCGCCCACGCCCGACAGGCGGATCACCGCGAGCGCGGATCGGCCGGGAGGAGTCGCGAGGGCCACGATCGGATCGGAGAGCACCCTTCCTCCTTCCCTCTTCCCCCTTCCTCTACGTTCGCTTCCCCTGGTCGCGCAGCCGCCGCCGGGCGATGAGGTACTGCTGCGGGATGCTGAAGATGTTGCTCACGGCGTAGTAGAGGTTCAGGCCGGACGCGAACCGCAGCAGCAAGAGCGTCATGAAGACCGGCATGAAGTACAGCATCGTCTTCGTCTGCGGGTTCGGGGGCACGCCGATCTGGCCCACCTTGGACAGCACGAACATCGACAGGCCCATCACCACCGGGATGATGTAGTACGGATCGGCGCGCGACAGGTCGGGGAGCCACAGGAACGCGACGCCACGGAACTCGATCGTGTTCGCGAACACGAAGAACAGCGCGAACAGCACCGGCATCGGAATCAGCATCGGCAGACAGCCGCCGAACGGGTTGACGTGGTGCTCCTTGTACAGCCGCAACATCTCGCGCTGCAGCCGTTCCGGATCGTTCTTGTGGCGCTCCTGCGTCTCCTTGATGAGCGGTGCCACGGCTTGCATCCGGATGCTCGATTCCATCGCCTTCTGGTTCAGCGGCCACAGCAGCGCCCGGACGAGAATGCCGAAGATGACCAGCACCCAGCCGTACGCGAGCGAGAGGCGGTCGTGCATCCAGATCAGGATGTTGACCACGAGGATCGACACCGGCTGAATCATCGGCCGGAGCACGCCGCCGTAGGGGTTCGCATCGTCCAGGTCGTGGCCCAGGCGCGCGAGTCGCCGGTACTCGAGCGGGCCCGTGTATACGTCGTAGCGGAAGTCTCCGGAGGGCGGGACGGGGAGGGTGAGGGCCAGCGTCGTGCGCGTCGCCACCGCCGCGCGGCCGCTGAAGAACGACGACGTGGTCACCGTCACCGGCCCACCGACCGCAATGCCGCCACCGAACCGCGGCTGGTTCTCCTCGACTGCGAGCGCGGCCGTCAGGAAATACTTCGACTTGAAGCCGGCCCACTCGAACGGGCCGTCGAGCAGCTTCACCGTGCCCGGCTTGAGCGATTGGAACGCGATGCTCTGGGTCTTCGCGGCCTTGGTCACCACCGCAAAGTGGCGGAAATCGTCCAGCGTGTCCGCCTCGACCGACCGCAGTCCGTCCCCCATCCCGACGAGCAGCACGGCGCCCGCTGGGCCCAGGCCCGTGACCTGGCCCCGTACCTGGAAACGATATTCGTCCGGGAAAAACACGTACGCGAGCGTCACCCGGGCGCCGCGGCGCTCGGCCGCAAAGGTCAATTGCATGCTGTCGCGCTGGACGCTGAGCGCCGCGACATTCGGCGCGAAGCGCCAATCGGCGAGCGAGATCGTATCGGCGCCCACGAGGAGGCAATGGGCGAGCAGCGGCCGGCCCGCCGGCACGAGCCGGACCGCGGCCCCTGAGTCACCCGGCGCAAATGACTTGTAATCAAGCAGTTCCGCGTGTAGCAGCTGCGCCCCGGCGGTGCTGAAGCCAAACCGGGCGCGCGGCGAGGAGACCCACACGGTCTCGGCTGGGACGTCGGACCGTCGGACCGTCGGACAGATGGACGGTCCCGTCGGTGCGGCTGCCGACTCCGCTGGAGCGCGCGGCGTCACAGTACTGTCCGACCGTCCGACCGTCCGACGGTCCGCCCGCTTCGGAGGAAACAGGATGCCCGGCAGCACCAGCACGATGAGCATCAGAATGAACGCCAGAATGACGCGTCGTTCCACGGGACCTCGTATCGTCTGTGCGTCTGTGCGTCTGCGCGTCTAGCCTTTAGGGCACCGGATCGTATCCACCGGGGTGTAGCGGGTGACAGCGGAGAATGCGTTTCATGCCGAGCCAGCTTCCCCTCAGCGCGCCGTAGCGTTCGACCGCTTCAAGCGTGTACTGCGAGCAGGACGGCGTAAACCGACACTGGGTGAGGACCAGATGCGACAAGGTCATCTGGTATCCGCGGATCAGCGTGACGGCGGCGCGCCGCGGCCAACGCCCTACGCTCACGGGATGCGCCTCACCACGTCGACCAATTCGGCGCGCAGGACTGCAAATGGGGCGGAGTACGCGACGCGCTTCGCGCGCACGACGAGGTCGACCGGAGGCAGTGAGGCGAGCGCGTGGCGTCTCAGGATCTCTCTCACGCGACGCCGCAGACGGTTGCGGGCCACCGCGGTGAACTGGAAGCGGGGGACGACGATCCCCGTCCGCAGATGGCCCGCTCGATTCGGACGCCAGGCGAGATCAAGGTGCGGGGTGCGCAAGCGGCGCCCCTGATCCCAGCAGGCGGTGAGGTCCGAGCCACGCGCGAGGCGCACGCGGCGCGGAAACCGCTCGCGCGTTAGCGACTCCGGTGCTTGGACGGCAGGCGGACGACGAGGCGCTTGCGTCCCTTCTTGCGCCGACGGGACAGAACGGCGCGGCCCCACACGGTCTTCATCCGCGCCCGAAAGCCATGCTTGTTGATGCGCCGCCGATTGCGCGGCCGGTACGACGGGCCCATGGAATCCTCTCGTAAGGCCGGGAAACCTACACCGGTTTTGCCGGACCGGTCAAGGTTGACTTTTCCACACACGGGCCGTAGTTTCGGGCCGCCCTTGCTGGACGTCCCACCTCTCGTCATTCGCGGATGGAGCAGTCTACAAGAGAAGCCTGGAGGCGCCTCCTCGACGAGGCACGGCGCGAACTTCCCGACGCGACCGTCCGCACCTGGCTCGAGCCCGCGGTCCCGATCGCGCTCGACGACGATCGCCTGATCGTCGGAGCGCCGGACCAATTCGCGGTCGAATGGAATGAGCAGAAGCACGCGACCGTGTTGGCGCGCGCCGCCGAGCGCGTCTTCGGCCGTCCCACGGCCGTCGTGTTTCGCGTGCAGGAGGACCGCCAGCAGCGCCCGCAGATGGACTTCTTCGTCGCGCCGCGGGAGCCTGCGGCCGGGGCCGGCGACAAGACCGGCGTGCCGACGACCCCGCTCAACGAGCGCTACACCTTTCAGACGTTCGTCATCGGGAAGTCGAACGAGCTCGCGGCCGCCGCGGCGCACGCCGTGGCGGAAGCGCCCGGCAAGACCTACAACCCGCTGTTCATCTACGGGGCGACGGGTCTGGGCAAGACGCATTTGATGCAGGCGATCGCGCACGCCGTGCTCGTCAAGTACCCCGGAACGCGCGTGCACTACTTCGGCGCCGAGCAGTTCATCAACGAGGTCATCGAGTCGATCCACGCGCGCACGATGTCCGAATTCCGGCGCCGCTACCGGAACGACGTGGACCTCTTCCTGGTCGACGACGTGCATTTCCTCGAAGGCAAGGAAATGACGCAGGAGGAATTCTTCCACACCTTCAACGCCCTGTTCGAGGGGCACAAGCAGATCGTGCTGACGTCCGACCGGCCGCCCAAGGAGATCCCCGGGCTCGAAGATCGGCTGATCTCGCGCTTCGAGTGGGGGCTGGTCGCGGACATCGGGCACCCGGACCTCGAGCACCGCATCGCCATCCTGCGCAAGAAGGCGGAGCAGGACCATCTCGAGCTCACCATCCCCGACGACGTGCTGCGCTTCATCGCGGAGCACGTGCGCACCAGCGTGCGAGAGCTCGAGGGCTGCATCATCAAGCTGCTGCTGTTCGCCTCGCTCAAGAACCGCGAGGTGACGATCGAGCTCGCCCGCGAGGCGCTCTCGGACAAGATCCGTCAGGGAGAGGACGCCGCGAGCTACGGCGCGCAGCCGACGCCGAGCATCGATCGCGTCCAGGAGGTGGTGGCCCGGCGGTGGGGCGTGACGCCCGAAGGGCTGCGCTCCAAAGCCCGCACCAAGACGCTGACGATTCCGCGGCAGGTCGCGATGTACCTCGCCCGCGACATGCTCGGCATGCAGCTGGTGGAGATCGGGCAGGCGTTCGGCGGACGGGACCACTCGACCGTGATCCACTCGGTTGACAAGGTGGAGCGACAGATGGTGCGGGATCGCACCTTTAAGGAGCGCGTAGAGATGGCGCGCCAGGAGTTGTCCGCACTCTAGCCCACATGTGGGAAGCGACGTGTTGGCCGGTGTGGGAAGGCGGGCGCCGCGTGGGGAAGCCCCCGGATGCCAACACTCCAAACATTCGGGTCAGATGCACCGAGCACCAGCACCCGGACGCAGCATGTGCGGCTTAGGCGATTCCCCAACATTTCCCCGCCTTCTACTATTACTACTAGTAGTTCTATCTTAGGACAGTAGGAGAGTCTTTACCGACAACTAGGACGAGGCGACAGGACGGATGAAGTTCACGATCACTCGGGAGCAGCTGCAGGAAGGCTTGAGCGCGGTGGCCGCGGCCATCCCGGCCAAGACAACGCTGCCGGTCCTCGCCAATGTCCTGCTCGAGGCGACCAAGCAAGGCATCCGCCTCTCGGGCACGGACCTCGACATCGCGGTCAGTACCACGGTGCCGGCGGAGGTGGACACGGATGGAGCGGTGACGCTGCCGGCCAAGAAGCTCGTGGACATCGCCCGCGAGCTGCCCGCTGGGCCGGTGCGCGTCACGGCCGCCGGGGAGGCCCGGGTCGGGATCGAATGCGGCCGGTCGAAGTTCAAGCTGCTCGGCCTGCCGCGTGAGGAGTTTCCGTCATTCCCCGCCGTGAAGTTCGACGGCGCGTGGAACGCGGCGGCGGGCGTCGTGCACAAGCTGGTTGGGCACGTCGCGTTCGCGGCGTCCACGGAGGAGAGCCGCCCGATCCTGAACGGCGTGTTGTGGGAGCTGCGCCCCGACCGGATGCGCATGGTGGCGACGAACGGCCACCGGTTGGCCAAAATGGACGTGCCGGCGGAGGGGGGCTCGACCGCCGATCTGATCGTCCCGCCCAAGGCACTGGAGCAGGTCCGCCGCCTGTTCGCCGCCGAGGACGCGATCGAGGTCGCCAAGAGCGACAATCACATCGGATTCCGGGCCGGCGGCACCCTGGTGTTCTCGCGGCTGATCGAGGGGCCGTACCCGAATTATGAGCAGGTCATCCCGCGCGAAAACGACAAGGCGGCGACGGTGGATAAGGCCGCGATGGCGGCCGCGCTGCGCCGCATGAGCGTGGTGGCGAGTGACCAGACTCATCGGATCCGGCTCGCATTCGCCGGCGGCGCGGTGAAGTTCTCGGTTCAAACGCCCGACCTCGGGGAGGCGCAAGACGAGCTCCCGGTCACGTACGAAGGCGAGCCGCTCGAGATCGGCTTCAACGCAATGTATCTGCTCGAGATTCTCAAGTACATGCCGACGGATGAGGTCCGCCTCACCTTCAAGGCGCCGGAGCGTGCCTCAACGGTGGAGCCGGTGGGTTGGGATGATCCGGCGAGCTACATGGCGCTCGTGATGCCGCTGCGCCTAGTCGACTAGAGGCTGTCTTTGCGCGCCGCCGTCGTATCGCTCGCAGTGTCGCCCGGCGTCGGCACCTCGACCTGCAGCGACTCGACCGGTGGCACGGTGATCGCCGGCAGCTGAAGCGTGTCCGTTTCCTCTGCAGGCGGGATGTACACCTCCACGCCGTGGTACCGGGCCAGAATGAGATCGCGTCGCGCGAGCATGCGGTCCGGCTGAAACGTCGGATTCGACGTGCGCGGGTGGGGCAGGGTGGCGGCCAGCGCGGCGGCCTGGCTCTCGTTGAGCTGCGAGGCCGGCACCCCGAAGTACGCGCGGCTCGCCGCGTCCGCCCCCCACAGACCGGGCCCCCATTCGACGACGTCGAGGTAGAGCTGGAAGATGCGGTCCTTCGGGAGCGCCAGTTCGAGGCGTAGCGCGGTCACCCCCTCCTTCAGCTTCCGCAGCGGGTTGCGCGAGGGAGACAGGTAGAGGTTCTTCGCGAGCTGTTGGGTGATCGTGCTCGCGCCGCGCAACCGATCGCGGTTCCGCCACGCGGTCGCGAGCGCACCCCACAGGCCTTTGCCCCGGTCCGTGCCGAGCGCGTCCGCGATCTCCGCGGGGTCGATGCCGTGGTGGCTGCGAAACCGCGAGTCCTCACCGATGATGACCATGCGCTGCAGCAGGGGCGACACGTCCTTCAGGGCGGTAGGATGGAAGGATGGAGCGTTGGAACGTTCCTCTGTTCCATCGGTCCCGCGTTGCGCCTCCCGCATCATCGCGGTTTCTCGCGGCCAATGATTCCGCCACCACACCGGCGGCGGCCACACGCCCAGCAACCATGCGAGCGCGAGCGCCGCCGTCCCTAGCGCCGCCGCACCTGCCTTCCTAGGTTTCGCGTCCGTCATGTCCCTCGATATCTCCACGTTGCGCCAACGCCTGCAACAAGCCCTGGGAGATGAATTTACCGTCGGCGACCTGCTGGGCGAAGGCGGGTTCGCTGCGGTGTTTCGCGCGCGGGAGCATCGACCGCGCCGCGACGTCGCGGTGAAGGTCGTGGATCTCGGGCTCACGCCGTCCCCGTCGCTCGCCGTCCGCTTCGTGCGCGAGGCACGTACGGTCGCCCGGCTCGAGCATCCCCACATCGTGCCGATCTACAAGGTCGGCGGCTACCAGAACGAAGTGCTGTACATCGTCATGCGGTGCGTCGACGGCCCGTCGCTGCGGCAGCTGCTCGAGAAGAAGCGGCGGCTCTCGGTGCGCAAGTCCGCCACCATTGCACGCCAGGTAGCTGACGCGCTCGGCTATGCGCATCACTACGGCGTGGTGCACCGGGATGTGAAGCCCGACAACATTCTGCTCGATGCGGGCGGCCACGTGCTTGTCACCGACTTCGGAATTGCCCAGGCCGCTCAGGAGGCCTCCGGCACGCAGCTCACCACCGAGGGGATGGTGGTCGGGACACCGCAGTACATGAGCCCCGAGCAGGCCACTGGCGACAAGCTCGACGCCCGCTCCGACATCTATTCGCTCGGCGTCCTGCTCTACCAGATGCTCGCCGGAGAGCCGCCGTTCGATGGCGACTCCGCGCAGGCCATCCTCATGAAGCAGGCAACCGCGGATCCCACGCCCGTCAGGGAGCACCGGAGCGACGTGCCCGCGCCGCTGGCCACGGTGGTCGCTCGCATGCTCACGAAGGACCCGGCGGAGCGGTATCAGACGGCGGAGGAGGCGAGCGCGGCCCTCGTCGAGGCAGTTCCCGCGGCCACCGGAGAGACGGTGCAGGTGCGCGGCAGCTTCCCGTCGCGCCTGATCAAGTCCCTCATGGGGCTCGTCTTCCTCGCCGGCGCAGGCCTGGTGGCGTTCACGCTGCTCGGCGCGCCGCCCCCGCTTTCGGTCAACGCCCCGATCCCCGACAGCGTGGCCCAGGCGCTCCGGCACCGGGGGGTGCTGGCGACCGGCGACGTGGCCCAGTATGTCTTCGCGCCCGCAGGAGCGGAGGATACCACGCTGCTCGTCGTGGCGCGCTGGACCATGGCGGTCGTGACGCCGCACCGCGTGCGTGCCTACCCCCGCGACGCCGTGCAGGTCGGTTTCAGCCCCGCGCTCCGCGGCGGGCTCCGGTTCCGTTTAGTACTGGGGTTGCCGCGGGGGCGGCAGGACACGGTATTTCGGAGGCTCTCGTTTCGTGACCTGTACGCCGTGGTACCGCGGCTGCAAAACCTGTTGGGCAAGGACGCGGGGAGCTCCGCCGGCCCGGTCCGTCGCCCCTGACTAGCGACGGGTCAGGCGCCGCGTGGATACGCCGTAGAGGCTGACGGCGTCGAGGCGCCCGAGATCGCCCGGCGTCGTAGCGACGGCGCCCACCAGGTCTTGCTTGCCCACGGAGAGACCGAATGCAAACGCGGCCCGCCGGAGGGAGCGGTCCGTGTCGACGCGCAGCAGGATGCCGAGTGGGAGCGGCGTCCCCTGCCGCAGGCCCGCCGTCGCCCCGAACGCGTATCCCGTCACCCCGTCCGAAGTCATCTGCGCGTCGGCCGAGAACGCTGCCCGCGCGCCGGACAGGCGAAACGTCGCCCCCGGGGTGTAGGTGACGGGCAGGGTCGAGTCGCGCACCACCGGGCGGCCGACGTTCGCCACCGTGGCGCCGATTGTGAGCGATGGGGTGAGATCGTACACCGCTCCGACGTCCCACCCGGTGCCGGACGTCCCACCGCGGTACAACGCCGCCGCGACGCCCGCGGCGAGGCGCCGTTCGCCGCCCGCGAACCCGAGGCGATAGGTATGCCCGCGGACGCCGCCGTCGAACAGATCCCGCTGGTAGCCCAGCGCGAAGCCGCGCGAGCTCAAGCTGGTGGTCAGTTGGCGCAGCCGGCCGCCGGAGCCCGGATCGCCCACCGTCACGTCGATGTGGACCGAAGCCTGCTCGGCCCGGCCGAGCCCCGCAGGGTTGACCCACAAGGCGCGCGCGTCCGAGACGTCGGTGGGGTAGAGGTAGAGCGCGGCGCGATTCGGGGCGACCTGCGCGAACGCCCCCGTCGCGATGAGCCAGAGCGGAACAGACAGTCCGACCGTCCGACTGTCCGGCCGTCCGGCCACTACGGCAGCACCGCCACAGTCGTATGGGTCACCTGGGTCACGGGGATGGCGACGCCCTGCACCGTCAAGCGGACGGTCAGCGTCGTCGAGTCGCGCGACTCCCCGCCGAGATAGCGTCCGTCGGCGGCGATGAAGGAGACCGCCGTCGCACTGCCGGACCCCGAGAGATCGAAGGGCTGGCCTGCGTTCTGGCCAGCGCCGGCGACCTGGTAGGTCGAGCTCGCCTCAAGCCGCAGGCTGCGCGCGCCGGCATGGTCTTCCCACGCGGCGGCGGCAGAGCGGAGGATCGCCCGCCGTGAGATCTCGGAGCTGCTCCCTTTCTGGGTCGACTCCAGCGTGTCCGTCCAGGCGACGCCGGGCTTGAGCCCGTCACTGGGGATGCGCGGCAGAAAGTCGCGGAAGTTGGCGAGCAGCTGAACGAGCGACTGGGCGAGCGCGCTGTCCGACGGCATGGCCTTGACGAATTCACCGCGCGCAACGAGCCGGCCGCTGAAAATGAGCCGCCGCGCCCGGCTTACATTGTCTGCGATGGGCGGCGGCAGCGGCGCGCCCGAATCGGCTACCATCGAATCCACGGTGAACGTTGCGGGGTAGCCGACGCTGTCGGCCGGGCCGCTGATCGTCGCGGCAACGTAGACCCGTACCCCCAAGTCCTGCACCTGCGTCTGCCCCCCGAGCGCCTGCTCGATGTGCACCCGCCGGTGCACCAGGTACCGCAGCGCGCTCGGCCCGTAGCGGACGGCGTCGAAGCGGCGCGCCGCCGGCTGATCGCCCGGCGCTGGGGGGGAGGGCGCCGTCGCGGCGGGGGTGACCGGAGCGGAGGCCGCCACGGGGCCGCCGCTGCGCGAGGCACACCCGGCGGCGAACGCCACGCCCATCACTAGCCGCCGGCGGGTCATACCGCTTGGGCGCGCTCGGCCTTCGTCCGGCCGAAGATGGCGACCATCTCGGTTCCCTCGCTCGAAACGCGCAGCAGCTTCCAGCCGCGCTTCCGCATGTCGGCGCGCCACCCGATGAGCTTCTCCCACTCCTTCGTGGTCGTGCGGAACACCCGCAGGTCCGCCACCTGCTCCCATTGGGGGGGATACGGTCTCGACGGCGAGGTCATGGGGAGGTGGAGGGTAGGGCCATAAGCCGAGTTCTGTTTATCCGCTGTTGGCGGACAGATGGTCATCTCTCTGGGATGGCTGTTGCCAGCCACCTCACGCGGCCTACCCGCAGCTCCGACGACCCGGGCCGGGTCTCGCTGCTTACTTGGCCTTGCTCCGACTGGGGGTTACCGTGCCACGCCTGTCGCCAGGCGCGCGGTGGGCTCTTACCCCACCTTTTCACCCTTACCCTTGGATAAAGGGCGGTCTGTTTTCTGTGGCCCGTTCCGTCGCCTTACGGCGCCCAGGGGTTACCTGGCAGTCTGCCCTATGGAGCTCGGACTTTCCTCAGCGCGCCACTCCGACCGGCGCACCGCGACCATCACGCCCTACCGCCACCCGGGGGGAAAGGTATCGGTCTTGGAAGGGTGGAGGCAAGCCTCAACGCGCCAGCCGCCGCATCAGGCGGACCAAACTGTCGCCCGGCGTTCGCGCGCCGGATGCCCGTGCGCCCCGGCCCCCACCGCCTGCCCCACCGCTCCCCCTGTCCCCCCTGCTCCCCCTGCCCC
>QHTT01000140.1 GCA_003220935.1 Gemmatimonadota bacterium
GAAGCCGAGGAACGCACCGAGTAGGCCGCCGACAATGGCGGCGAGGAGGCGGGTTACGAGATCTCTTTCGGGCCCAGGCATGTAGGGATGCCGCCTAACGGATCGCGCTTAAGCTGCGGGCGACGCGCCCGTCGGCGCAAGGATAGTGGGACGACCGTCCGTGGCCGCCAGGGCACAACACTCCGATTCCCTTAAAGCGATCACCGCCCGTCAGCTTCAAGCGCTTGTTAGGCAGCAGCTTTACAACCGTACGTTGAACAGCCAGAGGATCGCACCTATAACAAGAACGAGGAGAGTAACGAGTCCCAACGCGATTCCCACGACCTTCAAGGATCGGCGGTTTTGCCGGTCTACTGTTTCCAGGGCACCTTCGTCGAGATAGTAAGTGCCCGACGTCGTCTCTCGAATTACGCCGATCCGTAGCAGGTCTCGGAGGGTGTATTCATCCGCCGGCGTTTGAGTGTGTAGCGGTTGAGCGGAGTGTGGAGTGATCGCGCCCGCCACCCGGAGCTGACCAATGAGCCGACGAGCTGGCACAGTTGCGGTGGTTAGCGCGGCGAGTGGTGGTGTCGACATGAAAATGGCCCCGCTGCTGCCTAACTAAGCTTCGACAGCTTAGTCTTCGGACGCCGGCCGCGCAATCGACGTCCTGTCCCAGCTAGTGCCGCCGCCTAATCCGGCGCTATGTGGGGCGAGTAGGCGGAATAGGCAGCAGCCGTGGCTGCCTAAACGGGTGCAGGCGCCCGACGGCGGGCGCAGGCACGGGGAACCGATCTGCGGGGCTCCGGAGGCCTCGGCCACCGCGGTTTAGAACGTGGGTGTAAATCATGGTGGTGCTCACGTCGCGATGGCCCAGCAGTTCCTGCACTGTCCGGATGTCGTAGCCATCCTCGAGCAGGTGGGTCGCGAACGAGTGCCGCAGGGTATGGCACGTCGCCCGCTTGGGGATCCCGGTGCGCTTCAGGGCAGCGCGGAACGCCCGCTGGATGACGGTCTCATGCAAGTGATGGCGCCGGCGCTCGCCGGTCCCAGGCCTTTTGTGCTCGCGCACCGCCCCGAACACCCACTGCCACCCCCACTCGGCCGATGCCGCCGGGTATTTCCGGGCGAGGCCTGACGGCAGCTCCACCTGCCCTGACCCGCGCGCCACGTCTCGCTCGTGCGCCGCCCGCGCCGCCTGTAGGTGCCGGATCAGCGGATCAATGAGCACGTCCGGCAACATGGTCCGGCGGTCGCGGTCCCCCTTGCCACTCCGCACCACGATCTCACGCCGCGCGAAATCGAGATCCTTGACCCGGAGCTGCAACGCCTCGAGCAGCCGCAGCCCGGACCCGTACAGCAGCCCCGCCACTAGCGCCGGCGTACCACGCATCTCGCGCAGTACCGCCCACACTTCGTCCCGCGTCAATACCACCGGAAGGCGCTCGGACCGCTTTGCTCGAACCAGGCCGGCGCACAGGCCGAGCGGCCGACCTAACACGGCATCGTACAGGAACACGAGCGCCGACAAGGCCTGGGTCTGCGTGGACGCGCTCACCCCGCCGTCGACCGCGAGACCGGTCAGAAAGCGCTCGACGTCCCGCTCCCCCACCTCGAGTGGATGCCGCATCTCACAAAACCGCACGAACCGCCTCACCCACCCGACATAGGCCTCCTCGGTCCGACGGCTGTAATGGCGCAGCCGCATCGCCGCCCGCAGCCGCGTCAACAGCCGCGGACCACCAAGCAGCCCCGCGCCACACCCGCCCTCCATCCCCCACGCTAGCCTGCCACCCGGCCGCCCTCCCATCAAATGCACGCAGTGCGCACCGTTTCGTTGCGAACGGTCGCACCACCTCGACGCGGTGAACACGTTCTCGGCGAGGGAGCACTGGGCACCGAGCGCGGACACCGCCCGGGCGCGGATGTCGCTCGCAGGCTATTCCGCTACCGTGGTGAAACCGTAGACAGAATGCCGACGGCGCGCTTGTCGAGCTGGGGCGGGAGGACTCGAACCTCCAACTTCCCGGTTAACAGCCGGGCGGTCTGCCAGTTGACCTACACCCCAATGCCACCGTCACTGCCCCCGCACCGCGAGCGCCGCATTTGCGAGACGCATTCGCTCGACGCCGCTGCTCGACACAGTTGTTAGACGCGCAGCGGTGAACAGGAGCGAGGGGCCAGGAAAACTTGCGCCCCCGGAGCCGCTCGGTGCCGGGGGCGCGTTCACGAACCTACCGCGACGCTACGCCGCCCGGCCCCCGGAATTCGAATTCAGGCTCCGGTTGCGGTTCGAGCCGAGAACGGCGAACGTCATCATGGGCCAACAGTACTATCGCCTCGAGCCACTAGCAAGGGACCCCGTGCCGCCGGTCATCGCACCCGCCACGCCCGCCGACCTCCCCGCGATCCTCCAGCTGCTGGAGGTGAGCAAGTTGCCGCGCGCGGAGCTCGAGCGGCACATCGGCACGACCCTCGTTGCGAAGGAGGGTAAGCAGCTCGTCGGCACGGCCGCGCTCGAGCTGTACGGGACGGCCGCCCTGCTCCGCTCCGTCGCCGTCGCCGCCGAGCGGCGCGGCCACGGCCTCGGCCAGACGCTCACCGCGGCCGCGCTCGATCTCGCCCACCGGCGTGGCGTGCACACCGTCTACCTCCTCACTGAAACCGCGGCGCATTTCTTCCCCAAGTTCGGGTTCCGCCCGATCCCACGCTCCGACGTGGACCAGGCCGTGCTCCGCTCCCCCGAGTTCACGGCCGCGTGTCCGCAGAGTGCCCTGGTGATGGCGCGGTCGCTCTCATGACGGACTTCACTCGGCTCACGCGCAGCGACTGGCTCGGCCTCGCGGACGGCTTCTACCGGCACCTCGACACGACCTTCGCCCGGCTCACGGCGCGCGGATGGGAGCGCCGGACGGCGTACCTCGGGTGGCGCGCCCGCGATGTGCTGGCCCACATGACGAGCGCGATGCCGGTGAACTTCCGCGAGGTGCTCGGCCGCGCACTCGCCGACAACCCGACGGCCCCGCCCGAGTTCGACACGTTCACCCGTAATGCCCGCGAGGTCCGGCGGCGCCGCACGACCCCGGTCGCCGACCTGCTGGACGAGTTCCACCGGGAGCTCGACGCGCTCCTGGCGCTGTACCGCCGCATGAGCGACGCCGAGTGGGAGAAGCCCGCGTGGTTCTTCGTGGGACGGGTCCGAGTGCGGACGCTGTTTCTCGTGCAGCTGGCGGACAACGTGCTCCACGAGCGCGACCTGCTGGCCGCGAACGGGGCGTGGCGCGGCCTCGACGCCACCTACGCCGCGCCGCTCGTCGACTGGTTCCTCCGGGAGTACCGCCCCGCCACGTTTCGCCCGGAGCGCGCGGACGGCCTGCGCGCCACGATGCGCTACCGGCTCAGCGGCCCCGGCGGCGGCGAGTGGTCGCTGACAGTGGCGGACGGCACGTGTCGCGTGGAGCGGCAGGCTCCTACCCGGAGCGACGTGACGCTCGAGGCCGACGCCGAGCAGCTCTTCGCCGCCGCCCAGGCGCGGGTGGCGCCGTGGGTGGGCCAGCTGGCCCGCTCGGTGGACTGGGTCCGGGGCCCCGCGCGCGCTGAAGACGTCGCCGCCACGCTCACCGGCATCGCGAGCCTCGGCTGGGCCCTCGCGCTCCGGCGTATCCGTGTGACCGGCAACCGGGCGATCGCCAGCCGCTTGACCCGCGTGTTCTGGCACTTCTGGGAAAGGACGGCGATGACGCAGGCGAATATCGCGAAAGGCTAGTCGCACGTTGCACGTTGCATGAAACCGTAACACTGCGTCAGACGGTCACGCGCGCATCGACCCAGGCGCCATTCTTGGCATGCGAGTCCACGGCGGCGGCGATGAACTTGACGCCGCGCGCGCCGTCTTCGACCGTCGGGACCAGCAGCGCCCGCGGATCGGGAGCGCGCCTGGCGCGCCGCGCCCGGATCTGCTCGGCGAGATCGCGATAGAGATTGGCAAAGCCCTCGAGATATCCCTCGGGATGGCCGGCCGGGATGCGGGTGGCATGCCCCGCAGCCGCACCGAGGCAGGGGCCGCCGCGCGACAAGACCTGCGGTGGCCGGCCCACCAGCGAGAAGCGCAGCTGGTTGGGGTGCTCCTGGCTCCATTCCAGCCCGGCCTTTTCGCCGTACACGCGCAGCCGCAACCCGTTCTCGTTACCCGGCGCCACCTGACTCGCCCACAGCATGCCGCGCGCGCCGCCCTCGTAGCGGAGCAGGATGTGGTCATTGTCATCGAGCATGCGGCCCGCAACGAAACGGCCGAGGTCCGCCGCCAGCTCGCGGGCGTGCAGTCCTGTGACGAATTCGGCGAGATGGTAGGCGTGGGTGCCGATATCGCCGAGGCAGCCGCCGGCGCCCGCTCGCTGCGGATCGACCCGCCAGCCGGCTTGTTTGTGCCCCGTGTCTTCCAGCTTGGTGGACAGCCAGTCCTGCACATACTCCACCTGCACGACGCGGATGGGGCCCAGCTCGCCGGCCGCCACCATCTCACGCGCCTGCCGCACCAGCGGGTAGCCCGTGTAGTTGTGGGTGAGGCCGAAGACGAGACCGGTGCGCCGCACGGCCCGCACCAGGTCGAGTGCGTCCTCCACGGTCGTGGTCATCGGTTTGTCACAGATCACGTCGATGCTCCGGTCGAGAAACGCGCGGGCGATGGCGTGGTGACTGTCGTTCGGCGTGACGATGCTGACGACCTCGATGCCGTCGGGCCGCCCTGCTTCGGCCGCAGCCATCTGGGCGAAGCTCGTATACACACGGTCCGGTGCGAGACCGAGATCGGCGCCTGAGTCTCTAGCGCGCTGGGCGTCGGACGAGAGGGCGCCCGCGACGAGCTCGAACTGCCCGTCCATGCGGGCGCACAGGCGGTGCACGGCGCCGATGAAAGCACCGCGCCCGCCCCCGACCATGCCGAGCCGCAGCGGGCGAGGCGCCCCGGAGTCTGCTGTCGCTTCGACCATGCTCGGCTCCTCGCCCCCGTCAGGCCACGCCGAGCATGCGGCGGTTCGCCGCCACGTCGCTGCCGGCACCGGCGAAATCGTCGAATGCCTTTTCCGTGACGCGGATGATGTGGTCGGCGATGAATTGCGCTCCTTCGCGGGCGCCGTCCTCGGGGTGCTTGAGACAGCATTCCCACTCCAGCACCGCCCAGCCGGGATAATCGTACTGGGCGAGCTTCGAGAAGATCGCCTTGAAGTTCACCTGACCGTCGCCCAGCGAACGGAACCGTCCGGCCCGTTGGGTCCACGGCTGGAACCCGCCATACACGCCCTGGCGGCCGGTCGGGTTGAACTCGGCGTCCTTGACGTGAAACATGCGGATCCGCTCGTGATAGATGTCGATGTATTCGAGATAGTCGAGCTGCTGCAGCACGAAATGGCTGGGATCGTACAGGATGTTGCAACGCTTGTGACCGCCGACGCGGTCGAGGAACATTTCGAAGGTCACGCCATCGTGCAGATCCTCGCCCGGATGGATCTCGAAGCAGGCGTTGACGCCCTCGTCCTCGAACACATCGAGAATCGGGCGCCAGCGCCGCGCCAGCTCGTCGAACGCCGTCTCGACCAGACCGGCCGGCCGCTGCGGCCAGGGATAGAAATAGGGCCATGCCAGCGCGCCGGAGAACGTCGCATGTTCGGTGACGCCGAGCCGCCGCGACGCCCGCGCCGCCAACTTGACCTGCTCGACCGCCCAGGCAGTACGCGCCTCCGGCTTTCCGCGCACCTGAGGAGCCGCGAATCCGTCAAACGCGGTGTCGTAGGCAGGATGCACGGCGACCAGTTGGCCCTGCAGATGCGTCGACAGCTCCGTCACCTGGAGCCCGCGCTCGGCCAGCACGCCCCGCACCTCGTCGCAGTACGTCTGGCTCTCGGCTGCCTTCTCGAGGTCGAAGAGCCGCCGGTCCCAGCTTGGGATCTGCACTCCCTTGAAACCGAGCCGGGCAGCCCAGTCGGCGATGGCCGGCAGGCTGTTGAACGGCGGTGCGTCGCCGGCGAACTGCGCCAGGAAAACGGCCGGCCCTTTGATCGCCTTCATCGCGTGTCCCCCTTAGTATCTCATGCCGCTCCGCTCCGCGAACGCCTTCATCGCCGCCTCCTGCTCCGGCGTGAGGTGTTCGGGGATGTCGACCTGGACCTCCACATACTGATCGCCGCGCCGGCCGTTCTTCTCGATTCCCTGCCCCGCGATGCGGAACTTCTGCCCGGGCTTGGTACCGGGTGGGATCCTGAGGACGACGCGGCGTCCATCGAGTGTCTTGACTTTGATCTTGGAGCCGAGCAGCGCCTGGGCCAGGTTCACCGGCACGGTGCAGACGACGTCCAGCCCGTCGCGCCGGAAGAACCGGTCGGGCTCGACCTGCAGCATCACGACGACGTCGCCCCTCCCCTTCGATCCCTGCCCCCGGAGGCGCAGCTTCGTGCCGTCCTCGGTGCCCGGCGGAACCGTGATCATGAGTCGCTTCTCGACCCGCACCTCGCC
>QHTT01000104.1 GCA_003220935.1 Gemmatimonadota bacterium
AGGAACCGTGGCCACGCGGAGCTGAGAGCCTAGGCTCCGCGCCACTGTGCGCCCTGTAAGGCCACCACGAGACTCTCTCTTCGTGCCGTTCGCGCCCTAAGAGGGCGCGCTCGGCCGGGGGGTGCGCCCTTTTTAGAGGGCGCACATTCCGCCCAGCCCGTGCTCTCAGCCCGGGGACTCATCCACTGCGAGTTCCGGATGTCTCGTCGCCTGTGTCCGTACGTATCGTATCGCCCGCGCAAGATCCCGAACGCTCAGCGATCGCAGATCGTATCCGTCCGCCCACCGCAAGCGAGCGCGCGGCATCACGCCGTCGCGGTTGGCAATGCGGGCACTGGCGCCCTTCAATCCCTGAACGAGTCGGGGGACGTCGACGCGGGGCGGGAGTTCCAACACCAAGTGCAGGTGGTTTCGCACGATGCCGAGTTCGATCACCCGGGTTCCGTGCCGGCGCGCAATCTCCGGAAGCATGCGACGCAAGAACGCCGCCGCCCCGGAATGGATGAGAGGCAGCCGGCGCAGCGTGGTCCAGGTCAGGAGCGCGTAGAGACGAACCGGCATGGACAGAGCCTACGCGGATCGCGCGCGGGAATGAAACCATTCTCACGCACCCGACACCCTTCCGACGCGCCCTGAACGGGCGCGCTCGGCCGAGAGTCCGCCCTTTACAGGGCGCACATTCCGCCGAGCCCGGGCTCTCAGCCCGGGAAAACCACGACACTGGAACACGAGAGCCTCCCTTCGTGATGTTCGCGCCCTAACAGGGCGGGCTCGGCGGGGGGTGCGCCCTTACCAGGGCGCACAATCGCGCCGAGCCCGGGCTCTTAGCCCGGGAAAATCACGACACTCGAATACGAGAGCCTCCCTTCGTGATATTCGCGCCCTCTCAGGGCGCGAATACGAGACATGGCGCAGCCTCTTCGTGTTATTCCCCGGGCTGAGAGCCCGGGCTCGGCGCCACTGCACGCCCTGTAAGGGCGCACACTCCAGCCGAACGCGTCCTGTTAGGGCGCGACGCGCTCGAGCCCTCGCTACACCAGCACCGCCAGCGCATCCGCCACTTCCTTCACGGCACGGTGGTGCACATCCGTGAACGCCGCCGGCACGTCCGAGTCGATGTCGATCTGACCGAGGATGTTCGCCCCGCGGCGAATCAGCACCACGAGCTCGGACTTGGTGTCGAGGTTGCACGCGAGATAGTTCCCTACGGCACCGACGTCGGGAACGTTCTGGTCTTGGCCGGTGGCGACCGCGGTGCCGCATACGCCCTGTCCGACGGGAATGCGCGCGTGCGGCGTCTCGCGCCCCGTGAACGCCTCGAGCACGAGCTCCGTGCCGTGCAGCATGTAGGCGTAGACCGAGGTGTAGGGCGCGCCCTCGGCTTGGATCCGGTCGCAGGCCATCTGTAGCAGGTCCCGCCGCGGCGCATCGTGCAGGTGCGCGGCGCGGAGCGCCCGCACGACCTTGCTCGCTTCGAATGTCGTGCTCATCGGTGTCGCATCGCCAAGACTATATCTATCTTTGGCCCGACCCTCTCGGAAGCTGGCCGGTGTCCGCCCGACTGCTCGCGCTCATCCCCGTCGCCGTGGCGATCAGTCTGGCGCTCTCGGCTGCCGTGGACGCCGTCGCGCTGCCGCTCTTCCTCGACACCACCGGAACTATTCTGGCGACCGCGCTCGCCGGGCCGGTGGTGGGCATTGCGGTCGGCGCGCTGACGTCCGCCGTCAACACGCTCCGCAACCCGACCTTCTGGCCCTTCGTGGTGGTTCAGGTCATCGTGGCGCTGTACGCCGGGTTCGCCGCGCGCGCGGCGCTGTTTCGCAGCCTCAAGACCGCGGTCCCGGCGGGACTGGGCCTCGGCGTAATCGCGTCGCTGACCTCGACGCCGATTTCATACTTCGTCTTCGGCTGCACCACGACGGGCGGGATCGCGCTCACGACTGCGCTCGGCAAGGCGCTGGGGCTCCCCCCGCTGGGCGCGTGTTTCTTCGGCAGCTTCGTCTCCGACTTCGGCGACAAGGCAGTGACGTTCGCGCTGGTGGCATCGGTACTGCACGCCCTGCCGCGCCGCACGGCAGCCCGCTTCCCGCTGGCGCTGCGCGCGATCGGCGCGGCGTGAGGGCGCTGCATCCGTTCACGCTGCTCGCCGTCGCGGCGGCGCTCCCGGCTCTGGCGTGGATCCTCCCGGCGCCCGCGGGCGGGCTCGCGACGGCGGGGATCGCCTTCTGCCTCTTGGGGTCCCGCGGCTTACGCCGTGGGCTCTGGCCTGCGCTCGTGGCGGCCGCGCCGTTCTGGCTGTTCCTGCTCCTCCTCCACGACGTGCGGACGACGCTGGCGATCGGGCTGCGCATCAGCACCATGGTCGCCAGCTTCGTGTGGCTCGCCGCCGTGCTCGCGCCGGACCGGCTCGTCGAAGCGACGGTCGCGCGCGGGTGGAGTATCACGGCCGCCTACCTGTTCGCCGCGACGCTGTCGGCTGTCCCCATGCTCAGGGCGCGAGCGCGCCGGATCGTCGAGGCACAGCGCTGCCGCGGGCTGTCCCCCCGCGGCAGCGTCGCGAACCGGCTCCGCGCGCTGCGTGCGCTCGCCCTGCCGCTCGTCCTGTCGGCGCTCCACGAGGTGGACGAGCGGACCCTCGCACTGGAGGCGCGCGGCCTCGTGCCGGGGGCACGGCGTACGCCGCTCGCGCCGCCGCCGGACCGCGTCGTGGAGCGCGTGGTGCGGTGGGGCCTGCTGCTGCTCTGCCTCGCCGCGCTGGTGCGGAGAGTGGCGTGACGCGGCTCGCGCTCGAGGAGGTGACCTTCTGGTATCCCGCGACGCGGGCGCCGGCGTTGCGCGAGGTGTCGCTGGAGGTCGCGGCCGGAGAAATCGTGGCGCTCGTGGGGAAGGTCGGGGCGGGAGCCTCGACCCTGCTGCTCGTCGCCGCCGACCTGGCCCCGCGGGTGACGGGCGGCCGGCTCGCGGGAGCCGTGCGGCGGCGGGCGCGCAGCGGCATCGTCCTCCCCACGCCCTGGACGCAGCTGTCCGGCATGGCCTTCACCGTATGGGACGAGGTCGCGTTCGGACCGGCGAATCTCGGCTGGCCGGGACACGAAATCGCCCGGCACGTCGACCACGCGCTCGAGCGGTTGGAGATCGTTTCCCTCGCCGCGCGCGACCCGATCACGCTCTCGGGCGGTGAGCTGCAGCGCGTCATCGTCGCTGGCCTCCTCGCCATGGACCCCGATCTGGTCTTGCTCGACGAGCCGACCGCAGAGCTCGATCCCGCGGGTGCCCGCTCGATGTGGCGCCTGCTCCGGTTGCTGGCGGGAGAAGGCAAGGCGATCGTCGTCGCGACGAGCGAGCTCGACGCCGTGCCCGACGTGGCGGACCGGGTCGTGTGGCTCGAAGCGGGCGCCGTGCGCGCTATCGGGACGCCCCAGCTGCTCGCCGAAGACGCGGCCTGCGACGACGGTCTGGGGACGACGGTCGCGAGGATCTGGCGGGCGGCAGGTCTGGCCCCACCCTACCCGCTCACAGTGGCCGACGCAGTGCAGCGGTGGCCGTGAGCGCCACGCTCCGCTTGGACGGCGTCGGCTTCTCTTACGGAGCCGAAGCGGCGCTGCGCGACGTCTCGTTCGAGGTCGCCGCGGGAGAGCGCGTCGCCCTGCTCGGACGTAATGGGGCCGGGAAGACTACGCTCGTGCGGCTCGTGGCAGGATTGCTCCACCCCGACGCAGGGACGGTGTGGGTCGGCGGTTGGGACACGGGCGAGCGCGCCCCTGAAGAGCTGGCACGCCGCGTCGGCTCGCTGTTCCAACACGCCGACCAGCAGCTGTTCGCTCGGACGGTGCGAGAGGACGTGGGCTTCGGACCGCGCGCGCTGGGGTTTCCGGTACACGAGGTCCGGCGCCGCACCGAGGAGGCCCTCGACGCGCTCGCCCTCCACGCCCACGCGGAGCAACATCCCTACGATCTCCCGCCAGCGCTCCGCAAGCTCGCCGCTCTGGCCGGCGCGTTGGCGCTCGAGCCCATGGTGCTGGTGCTGGACGAGCCCACGGGGGGACTCGATCGCGGCTTACGCGCGCACGTGGCGGACGCGCTGCGCGAGCACGCCGAGCGGGGCGCCGCGCTGCTGGTGGTGACGCACGACCTCGCCTTTGCCGCCGAGACGCTGGATCGTGGGATCGTGCTCGACGGCGGCCGGCTCGCGTGCGACGAGCCGCTCGCGCCGCTGCTCGGCTCGGCGGAGCGTCTCAAGCCGCTCGGTCTCGTCCCGCCGACCGTCGCCGCGTTGTCGGTCGCGTTGGACCTTTCGGGGCGGCCCGTGCGTGAGCGTGACGCCGCTCACGCGCTGGCCCGCGTTGCCGGAGGTGGTCCCGGGCTCTAGATTGCTCGCTCGCGGTATGGCGACTCTCGAGACGATCGCTACGCGGTTCGCGCGCTGTGTGGAGCTGTTTCGCGATCCGGGTGCGAAAGAAGCCCAGAAGGCGGAATTCCGGGCGCTGCTCGCCCTGCTGCGCGATTCGCCGGTCACGCTCACCGTGTCAGCCGGCCGGATCGAGCTGAACGGCGTGCTGTGCGAGGCGCAAGGGCTCGGCCGTCTGATTCAGCGGCTGGACCTGCACGGCGTCGCCGCGATCGCGCTGCCGCAGAACCCGCCGCCCGCCCAGCTCTTCGACCTGCTCAAGGTGCTGGCCGATCAACCGGGTTTGGAGGACGTAGGCACACGCCTCGGTGCGTCGGGGGCGAGCGCGGACGGGATCCGGGTCACGCAGGTAGGCGAGCCGGCGCCGCCGGCCGCTCCGCGTGCCCCACCAGAGGGGATCGGCCCCGCCCCCTCGGTCGTGCTTTCTCCAGATGCCGGCAAACGGGCGCCGTCCCTCGGGACGGAAGGCATTCTGCGCGGGGAGGCGATGCAGGACATCCGCTCGGTGAATCTGAGCGGCGTCCCGCTCGTGACCCACGATCCCTCGCCCCCCCCCGCCGCCCGCGCCCTGCCGGGAGGTAACGCCGCGGAGTCAGCGGAGCCGGTCGAGCCGCCGTCATCCGGCCCGCCTGCGGCCCCGCCGCGACGGCCGGCTCCCCCCGTCCCTCGCTCCCCCCCCGGTCCACCCACCCCCTTGGCGCCCCCCCCGCCCCCCCCTCCCCCGGCTGGGGCGGGTTCGGCCGCGGCGGTGCCGGTGTCCGGGTCGCGTTCCGGCGGTGCCGACGACCCGCTCGCCGAGCTGGAGCGCAATCCGGCGGCGGTGAACGTCGGCGACGTGCTCGCCGCCCTGATCCAACAGGTCGAGACAGCCCTGAAGCGCAACCGCCTCGAGGAGGTGCTGCGGCTCGTCGCGGCCGTCACGCGCATCGAGCAGCGCGTCTCGGAAGAGAGCGGGGCGCGACGCCAGTACGGAATCGCCCTGCGCCGCATCTACACGAAACCGGTGGTCGAGGCGCTGGCGCGTCTCGTCAGCGTGCCCAGGCACCGCACCGAAGCGACCCTGGCGCTGCAGCGGGCCGGCGCGGACGCGGTGGAGGTGTTGCTCGACATGCTGGTCGCGGCCCCGGCGGTGAGCGAGCGGCGCGCCGTGTTCGACGCGCTGACGCAGATGACGCAGGGCACGGAGCAGGTCGTGCACATGCTCGACCATCACGAGTGGTTTGTGGTGCGCAACGTGGCGGAACTGGTCGGGGAGCTGGGGCTGGAAGACGCCGTTCCGGCGCTGAGCCGGCGGCTCGGTCACGAAGACGAGCGCGTGCGCAAGGCGGTCGCGCTCGCGCTCGCGAAAATCGGCTCGCGCACCACGGCCGAGCCGCTGCGGCGGGCGCTGCGCGACGAGTCGCAGGAGGTGCGCATGCAGGTGGCGCTCGGGATCGGCCGTAAGTCGGCCGCCCTGGCGATGCCGCTCGTGGTCGCCATGGATGAGGAGGAGGACGAAGCGGTGCAGCGGGAGCTGATGCTGGCCCTGGGCCGGATCGGGAGCCCGGACGCGGTCCAGGCGCTGATCAAGTTTGTCCAGCCCGCGGGACGGATCTTCGGCCGCAAGCCGGCCGGATTCCGCGTCGCCGCCGTCGAAGCGCTGCGCCTCGCCGCGACGCCGGCGGCGGTGGGGACGCTGCAGGGACTGGCCGAGGACGGCGACCGCCAGGTGCGGAACGCGGCGCGCGCGGCGCTGGAAGAGCTGAAGCGGAAGCCGGGTCGCTAAGGCAATCAGGCCATGCGAGGCGGCTCTGGCGCGCCCTTGGACCCTCCCAGCGCCCAGCCCCCCGGCCCCCCGAGTGCGACACACAGCGATGCAGCGATGAGCGTCAGGTTGTACTCGTAGCCGCGCCGCATCGGGTCCCCGAAGTGAAACACGTCGAAGCCCGCGGCGAAGTGACCGCCCGTCACCGCCGCGATGACCATGTAGAGAGCGAGCAGCCAGCCCACCGGTGCCGCGGCGATCCCAAGGATCAGCGCCAGACCGCCCCCCGCCTCGATCAGCATCCCGATCCACGCCATCAGTCCCGGCACCGCGAAGTGCAGCACGTCCCGCAGCATGCCCGTCCACCCTGCCATCCCTGGTCCCGGAAACGGCGGACCAATCAACTTGCCCAAGCCATGCATCAGGAAGACGACCCCGACCACCACCCGCAGAATGAAGAGGCCGAGTGCCGGATTGTTGCCTTTCATAGCGTCCCTCCGCCCGTCAGCCGGGAATGAAGTTGACTTTGGGATCGAGCCGGCGCGCGAACGCTGCGAGCAGGCGCGCCGCGCGCTCCAGATCCTCCAGCGCCACCATCTCATTCGGACTGTGCATGTACCGGTTGGGCACGCTCACGAGCCCGGTCGGGATTCCGCGCAGCGCGTTGTAGATCGCGTCCGCGTCGGTGCTGGTGTCGTGCGGCGCCGCCTGCACGCTGTAGGGAATCTGTTCCTGCTCGGCGCAGTGCACGAGCAGGTCGAATACGACGGGACTGACTGAGGACCCGCGGGCCAGCACCGGTCCGGCTCCCAGCTTGTGCTCGCCCGCGCGCTTCTTCTCCGCGCCGGGGTAATCGGTCGCGTGCGTGACGTCCACCACGAGGGCAACCTGCGGGTCGAGTCCGACCGCGCTGGTGCGAGCCCCTCCACCCGTCCACGCGATCTCCTCACGCGTCGTCGCGACGGCGAATACCGCCGCGTGTTTGGGACGGTCTTTCGCCAGCAGCCGCAGCACCTCGGCCACGACGTATGCCCCGATCCGGTTGTCGATGCTGCGCGACACGATGCGCCCGTTCGGCAGCTCCTGCACGTCCGCGTCCAGCACCGCGGGATCTCCGACGCGCACGCGCTCGAGCGCTTCGGCCCGGGTGGCGGCGCCGATGTCGATCCACAGGTCCGTGATCTTGGAGACCTTGTCTATGTCCTCTTTCTTCATGAGGTGGATCGCCTGCTTGCCGATCACGCCGCGCACGGGTCCCTTCGGCCCCGCGATTACGACGCGCTGCCCGACCAGCACCTGGGGGTCCCACCCGCCGATCCCGGCGAAGTAGAGGTAGCCGTCGTCATCCACGTGTGTCACCTGGAGCCCGATCTCGTCGATGTGGCCGGCGAGCATAAGGCGCGGCGCGCCCTGGGGGTTCACGGCGGCGGTCGAGTTACCGTGGACATCGGCTTTGACGTCATCGGCGAACGCCTTCACCTCCTCACGCCACACGCGGGCGGGGGCGGTCTCGAAGCCGGATGGCCCCGGGGTGTCGAGCAGGCGCTTCAGGAAGTCCAGCGTGGGTTTCATCATGGATGGGCTGGGGTGGAAAGAGGAATACCGAGCCGGCTGCGAACGCTGTCTGCGGCTGCGCCCGTAGCGAGCGTCGCCTGATGGCCGGCCCGGATGGGGATCGCCGACAGGCGAAGCTGCTTGTCGGGTCTCACGATGACGCGCAGGATCGCCGAGAGCCGTGTCCACGGACCGCTCTGCAGGAAGATGAAGTTGCCGAGCGATTGCACGATCGGCTTGCCCTTGTAGCGGACGACCGGTTGCAGCACGTGGGGATGATGGGCGAGCACCAGATCCGCGCCAGCGTCCACCAGGCCGTACAGGAGGTCCTGGTGGTACTTGGGGGGCGCGTCGACGAATTCCTGACCTCCGTGGACGCTCACGACGACGAGGTCCGCCCGGCCGCTCTCCTTGAGGCTCCGGATCGCGGGGAAAATCCACGCCGTGTCCCCCCACGCGACGTAATTCGCGCCGGGGTGCCGGTAGAAGGTGTACGGCGCCGGATTCCAGGCGCGTGTGATCGCGAAGAAGGCGACGCGCCAGCCCCCACGCCGCACGATCACGGGTTGCTCGGCCATGTCCCGGCCGAACGCGGATCCCACGAACAGCACGCCGGCCCGCGTGAGCTGGCGCATCGTCTCCTGCAACGTCGCCTCTCCCCCGTCCCACGCGTGGTTGTTGGCAGTACTCACGATGTCGAACCCCGCCTGCGCCAGCGCTGCCGCCGCGATGGGCGGGGCAGTGAACACCGCCCCCGAGTCGTCCACCTGGCCCGTGTCCGCCGCGATCGGGCTCTCCAGGTTGCCGAAGGTAATGTCCGCGCCGCGCAGCGTGTCGAGCAGCGGGCGAAACGAGTACAACGTGTCCCCCTCGATGAGCCGCTCCCTGGCCGTGCGTCGCCCGAGATTGATGTCGCCCACCGCATACAGGCGGAGGGGACCCCGAGGGGGGACCGCCGGCGCCTGCAGCAGGGCCAGCAGCAAAGCGCACGACGCCACGAGGTGGCCCGTCATAGCCGTCGGGCCTCAACAAACCTTGGTGATGCCATCAACGATGGATCAACTGGGCGAGGAGTCCCGCCGCGTCGACCAGCCGCGGCCCCGGGCGTGAAGTATAGGCGTTGCCGTCGAGAAACTCGACGCGCCGGTCGAACAGCGCCCGCGCGTCCTGGTCCGTGACCAGGGCCAGCTCGCGGCGCGCCCGCTCCACGTCGAAGCCGCACGGCGCGACGACCACGAGCTCGGGCGCCAGTGCACTGAGCTCCCGCCACGGTCGCGTCACCGCCGGTGCGCCGGGAACGCCGCCGACATCCTCGCCCCCCGCGATCTCGATCAGCTCGGGGACCCAGTGACCCGCGACGTAGGGAGGGTCGAGCCATTCCAGAACGAGGACCCGCGGTCGATGCAGGGGCGCAGCATGCTGCGCCCCACCATCGTTCGAACTGGCTAAGGCAGCTTTCCGCACGCGGCGCAGCCGGTAGGCGAGTCCCGCGATCACCTCGTCCGCTTCGTCGCGCAGCTCCAAGGCCTCGCCGACCTTGCGCATGTCGACGAACACCTCGACGAGGGTATGCGCGTGGAGCGTCACGACCCAGGGCGTGTGGCGCAGCGAGGAGACAATGTCGGCGAGCTGCTCCTGGCCGACCGCACAGACGTCGCAGATCGCCTGTCCGATGACGACGTCCGGGCGGAGGCGGGCAACGAGCTCCACGTCCACCTCGATTGTCGGGGCAGCTTCGCGTTTCGCGGTCGCCAGCGCGCGGTCGATCTCGCCGGAGGAGAGGCCGGGGTCGAGGCGCGAGCGGGTCACCCGCGGCAGGGCGCGCACCTCGGGCGGATAGTCGCACTCGTGCGTCACCCCGACGAGGTGGCTGCCCGCTCCCAGGGCGGCGACGATCTCGGTGGCGGCGGGGAGTAGGGAAACGACGCGCATCGTTATCCACGCAAAGCACGCATGCTGAAATGTAGGGCGCAGCACATGTAGGGGCGCAGCATGCTGCGCCCCTACAGCGACGGCCGTATCACTGCTCGCGCCGGCCCACCCAGTAGAGCAGCGCTCCCATCAGTCCGAACAGCCCGAAGGCGAGGATGTTGGAGTGGGGCAGATTCCCGAGCGCGGTGAAGACGGGCACCCGCTCGGCGAGCGCGTCCGCGGAGCCCAGGACGCCCGCGATCGCCGCTAGGACGATCCCACAGATGGCTCCGCCGGCGATCAGGCCACTCGAGAACAGCACTCCAGGTCCCGATTCGACTTGGGCGAGCGATTGCTGCCGGGCCTGCGCGCGCCGCTCGATCAGCCACCGCACCACGCCGCCCGCGAACATCGCCGATGATGTGGAGATCGGCAGGTACACCCCCACCGCGACCGGCAGCGCCTGCACCCCCATGAGCTCGATCGCGATGGTGATGAATACCCCGAGCAGCACCAGCACCCACGGCAGCTTATGGGTTAGAATGCCGTCGGTGATGAGCGCCATGATCGTCGCCTTGGGCGAATCGAGCCGGGGAATGGTCTTGCCCCGATACTCGTGGACGCGGCCGCCGATCCCCGGATCGAGCACGTAGCGCAACTCGCGACTCGGCGGGTCCATCAGGTACTTGCCGGCGGCGACGCCGTCGGTGACGACGTACACGCGGACGACCTGATACGTCGCGCGGTCCACCGAGTCGCTGCCGGCGATGCGGAAACCGGACATGGTCGCGGGCAGGACCTCGACCGGCGCCCGGCCACCCGCCGGCGGCGCCAGCGCTTGCGCGCGGAACGGAGCGTGTTGCTCGGGGACGGGATAGGTGTACGCCCGGTTGAGGAGCGTGAGGGTCCAGCCAACGACGAGCGCCGACCCCAGGGCGCCGATCAGGATGGCGATCTGCTGTTTGCGCGGGGTGGAGCCGACGAGGAAGCCGGTCTTCAGGTCCTGTGAGGTGTTGCCGGCATTCGCGGTGGCGACGGCCACGACGGCGGC
Organism: Gemmatimonadota bacterium; assembly: GCA_003220935.1. Taxonomy (GTDB): domain Bacteria; phylum Gemmatimonadota; class Gemmatimonadetes; order Gemmatimonadales; family GWC2-71-9; genus 20CM-4-69-16. The sequence goes on from QHTT01000104.1 coordinate 10,669, forward strand.
AATCGAGATCGCCTGCACGCGGTGGTCCACGCCGGTCCAGCCGATCGCGACAAAGATCAGGCACGTCCCGAGCAGCGCCGCGATGGTCATGCCGGAAATCGGGTTCGCCGAAGAGCCGATCTGGCCGCAGATGCGGGAGGACACGGTAGCGAAGAAGAATCCGAAGATCACGATCAGGACCGCGCCGAGCAGGTTGACGCCCAGCTGCGGCAGCAGCGTGAGGACGATGGCGAGGGCGATCGAGCCGCCGACGGTGAGTGAAATGGGGAGATCGTGCTCGGTCCGCAGCCGGGTGACCGCCTGGCCGAGGCGGGACGCGCGCAGCTCCTTCCAGCTCGAGGCGAACGAGCTCGCGATCGTCGGGAGGGAGCGCGCCAGCGCGATGATTCCCGCCGAGGCGACGGCGCCCGCCCCGATGTAGAACACGAAGCTGGCGCGGATCTCACTCGGACTCATGTCGCGAATCAGCTTCACCGCCGGGAACCCGAACGGCTCGGCGAGGCCCGACCCCACGAGCTTGATCGCGGGCGCGAGCACCAGGTACGCGAAGCAGCCGCCGGCGAACAGGTAGCCGGCGATACGCGGGCCGATGATATAGCCCACTCCCAGGAGCTCCGGGGAGATTTCCGTCGAGATGGCAGCGCCTGGATAGAAGGCAAGCGCCTTCCCGGGGACGTCGGGCCACAGCTTGAGCCCGCCCATCAAGAACTTGTAGACGAAGCCCACACCGAAGGCCTGGAACACGCGCTTAGCCTGCAGGCCGCGCTCTTCGCCGGCGATCAGCACTTCGGCGCACGCCGTGCCCTCCGGGTAGATCAGCGTGTCGTGCTCTTTCACGATCAAGGCGCGGCGCAGCGGGATCATCATCAGGATCCCCATCAGCCCGCCCGCCGTCGCCAGGACCGCCACCCGGCTGATGTCCAAGTCGTAGCCCATCAGCAGAATCGCCGGGATCGTGAAGACCACCCCGGCCGCCACCGAATCGCTGGCCGACCCAGTGGTCTGCACGATGTTGTTCTCGAGAATCGACGTCCGACCCAGGGCGCGGAAGATCGTGATCGAGAGCACCGCGATGGGGATGGAGGAGCTCACCGTGAGCCCGATCTTGAGGGCGAGGTACACGCTCGAGGCGCTGAAGATCAGCCCGAGCAGCACGCCGAGGATCAGGGCGCGCGGCGTGAGCTCCGCGGGGAAGTGCGTCGCGGGGATGTAGGGCTCGTGGCTGGCCATATGGGCGGAGAATCTGGCCGCCGCTGGCGGGGCGCGATAGAGGTGACACTCGGGCGCCTGTGGCGGGCTGCCCACACGGGTAGCGACGCGTCAACACGGACTATGATCGCTGGCTCGCGCTCTCTCCGCGCAGCGCGGTGTGGCACGACCGGGCACGCGCATTGCTGCGTTCTGCAACGTCGCTGTTTCGTGCGAATGCCTTCCCGGAGGTGTGCGTATGCGCGTCTTCCCGCTCGTCGTGGCCGTGTGCCTGGCGCTCGCCGCGTGCGACCTCGTCGACCCTGAACCCTCGACCGTCCGCCCCAAGCCCGCGACTACAGGGAAGCCGTCTCTTGCGACGGCTAGCTCCGAACGGTCCAGCACAGGGGTTCCCGTCACCGATCTCGGCTCCCCGGGACCGGCCGGCCAGGCGCTCGCAATGAACGACGCCGGCCAGGTCGTCGGCATGAGCTTGACCAACACCTTCCGCTGGCTCCTCTGGTCCGACGGGGTGATCACCGACCTCGGCGGGATCGAGGTGGCAGATATCAACAACGCCGGACGCATCGCGGGCAAGTGCGGAGCCCACGCCTGCGTCTGGCAAAGCGGCGCCACCACGGATCTCGGCACGTTGGGCGGAGCCAGTAGCGCGGCGAGTGACATCAACAACGCCGGCCAGGTTGCAGGCAACAGCCAAACGGCCTCCGGCGAGGTGCACGGCTTCGTGTGGGCGGACGGCGTGATGACCGATATCGGTCAGATCGCCGTGGCCGCGATAAATGACGCCGGCCAGGTCGTTGGCGCGTGCGGCTCCGCTCCCGGGCGCGCCTGCCGGTGGGAGAATGGTGCGATCTCCGATCTCGGCACGTTGGGTGGGACGAGCAGTCGCGCCTCCGGCATCAACAACGCCGGGCAGATCGTGGGCACCAGCCTGACCGCCGCCGGCCAAACCCACGCGTTTCTTTGGGCGAACGGCACGATGACCGACCTCGGGGACCTGGGCCAGGGCCACAGCGAGGCGTTTGCGATCAACGATGCCGGGCAGGTTGTCGGATACGGCTGCTGGGACCTGTGCGATAACGGGCAGGGCCATGACGACATGCTCCACGCATTTCTCTGGGCGCGCGGGGAGATGACCGACCTGGGGACGTTGGGCGGCTCCTACAGCCGGGCCAACGACATCAATGCGGGGGGCGAGGTCGTCGGCCATGCCTTCAGGACCGGTGAGGACAACATCTCGGAGATCGAGATGTCGGGCCGCCCCGTGCTATGGCAGCCGGAGCCGGACAACACTGCTCCCACGGTGAACGCCGGCGCGGATCGGGAAGTGGAGGTCGGACAGCCAGTGAGCGTGACGTTCACGCTCGCGGACGCGACGGCGAACGGCCCCTGGACCTGGTACGTGTCATGGGGTGACGCCACGACCGTCGGGACCGCCACGACGACCGCCGATCCGATCACGGTGAGCCACACCTACAATCAGGCCGGCGCATACCGGGTCCTCGTGCGTGTCACCGACGACGCCGGTGGCCTTGGCCTGGACGATGTGACCGTGCGGGCCATCCCTGCGGGTGGCAATACGGCTCCCACGGTGATCGCCGGCGCCGATCAACAAGGCTGGCCGGGCGCCCAGATGAGTGTGGCTTTCAGATTCGCTGACGAGACGCCGGCCACCCCTTGGACCTGGCAGGTCAGCTGGGGTGACGGCGCCACGAGCTCCGGCAGCGTGTCGTCGCCGTGCTGTCCGCCCACGCCGTCTCACGCCTATCAGAGCGCCGGCCAGTACACCGCGCGCGTCACGGTCACGGACGGCCTCGGGGCCAGCGGCTCAGACGACGTGATCATTACGATCTACGAGCCCCCGGCTGGGAACACCGCACCCACGGTGAACGCCGGCTTTGATCAGACCTGGTTCGCGTACGGCACGGTTCGCCAGACCTTCAACTTCTCCGACCGGTCGACGCCCGCCCCGCCGTGGCACTGGGAGGTGGCTTGGGGCGACGGGGCTTCGAGCTCCGGCGTCGCCGATCAGATGGGCAGCGTCTCGCCCAGTCATGTTTACACGGCGGCGGGCCAGTACACGGTGCGAGTGACAGTGACCGACAACCTCGGGGCCGCCGGATCGGACGAGGCGCTCATCTCGATCAGCCCGAATGATCGTCCCACGGTCACCGCCGGGCCCGATCAGATGGCCCAACCCGGGCAGTCGATCAGTGAGACCTTCACGTTCGTCGACGATGCGTCAATCTTCTGGACCTGGCGGATCAACTGGGGCGACGGGCGCTCGAACAGCGGGTTCACCACCAGGATCGATCCGATGAACGCGAGCCACGCCTACGCCGACGCGGGTCGGTACAGCGTGATCATAACGGTCACGGACCGAGTCGGCGCCGTGGGCGCAGACACGTTCGCGGTGTGGGTGGGCCCCGCGCAGTGGGTGGAGGCGCTCGTCGAGCAGGTCAACCGGGTCGCCGCGACGACGGCCTTGACCCAAGACCAAACGCGCGGCCTGTTGGGCAAGCTCGACCAAGTGCGCGCCAAGCTCGCTGCCGGCCAGACGGACCAGGGCATCAACCAGCTCGAGGCGTTCGTCAACCAGGTCGACGCGTTCGGGCGCAACGGCACGCTCGCCGCCGACTCGGCGCAAGGCCTCATCGCGTGGGCCCGCGGAATCATCGATCGGTTGCAGGCCGCGAGCAGCTGATCACACCGAAGTAACGGCGAGCCCGGCTTGAGCCGGGCTCGCCGTCTTCCGCTGCGTTTTGCGGGCTGGTACCATGTCCACTATGCCCGACGCGCCCGATTCCCTCTTCATCCAATTCCAGGCCGCCCTCGTCGGCGGGTACTCGCTGGAGCGGGAGCTGGGCCGCGGGGGGATGGGCGTGGTGTATCTAGCGCGCGAGGTGCGCCTCGACCGCCCCGTCGCCATCAAGCTGCTGCCGCCCGGCATGGCTCGGGACGGGACCTTGCGGGAGCGCTTCCTGCGCGAGGCGCGCACCGCCGCCAAGCTCAGCCACCCGCACATCATCCCCATCTTCACGGTCGACGAGGTCGGCGACTTCGTGTTTTTCGCCATGGCCTACGTGGACGGCGAGACGCTCACCGAGCGCGTGCGGCGCCGCGGCCCGCTGCCACCATCCGAAGCGGCGCGCGTGCTGCGGGAGGTCGCCTGGGCGCTGGCGTACGCCCACTCGCAGGGGCTGGTGCACCGCGACGTCAAGGCGGACAACATCATGCTGGAGACCGCGACGGGCCGCGCTCTCGTCGCCGACTTCGGGATTGCCGGGTTGGTGCGCGACGCCGCCGCGGTGGCCGGCGGTGAGGTGATCGGCACGCCCGAATTCATGAGCCCCGAGCAGGCGCTGGGTGAGCCGGTGGACGCGCGCAGCGACCTCTACGCCCTCGGGGTCGTCGGGTACTTCGCCCTCTCCGGCGCGTTGCCATTCGAAGGGGCGCAGGCGACCGAGGTCCTGGCGAAGCAGGCGACGGAGCCGCCGCCGCCCCTCTCCTCGGTCGTCCCCGGCGTGCCGCGCCGGCTCGCGCGCGCCGTGGAGCAATGCCTCGAGAAAGACCCGGCCGACCGGCCGCGGACGGCCGAGGAGCTGGTGGGACAGCTTGCGCTGGAGCAGCGCAAGGAGATCCCGGTCGTGCTGCGGGCGTTTGTGAAGCACAACTCGCGACTCGATGGACTCGGCGTGTTGTTCTACCCGTTCGGATTGCTGCTCACGTCCGCGTTCATCGGCGCCGCCTTCGGCGCGACGGCCGCGTTCGGCACGTTGCTCGGCGGGCTGACCGTGCTGCCGCTCGCCATCCTGATGAACCGCGCGCGCCGGCTCCTCAAGTCCGGCTTCGGCCACGGCGACATCGGCGTGGCGTTCCGGGCGGAGCTCGAGCAGCAGCGCGAGGAGCGGGCCGTGGAGCACGGGCATGGGCCGTCGGCTCTGGAGCGCATCCTGCAGCTGGGTGGGGTGGTCGGCCTCGGTCTCGGGACAGCGGGGTGGCTGACGATCGTGTTCACCGAGTGGCCGCCCGCCGGGCCGTACTGGGTACCGGCGCTCCTCAGTGTCGCGAGCTGGGTGGGAGCGGGGTCCGGCTTGGCCGCCCTGATCATGCTGCAACGGCGGCGCGACATCGACACAGAGGCGTATGCCAAGTTCTGGACCGGGCGGATCGGCCGCTGGCTATTCGGCCTGGCGCGCACGTTCACCTCCGCCAAGGCGCTGCCCGCGCCGATGACGCATCGACCCACGGAGCTCTCGCTCGGGATGGCGGCGGAGCAGTTGTTCGCGACGCTGCCGAAGGACACGCGCCAGCAGCTCCGCGACCTGCCTGCCGTGGTGCACCGGCTGGAAGAGGACGCGCAGAAAATGCGGCGCCGGCTCGAGGAGCTGCAGCAGGTCCTGGCCGACACAGGAAAAGGGGAAGAGGGACGGCGACAGGGGGATGCTGCGGTCGAGGCGCGGCGCCGGCGGATCGTCGCCGACCTCGAGGTGGAGCGCGACCTCGTGCAGCAACGCCTCAACGACGCCGTGCGGGCGCTCGAGACAATCCGCCTCAACCTGCTGCGGCTGCACGCTGGCTCCGGCACGGTGCAGAGCCTCACGACGGACCTGGGCCTCGCGCGCGAAGTGGCGAAGCAGATCGGCTTCCTCCTCGAGGCCGAGCGGGAGGTCGAAGAGGAGCTCCGCTGAGCACAGGGCCGGGGAACCCCGTCTAGACCCCCCGGGGTACTGAGAGCGCGCTTATGACGTAGGCCGACCCTGACTGTCGCGTCACCGCCACACCGTGCAATCGATGCTACGAGAACCGGATCCCCATTTCCGCCTGCTCGACCGTGCGCTGGCCGGTCGTTACGTGCTCGAGCGCCGCCTTGGCAGAGGCGGCATGGGTGTGGTGTTCCTCGCACGCGAGCTGCGCCTCGAGCGCCGGGTCGCTATCAAGTTGTTGCTCCCTGCGAAGGCCGTCGACCCGATCGCGCGCGAGCGCTTCCTGGTCGAGGCGCGGACCGCAGCGCAGCTGACCCACCCCAACATCGTGCCCATCTTCGCCGTCGACGAGCTGAGCGACGTCGTGTTCTTCGCCATGGCGTACATCGAGGGGCAGACGCTGGGTCAGCGGGTCCGCGAGCGAGGGCCGCTCCCGCCCAAGGAAGCCGCGCGGCTGCTCCGCGACGTCGGGTGGGCGCTGGCGCACGCGCACGAGCGCGGCGTCGTGCACCGTGACGTGAAGCCCGACAATATCCTGCTCGATGCCGCCACCGGCCGCGCATTGGTGTCCGATTTCGGCATCGCCCGGGTAGGGGCAGGTGGCGGGATGACAGGGCCGCGGGAGGTGGTCGGGACGGCCGAGTTCATGAGCCCGGAGCAGGCGAGTGGGCTCGGGGTAGATGCACGGAGCGATCTCTACTCGCTGGGAGTGGTCGGTTACTACGCTCTGTCGGGCCAGCTGCCGTTCGCCGCAGGTGACTCCTACGAGATGATGGCGCGGCACATCGCAGTTCCGCCGCGGCCGCTCGCGTCGGTGGCGCCCGGAGTGCCGCGGCGGTTGGCGCGCATCATCGACCGCTGCCTCTTGAAGGAGCCGGCGGCGCGCTTCACGAGCGGCGCCCACCTCGCCGACGCCGTCCGCCTCGCGGTGGCGGTTCCGGTGGGCCCGCCGATCGCGCTACGGGCGTTCCTCGTCGAGAGCCGGCACCTCTCAGCACCGGCGCTGGTGTACGGGGCGTTGCTCGGCCTCGCCGTCCCGTTGCTGGTCATGCAGCTCGTTACCTCGGCTGACCTCGGTCCCAGGCTCGTCGCCGCGGGCTTCATCATCTGGTTGTTCGCGCTGCCGAGCGTACTGATGCTGGTGCGGGTGCGACGGCTCTGCGCCGCCGGGTTCGATCGTGACGACCTGACCGATGCACTCTCCGCGGAGCTGGCGCGCCACCGGGAGGAGCTGGCGTTTCTGTACGGCGACGGGCCGTCGCGCCTCGAGCGGCTGTTGCGACGTCTGGCCTACGCCGGCGTCTGCATCGCCGCGACGGCGGTCGCGACGGGACTCCGTGCGCCCGGCCTCGCTTCGAGCTCGGTACCGCTCGCGGCCTGCGGCATCGCGGCAGGCGTGGCGCTGCTCGCCGCCGTCATGGCTCGGGCGCGCACCGAGCATCGCACCGACCCGAAACGCGAGCGCCGGCTGCGCTTCTGGGGCGGGCCATTGGGGGGGTGGTTATTCCGGTTCGCCGGGCTCGGGCTGGCCCGCGCGCCCGCCCCGACGGCTGCCCAAGCCGATCGCCCCTCGCCCGACATGGTGGTCGGCGCTGTAGCGGAGGAAGACGGTAAAGGGCGGTAGCTACCGCCCCCCTTTGACCGCCTGTAGTCTCTCCCCCGCCTCTCGCAGCTGTTCTTCCGTCTTACAGAACGCGAACCGGACCAGCTGCCGTCCCAGCTCCGGGCGGCTGAAGAAGCTCGAGCCCGGCACCGGGGCAACGCCGGCCTCACACGTGAGCCAGCGGGCGAATGCGTCGTCCGGTAGGTCGGAGAGCGCCGAGAAGTCGGCGAGGATGTAGTAGGCCCCCTCGGGTGGCTCGCAGCGAAACCCCGCCGCCAGCAGCGCGCCGTGCAGCAGGTCCCGCCTGGCGCGGTAGTCGACGGCGAGACCCCGGTAGTACTCGGGCCCCAGCGTCTCGAGGCCGACGGCGATCGCCTCCTGGAGCGGCGCCGGCGCTCCAACGGTGAGAAAGTCATGCACCTTGCGGATCGCGTCGGTTACTTCTGGCGGTGCAATGATCGTCCCGACCCGCCACCCGGTGACGCTGAAGGTCTTGGAGGCGCCGCTGATCGTAATCGTATGGTCGCGCATCCCATCCAGCGTCGCGATCGGGATGTGCTTTCCCTCGTAGTAGATGTGCTCGTAGATCTCGTCTGTCACCGCATAGGCATCATACCGCCGGCACAGCTCTGCTACGCCCTCGAGCTCCCGCCCGGACAGGACGCGGCCAGTCGGATTGTTCGGCGTGCAGACGATGATCGCGCGCGTGCGCTTCGAGAACGCCGCGGCGAGGCGGTCCAGGTCGAGCGGCGCTCCAGCCGCGATCGGGACGTACACGGGACGCGCGCCGCACAGGATCGTGTCGGGGCCGTAGTTTTCGTAGAACGGCTCGAACACGATGACCTCGTCCCCGGGATCGACAACCGCGAGGAGGGCGGACGCCATCGCTTCCGTCGCCCCACATGTGACCGTCACCTCCGCCTCGGGATCCACGGTCATTCCGTACCATTGGGCGTACTTCCGCGCCAGCGCGTCACGCAACCGCTTGGCACCCCAAGTGATGGCGTACTGGTTGATGTCGTCGCGGATCGCACGGGCCGCCGCGTCCTTGAGGGCGTCGGGCGCCGAGAAGTTCGGAAACCCCTGCGCCAGGTTGATCGCTCCGTGCTCGTTCGCGAGCCGGGTCATGCCGCGGATGACCGATTCGGTGAAGCCGTGGGTACGGGTGGCGGTGCGCATGATACAAAAGTAGCCCTCGCCGCGCCCTACAGCTTCAACCTCACGTCGATATCCACCAGTATCGCGCTGGGCGTATCGAGGAACACGACCCGATCCGCCTCACGGTGGATCACCATCTTCACGGGCCGGCCCTTGCCCTTGCCTCTGCCCATGTTGCCCCGGCGGTACCAGACCACGACGTCGGGCCCGGCGTTCTCGATCCGCACTACGTCGTAGCCCTGCCTGACCAGAACCTCCCGGGTGACGACCAGCGCCCGATCGTTGGTTACCGCGTACTTCTTAGGGCCCTTGCCTTGCGCAGCGGCTGCTGACGCGGTTGCGACGAGCAGACCAACCGTGATCACAAGAAGCGTCGTCCTGTTCGACATACGCACCTCCGGCGTGTGAGCGGCCGACGGGCGCCCACCCTACTGAGAGAGTCACGGCGCCGGTGTGATCGTCATCACACGCGTGCGATTGCGGGCCCGAATCCGCTTTGAGCAGTCATGGCAACCGCGCGCGCCACATGATGTTCCGACCGGGGGTGAGGCCAGTCACGGCCGGCGCGACAGCCGACAGGGATCATCCAGTCGAGCACCCGCTTCCGGCGGGTGACCCGCCCTAGACACCCGTCGCGCCCTACCGATAGGAGCCTTCGAGCTGCGATCGCAGCGACACGCCGGCGGCCCCGTTGCGGGGGCCGGCCTCCGCGCTGGCAGACCTTCAAGCCACTTTCGGCTCGACCGGTGCCATGGCAGAGGCGCGTTCATCTCACGTGGCGGTGCGGCTGCACGACGGGCGGGTGCTGGTCGCGGGCGGCATCAACGCCATGACTCGGCTCGCCACCGCCGAGCTGTTCGACCCTGGAACGGGCGCCTGGTCGAGCGTCGCGAACATGAACTTCCCGCGGCTCGGCCACGCGGCGGTGCTGCTGGGCGACGGGCGCGTGCTCGTGATCGGCGGCGCTCGATCTAACAACGTTGTCGAACCGGCCGTTGGCGGCTCGGCCGAAATCTTCGATCCGGTGGCCGGCACCTGGACGCTCACCGGCCCTCTCAACGTGCCCCGCAACAGTCCCGCCGCCGTCGTCCTGCAAGACGGGCGGGTGCTCGTGGCAGGGGGGGGCGACCGCAGCGGTCACATGTGGAGCTCGGCCGAGTTGTTCGATCCTACGTCCGGAACGTGGACGCCCACGGGCACCCTGAGCGTGGGCCGGCAAGCGCCGGCCGGGGCGCTGCTGCCCGACGGGCGGGTGCTGCTCGCCGGCGGGACGAGTGAATACCCATTCCCGTCACTCGCCTCGGCGGAATTGTACGATCCGGCGACTGGGACGTGGAGCCCGACCGGGAGCATGGCGGATCAGCGCATCTGGACCTCCGAGGACGCGAGCGCGGCCGGGTTTCTGGTCGTGCTGGCCGACGGCAAAGTGCTGACCGCGGGCGGCGTGAGCCGGCCGGACAACTTCGGGGCCAACGACCTTTATCTAAAGAGCGCCGAGCTGTACGATCCCGCCACCGGTACCTGGAGTCCGGCGGGTGACATGCTGACGCCGCGGAGCGAGCATCAGTTGACACTGCTCGCTACGGGGCAGGTGCTGGCTACGGGCGGACGCTTCAGCGGGGCGCTCCTGGACGGCGCCGAGGTGTTCGACCCGGGAACGGGGATGTTTAGCGATGCCGGCACGATGACGAGCCCCCGCATCGATCACACGGCCACTCGACTGACCGACGGGCGGGTGTTGCTCGCCGGCGGCTTAGCCATTGGGGGCCTGAGCTCGGCCGAGATCTTCGCCATCTCCACCTCGACGAACCACGCGCCCGTCGCCGTTGCCGGAGCGGGCGTCACCGCAGCGGAGGGCGCGACCGTGCAGTTCGACGGCAGTGCCTCATCCGATCTCGATGGTGATGCCCTGACGTTCACGTGGGACTTCGGCGACGGGAGCGCCCCGGAGACCGGTCCTACGCCGAGCCACACCTACGTGGACAACGGCAACTACACGGTGACCCTCACTGTGTCGGACGGCAGCCTGACCAACGCCGCCACTACGACGGCCGTTATCACCAACCTCCTCCCGGCCGTCGGTCCGATCTCGGCGCCGGTGGACCCGGTGGAAGTCGGCACCCCCGTTACGGCCAGCGCGAGCTTCACCGATCCCGGGCTGCTCGACACCCATACGGCGTCGATCGACTGGGGCGACGGCACATCCTCGACCGGCCTCGTGAGCGAAGTGGACGGCTCGGGATCGGTCAGCGGCAGCCACGCGTACACTGTGGCGGGCGTCTACCTCGTGACACTCACTGTCACGGACAAGGACGGCGGAATCGGGCAAGCGACCTTCGAGTTCGTCATTGTGTTCGAGCCCACGTCGGGCTTCGTGACCGGCGGCGGGTGGATCGACTCCCCGCCTGGCGCCTACGCGGCCGACCCGACGCTCACAGGGAAGGCAAACTTCGGTTTCGTCGCCCGCTACCAGCCGGGCGCCACGGTGCCGTCCGGCCAGACCGAGTTCCGCTTCCAGGTGGCCGGCTTGAACTTCCACAGCACCGAGTACGAGTGGCTCGTGGTGTCGGGTACCCGGGCGCAGTTCAAAGGGTCGGGCACGCTGAACGGGAGCGAGGGCTTCCGGTTCATGATCTCGGCTGTGGACGGGGACCTGAGCCAAGGCCGCCCCACCGACGGGTTCCGGATCAAGATCTGGGACGACACGTCGGGCGGCGTGATCTACGACAACCAGATGGGCGATTCGGATCGCAGCTCATCGACCACGGCGCTAGGCGGTGGGAGTATCGTGATTCACCGGTAGGCGGCGAGCCGCTCGATACCGTGCCGGCCGCCGGGCTCATGGGCCCGGCGGCCGGCACGTCTACTTCAGTAGCTGCTTGGCGATCGTATTCAGCTGCATGTTGCTCGTCCCCTCGTAGATCGTGCCGATCTTCGCATCCCGGTAGAACTTCTCGACCGGGTACTCCTTGGTGTAACCGTAGCCGCCGAACAGCTCCACGCCGAGCGAGGTAACCCGCTCGGCTACCTGCGCAGCGAACAGCTTGGCCATCGCGGCCTGCATCGTGTACGGCTCGCCCGCATCCTCCAGCCGCGCCGCGTTGTACACCATCAAGCGCGCCGCCTCGAGCTCGGTCGCGGCCTGAGCGAGCTGGAACTGTACAGCCTGGAACTCTCCGATCGGATGGCCGAACTGCTGGCGTTCCTTGACGTACTTGAGCGCTGCCTGGAGCGCGCCGCGCGCCACGCCGATCATCTGCGCCCCGATACCGATGCGACCGGTGTTGAGCGTCTCGATCGCAACCTTGTAGCCCTTGCCTACCTCACCTACGACGTTCGCCGCCGGTACCTCGCAGCCGTCCAGAATGAGCTCGCAGGTGCTCGACGCGCGGATACCGAGCTTGTCTTCTTTCTTGCCGACCGAGAAGCCCTTGAAGCCCCGCTCCACCGCGAAGGCAGTGATCCCCTTGTAGCCTTGTGAGAAGTCGGCATTCGCGAAGATGATGAACAGCCCGGCCTCGGCCCCGTTGGTGATCCACAGCTTGCGACCCTCCAGCACCCAGCCGTCGCTCCGCTTGGCCGCCCTCGTCTGCAGGCCGAACGCGTCCGATCCCGAGTCGGGCTCGGAGAGCGCGTAGGCGCCGAGCAGGTCGGTCGCGAGGCGGGGAAGATAGCGCCGCTGTACGTCGTTGCTCGCCCACTTGAGGAGCAAGTTGTTGACGAGGGTGTTCTGGACGTCCACGAAGATCGCGACCGACGCGTCGACCGCCGAGAGCTCCTCTACGGCCAGCACCGTCATGAGGAGGCTCCCGCCCGCCCCGCCATGCTGCTCGGGCGTCTCGATGCCCATGAGCCCGATCTCGAAGCACTGCGTGAGGACTGCCGGATCGATCGCCGCTGCACGCTCCATCGCCGCGACTCGCGGCTTGACCGCACGCGCGGCGAAATCGCGCACGGTGTCGCGGAACAGCGCTTCCTCTTCGGAGAGCTTCGTCAGCGGAGGCGTGGTGGCGAGCTGCGGCATGATTGAGCCATTCTAGCTGCGATCCTTCAGCCGGCGAACGAATTTGAGCCCCGACCACACATCGTCGACCGCCGCGACCTTGACGTCCACCAGCCCGTGAGCCACGCCGATCGCCCGCACGACGTCCTCGGTGAGATCGGTCGCTACGCCGGACGATTGCTTGGGCCAAGAGATCCACAGCATCCCGGCGGGGGTGAGCGC
>QHTT01000105.1 GCA_003220935.1 Gemmatimonadota bacterium
ATCTGGTCGAACAGCAGCTCGGCCAGCTTCTGGTTGACGACGACGACTTGCGCGGCGGCTGCGTCCTCCACCTCGGTGAAGGAACGCCCTGGGGAAACGTCTCCGCCGGCGACGTTGGGCCACGCCGCGCTCCGCCCAAAGATGCGCACGCTGTGCTGGGTCTTCGCGCCGAACGTGACGTCCGCCTGCCCGCCCTCGTCCAGGGCCACCCAGCTCACCGAGGGCAGGCGCGCGATGGCCTGGGCGTCGGCGAGCGAGATCGGCGGGTTGTGGCGCCACGGGCTCATTTCGTCCGAGCCGTCGGAGATGACGACACCGCCCGCGAAGAACCGCCCCACCCAGAACGTCTTTGGTCCTGACTGCTCCAGCATGTCCGCCACGCCCTTGTTGAACCCGCTGACGATGGCCCCGATCACCATCACCACCATGACACCGATCGCCACGCCGAGGATCGTGAGGGCGGCTCGGGCCTTGTGGGCGCGGAGCGATTCGAGCGCGATGCCGACACCTTCGAGCAATGGCGTCACGCGGTCACTCCTGCCGCAGCGCGGCGATGGGATCGAGCCGCGCGGCGCGGCTGGCGGGATACACGCCGGCGACGATCCCCACGCCGCCGCCCACCACCACGCCGAGCACGATGGAGAACGGGGAGACGGACGCCGGCAGCGGGCTGAGGGCCTGCAGCAGCATCGATAACGCGATCCCGGTAACGATGCCGAGGCTCGCGCCCACCGTCGCCAGCGCGGTGGCTTCGGCGAGGAACTGACGCAGGATGTCGCGCCGCCGCGCCCCCAGCGACTTCCGGATCCCGATTTCCCGGGTCCGCTCGGCCACCGCCATCAGCATGATGTTCATGATCACGATGCCGCCCACCACGAGCGCGATGCCCACCAGGCCCGGCCCGACCGCATAGAGAATGCGGCTCAACTTTTTCCAGAAGTCCAAGACGCCTTCGGACGTCTCCATCGCGAAGTTGTCATCCTGGCGGGGACGCAGGTGCCGCCGGCTGCGCATCACGGCTTCGGTCTGGTCCATCGCCTCGCGCATCTCGGGCTCGGAATTCGCCTTCACGATCAGCGCGTCTACGACGCCTGGGGGGTTGACGTCACGCTGGATGGGCGACAGCGCCGGGGCAACGACGAACTTGTCGAGCGAGATGCCGAGCAGGTTTCCCTGACGCTCGACCACGCCGATCACCCGGTACGGGAGGCCGTGGATCCGTACACTGTGGCCGACCGGGTTCACGTCGGGAAACAGCTTCTGGGCGAGGTCGTAGCCCAGCACGACCACTGTGGTGCCGGCCTTCGACTCCTGCGGCGTGAAGGCGCGGCCGTCGGCGATCTTCAAGTTCATGATGTCGAAGTAGCGCTCGGTCGCGCCCTCGAGCGTGATGTCCTTGGCGACCTTGCCGTTGTACTCGACGCTGCCCCGGCCCTCGGAATACCACGCCGTCACCGTCGGCACCGTCAGGCCCAGGGTCACCGCGGTCGCGTCCGCGAACTTGATGCGGGGGCGGCGGCGCCACGCCCGCCACACCGAGTCCTCGACATCGAAGGTCACGTTCGGCGAGCGGCGCAGGTGGAACGTGTTCACGCCCACCAGGGTCCCGGCGAACTTCTCGGTCATGTAGCGATTCATCCCGTTCACGATCGACCACGCGCCGATCAGGAACGTGACGCCGATGAACACGCCGATGGCGGAGAAGACGCTCTTCAGCTTCTGTGCGCGGATGGTCTGGAGCGCCAGCCGGATCGCTTCGAGGAAGTGCACTCAGGCGGCCTGCAGCTGGTCGGTGGCGATCACTCCGTCGCGCAGCGTGACGACGCGGGCCGCGTGGGCCGCGATGTCGTGCTCGTGGGTGACCATGACGATCGTTTGGCCCTGGCGGTGCAGGTCGCCGAACACCTGCATCAGCTCGGCGCTGGTGGCCGAGTCGAGGTTCCCGGTGGGCTCGTCAGCCAGCAGGATCGACGGCGCGTTCACCAGGGCGCGCGCGATCGCCACCCGCTGCCGCTGGCCGCCCGACAGCTCGTTCGGCCGGTGATCCATCCGGTCGCCCAGCCCGACGCTGGTGAGCGCCCGCGCGGCGTGCTCGCGTCGCTCGCGCGCGGGCAGTCCCGCGTAGATGAGCGGCAGCTCGACGTTGTGCAGCGCCGTCGCCCGGGGCAGCAGGTTGAATGTCTGGAACACGAAGCCGATCTCTTTATTGCGAATGCGAGCCAGGGCGTCGTCGGACAAATCGCTCACCTTCTGCCCGTTCAGCCAGTATTCCCCCGCCGTCGGCGTGTCCAGGCAGCCGACCAGGTTCATGAGGGTCGACTTGCCCGATCCCGACGGCCCCATGACGGCGACGTATTCGTTCTTGCGGATTTGCAGGCTCACGCCGCGCAGGGCGCGCACCACTTCGCCCCCCATGTCGTAATCCCGGGCGAGCTTGTGCGTCAGGATCACGATGTCGGGCAGCGGGGTGTCCCCCGTCCGGAACGACTGCAGGGCCGTCATGCGATCTTCTTCACGATCTTTTTCGCCGTATCCGCGGCCTGCTTCAGCGCGCGCACGCGGGCGCCGTCCTTCAAGTCGCGGATCGCTTGGTAGGGCCCGGCGACGATCGTCTCGCCCTCCTTCAGGCCGTCGAGCACCTCGAAGTACTCGTCTCCGGCGATCCCGACCTTGACCGGCCGAAACGTCGCGGTCCCCTTGTCCACCACGAAGACCCCCTCGGCTTCCTTCTTTTTGCGCGCAGTCGCGGTGTCCACCGGCCGGTTCTCTGTGGACAGCGGCTTGTTCTCGCGCACCGTGAGCGCGATGATCGGGATCGAGAGCGCCTGCTTGCGCGTGTCGGTCACGATCCGGGCCGTGGCCGAGAGGTCCGGGCGCACGTCGGCGGGCGGGTTGGTCAGGGTGATCTCAACCTGGTAGTCGACCGCCTGCGTATTGGTGCCGGGCGTCGACGCCGCGGCCGTGAGGATCGCGCTGTTGGAGACCTTCGTCACGCGCCCCGTGAACGTGGTGTCGGGGAACGCGTCGATCGTCACCTCCACCGAGTCCCCCAAATGCAGCCGCACTACGTCGGTCTCGTCCACGTTGACCTTCACCTGGATCACCGAGAGGTCGGAGACCGTCAGCAGCAGGCCGACGTCCTTCGAGAACGTCCCTGGGACGGCGACCTCCCCTTCCTCGACGGAGAGCCGCGTCACGCGGCCTGCCATCGGCGCGAGCAGCGTCGTCTTGCGGAGGTTGTCACTGGCGGATCGCACCGCGGCGCGCGCCTGGTCCACCTGGTGCTGCGCCGCGGTCAGATTCGCTTCCGCGATGTCGAACGCCGTCTGGGCCTGCTCCAGCTGCTCCTGCGAGACCAGGTTCGGGTTCTGGGTGTGCAGCTCCTTGGTGCGCCCCAACGCGCGGTCGGCCTGGTCCCGGTTGGCCTTGGCCTGGACCGCCGCCGCCTGCGACGACGCGAGGGTCGCCTCGGCCTGCTGCAGGTTCGCCTGGTAGATGGTCGGATCGATCTGGAGCAGGAACTGCCCCTTGGTGACCAGGTCGCCCTCGCGCACCGCGATCCTGGTGATGCGCCCCGTGATGTCGGCCGAGATGTCGACCTTCTTCTTCGGCTGGATCTTGCCGCTCGCGGTGACGGCGGCGACCAGGTCGCGACGGCTCGCCTTCTCGAAGCGGACCTCCGCGCCGCGGTCGCGTCGGGCGCCGGCGCTGATCACCACGAGTGCAGCGATCAGCACGACGGCGCCCGTGCCCACCAGCACTTTGTTGCGCTTAGACATGTCTGTCGGGTCCTCTCATTACCGCAGCGGCCGGCCCACCGCTGCCTCGAGCGCGGCGACCGCCTTGTGATAGTCGTAGACGGCGTTCACATAGTCACTCTCCGCCCGCAGCTGCGCCACCTGCGCGTCCAGCAGCTCGAAAAACGTCCCCGAGCCGACGCGATAGCGCTCGGTGGCGAGCTGCAACTGCTCGCGCGCCGCCGTGCGGTTCGTGTCCTGGATGGCGATGGTCCGGTACGCGGTCGTGACCGTGAGGTACCCTTGGCTCACGTCCGTGTGCACCTGCAGCCCACGCGCCCGCACCGATTCCTCCAGGTCCTGCTGCTGCGCCTTCGCCTGCGACACCTGCAGCGGCTGGGAGAAGTTGCTCCACAGCGGGATGCTGATCGTCAGGCGCGCCTGGAACGGCTGCGGCGTAAAGTTGAACGGGTACGCCGCGTTCTGGTCGCGGATCGCCTGCTCCTGCTGGGGTGTGAACGCGAGCGCGCCGCAGGGGAGCGCAGTTTGTCCGGCATTCAACCAGGCGGTGTTCTCGTACTGGCATGCGGCCATGTTCGCGGCCGCGCTCGCCGACTCGGCCGCGATCGTCGGGTTGATGTCAGAGAGTTTCTGCGTGAACCCCGACCAGCTGGCCGACACCGAGACGCTCGGCGTGTACGCGCCCGTGGCTGCACGGACGCCCCAGCGGGCGGCGCCCTCGCGCGCCCGCAGCGCCTTGAGCGCGGGGTTCTGGGCCTCGGCCATCGTCAGCAGGTCGCCGAGCTGCCACGCCGGCGTCTGGACCGCGAACGTGTCGGTGAGCTGCACGGTGGCGACGTCCACGGGCGGCATGACGCCGATTTGCTGGAACAGCCGCAGCTTCTCGAGCTGGAGCCCGGTCTGCGCCCGCAGCAACGCGACCTCCGCCTGCCCGCGCGCTACCTGCGCCTGGCGGACGTCGATCAACGATGCGCGGCCCACGTCATAGCGCGCCTGCGCGAGCTTGAGAAACTGTTCGTTCCGGTCGAGCTCCCGGCGCGCCACTTCGGCGTTGTCGCGCGCCTGCAATACACTCAGGTACTGCTGGGTCACGCCCGTGACGAGGTTCGACTCGGCGCCGGCCACATCCGCGTCGGCCGCGCTGAGCTGGGCGTGCTTGAGCGGGATTTGCGTGAGCGTTTGCCCGTTCAGCCCCCAGTCGAGGAACAGGCCGTAGCTCGACGACAACGTCGAAACGTTCTGCGAGAAGTTGGCCGTCAGGAACCGCTGCTGGCCGGACCCCGAGTAGCCGAGGCCGCCCGAGGCGGTGAGCGTCGGCAGAAAGGTGCTGGACCACGCGTTGCGAGCCGCCCAGCCGGCTGGGGCGCGGTCATGGAGCGCCTGCCGGTACAGCGGGTTGTGCGCGCGCGCCAACGCCAGGGCGTCGGCGAGAGAGAGGTTCGCGGTGGTGGGTTGCTGAGTGACTGAGAGGGCCGGACAGACGGCGAGCCCGACGGACAACAGCAGGCGCTTCATAGGGTTCCCTTGGACCGGTCGTGAGGTCGTCACCTCATACGCGGGCCGCACGTTAGGGGTTTCGACTTGCGACTGACGATTACCGACAGGGCGGGAATCTAACCCGCGAGGCGCTCCTGTCGAAGGGCTCAGGAGGCAGGCGTGCGCTCCGCGGTAAGGCGGCTCGCAGGCACCTCGATCTTGAGCAGCCGCCCCGCCCCGTCCAGCCACAGATGTACCAACTGGTTGGCGCCGCCCGTCACCGTGACGTGGCGCAGCGACGCGGGATCGCGGTTCACGGTCGTGGCCTCGATGCCCTGGTCTTGCACGACGAGCACCTCGCGCCGCCCGGCCCGGGCAAAGATCGCGGTCACCGGCACCGGGCTCGGACCGGCGTGCCATGCGGCGAGCACGTACAGTGCGAACACGGAGTCGTCGAGCACCACGACCCGTCCCGAGGCGGGGAATTCGCGCGCGCGTTCGGTGCGACGCCCGAGCAGCCGCACCGTGAACCGGCCGCGCGCCAGCTGGCCCAGGATACGGAGTGGGTCGCGAGGGTCGGCTACCGAGAACTCCAGGGTCGCCGGCAGCGAGTCGGCGCCGATCTCCAGGATGGGATTGAGCACCACGATGGGTCGGTTGCGGTCGTAGCGGACGGTGGAGGCGAGCGTCCAGCCCGGGCCGCGCGCCGCCGACAACCGAAACGCCTCGCGGCCGATCTCCGCGGTATCTTGACGGACGAGGAGCGTGCCCTCGTCGAGCGGCGCCTGGAGCGCGGCCAGCACGAGCAGCAGGGCACTCATGGAATCGGGGGTCCCTGGAGGGGGGCGCCGAGCACTCGCGTCGCGATCCGCTCGTAAATCATCTTATACAGGCGCTCGCCCTTCTCCCGGGTGGCGAGCGTGGGCCGGCCGAGCGAGCCGGGGGACAGCTCCGGGAGCGACCCGATCGCGCGGCGGTACCGCGCGCTCTGGCGCGGCGGCAGGACGAAGTCCTGGGCGCGCTCCATCCGTACGAGCTGCGGGGCGAGGTAGAGTAGCAGCGACGTGTCGAGCTCGCTGCCGTGCATCGGGCCCTCCGGGTCTGCGAGGTGGCCGGCGAAGTCGAGGGCGAAAACGTCCACCGTGAAGACTCGGGCCCGCCGCGTGCGCAGGGTCGAAAGCGCCTCCTGGTGCGGATCGTGGCCGTGCGCCGTGAGGATGATGAACGCGTCAACGCCGGCTTGTTCCCACGAGCCGAGCAGGTCGTTCATCCAGCGATGCAGGGTCTTGCGGCGCACGGTCGCGTTGCCGGCGTACGGCCGCTCGGTGGCGGTGTTCACACCGTACTCGATCGTGGGTGCACGCAGGATGTCGAAGGCGGCCGAGAGATCATCGGCCAGGCGCTCGACGATGATGGTATCGCATCCCAGCGGCAAATGGGGGCCGTGCTGCTCGCAGGTGCCCACGGGGACGAGGAGGCGGGAATCGCGCTCGAGGATGAAACGGACCTCGTCCGTAACGAGAGTCTTGAGATGGCGCGGCGCCCTCATGTCCTGATCGCGGGCTGCGCCGCCGTCGTGGCCGCCGCGGAGTGGCTGCAGCGCGGCGGCGGCGCTGGCTGGGCTTGGGCAGCCGGGGCGGCGGCGCTGGCCAGCGCGGTCGCCTGGGTGATGCGGCCTCCCCGGGGCGTCGCCCCAGGATTGGCAGCGCTCGCGAGCGTGGCACTCGGCGTGGTGCTCGTAGCCGGGACGCTCGAGATGCGCCGCATCGAGTGCTGCTGGCCCGAGGTGCGGGCGGGGCGGATCCCGCGGGACTCCAGCGAGCTGCAGGGTGTGCTCGCGGCGGCGGTGGCCGAAGCCCGGCGCCTCGCCGAGCGCGCGATGACGGCCGCCCTGTTGCCGCGGGAGGCACAGTTCGCGCTGCTTGCAGACGCGCTGCGGGCTCCAGGCCAGGCGCCGGGCGTGGAGCGGGGCGCGGTGATCCTCGGACGCGACGGCGAGCCGCTGGCCTGGGCGGGCCGCCACCGGTTCGTTCCTGCCCGGGACACGGTAGCCTCGAGCGACACATTGCGCGCCGTCATCACCCCATTCTACGTGTCGCTCGAGGCCCGGCGCCAGACACAAGCCGGCGGCACCGCCGTGGGCTCGGTCCTGATCGACGCCGCGCCGGCCGCGCGCGACCGGGACGGGGCGGTGAGCGCGCTGTTCGCGCGCCGCCATGGCGTCACACTGCGGTTCTACACGCCACACCTCGCCCCTCGCGATTCCACCGTCTTCGACTACACCACCCCCGACGGCCGCACCCTGTTCAGCGTGCAGCCCGTCCCGCCATCCCAGGGCGACGCGAAGCTCGACGCGCTGCACGGCGTCGCTGGACGCGCCGGCGCAGCGCTCGGCGCTACGCTCCTCTTCCTCTTTGTCGCCGCGCCCCCCGGACGGTGGCGCGCGAGCGTCATGCTGGCCGCGGCTTGGTGCCTGCTGCGGGCCCCGCTCGGGCCGTCGCTCCCGCGCGCGAGCTTGTTCTCGCCCGCGGTGTTCTATCGCCCGATGCTCGGCGTGTTCAGCGCGTCCGCAGGATCGCTGGCGGTGCTCGGGCTCGTGCTGCTGCTCGCGGCGTCGGTGCTGTGGCGTCGCGGCGTGCCGCGACGCTGGTGGACGACGTGCGCGGCGGCGGTCCTCGTCCTGACGGCACCGTACCTGGTGCGCTACCTCGGTCGGGGCATCGCGCCGCCCGCCGGCGGCGTGAGCTTCGGGCTGTGGGGCTCGTGGGAGGTCGCGGTGGCAGCCGCCAGCATGGCGCTCGTGCTCTTGGCCGCGGCGCTGGTGCGCGGCACCGAGGAGCCGCGGGGCGTGCCATGGACCCTCCCAGCCGCCTGCGCGTGGGCCGTGCTTGCGGGGCTCGCCGGTCTCTGGCTGTGGCAACCGTACGGCGCCTGGCCCGAGTGGTACACGTTCGTCTGGCTCCCGGCGCTCGTGGGCGTGGTGGTACCGGCGCCGAGTCGCTGGGCGGTAAGCGGCATCGCCACCGTTGCCGGCACGGCTGCCGCGCTCGTCACCTGGGGCGCGGCGGTCGAAGGCCGCCTCGGTCTCGCCGAGCGTGACGCTGCCGGGTTGGGTCGAGAGGACGACCCGGCCGCCGTCGCGTTGCTTGAGCGCATGGGGCACGAGCTGCCGGCACCCGAGCCGCACACCGCGGGGGATCTGTACGCCGTCTGGCTCCGGTCGCCGCTCGCCGCCGAGGACTATCCCGCGAGCCTCGCCGTGTGGACGCGCGCCGGCGACCCCGTGGCCGAGCTGCGGCTCGCACGCCTCGACCTGCCGCCACCGCTCATGGCGGCGCTGGTGCGCTCCCCCGACACGAGGCGGGGTCCGCGCGTCGAGCGCCTGGGGCGTGTGCCGGGCGTGCACAATGTGCTCGTCACGCCGCTGCCCTCGGGCGATGTACTGACCGTGGGTGTCGGTCCGCGCACCCTCCTCATCCCGCCGGACCGGGTGGCGCGGTTCCTCCAGGGAGCGGTCGGCGTGGAGCCCCCGTACGCGATCTCGTTGTCGCTCCCGAGCCCGGGCCCACCTGCCGAGAGCGCGCGGGTGATCTGGACGCGCACGGACTGGTCGGTCCGAGGCGAGCGGCGGCTCGAGCTGGCGGGCGGCGTGCGGCACGTCCACGTACGCGTGGACCTGGGGGGGCCGGGGGCGCTGCTCGAGCGCGGGGCCCTGGTCGTCATCCTTGACGTAGTGCTGCTCGCGGCGGTGTGGCTCGCGAGCGTGGTGCTCGCTGACGGATGGCGGCCGCGGCTGCCCCTCGTGCTCGCCGCGCTGCGCACGAGCTATCGCGTGCGGCTGGCGGCGGCGCTCGCCGGGTTCTTCGTGGTCCCGATGGTTGTTTTCGCGACCTGGCTGTTCGCCCGGTTTGGGGAAGGGACGCGGCGCGCCAGCGACCTGCTGATCCGGCAGACGCTGAGCGACGCGGCGGGAACCGCGGAGGCCCTCGTCTCCGACCGGGCGGCGAACCTCGGACGGGCGATGCAGGAGCTCGGCGACCGGCTCGACGCCAACCTGTGGCTGTATCGGAACGGCGTGGCGATTGCCACGAGCGCGCCGGTGCTCGAAGAGCTGGGGCTCGCGGACCCGTTCCTCGTGCCGCCCGCGTTCGTACGGCTCGCCTTCGAAGACGAGCTGGACCTGAGCGCCGACGGGCGCACGGCAGGGAGGCCGATCCACGTCGGCTACCACGTGGTGCTGGCGGGGCCGCCGCGCGTGCAAGCGATCCTCGCCGCGCCGCGCCTGCTCGAGGACGAACAGGTGCGACGGCGCCTGGAGGACCTGGCGCTCGGCGTCCTGCTCGCGACGCTGGTGGGCCTCGTCGCCGCGGTGACCCTTGCCGGCCTGGTGGCGCGCGGTTTGGCTCGCCCGGTAGCCGCGCTGCGGGAGGCGGCCGTCGCCGTGGGGCGCGGTGTGCCGCCTCCGGCGTTCCCGCCCGGGGCCCTCCGAGAGTTCGCGCCCGTGATGTCGGCGTTCGAGCGTATGGCGGCGGACGTGCACACCAGCCAAGCCGCGCTGGAGGAGGCGCGCCGGCGGACCGCCCAGGTGCTCGCAAACGTGGCGACCGGCGTCATCGCCGTGGATGAGGGGCTGCGCGTGACGATGGCCAATCCACGCGCCGGGGAGCTCATCGGGACGACGCTGGAGCCGGGGAGCCTGCTGCCGCAGATGGCGTCGCCCGAGTGGCAGCCGGTCTGGAGCGCGGTGGGCGAGTTCCTCGCCGCCGGTCGGACCGGGGGAGGAGAGCGCATCGCGGAGCGTGAGTTCGACTTGGAGGGCCGGCAGATCCGGGTGCAAATCGCGTCGCTCGGGCCCACGCCAAATGGCTGCGTCGTCGCGCTCGACGACGCCACCGCGCTGACGCGCGCCGCGCGCGTACTGGCCTGGGGCGAGATGGCGCGCCAGGTGGCGCACGAGATCAAGAACCCGCTGACGCCGATCCGTCTCGGCATCCAGCACCTGCAGCGCGCCCGCGCCGCCGGGCGCGCCAGCGACTTCGACGCCACGCTGGCGGAGACGGCGGCGCGGATCCTCGCCGAGATCGACCGGCTCGACGCGATCGCGCGGGCGTTCTCGCGGTTCGCGTCGCCGCCGGCGGAACAGCTCCCGCTCGAGCCGGTGGACCTGCACGCCGCCGCGCGCGAGGTCGTGCAGCTGTACGCGCTGGGCGGCGCCGAGGCACCGACTCGCTTCGAGGTCGCAGGTGACGCCGGCGCGCCGGCCCTGGCGCGCAAAGACGAAGTGAAGGAGGTGCTCGTCAACCTGCTCGAGAACGCGCGCGATGCCGGCGCGCGCCGCGTCACCGTACGCCTGTCCCAGCGCGGCCAACGGCTGGCCGTCGAGGACGACGGCCGTGGTATTCCGGCCGACGCGCTCGCGCGCGTCTTCGAGCCCGCGTTTTCGACCACCTCGAGCGGGGCGGGGCTCGGCCTGGCGATCGCGAAGCGCCTCGCGGAGAGCTGGGGAGGGACCATTGCGCTCGAGAGCGTCGCGGGAAGCGGCACCACCGTCACGATCACCTTCCAGGCCGCCGCTTAGCTTGGTGACCGGGGTCACGCCTGCGCCGGTCGGAATTGACGAACATTGTTACCCTTGTCGGCACTCATTCTCGGGGAGGATCGTGCGCCCATCCTTCGTAGGCGCGGGACTGGTGGCACTCGGCGTCGGCTGCGCGACCGCGGCCGACGCCCAGGGAGTGCTCACTGACGCCCGCCGGATCGGCATGGGCGGCCTGGGTCTCGAGCAATCGAGCCTGCGCCGCTTTAACGCGGCTTACCGCGCCGTCCCGGCTCGGTCCGGGCAACGGGGCCAGCCGAAGCTCACCATCCCGATCCCGCTTGGCCTCGTTCAGTTCCTCCACGACCACCCGCACATCTCGAAGGACCCGGCCTTCAACCGCGACTCCGCGGGGTTCGACCCGGTCCTGGTCCTCAACACGGTTCTGAACCTGCCGCTCTTTCTGGAGGTGAAGAAGGCGCCGACGCCCACCAACGACGTGGTATTCGGGATCGGGAAGGACTCGCTGCGAGCGAATCTCGGCCTGACGGCTACGCTGGTGCCCCAGGATCAATTCGGCATCAGTGCCTCGAGCCGTCCATTGGATCCGGGGATCGACATCAAGGGCGTCCGGGTGGGCGTGATGGGGTGGCTGCACGACGAGCTGCAATTCCAGCTCGGGGATAAGCTGCTGGGCTTCCTCGCCGACTCGCAGCAGGCGGCGCATAACACAACGTATGACGTCCTTGTCCACGGGATGGTGCAAGGCGGGCTGGCCCCCACGGTCAGCTACGCAGGTCGCATCGCAGGCGATACGGCGCTGGGGCTGTACGTCGGCGGCGCGCTGCACTACTACCTCGGCGTCGGCTACTTCCGAACCGACGGTACCGCGGGCGACAGCATTGGGAACCCGATCTTCGCCAGGCCCCTGAACCCCGTGGGGCAGACCGTGACCCGTTACTCCAAGGCAGGGAACTCGTTGGGGCACGGCGTCGGCGGCGATGTGGGGTTCGCGCTCGTGACGGGGCCGATCGAGATCGGCGTCGGAGTGAACGACATCGGCGCGACCATCACGTGGCCTGACACGCGCACGGATACCGCCTTCTACAAGGACTCGACGGTCGCAGGCGCCGGGCCCTCAGTAGCGTACTCCAGACCCGGCCCAAACCACGTCGAGACCAAGACTAAGCTCCCCGTCTCCTACATCGCCAACCTGGCCTACACGGTCGGCAAAACGACGCTCGGGGCGGACGTCCTGAACACTGGACGCGGCAGTCTCGTGCACGTCGGCGGGGAGCAGCGCGTCGGTGTCTTCGTGCTCCGCGGCGGCGTCGCGCGCGACCAGCGCAAGCGCATGGAGTTCGGCTGGGGTGGTGGGCTGCGGTTCGGCGGGCTCGGTCTGGACCTCGGGTTCTGGACCCACACGAATTCGCTGTCGAACCAGCGCGGCATCACGATGGCGACGTCGCTCTCGATCTACTAGGGAGGCAGGATGAAGGTGAAGTGGCTCGGCGTGTTGCTCCTGAGTGCAGCGGTGGCTGCGGCCTGCGGACAAGGCCGCGCCATCTTCAATGTGGACGTGTACAGCTTCCTCCAGGGAACCGGGAAGGACACCGTGTCCTACTTCGTGCCGGCGGGCGTTTCCGCCAGCGCGTCGAGCGCGCCCCAGAAGGTCAATTTGCCCGGCGTCGGTTCATCCCTCGTGGACAGCGTGCGCGCGTTTGGGACGGCTGACTTGAGAAATGCCACCGGCGCCGGCACGATCGGCCTCCAGGTCTACCTCGCCGCCGACTCCGCCGGCACGTTCAACCCGTCCGCCCTGGCGCTCACTGTCCCCACGAAGAACGTGTCGGGCACGAGCACGACAGCGGACACGATCCGGGGCGACATCTCGGCCGCCCTGAACGCGCTGTTCACGAAATCGCAGCTGTGGATCCGGTTCCAAGCCACCGCTTCGAATCCCCCCCCCAGCGTGACGCCGCTGCAGGGGAAGGCGGTGCTGACATCGCTGCTGCTCACGGTCATCATCGAGGATAAGTTCTTCTAGGATCCTGTCGGGAGCATTTCGCGGCCATGCGTCGGTCTCCGCCCCGGCTCGCGCTCGGGGCCGCCCTCCCCCTGCTGCTCGCCACCTGCCGGGATGACCCAGTGGGCCCAGCGCGCGGGGGAGCGGCGTACCTCGCCGTCCAGCCCGTCGTCACCTCCACGGTCGATCTCGCCGCCTTTGGGTTGACCGCCGACACCATCCGCCTGGTCGTGATCCGGCGCCCGGCGGACACGCTGCGCGCGCTCACCGTCTTCTTCGATCCGGACTCGTCCCAGATCCGTCTGGCGGCCGACGTGGTGCTACGAGCGACGGTGGAAACCCTCACCGTGCACTTGGAACTGCGGGGCGGCGGTTTCGCCCTGTTCTCGGGCACGCGAGCCCTGGAGGTGCGGGCCGGGCGACCGGGTGCGCCGCAGCAGATCCCGGTGACGTACACGGGGCCCGGCAGTACCGTCACCGCCCTGACGCTCACCCCGCGCGATACCGTGCTCACCTTTGGGGACGCGTTTCGCTTTCGCGTGAGTGCACGCGACGCGAGCGGCGCGCCGGTGACGCCGTTCTACGTGGCGTGGAGCAGCAGCGACACGACCGGGTTACGTGTAAACGCGACTGGGCTCGCCCGCGCGCCGAGCGCCCGGGCGGCGCTCACGGTGCGGGCTCGGGCGCCGAGCGGCGCGGCGGACTCGACCCCGGTGACGGTCATCCCCGTGCCCACCGTGCTGAGCGTCGTGAGCGGGGCCGGCCAGAGCGGCGTCGTGGGGATCGCGTTGCCGCAGCCGTTCCGGGTGCGGGTGACGGCCGGCGACGGGCTGGGCGTGAAGGGGATTCCGGTGCGGTTCCGCGCCCTCACGAGCGGGGGGGCCGCGGTCGCCGACTCGGTGGTGGTGTCGGACACGGGAGGCAATGCGCAGACCGTCGCGACGCTCGGCAGCGTCGCGGGGTCGCAGAACTTCGAGGCGAGCGCGCTCGCGCTCTCCCCGGCGAGCTTCAGCGCCACCGCGCTCGCGGGAGCCGTTTCGACCGTTACGTCCATCGTGACGGCGTCCGCCGCGAGTGTGTTGTCGGGGGCGATCGCTACGCTCACCCTGCGAGCCAAGGATGCCTTCGGGAACAGCGTCACGACCGGCGGACGCGCCGTCGTGTTCACTACGACGGGCGGGACCAGCACCGGTGTGATCGGACCGACGACCGATCACGGCGACGGCACGTACACGGCGCCGTTCACAGGCATGCTCGCTGGAACTGCCCTGACGATCGGCGCGACGATCGATGGCAACCCAGTGACGACGTCGCCCCTGCCGACGCTCGCGGTGTTGGCCGGCGCCGTCGCGCAGGTCGTCGTCACACCGGCCTCGGCGGCGCTCGATGCGCTGGGGCTCACGCAGCGCTTTTCCGCCACGGCCCGGGACGCGAACGGCAACGTCATCTCGGGGCAACCGTTCGCGTGGACGTCCGACAACACGCTGGTCGCCCTCGTGGATCCGAGCGGTGTGGTGACGGCGATCGGGAACGGCACCGCCACTATCACGGCCGCAGCAAGCGGGGTCTCCGGCACTGCGACGCTTGCGGTCGCGCAGATCGTCAGGTCCGTGGTGGTGAGCCCGGCGTCGGCGGCGCTCGCAAGCGTCAATTTGCCGCAGCAGTATGGCGCTGTCGCGCTCGATGGGAACGGACGCCCGGTCGCGGGCCAGACGTTCACCTGGAGCTCGTCGGACCCAGCGATCGCCACCGTGGATGCGACCGGACTCGCGACCGGCCTCGCGCCCGGCTCTGTGACGATCACGGCGACCGCGGCCGGCGTGGTGGGGACCGCCACGCTCTCGGTGGCGCAGGTCATCACCTCGGTGGTGGTGACACCGGCGTCCGCGACGCTCGACGCCCTGGGGCTGGCGCAACCGTTCACCGCAATCGCGCAGGACGCCAACGGCAACGTGATCCTCGGCCGGAGCTTCACCTGGTCGGCAGCGCCTGCGGGAGTGGCCACGATCGATCCGGTGACGGGGATCGCCACAGCGCTGGCGAACGGCATCACGACGATCACGGCGACGACAGGTGGGGTGTCAGGCACCGCCACCCTGTCGGTGGCGCAGATCGTGAAATCGGTCGTGGTGAGCCCAGCGAGCG
This sequence comes from Gemmatimonadota bacterium, assembly GCA_003220935.1. GTDB lineage: Bacteria > Gemmatimonadota > Gemmatimonadetes > Gemmatimonadales > GWC2-71-9 > 20CM-4-69-16. The sequence goes on from QHTT01000105.1 coordinate 14,942, forward strand.
CGACGCTCGACGCCTTCGGGCTCACCCAGCAGTTCAGTGCGGTGGCGCAAGACGCCAACGGAAACGTGGTTCCGGGTCAGACGTTCGCCTGGTCGGCGTCTCCCGCGGGGGTAGTTGCCATCGACCCGGTGACCGGTCTCGCCACAGCGGTCGCGAACGGCGTGGCGACGATTTCGGCGACGATGGCCGGTGTGTCGGGGACGGCCGTGCTGTCGGTCGTGCAGGCGGTGGGTTCGGTGGTCGTGAGCCCGGCGACCGCGACGCTCGACGCGCTCGGGCTGACGCAACAGTTCACCGCCGTCGCGAAGGACGCGAACGGCAACGTTGTCCCGGGACAGGCATTCACTTGGACCGCGGACAACCCGCTCGTCGCACGCGTCGACGCGGGCGGAATCGTGACGGCGGTCGCGAACGGCAGCGCGACGATCACGGCGACGGCTGCGGGCGTGGCGGGGAGCGCAGCTCTCACCGTCGCTCAAGTGGTAAAGTCCGTCGTGGTGAGCCCACCGACGGCGACGCTCGCCGGCCTCGGGCTCACGCAGCAGTTCACGGCCGTCGCACAGGACGCAAACGGGAACCCGGTGCCGGGGCAGGCCTTCACGTGGGCCTCTGCGCAGCCGCTCATCGCGAGCGTGGATCCGAACGGGCTTGCCAGAGCGCTCGCAGTCGGGACCGCCTTTATTACGGCAACGACCGGCGGCGTTTCGGGGACGGCCACCTTGTCGATCTTGTAAGCGGCCATCGCCGGGGCTGGGCTGGCGCTCACCCTGTGGCGCCGGCGCAACGGCGTCCTGTGCGCCGGTCGCTCCGCTCGGCCAGGCTGAGATGCTAATTCGTTGTCCCATCGGGACGACGCGTCCACCTCAAGTACACACAATCGATGTGGCCTCGAACTTGAGGCACGTCATCGCACATGTCGGCGCCCCCTTTCCGTCACCTGCTGTCGGCACCCGCGCCAGGGTCGGCCCGCGCCGGAGCCGCAGCGTGGGAGTCGGCGTTCGAGGCGTGCTACGTCGACCTCTGCGAGTACGTCCTCCGCCTCGTCGGGTCGGCGGAAGCCGCGGAGGATATCGTGCACGACCTGTTCCTGCAGCTCTGGCACACACGAGGCGTGCGTGACCAAGACCGACTGAGCCGGCCGTACTTGTACGCCGCGGCGCGCAACCGGGCGCTCAAGTACTTGCGGCACCGGCGGGTGGTGGCAGCGTGGACCGAGCGCGCGAGCCACGAAGAGCCACCTGTTGCGGACTCCCCGGAGGATGAATGTCTGCGCCGCGAGCTGGGTGACGCCGTTGAGCGGGCGATCGCCGCGCTCCCGGGCCGCTGCCGCGAGATCTTCGTGCTGCGCCGCCGCGACCAGCTCGGCTACCGGGAGATCGCCATGCGCCTGGGCGTGTCGCTCGGGACGGTGAAGTCCCAGATGTGGCGGGCGACGGTGCGGCTGAAAGAACGGCTGGCGCCGCACCTCGCTCCTCCCGTCACTCCCACGAGCCGCCACCGCTACCGGCTGCTCTAGTCCCCCAACGGCGCTTCATACTCGTCGCCCATTCAGGGGTTTTCTGAGTGGGGCCTAGTGTCATGATCGAAGAATCCGACCTGCTGCGATTCGTTGAGGGCGAGTGCTCGCCGGCAGAGGCCGCGGCGATCCAGGCGTGGATCGCGGCCGCTCCGGCGCGGGGGGAGCTCTTGGACGAGCTCCGCGCCGTCTGGCGGCTCACGGGTGACGTCACCCGGCCGTGGGACGTCGGGGCCGCCCGCAGCCGGCTGCTCAGGGCGCGCCGCGGTACCGCGCCACCGGGGGCTCCCACGCTTCAGCTGCACGCACAAGCGACGGATCGGCCCCTGCCACGTCGCTGGAGAACGGCGACGGTGTGGCCCGCGCGGATCGCCGCGGCGGTCGCGCTCCTGGTCGCCGGCGCCGCCCTCTGGTCGCACCGTTCGCCGCCCGCACCGCCACGCGAGTACGCGACCGCGCCCGGGCAGCGGGCGGCGCTCACGTTGCCTGACGGCTCGCGCGTGCTGCTCAGCGTCGGCACGCGACTCCTGGTGCCGCGTGACTACGGCGGCGTCGTGCGCTCCGTGGAGCTCGAAGGCGAAGCGTACTTCGTCGTACGGCACGATCCGGCGCGCCCCTTCCTCGTTCGCACCGCACATGGTACGACCGAGGATCTTGGCACCGAGTTCGACGTTCGTGCCTACCGAGAGGAGCGGTCCCTGCAGGTCGTCGTGGCCGCTGGTCGGGTGGCGCTGCGGGGCAAGGCGGCGGCCGATTCCGTGCTGATGCTGCGGCCGCGTGAGCGCGGCGTGATCGAGTCCAGCGGCAGCGCGACGATCACCACCCGCGTTTCGCTGCAGCACTACCTCGCCTGGACGCGCGGGACGCTGCGGTTCGACGATGCACCACTGTCGAGCGTCCTCGGGCAGTTGGAACGGTGGTACGACCTCGACATCCAGCTCGCGGATCCGTCGTTGGCAGCGGAGCGGCTGACGATCTCGTTCACGACGGAATCGGCCGATGAGGCAGTGACGGCCTTGGCGAAAGTGCTGGGCGTGCGATTCACGCGGGCCGACCGCGCGGTCCGGCTCGTTCCCGTTCATTCGCGGCAGTAGAGGAGGGAGGCTCGGTATGCGGTTTCTGATCACGGTTGCGGGTTTGCTGGTCGTGGCGGGCACGCCGGTGCGGCTGTGCGCCGCCCAAGCCAGCGTGCGGCCGGTCGCCCTGCAGGACGCCGATCCACTCTCGCCGCTGGACCGCACGGTGAGTCTGGCGCTCGATCGCGTGCCCCTGAAAGCCGCGCTCGACGCCGTCGCGCGGCAGACCGGCGTGCGCATCGCGTATTCGCGACGGGTCGTGCCGCTCAACCGCCGTGTCTCGCTCCAGCTCGGCGCGGTGAGCGTGGAAACGGCGCTGGACACGCTGCTGCAGGGCACTGGTGTGGCAGCGACGCTGGACGGCACCGGTCAGATCTTGCTCGTCACGGATCCTGGCGGGACGAGCCGGGGTGCGCGCCAGACGGGCTCCGTGACCGGAACGGTCAGAGACGCGGGCAGTGGTGCACCGCTCGCGGCGGTCACCGTCACCGTGGTTGGCACGCGGTTCAGCGGCGCGACCCAAGCCGACGGCCGTTATGCCATCAGCGGCGTGCCACCGGGGAGCTACCGGCTGCGGGCCCGGCTGCTGGGCTACGCGCCGGGGGACACGAGCGTCGTCGTGCAGGATGGCCAGGAGACCGTCGCGGACTTCGGGCTCCGCGGCAGCGCCATCGAGCTCAACCCGGTGGTGGCGGTCGGTTACGCGACCGTTCGCAAGAGCGACCTGACGGGCGCCGTGTCGTCGGTGTCGGCGGAGGAGTTCGCGACCAAGGCCGCCCCCACGGTGACGCTCTCGAGCGGCCTCCAGGGGAAGGCGGCGGGCGTGCACGTGATCGACAACTCGGGTATGCCGGGCGTCGGCGCGCGCGTGCGGATCCGCGGCAACGGCTCGATCAACGCGAACAGCGAGCCGCTCTACGTCATCGACGGTCTCCCAGCCGAACAAGGCTCGAACTCGACCGATCCGAAGAGCAACCCGCTGATGTCCGTCGACCCCAGCGAGATCCAGTCGATCGACGTGCTGAAGGACGCGTCTGCGACCGCGATCTACGGCGCGCGCGGCGCCAACGGCGTGGTGTTGATCACGACCCGGCGGGGCCAGGCCGGCAAGAGCCGGGTGACGCTGGAATCGAGCGCCGGCACCCAAACGATCTCGAAGACGATCCCGGTGCTGAACGCGCAGCAGTTCATGCTGTTGTCGAACGACGCGAGAGCCACTGCGAACCTGTCCAAGCTGTACAGCGATGCGCAGATCGCCGCGGCGCAAACCTACGACTACCCGGCGATGATGCTGCGCAGCGGGCTGCAAGCTAACCAGACCATCAGTCTCTCGGGCGGGGAGCAACGCCTGCGGTACCTGCTCAGCGGCAACTTCACGCGGCAGGAGGGCATCGAGCTCGGCTCCGACTTCAACCGCTACAGCCTCCGGCTCAACCTCGACGGGGATGCGAGCACGCGGTTCCGCTGGGGCACGAACCTGAGCATGACGCGCGTCGCTCGCAACGCCGCCGGCGTGGAGAACGCCGCGGTCGGCAACAGCGCGAACGGTATCCAGGCCGCCATGCAGTTCGCCCCGTTCGCGGCTCCCCGGGACACCGCGGGCAACTGGATCAAAACCTCGCCGTCCACGGAGCCGGTCCCCAACCCGATCGCCCGAGCCACGGAGGAGACCGACCTCAACACGACCTCACGGATGCTCGGCAGCATCTTCGGAGAATTCGATGTCACCCCAGAGCTGCGGCTGAGGAGCACGTTCGGCGGGAGCTTCCAGTTCAACGGCATCCACTTCTTCGCCCCGCGCACCATCCTCGACGGCGGCACCGGTGGGAGCGGCTGGATCTACTCGAGTCAAGGCCGCGTGTTGACTAACGAGAACAGCGTGAGCTTCCGCCGCGCCCTCGGTCCTGGCAGCCTGGACGCGCTCGCCGGCTTTTCGGTCCAGACCACGGACAGCGAGGCCGTGCAGGGCAACGCGGCGAACTTCCCCACGGACGTCACGACCGTCTACAATCTCGGCTCCGGCTCGCAGCTTTCGCCCGCGGGCAGCGGCGTCATCGAGTCCGCGATCCTGTCGTACTTGGGCCGCGCCAATTACGTGATCGCTGACAAGTATCTCTTTACGCTCACGGGGCGGCGTGACGGCTCGAGTGTCTTCGGCGCGAACCACAAGTGGGCCTTCTTTCCATCTGGCGCCTTCGCCTGGCGCATCGGGAACGAGAGCTTCATGCAAAGTCAGTCGCTGTTCAGCGACCTGAAGCTGCGCGTCAGTTACGGCAAGGTCGGCAACCAAGCAGTGAACCCGTACCAGTCCCTAGCACGGCTGGGCGTTGCCTGGTACTCGTCTGGTGCAACCGAGATCCCGGCGCTGGCTCCGGGCGGTGGCATGCCCAATCCCGACCTGAAGTGGGAGGAGAAAACCGAGCTGAACGTCGGGGTCGACGCGAGCCTGTTAAACAACCGGGTCACGCTGTCGCTCGACGCCTACCACGCCAAGACGACGGACCTGTTGCTGTCGGTCCCGGTCCCGTCCACCACCGGCTTTTCGAGTCAGCTCCGCAACATCGGCTCGCTGCAGAACCGGGGCGTGGAGCTGTCGCTCAGCACCGTCAACCTGCAGCGTGGGGACCTGAGCTGGCGCAGCACGCTGAACATCGCCACCAACCGCAATAAGGTGCTCGACCTGGGCGGCCAGACCGAGATTCTGCTGGCGCCGCGCACCGGCAACTTCTTCAGCCCCGCCGAGACCTACGTCGTCCGGGTAGGCGAGCCGCTCGGCTCAATCTACGGCTACCAGGTGAACGGGCTGTGGCAGCAGGGCGACCAGTGCTACCTGAAGAACCCCGCCCAAGCTTGCGTGCCGGGCGAGTACAAGATCGCCGACATGAACGGAGATAGTGTGATCACCGCCGCCGACCGCGTCATCCTCGGCTACGGCGATCCCAAGTTCTACGGCGGCTTGAGCAACACGCTGACGTACGGGCGGTTTTCGCTGGACCTGTTCCTAAGCTTCAACTACGGCAACAAGATCATCAATGCGGGCAATGCCTACGGCGGCCTCGCCATCGGGCAGGCGAACGAGCGGGACATCGTGCTCGATCGATGGACGCCGACGCACACCGACACCGACGTCCCGCGCGCCAATGCCGCGCGCCCGCGCCGGCTCTACAGCACGCTGGTGGAGGACGGCTCGTACCTGCGACTGCAGACGCTCACGCTCGGCTACGAGCTGCCCCCCCGGCTGATCCCCGGCGCCGAAACGGCGCGGNGCGGCGACCCGCGCTTCGGCGGGATCGACATCGGCGCCTACCCGCATTCGCGGGTGTGGAACTTCGGCGTCAGCGTCACCTTCTGAGCGAGGAGACTTCCCATGAGACGCAACCTATCGATCGCCTCCTCCGCTCTCGCGCTCGGCGCGGCGCTGGTTGTGTGCGCCTGCACCGATCTGCTCACGGAGGATCCCAAGGGGTTCACGACTACCGACACCTTCTACAAGACCGGAGCGGACCTGAACAGCGCCACCATCGCGATCTACAACTCGCTGCGCGGGCTGCAAGGGCAGGCCCAGTGGACCACGCCCGAGCTCGCCTCCGATCAGACGCGGGCGGACAACCGCGAGCCGAACCTCGGTACCAGTGGGCCGGATTTCCTGGACTGGGACGCGAGCACGGGCAACACGGGCGGCTACTGGGGGACGGCATACGCCATGATCACCCGGGCGAATCTGGTGCTTGCGAACGGGCCCGGCATCGACGCGCCTAACGCACAGATGAAGGCCTACAATCTGGCCGAGGCCAAGTTCATGCGCGGGTATGCCTACCTCTGGTTGGTCAAGGTGTACGATGACGTGCCGCTCCTCCTCTCGCCCGCGGAGCAAGCCAACCCGCGGCCCACCCGCACGCCGGTCGAGCAAGTCGACCAGGCGATCATCAAGGACTTGACCGAGGCCGAAGCCGCGCTCCCTGCCAGCTGGCCGTCCAGCGACGGGTACGGCAATCCGACCCAGGGACGCGTCACACAAGGGGCGGCGCAGATGGCGCTGGCCGACCTGCATCAGTGGCGCTCCAGCTTCATGTTGAAGAACGAATGGCAGCAGGCCTCCGACTGGGCGGACAGCGTTATCCAGTCTGGCGTGTGGGCGCTGAACAACGATTACCTCAGCACGTTCCAGCCCAAGAACAAGGGCAACAAGGAGATGATTCTCGTCATCACCAACTCGGGCGTGACCACCAACACCAGAAGCTTGTTCCAGTTGTTCTACTACCCACGCGACTGGGGGCTCGACCAGGGCCAAGGCGGCGGTTGGGGGCTCATTCATCCCACGACGTGGTTCTACAACAGCTATCTGCCTGGTGACTACCGGCGCGACACCGGTCGCGGCTTTGCGTCCCAGGGAGCGTACGTCTGGTGGGGGTGCAGCGTCAGCAACGTGTGTCCGGCGACGAGCCCGGCTCCCAACGACACGTTCGCGGATGGGCCCATGCCGTACAAGTATCGCAAGAGCGACAATGGCGCGAATTGGATGCTAAACGACGTGGATACCCCGCTCTACCGCTTTGCCGAGGCGATCCTGATGTATGCGGAGGCGCAAAATGAGTTGGGCAATCCCGCGGTCGCCGTGCAGTACTTGAACATGATCCGCGCCCGCGCGCGTAAAGGAACGGGCGCCGAGAGCCGGGCAGAGCCGCACGACTATGGCACCGCTGGCGAGCTCATGGACAAGCTGTCGGTGCGCGAGGCGATCTACATGGAGCGCGCCTGGGAGCTCGCGTTCGAGGGGAAGCGCTGGTTCGACCTGGTGCGTCGCGACTCCGAGGAGCCGGGCTACTGGGCCAACAGCCTCCGCGCGCACGACCCGAACGTCGAGAAGCTGCACCCACTCGCAGACTTCAAGAAGCGGTTCCCGATTCCGCAGACCCAGATCAACGCCAACCCGGCCCTGACCCAGAATTCCGGCTACTGATCGGGGACGTCGGCCGCACATCCGCCGTCCCCGCCGCCCCTCGCCGCCGCACGCGGGCGAGGGGCGGCGTTTGTTGTTGCAACGGTCCCCGAAGGAACCCTGGTGGCGAGTGGAGTGTCCAAGTAGTCCTACCTTTGCCCAAACAACGGCCTAGCCCTCTCGGCGTCCGTTCGATCTACATCTAACGAGCGATGGCGTCGGCGCAACAGGCGGCCAGCTTGTGGCTGGCGTGCGCCCCATACAAGAAATCACAGGAGCGTCCCCATGAACCGCGTGAACCTCCTCGCCCTCGCAACCGTGATTGGGTGCGCCGGAACGGGATCGCAGCGACTCGAGACCCCGGCCCCCCTCCCAGACGACGAAGTGTCGGTGGGCTACGGAACTCAGCGCAAGCAGAACACGACCGGCGCCGTGTCGTCGTTCACGCCCACGGAACGGGATGCGCACGTCGCGCGGGTGGAGGAGATGCTGCTGGCTCGCATGCCGGGCCTGGCGGTGGTGCGGCTGTCGGGCGGGAGTTACACGCTCCGGATCCGGGGTCCGAGTAGCTTGCGCGGCACCCTCGCGGGCGAAGAGCCGCTGCTCGTGATCGACGACGTGCCAGTGTCGCTCGGCTCGCTCAGCAACGCGCTCGCCGGGATCGCGCCGCAAGACGTGGCGCGGATCGACGTCTTGAAGGACGCCGGATCGACGGCGATCTACGGTGTGCGCGGCGCCAACGGCGTGATCATCATCACGACCAAGCGGGCGCGCTAGACCCTTCCGCGGCGCTGTAGCGGAGGACGCAGTGTAGGGGCGCAGCATGCTGCGCCCCTACACTTATATTCAGCATCGTGTCCGAGTACCAGCGTCGCAGGACGGCCGTCGTTTCAGTCGGCGGCGTGAAGGTGGGCTCCCCCTACCCGATCGTCGTCCAGTCGATGACGAACACCGACACCGCCGACGTGAACGCGACCGCAGCCCAGGTGCGCGCCCTGCACCAGGCTGGGAGCGAGCTGGTGCGCGTCACGGTCAACAACGAGGCGGCCGCCCAGGCCGTCCCCGACATCGTGGCTCAGGTCGATGTGCCGGTCATCGGCGATTTCCATTACAACGGCCACCTGCTGCTCACCAAGTACCCGGCGTGCGCCCGGGCGCTCGCCAAGTACCGCATCAACCCCGGCAACGTTGGGGCGAAGCGCCGTGACGAGCACTTCCGCACCATCATCGAGGTCGCGCTCGCGAACGACCGTCCGGTACGCATCGGCGTCAATTGGGGGAGCCTCGACCAGCAGCTCCTCACCGAGCTGATGGACGCGAACGCCCACCGCCCGGAACCGCTCGACGCGCGCGACGTGATGATCGAGGCCATGCTGGCGAGCGCGCTGCGCTCAGCCGAGCTCGCTGAAGAGTGCGGGTTGCCGCACGACCGCATCATCTTGTCGGCGAAGGTGTCAGGGGTGCAGGATCTGGTGGAGGTCTACCGCCGACTCGCCCAGCTCTCCGACTACCCCCGTCACCTCGGGCTCACCGAGGCGGGGATGGGGGCGAAGGGGATCATCGCGAGCGCCGCGGGGTTGGCGATCCTGCTGCAGGACGGCATCGGCGACACGATCCGCGTCTCCCTCACCCCCCGGCCCGGCGGCGACCGCACCGAGGAGGTACAGGTCGCGCAGCAGATCCTCCAGTCGCTCGGCCTGCGCAGCTTCACGCCCCAAGTGTCGGCGTGCCCCGGCTGCGGTCGCACCACCTCCACCTTCTTTCAGGAGATGGCCGAGCAGATCCAGACCCACCTGAGGGAGCAGCTGCCCCGGTGGCGGGAACGCTACGCGGGCGTGGAGACGCTCCGGGTGGCGGTGATGGGCTGCGTGGTGAACGGTCCTGGCGAATCGAAGCACGCCGACATCGGGATCTCGCTCCCCGGGACGTTCGAGGAGCCCAAGGCACCGGTCTACGTGGACGGCAAGCTCAAAGTGACCCTCAAGGGCGACACGATCGTCGCCGACTTCTTGAAGGTCCTCGAGGAGTATATCGAAAGCCGTTTCGGCGCCGGTGCCTTGCTCGTCAACCGCCCGCTCTAGTCCGCTGGCGCTGCTTCGGGAGCCGGCGGCGCCACCCCGGTCGCCGCGCGCACCACGGAGACCTTCCCGAGCAGCCGCTGCAGCTCGTCGAGATACGTGTAGATCACCGGCGTCACGTACAGTGTGATGAACTGCGAGAACGCCAGCCCGCCCACCACCGCGATGCCGAGCGGGCGCCGCGACTCGGAGCCCACGCCCACGCCCAGCGCGATGGGGAGCGTCCCCATGAGCGCCGCCATTGTGGTCATCATGATCGGCCGGAACCGGATGCTGCACGCCTGCAGGATCGCCTCGCGGGCCGACTTGCCCTCGTTGCGCTGCGCTTCCAGGGCAAAGTCGATCATCATGATCCCGTTCTTTTTCACGAGGCCCACGAGCATGATGACGCCCACGAAGGCGTACACGCTCAAGTCCACGCGGAAGATCAACAGCGTCAACAGCGCTCCGAACCCGGCGAACGGCAGCGCCGAGAGGATCGTGAGCGGGTGGATGAAGCTCTCATACAGGATCCCCAACACCATATAGATCACGAACACCGCCAGGATCAGCAGGACGAGCAGCCCCGCCTGGCTCGACTGGAACGCCTGGGCGGTGCCCGAGAAGCTGGTGGTGATGCTGGACGGCAGCGTCTGTCGCGCGATGCGCTGCACCTGGGCGACGGCGGTCCCGATGGCGACTCCTTCCCGCAAGTCGAACGAGATCGTGACCGATGGCAGCTGCCCCGAGTGACTCACGGTGAGCGGACCGACGCTCGAGGCGAGGGTGGCGAGCGACGCGAGCGGCACCAGCGTGCCGTTCCGCGAGCGGATGTACAGCAGGCTGAGAGCGGAGAGATCCTGCTGGTACTGCGGCAACAACTCCATCACGACCCAATACTGATTCGTCGCCGTGTAGATCGTCGAGACCTGACGCGACCCGTAGGCGTCGTACAGCGCCTCCTCGACCTGCTGGGCCGTGACCCCGAGCGCCCCGGCCCGGTCCCGGTTGATCGTAACCGTGGCTTGCGGATTCGAGATCTGCAGGTCGCTCGTAACGTTGAGCAGGTCAGGGAGCTTGCGCAGCTCGGTGGTGAGCCGCGCCGCGTTGTCGTACAACGCGATCCGGTCCGGGCTCTGCAGCGTGAACTGATACAGGCTCTTGGTGCGACGCCCGCCGATCTGGATCGGCGGGGGGTTCTGGAGGAACACCTGGATACCGGGGATGCCGGCCAGCTTGCGATTGAAGTAGCGGATCAGCTCGTCCACGCTCATGGTCCGCTGTGAGCGAGGCTTGAGTTGCATGAAGACGCGACCCTGGTTGATTTGGCCGGTGCCCAGGAAGGACATGGTGGCGTCAACGTTGGGATCCTGCGCGAGGACCGCCATGACCTGCTCCTGGTGGCGGACTAGGTCGTCGAACGACGTTCCCTGGACCGTCTCCGTGGTCCCGAAGATCTGGGAATTGTCTTCGCTCGGGAGAAACCCCTTGGGGACCACGACGAAGAGCACGACCGTGCCGAGCAGGATCGCGGCCGAGAGGACGAGCGCGGCGGGTCGCCGCGCCATCACCCAGACAAGGCTGTTCTCGTACCAGCGCAGCACCCGCTCGTACACACGCTCCGATGCGTCGTACCACCGCCCGTGGTGCGCTTCGCGCGGCGGCTTGAGGAACCGGCTGCACAGCATCGGAGTGAGCGTCAAGGACACGACGCCGGAGACGAGAATGGCGGCGCCGATCGTCACGGCAAACTCGTGGAACAGCCGCCCGATGATCCCGCCCATGAACAGCACTGGGATGAACACCGCGGCGAGCGACAGCGTCATGGAGAGGATCGTGAATCCCACCTCACGCGACCCGACGAACGCTGCCTGCAGCGGCCGTTCGCCCTTCTCCATGTGGCGGACGATGTTCTCGAGCATCACGATGGCGTCGTCTACGACGAAGCCGACCGACAGCGTGAGGGCCATCATCGAGAGGTTATCGAGGCTGTAGTCGAGCGCGTACATCACCGCGAACGTGCCGACCAGCGAGAACGGCAGCGCCAGGCTCGGGATGATCGTGGCCGAGAGATTGCGCAGGAACAGGAAGATCACCAGGACGACGAGCGCCAGGGTCAGGGACAGCGTGAACTGCACGTCGTGAAGCGACGCGCGGATCGACTCCGAGCGGTCCGAGCGGAGCTGGAGGTCCACGGAGCCGGGGAGCTGCTGCTTGAGGCCCTGCATGACGGTGCGGACGCGGGCGGCCACGGCCACGGTGTTGGTGCCCGGCTGTCGCTGGATGGCGAGCACGATGGCCCGGCTGCCGTTGAACCAGGCGGCGCTCTTATTGTCCTGCACGTCGTCCAGCACCTGCCCTAGGTCCTGAAGCCGCACGGGCGCGCCGTTGCGGTAGGCGATCACGAGCGGGCGGAACGCCGTCGCATCCTGCAGCTGCCCGTTCGCCTGCACGGTGTACGCGCGATGCGGTCCCCAGAGGATGCCGGTCGGCAGGTTCACGTTGCCCGCTGCCACGCCGTCGGCCACCTCGTCGATGCCGATCGAGCGGGTCGCCAGGGCCTTGGGATCGAGCTGGATGCGCACGGCGTACTTGGCGGCACCGTACACGTTGACCTGCGCCACGCCGTCGACCATCGACAGCCGCTGCGCGATGAACGTCTCGGCGTACTCGTCCAGCTCCGGTAGCGACAGCGTCTTCGAGCTCAACGCGTAGTAGACGATCGGCTGGTCCGCTGGGTTCACCTTCTGATAGGACGGCGGCACGATCCCGGTGGGGAGCTGCCGCAGCGTCTTGGAGATCGCCGCCTGCACGTCCTGCGCGGCGGCGTCGATGCTGCGGTCCAGCGTGAACTGCAGCGTGATGCTGGTGTTGCCGAGGCTCGACGACGAGGTCATCTGGTCCACCCCGGCGATCGTCGAGAACTGTTTCTCGAGCGGCGTCGCCACCGCGGACGCCATCGTCTCCGGGCTCGCGCCCGGCAGCCCCGCGCTCACTTGGATCGTGGGAAAGTCCACGTTCGGCAGGTTGCTCACCGGCAGCAGCCGATAGGCCATCAAGCCGAACACGAGGATGCCCGTCATGACGAGCGTCGTCATCACGGGCCGCTTGATGAACAGCTCGGAGATGTTCACTTGTCCGCGTCCACTTCGCGCGCCGGCTCCGCCACTCCCTTCACCTCGACCTGCGCGCCGGACACCAGGCGGAGCTGTCCGTCGGTGACCACCTCGTCCCCCGGCGCGACGCCCTGCGCGATGACGGCGTAACTGCCGGCGGCACGCTCGACCGTCACCGGCTGCGACCGCGCCGTTCCATCCTGGTTGAGCACGAAGACGTACGTCCCTTGCTGGCCGGTCATCACGGCCTGCGCCGGCACCACTACGGCCTGCTCCTCGACGTACAGCTGCAGGCGCACGCTCAGAAACTCACCCGGCCACAGCACGCCCTCCCGGTTGGCGAACTCCGCCTTCAGCAGCACCGTTCCGGTCGTCGTGTCCACGCTGTTGTCCACGAACGTGAGCAAGCCACTCGCGAAGGTCGTGTCCTCCTTCGAAGGGCTGACCAGCACGGGCAGGCGGTTCTTGCGGTAGCGCTGGATGTCGGGCAGGGAGCGCTCGGGGACGGCGAACCGCACCAGAATCGGATGGATCTGATTGATGATCACGAGCGGATCGGGCGCGTTCGCTCGCACGAGATTCCCTTCACGCACGAGCAGTCGGCCGGTGCGACCGGCGATCGGCGCGCGGATCCTGGCCCACTCGAGGTTGAGCTCCGCGTTGGCGACGGCGGCGGAGTCCGCCCGCACGACCGCTTGGAGCGCCTCGGCCGCCGCCCGCTTCGCATCGTAATCTGACTGCGTCACGTAGTCCTGCTTCACCAGCTCCGCGTAGCGCTGCGCGTCGAGCACGGCACTCCGCGCCTGCGCCTGGTCGCGGGCCAGCATCGCCCGGGCCTGGTCGAGCGCCGCCTGGAACGGCCGCGGGTCGATCTGAAACAGCATCTCTCCGGCCTCGACATCGTCCCCCTCGCGAAACGCGACCCGCGTGAGCACCCCTGTCACCTGTGATTGCACGGAGACCGTTTGCCGCGGCTCCGCGGTGCCCGTCGCGGGGATCTCGAAGGGCACGGCCCGCTGCTCGGCGCGGGCGACGGTGACGGGAACGCGCAGGGCACCGCTCGCCCCCTTGCGGGAGCACCCGAGGGCGAGCAGCAGGGACAGCGTTGCGACGGCCGTCATGACCTTCATCTATCGGTTCGGTCCGCTCGAGTCCGTTTGCAGATGCAGCCCGCTCCGTCCGTCGAGCCCCAGAATTCCGGCGTCATGACCGAGCTGAGCAAGGGTCGTGTACCACGTCAGGCGCGCCTCGATCACCTGCGCACGCGCGTCCGCCAGCACCGCCTGCGCCGTGAGCAGGTCGAGCAAGCTGCCCGCCCCGGCCCGGTAGCGTCCCAGCGCCACCTGCTCAGACTGGACGGCGCTCGCCAGCAGATCGCCGCTGGTGCGCACGCGCTGGGTGGCGGTGCGCAGCGCGTAGAACGAATTGAACACCTGGAAGATTACCAGTTGTTCCACGCCCTTGCGACGCTCGTCCGCCGCTCGCGCCGTCGCCGTGGCGGCCCGCACATCGTAGATCTGCGACCACCCGGAGAAGAGCGGAATCTGCAGCCCGATGGTCGCCGAGTAGCTGTTCCCCTGCTGCGTCGAGAGCGGCCTGTTGAAGAAGTAGGTCCCGGCGCCAGTGCCGCTCACCACGAGCGACGGCAGGGCCTGCCCCTGGGCAACGCCGACGCGGGCCTGTGAAGCCTGCGCGGCGGCACGAGCCGCCATCAGATCGGGGCGTTCCCGCACCGCGCGGTCGATCAGCACATCGAGGCTGTCGGTGATGCCCAACGGGGGAGTCGTGTCGGGCGGCAGCGCGACATCGTACGCGACGTTCGCGGGGAGCCCCATCGAGAGCGCCAACGCGCCCCGGGTGGTGTGGAGCGTCCCCTCGATCGTCTCCAGGGTGAGCTGGACCTGGGAGAGCGCCGTCTTCGCCTGGAGCACATCGGCGATGGTGGCGAGCCCGACGCGATGGCGTTGCTCCGCCGCCTGGAGGTTCGTCTGCGCTTCCTTCAAGGTGGTTTGCTGGGCGGCGAGCAGCGCCTTGGTGGCGTGGTACTGGAAGTAGGCGGTCTCGACGTCCAGCACGACGTTCTGAATCACCGCATTGTGGGTCCAATCGGCGGCGAGCAGCGCTTCGCGCGCGCCGGCAACCGATCCGGATCGTGTCCCGAAATCGAACAGCAGCCAGGACGCATTCAGCGTGGGTCCGTACAGCTGCTGCTGCACCGACACGCGACCCGCGGTCGCCGCGGTTTTCACCGTGGTGGCGGTGGCGGTCATCGAGACGGTCGGGTAGTACTGTCCCCGCGCGGCGCCGTACGTCGCCGCCGCGGCGCGCGCGTCCGCCCAGGCGGCGGCGGTCGCGCTGTTGTTGCGCAGCGCGATGTCGACGATGTCCGTGAGCGTGAGCGCCTGGACCCGCTGGGCGAGGTCGGGAGAGAGGGAGGGGGAGGGGGAGGGAGTCGCCCGGGTCGTGTCGCGCGGGG
>QHTT01000106.1:0-21379 GCA_003220935.1 Gemmatimonadota bacterium
GCCCGCGGAACTTCCTACCAGTGCCGGGGATTTAGCTAGGTGGGCCGAGCATGGCAGCTGTTTGCCGTGGGGTACGCCGCCTGCTTCCAGTCGGCGCTGCTGTCGGTGGCGCGAGGCCGGAAGCTCGATGCCTCCGACTCGTCCATTAGCGCGCGGGTGGGGATCGGTCCCACCGGGCACGGCGGCTTCGGCCTGACGGCTGCCCTCGACCTGCACGCGCCCCGTCTGTCGCGTGCCGACGCCGAGGATCTGATGCGTCGAGCCCACGACCGCTGCCCGTACTCGAACGCCACACGCGGCAACGTCGACGTCACGCTCAGTGTGGACGGTACCGAATTGGACCGCAGGGCGGCGTGACAAGGGAGCAGAAAGCGTTAAGATCACGCCGGGACCCACGGAGTGAAGCTGGAATGGATCGCACTCGGCTGCTCGCGCTTGCGCTGCTTTGCGTCGCGCCCACGGGCCTGCCCGCACAAACACGACCGAGCTTTGCGCCCGCGCGCCTGGCGCGCATCGACCGGTTCATGCAGCAGTACGTCGATTCCGGACAGATCGGTGGCGCGGTCGGCTTGGTGCTCGAGAACGGCCGCGTGATCTACCAGCATGCGGTCGGCTGGCTCGACAAGGAGACGGGGCGCCGCATGACACCCGACGCGCTGTTCCGCATCGCGTCGCAGACCAAGGCACTCACGACGGTCGCAATCCTGTCGCTCGTAGAGGAGGGGTTGCTCGCCGTGGGTGATCCGGTGAGCCGCTACATCCCGACGTTCGCGCACACCACCGTCGCGACGAAGAGCGACACCGGCCTCGTCACGAAACCCGCGGCGCGACCGATCACGATTCGGGATCTGCTCACGCACACGGCCGGCATCTCGTACGGGACCGACGGCCCGATCGCACCGCTCTACACCGCGAAGGGGCTCGGGCCCGCGGCGGGATGGGGCTGGTATACGGCCGACAAGGACGAGCCGATCTGCACGACAATGGAGCGGCTGGGCTCTTTGCCATTCACCGCCCAGCCCGGCGAGCGGTGGGTGTACGGCTACAACACCGACATCCTCGGCTGCGTCGCGGAGCGCGTCTCCGGGATGCCGCTCGACCAGCTGATCCGGACCCGCATCACGGGTCCGTTGAAGATGAACGACACCTATTTCTTCGTGCCGCGCGGAGCGAGTGGGCAGCTCGCCACCGTGTATGCGAGCGACTCGACCAATCACGCCCACCGCGCCCCCGACGGCCCGCGTGGGCAGGGGAATTACGTGGACGGTCCGCGCAAGAGCTTCTCGGGTGGCGCGGGGTTGGTCTCGACCGCGGCCGACTATGCACGCTTCCTCGAGATGCTGCGGAACGGCGGCGCGCTGGGCGGCGTGCGCATCCTGGCGCCGCACAGCGTGGACCTGATGACGCACAACCAGGTCGGCCTACTGTTCGATTCGACCGGTGCACGCGGCTTTGGATTTGGGTTCCAGACGACCGAGCGCTACGGTGCCAACGGCATGGCGTCGGTGGGAACGTTCAGCTGGGGTGGGGCGTACGGCAGCGGGTACTCCGTCGATCCGGTCGAGCACCTCGTCATCGTGTTCATGATCAACCAGCTGCCGAACCGTACCGACATCGCCGGAAAGTTTCCCACGCTGGTCTACCAGGCCCTCGTGACCAGCCGGCGCTAGCGGGGGGCAGCGTCGCCCGGCCCGCATCGCGACTCCCGCCAGGTGCGGATCGCGCGCGCGTGCTTCGGATAATGACCGTACGTGTCGAGCCGCAGGCGACGGCGAAAGCGCGTTTCGCCGCTGGCCTGGTCATCGGGGGCGCCGGCGACAAAGGCGACCAGGCGGCGGTGGACCTCCTCCTGCTGCTTGAGCACCTCGGCGAGCGACAGGTGCTTCCTTTGCTCCGTCATCCTGGCGTTGAAGGCATCGATGCCACCATGCGTGACGGAATACCGCGGTGGCTTACCGCCGGCGAGGATGAGCGGCAGGTGCGTGAGCGCTTCCTCTTCCCACCAGGTGACGTGCGCGATGATGTCCCTGACCGACCAGGCGCCCGTCACCCCCGCCTCCATCAGCTCCGCGTCCGATAGACCCGCGTAGGACTGCTGGAACGCTGCCCACGCCTGGTCGAGCCGTTTCAAGAGTCCGCGATGTCTCATGACCGAAGGCTACCGGCAACCGGCGCTTGCCGCGATCCGATTCTTGCGCTCAAAGTCACGCCCATAGTTCCCCCTCTCCCTTCGGGAGAGGGGGACAGGGGTGAGGACTCGGATGGAGAAGGGGACAGGGGTGAGGACGCGGCAGGACAGGGGGACTGCAGTGCGGACGAGCGGGGCAAGCTACGCCCGGTAGGCTCGAATCCGCTCGCCGCTTCCCGCTCGGGCTTCGTGCAGCGCCGTGCCCGCGTGCTCGAGCAGGCTCTCGGGCTCGACCGGCGTCCGGTGCACGTTCGCGACGGCGTCGTACCCCGCGTGCACCCGCAGCGGCGGTACGCCGGCGGGCCGCGGTCCCGCCGTCTCGAGCACCCGCGACAGCCGCTGGGCCATCGTGGCGGCGCCCTGGGGAGCGGTCCCGGGCGCCAGCACCGCGAACTCTCCCTGACCGAGCCTTCCCACGCAATCGGACGTCCGCCCGCTCACCTGCAGGACCAGCCCGGCGTATGCCGCCGCCGCGGGCAGCACCGCAGCGCCGTCGCCCTTCGAGTCCAGCCCGATGCCGAGCGCCACACAGGCGAGCGCCGCGCGCCGGCGCACCGCGTCCGAGGTCAGCTCGCGCGCGCGCCGCTCGAGCCCGCGCAACGTGTACAGCCCGCTCGTCGGGTCCACCGCGCTCTCCTCCAACGCCCGGTCTATCTCGAGCTTGAGACGGGCCATGGCGTCGACCTTGAGGGTCAGCTCCTCCGGGTTGAGCAATACGCTCAGGTAGTCCCACGCCCCCGCTTCGAGCGCCGCGAGGCGCTGTTGTTTGGTCGCGGGCGTCGCCGTGATCATGATGACGGGCATGTTCCAGGCGGCACGATTCTGGCGCAGCGTGCGGCACACCGCGACGCTGTCGAGATCCGGAAGGTCAGCATCCAGCACGATGACGTCGGGCCGCAGCGTCGGCGCCTGGTCCAGGAGCTCACGCCCAGTCAACACGAAGTGGACGCGATAGCCCCGCGCCTTGACGAGGTTGGCGAGCGCCTGGCTGAGCCACGTGCCGAACGCGTTGGCGACCAGCAGGACGGGAGGACGGCTGAACGGTGCGCGACGAGCCACGCCCGAATGTGGCCACGGTGCGACACGGGAAAAACCGGGGAAAGTCCTCACTCGGGCCGGAAAAGACCCGGGTTACGGCCCGATCAGACCCTCGCGGATGGCGTAGCGCACGAGGCCCGCGACGTCGTGCACGTCGAGCTTCTTCATCACGCGCGCGCGGTGGAACTCGGCCGTCTTGAGGGTGATCCCGAGCAGCGCGGCGACCTGCTTGGTGGACTTGCCTTCCGCCACGAGCTGCACGACCTGGCGCTCCCGGGGGGTCAGGCGGCCGCGGTCCTGCGCCGCCGCGGCACGGCAGGCCTCCACCACGGCTTGGGAGACGCCCCCGCCCACGTAGAACCCCCCGCGCGACACCTGCTCGATCGCCTGCACCAGGTCCTCCTCGGCCTGGGTCTTGAGCACGAACCCCCGAACCCCTGCGCTCACCGCCTCCGTCACGAGGCGCTCCTGGTCGAGCGCGGTGAGCAGCACGACCTGCGTGTCCGGGCACGTCTCGGCGATCTCGCGCGCGGCGTCGATGCCGTTCAAGAGCGGCATCATGATATCGAGCACGGCGACGTCCGGGTGGAGCTCGCGCGCCGCGGCGGCCGCCATCCGGCCGTCGGACGCTTCGGCCAGCACCTCGACGCCGTGCCGCTCGAGCAGGGCGCGGACGCCGTGCCTGAGCATCGGGTGATCATCGGCCAAGACGACCTGCAGGGCCACGGTTCCTCCGCGGGCTGCGCGCTCCTCTATACGCGCTCCTCTATATATGTATTATCGAGCGTCTCGGTGCGGGATTGAAGCGGAGGGCGTGCGGCGCAACCGGCCGCCTCACCTTCCCCCCCCCGCCTTGTACAACGCCGCGTACGCCGTCGCCGCGTCGATGCGCCCCTGGGCCAGCCGATCCTGCGCCTCGAGCTCGGTCCGCTCGGCATCCAGCACCTGAAGAAAATCGGTGATCCCTTCGCTGAACCGCAGCCGCGCCAGCTCGGCCGCGCGCTCGCTCGCGGCACTCGCCTCCTGGAGCCTTTCCACCTGGAGTCGGGCGGAGCGATACCGCGCGAGGCTCGTCTCCATGTCTTCCAGCGCGGCGAGGACGACGCGACTGTACTGCGCCCGCGCGTCTTCCTCGCGCGCCTGCGCCGCGTCGACCTCCGCCTTCACCCGCCCCAGGTTGAGAGCGGGCCAGGTGATCACCGGTCCCACCACGTAGCGCAGCGTCCCCTGGTTGCCCACCGCATTGAATTCGGGCGCGGCATAGCCCGCGCTTGCTCCGATGGTGAGCCGCGGCAGGTAGCTCGCCTTGGCCGCTCCGACGAGCGCCCCCTGGGCCGCCGCGAGCCGCTCGGCCGCGGCCACGTCGGGCCGGGACCGGACCACCACTTCGGGCGTCCCGATGGAGGTCACCTCCGGCAGCGGCGGGAGCTGCCTCGCCTGCTCGAGTTCCCGGGCGACCTCGCTCGGTGAGCGGCCGACCAGCGTACCGACGCGGTACTGGGCCGCGGCCACCTGCGCCTCCCGTGCGGGAATCGAGGCCAGCGTGGAGCTCAGCTGGGCCTGGGCCCGCTCGGTATCGAACGCGCTGCCGCGCCCCGCGTCGAGACGCTGGCGGGTGAGCTCAAACGTGCGGCGCTGGTTGTCGGCGTTGCGGCGAGCGACCTCGAGCTGCTCCTGCGCTCCGCGCAGCTCGAAGTAGGCGCGCGCCAACTCCGCGGTGAACGTGACCTGCACGTCACGCAGCTCCTCCTGAGCCACGCCCACCAGCGCGCCCTGCGCCTGGACGGCGTGGCGGATGCGGCCGAACACATCCAAGTCCCACGCTGCGTCGACGCCGGCGTTCCAGACGCTCTGGTCTGGAAACACGCCCGACGCGCCGGGGAAGCTCGCGCTCGACAAGCGTTGCCGGGCATACCCGGCGGACACCGCCGTCGCTGGCGTCAGCTCCAGCGCGGTGCGGACCCGGTCCGAGCGGGCGGCGCTCACGCGGGCCCGAGCTGCCCGAACGTCCAGGTTGGCGCGCTGCACCTCGCCCACAAGGCGGGACAGCGTGGTATCGCCCAGCTGGTCCCAATAGTCGGTCGAGACCGCGGGCTCGTCCTGCGTTCCCCCTCTCCCGGAGAGCCCGCCCTGAGCGAAGCGAAGGGGAGAGGGGGCCAGGGGGTGAGGACCCTCTCTCCCAAAGGGAGAGGAGGCCGGGGGCTGAGAATCCTGGGTCACTTCCCGGAACGACGCCGGGGGTTGCACCGCCGGTGATCGGTACCCCGGGGCCGAGGCGCAGCCGGCGAGCGAGAGGAACCCGAGACAATAAGAGACCATCGCGCTACGCATTCGCCGCCTCCTCCACCATGGCAGGTTGGATCACGAGACTTTCGATTGCCGCTTCTGTGTCTGGACGGTGCTCGGCCGCGATGAGCGAGTAGAACACGGGGACGACGAACAGCGTGAACAGCGTGCCCACTGTCATGCCGGCCACCAGCACCGTCCCGATGCTGTTGCGCGCCGCCGATCCCGGCCCGGTCGCGAACACTAGTGGGAGGTGCCCAAACACCGTGGCCGCCGACGTCATCAGCACCGGCCGGAGCCGCGTGAGCGACGCCTGGCGCAACGCGACCAGCTTCGCCACTCCCTGCGACTGGAGCGTATTGGCGAACTGCACGATGAGGATACCGTTTTTCGCGATCAATCCCACCAGCGTGATCAGTCCCACCTGAGAGTAGATGTTGATGGTGGTGAGATCGAGGAAGCTGAACACCAACGCCCCGGAGATCGCGAGCGGCACCGAGCCTACCAGCACGATCAGCGGGTCCCGGAAGCTCTTGAACTGCGCCGCGAGCACCAAGTAGATGAGGATCACGGCGAACCCGAGGGTCACGGTGAGCGCCGCCCCTTCGAGGCGGATCTGCCGCGATTCGCCGGCGTAGTCGAGCCCGACCCCAGGGCCGGCCGCCGCCGCCGCGGCGGCTTCCAGAACGCGCAGTCCTTCCTCCTTGGTGACGCCGGGCTTGACGCCGCCGAAAATCCGGACCGCGTTGCGCTGCTGGAACCGGTTCAGGGTGCGCGGCGCGGTGCTCGACTCGATGTGCGTAAAGGTCGAGACCGGCACCAGCCGGCCACTCGGCGTCTTGATCTTGAGGTCAAGCAGCGGCCCCACCGTCGTCCGCCGGTCGTCGCCGATCTGGGGGATGACCTTGTAGCTGCGGTCGAAATAGTTGAACCGGTTCACGTACCCGCCGCCCAGCAGCGTGCCGAGCTCGCGGCCGACGCTGGCCAAGTCGAGCCCCAAGTCGGCGACCTGATCGCGATCGATCACGACCCGGGCTTCGGGCAGATCGATCTTCAAGTCGGTGTCGACGTACAGGAACTTGCCGCTCCGCCAGCCGGCGCCCAGCACGGCGCCCACGGTCTGGAGCATCTGCTCGGGTGGAATGTCGCTGGCCAGTATCAGCTCCACGTCGTACTGGCCGGGCGATGGCAGCGGCGGGTCGAGGCGGGGAAACACCTGTAATCCCGGAACCTGCGACACCGC
Organism: Gemmatimonadota bacterium; assembly: GCA_003220935.1. Lineage (GTDB taxonomy): Bacteria > Gemmatimonadota > Gemmatimonadetes > Gemmatimonadales > GWC2-71-9 > 20CM-4-69-16. The sequence continues at coordinate 6,756 of QHTT01000106.1, forward strand.
GCCGTACACCTGGCCGTACATCTGCTCAGTGGTCTGTTGCCGCTCCTTCCAGTTTTTCGCGACCATCCCGCCGAACCCGCCCCACGAGGCCGTGAGCGACCACATGAACTTGGCTTCCGGGAACGCCGTGACTGCCTTCACCACCTGCAGCGACGCCTTGTTGGTCGCTTCCAGGGACGCGTCCGGCGAGGCCTGCATGAACAGGCTGATGTGGCTCTGGTCTTCGATCGGCGCCAGCTCGCGCCGCGAGTTCTGGTACAGCGGCCACGCTGCCAGCATGATCAGCACGGCGGCCGCGACGATCGCCCAGCGCATTCCTAGCGCCCCCTCGAGTAGCCGCTCATACTGCCGGCGCACCGCTTCGAAGCCATGGTGCACTAGCCGCGACAGCCGGCCCTCGCGCCCCTTTTCGTTTACGAAGCGCGAGCTCATCACCGGCGACAGCGTGACCGCGACGATGCCCGATACGACCACTGCGGCGGCGAGGGTGATCGCGAATTCCAAGAAGAGCGACCCGGTCAAACCGCCCTGGAACCCGATCGGCGTGTACACCGCCGCGAGGGTGATCGTCATCGCGATGATGGGGCCGACCAGCTCGCGGGCGCCGATGAGCGCCGCCTGGATCCGCGTCTTGCCCTCCCGCACGTGTCGCTCCACGTTCTCGACTACGACGATCGCATCGTCCACCACCAACCCCACCGACAGCACGATGGCGAGGATCGTGAGCAGGTTCAGGCTGAACCCGAAGGCGTACATCACGATCGCCGCGCCGACCAGCGACACCGGCATCGCCACCAGCGGCACCAGCGCGGTGCGCACCGATCCCATGAACAGGAACACCACCAGGCCGACGATGAGGATGGTCTCGATCAAGGTCTTGGTGATCTCGTGCAACGCGTCCGTCATGAACACCGTCGCGTCGTACGCGAGCTGCATGTCGATGTCCTTCGGCAGCGTGGGCCGGATCCGGGCCATCTCGGCGTGGAGCCGGTTGGCCACTTCGATCTCGTTGCTCCCGACGAGCGGCCAGACGCCGAGGTACACGGCCTCCTTGTCGCTGAACTTGGTGATGAAGTCCGCCTCCTCGGCGCCCAGCTCCACTTGGGCCACGTCGGAGAGCCGTACGATCGCCCCGTTCCGCTCCGCCACGACGAGGTTCTTGAACTCCTCGGGGGTGCGCAGGTCGGTGTTGGCCAGCAGGTTGACCTGCACCAAGTCGCCCTTGGTCTGTCCCACCGCGGCGAGGTAGTTGTTGCGCTGCAGGGCCGCGTGTACGTCGCCGGGCGCCAAGTTGAGCGCGGCGAGCCGGTCGGGGTCGATCCAGATCCGCATGGCGATCGGACGCCCGCCCACCACGTCCACCCGCTGCACCCCCGCCAGCGTGGAGAGCTGGGGCTGCATGTTCCGGGTGAGCCAGTCGGTGAGCGCCGGAATATCCCGCTCGGAGGACGTGAAGCTCAGATAGAACGACGCGTAGGGCCGGTCCGCCCGCTGCACCTCGACCACCGGGGGCTCGGCCTCGGCGGGCAGCTCGGAGCGAACCTGCTGCAGCCGTGCGGTGACCTCCGCCAGCGCCGCCGTGCTGTTGTGGTTCAGCTTCAGGTGCACCGTGATGGTGCTGACCCCGGCGCGGCTGGTGGATTCGACGTAATCGACGCCGCTGATGGCCGACACGGCACGCTCGATCGGTGTCGTGAGAAAGCCGCGGACGGTTTCGGCGCTGGCGCCGTAGTACACCGTCGTGATCAGCACCGAGGAGCTCTCGATCTTGGGATACTGCTGCACCGGCAGCGTCGTGAGCGCTCGCCATCCCACGAGCACGATCACGAGGTTCACCACCGCCGCGAGGACCGGATGCTTGATGAACGTATCGGTAAAAGAGCGCATGGACGGTTTCCGATTAGCGAGATGAATCGCCCGCGACCAGCACAGCCTCGCGCAGCTTGAAGGACCCCGAGGTGGCGACCCGCTGGCCGGGGGTGAGACCGTTCAGGATCACGACCTCGTCGTCCAGCACCGGCCCGCTCTGCACCGGCTGGTCATGCGCGCGGCTCCGGCCGGCCGAGTCCGCGACGATCAAGAAGACGTGGTCGCCGCCGGGCCCTTTGCGGAGCGCGCTCACCGGAATCGAGACAACCGTAGTGGGAGGCCCGACGGGAACCTCGACCCGCACCGAGGCGCCGGGCGCCGGGGCGTGGCTCGGGATGCGGGCCCGCACCAGGGCGTTCCGGGTCGTCGGATCGATCCGTGCATCTACGGCGACGATCCGAGCCGTCAGCGGACGCGGGTCGTCTGCCGCGAACACGGTGATCGGCTCGCCTTGGTGCAGCTCGGCCGCCACCGCCTGGGCCACGGTGAAGTCCACGTTGGTCGCGGCATCGATGCCCTGGAGAGTGGTGAGCTCGGTGCCTTCGTTCAGGTATTGCCCGGGATGCAGGTCGGCGAGGCCCACACGGGCTCGGAACGGGGCGCGGATCGTCTTCTTGGCGATGATGGCCCGGGTGCGCTCGATCTGTGCCAGCGCGACATCGCGCGCCGCGCGCGCCTGGTCCACCTCTTCCTGGGACGTGGCCTGGGCCTCCCGCAGACGCTCGAGCCGTGCGAGGGTCGTCTGAGCCAAGTCGGCCTGGGCGGTCTCAGCCGCGAGCTCCGCCTCCTCCACCGAGACGTCGAGCGCGACCAGCACCGTGCCGGCCCCGACGACTTGCCCGGGGACGAGCGTCACCTGGCGGACGGTGCCCGAGAGCTCGTTGCGCAGGGTGATGGAGGTGAGCGCGAGGATCGTTCCGACCGACGTGGTCGTTGGGCGATACTGACGCTCCCGGGCGACGGCCAGGGTTACCGATTCGACGGGCTCCGGCTGGCTCGCGGCCGCCGCATCGGCTTTCCGGACGGAGGCACGTTTCCAAGCCACCAGGCCGCTGGCGGTGATGCCAAGCGTAACCAGCAGCACGGCCGAGCCCGTCCAGCCGCGGTTATTCATGGAGAGACGACTGCGCATACGCGGTGATCTCCTTCTGTCTGGAATAGGTGTAGCGTGGCGCCGTGGTATTAGACGTTTGGGGGCGCCTCAAACAGACATGCCGCGGCCCTGCGTGTACGTTTCAAAACGGTCACGATCGCGCGGCAGTTTCACGCAGACTGTTCGCGGGTCGGCAAAGCTCATGGTTCAGTAATGAATTACCGGGCCGCAGGGTTCCCCTGATCTCCGGGGGCCTAGGAGCAGGCGGGCCCTCTCATAGCATGATCAAGCCTCGCCGCAGGCCGGTCGCCACGGCTTCGGCTCGGTTCGAGGCCTCGAGCTTCTCGTAGATCGCCCCAAGGTGGGTCTTCACTGTGTGCTCGGATATGCCGAGCCGCAGGCCAATCGCTTTGTTCACCAGCCCATCGCCGAGCAGCGTCAGGATCTCCCGTTCCCGGGGGGTCAGGGTACGGTCTCCGGTCTCGGTCTGCGCAGGCGCGCCGTCGCGTGACGTGCCATCGAGCACCGTCATTGCGAGACCTACCGGAAGGGACGCGAGCCCGGCTGCCGCTGCCCGAACGGCGGCGCGTATCTGCTGCGGCGCTGCATTGCGGGGCAGGGCGGCACGTGCGCCGGCGCGCAACGCCCGAGCTCCCGCCTCGCCCTCGAGATCCTCCAGCAGCACGACCAACGGCGTGGTGTCACGGGTCAGCGGTTGCTCGAGGAGCACGGGGAGGGGCAGGTGAGACTCGGGTCCGGGATCGAGCACGATGACGTCGGGACGGCGCTCGTCTATCTCCCTGTCCAGCGACTCGAAAGAGTCGGAGGCAGCTACCAGCACCAGGCCGGGGTCTTGGGTCACAGTGTGCTCGAGCTCTCTCCGCGCGCGGGAGCTCGGCGCCACGATGAGCACTCGTATCATGGGGCCGCCAGCGCGTGAGCGCGTCGTACCCACGCCTCGACCGCCGCGGCGGGGACTGCTAGCGCCAGGCCGCCTTGCATCATCGTGTTGACGCCGACGAGCCTTCCCGTGGTATCAGCGAGCGGGCCTCCCGAGAACCCCGGAGCGAGCCGCATGTCCGCCCGAATCCAGCGCGGCGCCCGACCCTCGCCCTCGCTCTCGACAGCGTGGATAATGCCGAGCGTGGCTACGCCTACGAGGCCGCCTGGGTGACCGATCGCGATCACCAGCTCACCTACCCGCAGCCGTGGCGAGCCTCGGACCACGGCGGCTACCATGGCGCGGTACGGTTCGAACTCCAGCGCGGCGAGATCGCGCTTGCGGTCGTGCGCCACGACGCGCGCGCGCACGGCGGTGCCGTCGCTGAGTTCGATTGTCGCCTGATTGCCGCGGACGACGTGGGCGTTCGTGATGATGAGCCCCCCGTTCTCCGACCCTCCCGCGCTCCACAAGACGCCCGCGCCGCTTGCCGCGCCGCCCGTCCGCACCTGCACGGTCATGCGGCGGAGCTCGTCCACCGTCGCCGCAAGCTCCTGCGCGAGACCACCTGCCACGGGCGTCGTCATGCGGCCTGCGACTGCGGCCGCTCGCCTGGAGTCACCTGCAAAGTCTTCACCTGCCCTCCCCGGATCACGCGTGCCGTGAGGGGGCGGCCCACGCGATCGCCTCCGAGCTTCGCCAGGACGTCGGCGGAATCGCTCACCGCCGCGCCATCGAGCTCGAGCAGCACGTCGCCGAGCAGCAAACCATCCCGGTCGGCGGGTCCACCCGGCTCCACACTCACGATGAGCAACGCCGTGTCGAGCGTCAGCTCGAGCTTGCGAGCGAGCGATTTCGGGACCCGTACCGGTTGCGTACCGATTCCCAGATAAGCGCGCCGGATTGTTCCGCGTTCCAGGAGCTCGGTGACGACGCGCTCGACCGTCGCGACCGGAATCGTCACCGGCACGCCACGCGCCAGCGCGGAAGTGTTGATGCCGAGCACGCGACCGCCCCCGTCGATGAGCGGACCGCCGGAAAAGCCATCGTAGATGGCCAGATCCAGCCGCAGCAGCGAGTCTATCTCGGCCCCCTGCCACGTGCGCCACGGACCATCCACGCGGCTCATCACGCCCCAGCTTGCCGTGACACTCGGTCCCGGGCGCCCCAGCGCGATCACCAGCTCGCCGACTCTGGGAGGCGTATCGGCTCGGAGACTCGCGGTCGGCAGGCTCTGGCCGGCGAGCTTCAAGACCGCGAGGTCCGTGCTCGGGTCGCGCCCGGCGAGGCTCGCCGGGACGGTTATCCCATCGGAAAGCGTCACCGTAATGTTCTCGTCGCGGCTGATCGTGTGATTCGTAGCGACGACCGCGCCCGGTCGCCAATGCACGCCGGTCGCCGGAATGCGCCGCCGGGCGTGTATCGCCACGACCGCTCGGCCGGCCGACTGTACGGCATCGGCCAGCTCGGCCGAAAGGGACTGCAGCACTGTGCTCATGGTTACCTCCGTCACGTCTGGTGTCAGCGCCACCTCACGTAAATAGGAGTATGGGGGGCGGGCATCATGAGCGGCATCGGCCGAACGGGCGAGGGGTCGGGCGGGGCGGGTGGGCGGTCGTCACGAAGCCGCGGGATCGTTCGTCAGGATCTCGAGTGTTACGGAAGCTGGAGGGACGCTCGGCAACACCAACCATGGGGCAGAGATGAAGCTCACCATCGTTGCCGCCACGGGAGGGATTGGGCGGCAGATCCTCCACCAAGCCATTGCCGCAGGTCACGACGTCACAGCAGTCGTGCGCAATGCGACGCAGCTGTCCGGAGCGATACGCATCGTCACCGCCGACCTGGCGGGTCCGGACCCGGCGGCGCTCGAGTCGGCGGTCGCAGGGGCCGACGCGGTGCTCTCGGGCCTCGGTCCGCGGTCCAAGCCCGACGCCGGTATCGCTTCGCGGGGCACGCGGGCCATCGTCCGGGCGATGCAGGCAACGGGCGTACGACGCATCGTCGTGGTCAGTGCCGCGCCGGTCTCGACCGTGGCTTCGCCCGGTCGCCCGTCGCCGCCGCGCCACGACCCGGGCGATGGGTTCTTGATGCGGTACCTGCTCAGTCCAATGATCAAAGTGGCGCTTCGCCCGCTCTATGCCGACCTCGCGCTGATGGAGGACATCCTGCGGGCCTCAGGCCTCGATTGGACCGTCGTGCGACCACCCCGGCTGACGGACAAGCCATTGACCGGGACCTACCGGACGGCGTACGGGCAGAACCTGCGGCGCGGCCTCCTCATTTCCCGCGCCGATGTCGCCCATCTCATGCTGCGCGTGCTCGAGGCACCCGAGACGATCAAGCAGGCCATCGGAATCGCGAACTGATTGACGAGCGGGGTCTCGGTCAACGCTCGGCAAGCGAGTTCCAGAATTCCACGGTGAGCGGATGGATCGTGCGGCCGGCACGCAGCCGTGACCTCACCTGTAGCGCCACGACCTCGCGCAAGACGCCATCGCGGTCGTGGGGCACCCGTTTGGCCAGTTTCGCGCGCTGCTTGCGGCGACTGCGCCGTCCCGGCTCGAGGAAGTCGGCGAGGTAGAGCATCTTCCCCACGTCGTCCCAGCCGGCATAGCCGGAGCTGTGGTAGCGCACGGCATCCAGCACGCCGCGGTCCGACTCACCGTCCTGCGCGGCGCGATCGGCCGCAGCGCCGCCGTGTGTCGTTCCTCGCGTCCCGGGCGCATCTCGCAGGGCGTCGTGGAGCCACACGGCCCTGAGCCAGCGGCTGCGCTCCTGCGGCGACACCTCCATCTCGTCGGCCCATTCCTCCACCAGCGCCGCCACCCGCTGGATGTGTGCGCGGCGTCGCTTGCCCGCTCGCGCCCACGCCGGTAGCTGTTCTGCCGCGAGCTCGGGCCTGCGGGGGCGTCCTCTCGCTCTCACTCGTAAAGCGCGGCCGTATCCGCCTGCGCCAGCTCCACCAGGAAGCTTGCGATCTTCTCGCTCACCGCCGCGACGTACTTCCGTCCCTTCTCCGCGGTCGCGGCTGCGGGGTTCCCGACGCCCGTGTCTTCCGTCACCTGACGCCAGCGCCGCGGCGCCCACGCCCACCCCTCGCGCAGCGCCGTGATCGTGAACCGGCGCGCGCGCCCGGGGCCGGCCTCCGACAGCGGCCGCACCAGCTCCGGCGCCACATGGAGCATCACACTGGTCTCGAGCTCTCCCGCGTGGTCTCCCAGCTCCGAAAAGAACGCCTTCGGGTCGACGACCTGATACCAGTTGACCGTACAGAGAAACAGCGACACGGCGGGCTGCAGCTCGCGGACCATCTGACGGAAGTCGTTCCCGCCGTGCCCGTTCAGGATCACGAGCTTCGGGACCCCCTGACCGGCGAGCGCCGTCGCGAGGTCGCGCAGCACGAGTGCCTGAGTGCTGGGGTTCAGGTTGAGGCACAGCGGAATGTCGAGCTGCAGGGTGTTCACGCCGAACGGCACCACAGGGAGGACGACGACCCGCGCGCCGCGCTCCCACGCGCGCCCCGCCGCCAGCGCGGCGATGCGTTCGGTCTCGATGTTATCGGTCGTGTAGGGAAGGTGGAAGTTGTGCGCCTCGGTCGCACCCCACGGAAGCACCGCGACCTCGTAGCGCGCGTCGCGCACGGTCTTCCACGTCAGCTCGTTCAGGATGTAGGGGCGAGGGGGCATGGGCACCGTCAGGACCGGGACGCCTCGATACTACCACGTCGCAGCGGGGAGTGCCCGCCGGCCCTCGCCCGACTCATTTCTGCCACACCGCGTACCCATCGTGGCGCAGTTCGCGCGCCAGCACTTGCTCCATGCGCTGCGCCTCCGCGTAGGGAAGGGGATTGAGCCCGGCGTACAGATCTGGGCGAAGCCGCACGCCGTAACGCCGCACGTACGCATTGTCCTTGACCCCGTACTTGTGGCGCTCGAACCGCGTCTCGGGGTTGAGCCCCGTCATCCCCACATAGAGAGCCGGCTTGCGGGGGTCATGGTCGGGATTGGCAGCGCGGAATTTGGCGTGCTCCAGCACCGCGGGATCGAGCTCGATCACGTAGACGTGGTGTCGCGCGACCTGCCTCGGCACGCGCACCAATCTACTGGCCGCTGTGCCACTCGAGTACGCGCCCCTAGTGCCGCGCTACACCGCCACGCGCCACACCGGCTCTTCCGCCGGCGGCGTGCGACCCCGCACCCGGGAGCGCGAGGCTGCGCGTTGCCGGCGTGGCGGCGCCGGTGGCCGGGGTGACGCGCGCGTGCGAAACGGTAGCGGGCGCCGCGTCGGATGTAGCTGCGGCAACGCTCGCCCGGGCCGTCCCCAACGCGCCCCAAGACGTGGCTCGAGGACGCGACACTATGGGGACGCTCGATGCGGCCGGCACGAAGGCACCGCGTGACCGGGCGACGCCGTCGCCACCTCCTCGGCCCAGGTCTTCGGTAGTGCTCGGGTTCGACAGGCGGGTGAATCGCACGTGCCGCAGCGGCGCGGTCAGGCTCGCGCCGGCCGCGGGGAGCGGTGCGGGCGGTGCAACCAGGCGTCGCACCACGATCGCTCCTCCACTATGCGGCGCGAGCGGGCGCTCGAGAACCGCAGGCTCGCCGCGCGCCGGGAGGCTCGGGTGAGCGCGGGGGCGGGGGCGCGCATCCGGCAGGCGCTTGCGCGGTTCGATTGGCGCGTTCGAGCGGTCCCGCGTGGGGATCATGAGCGCTCGCCTCGGCGCCAGTGCCACGGGACCCACACTTGGTCGCAAGTTGAGCGCGAAGACGCTTGGTGCGCGCTCCGCCACAACCTGCCGGCGCTCCAGCCGGTGCGCGAAGCGGGGAAACCCGAAGCACACACCGAAGAAGGCGTCACAACCGGCGAATGGTGCCGCGACGACAACCTCGGTTCCGATGAACGTGCACCCGACGCACGTGGAGTACGGTGCATAGCCGGGTACCGATTCCTGCTGGGCGTAGACGGCCGGAGCGACGGTGTACGTCACGAGGTCGTAGTTGAATGTCCCGTCGCCGAGCATGCGCTGCACGATGTCGGTCAGCGCGCCTTCCGCGTCCGTGCCTCCCCAGGACGGGATCAGCGCATCGGGGTTCCACTCCACTTCGCGCGCGAACTCGTTGAACTGCACGGGATCGGTTGCGAGCGCGGCGAGGATCATGCCCTGCCCGTCCGGCTCAGCGACGACGAACGCCGGACGGTCGCTCGGCCCGCGGATCTCGTACGTTCCCGCCCGGACGGAAGCGGCGCCCGCGGGACTGCTCGGGAAGAGCACTCCGATATGGCCGTCGGTGCGCCGCTGCAGCACCACGAGGTTGCCGTCCATTGCCACCTGGACGTACACCCGCACCGCGGCGCCACGCGCCAGCGGGCTCGGAGCGTCGAGCCACACGTGCACCGGCGGGGAGTTCGTCTGCAACAGCATCATGACGAGCGGCACGATCATGGAACCCGCCTTTCCCTCTTCCTCGAAACCTATCGGCTGCGCGGGGAGCCGCAACGTGCGAAAGAGGGCCGGCAATCGACCTCCACCGGTTCCGTACGGCGATCAAGCGTGAGAGGTAGATTGAGGCAGCAACGACGCACGAAGCAGGAAGCAGGAAGCACATACGGCGACGGCAAGGGGCGGGTACGCCATGAAATGGTCCTGGAAGCTCGGCACGGTGGCCGGCATCGGCCTGTATGTCCACGGCACGTTCCTGTTGCTGCTCGGCTGGGTGGGCCTGAGCCACTGGATCGAGGGGGGGAGCGCCGCGGCCGCCCTCGCGGGTGTCGGATTTGTCGTCGCGTTGTTCGCCTGCGTGGTGCTGCACGAGCTCGGCCACGCGCTCACCGCCCAGCGCTTTGGAATCCGCACGCGCGACATCACACTGTTGCCGATTGGCGGCGTGGCGCGGCTCGAGCGGATGCCGGACGACCCCCGCCAGGAGGTGGCGGTCGCGCTCGCCGGGCCCGCCGTCAACGTGGTAATCGCGGCGGCGCTCTATCTCTGGCTCTCGCTCTCCGAGACGCTGCGTCCACTCGCCGCGCTCTCCGTCACCGGCGGCCCGGTGCTGCAACGCCTCATGGTGGTGAACCTGTCGCTCGCCGTGTTCAACCTGCTCCCCGCGTTTCCCATGGACGGCGGGCGCGTGCTCCGAGCCCTGCTCGCGATGCGCATGGACTATACGCGGGCGACGCAGCTCGCGGCCCAGGTCGGCCAGGCGATGGCGTTACTGTTCGGCTTCGTCGGCCTGTTTGCCAATCCGTTCCTCTTGTTCATCGCCTTCTTCGTCTGGATCGGCGCGGCGCAGGAGGCGAGCATGGTGCAGATGCGCTCCGCGCTGGGTGGCATTCCGGTGAGCCGCGCCATGCTGACCGACTTCGAGACGCTCGCGCCCGGCGACCCGGGGAGGCGGGTGCTCGATCTCATCATCGCCGGCTCGCAGTCGGATTTCCCGGTCGTCGAGGACGGCCGCGTGGTGGGCGTGCTGCTGCGCCGCGACGTCCTCAACGCCCTGGCGCAGCACGGGCAGGACTGGCGGGTCGGCGACGTCATGCGGCGGGACTTCGAGGTCGTCGAAGCCGGGGAGATGCTCGAGACGGCGTTCGCGCGCCTGCAACGCTGCGCCTGTCACGCGCTCCCCGTCACGAGCCGCGGCGCGCTGGTCGGGCTCGTCACCATGGACAACTTGGGCGAGTTCCTGCTGATCCAATCGGCCCTGGGGCGCGCGCGCGGGCGCCGGGCCGCCTAGGGGGAAGCTCCGCATAGGTGACGCGTGCGACGCCCCACCCCCGACTTCGCGCGACTCGTGCTGAGCTTCCCTAGGGCGAGGTTCACAGCTCCAGCTCCCAGGTCTGCCCGATCAGGTCCGCGCCGAAGCTGTGGTGGGGCTCCTCCAGTACCAGGCGATACCCTACCTTCTCGTAGATCTTCCGGGCGGCATGGAGTACGCTGTTCGTCCACAGCGTGATCTTGCGGTATCCCGCTTGCCGAGCGAACCGCCCGCACTCGTTTACCAACCGCGTGCCGATGCCCAACCCCCGGGCCTGCGGCTCGACCAGCAGCAGACGGAGCTGGGCAACCCCCTCGGACTTCTTGACGAGGAACACGGAGCCGATGTTCTCCCCATCCTGCTCGGCGATCCAGCAGCGCTCCCGCTTGGGGTCGTGCTGCCGCATGAACTTCGCGACGATTTCGGCGACCAACGCCTCGAACTGCTCGTCCCAGCCGTATTCTTGAGCGTACAGGACGCCGTGCCGCTGGACGACCCAGCCCATGTCGCCCGCGCGGTGCGGCCGGAGGAAGTAGCGGGCCCGCTGGTCAGGCGGGGCGCCAAGCAGCGCTTCGATCGTGTGCATCGCGGCGACCAAGCGAGACTGTGCGTCCGGCGGCAGATTGCGCAACATGGCCCCCACGTCGTTGTGGGAGGCCGCGTCGATCTTGCCGAAGGCGTTCCGCCCTCGCGGCGTGAGCCGCAGGAGACTACGCCGCCCGTCGGTCTCGGAGGTTTTCCTCTCTAAGAGGCCTTGCTTCTGGAAGCTGCTCAGGATGCGACTCAGATAACCGGCATCGAGCCCGAGCGCCGCGCCGAGATCGGTCGCCGTGGCCGTGGCTTGCTCATGGTGGGCCAGCTCGTACAGCACGCGGGCTTCGGTCAGCGAGTACGGGCTGCGGAGCAGGTGCTCTTGCAGGACCCCGATTTGTTTGGTGTAGAAGCGATTGAAGCGGCGTACCGCCTCCACGCGCTGCTCGACGCGCGCTCTCCGCTCCCGCGGCGCCATGGTCGCCCCTCGCGATTGCCGTGTGTCGTTGCCGAAGTATACTATTTAGTTGCCGATGTCAAGTATATCGGGGGCACTCGCGGGACCGCTCGGTCGCCATCCTCCGAGCGGGGGTAGATCTGTTAGCCTCAGCTCTGGGGTGGAGCCAACCGCTCCCCGTCGCGCTGCTTGGTGAGGAGTCGTTCCGCAAAGTCCACGCGTTCTTCTAACTCGCCCAGCCTTCTCTGCACGTCCTCCAGTTCGCCCAGCCTGCTCCGCAGCGCTTCGACCTCGCCGAGTCTGCTTTCCAAGTCACCGACCGTCTGCCCCAGGTCGCGCCTGGAGACTCTCCCGCGGGGTCGGGGGATTCCCTGATCGCCGGAGACCAACCGCTTCAGCGCCCCGCCGAGGGAGCCCGCCAGGATGATCACGCCCACCCCGATCGCCCATCCGGGTATTTCGATGCCGAACATGGTCCGTCTCCTTCTCCGCCAGGCCCATTGCTGGACCGAGAGCGGGGTAATCTTAAGGGCGGGCCGGGGCAACGCCATCTCCGCGAGCCGCTTCGCTCCAACCTGAAGGAGCCGTAATGCGCAGGCGCCTCCTGTTCCTCTCGCTGCTCCTCGTCCCCCTCGCGGCGCGGGCCCAACAGGTCGGCGTCCTCACCCACGACGCGGTGCTCCACGATGGCCCGTCGCGCACCGCGCCCCGACTGGGCGACGTGGCGGCGGGCGAGACGGTCAGCCTGCTGCGACGGGAGCATCGCAACGGCTACCTCCAGGTGCGCACGCAGACCGAGGATGTGGGCTGGGTGTGGGAACTGTACGTGCACCTGGTGGATCCTACCGAGGTGCACGAGCCGACCACACCTCACACGCTCGTGCCCTCACCGCTCGGCGTCGACGTCCCCGCCGGCGACTTCGACAACTGCCCGGACTCGGGCGACGCGCAGCTGGCGCGCGTCCGCGTGCTCAACCGCCTCAAGAACCGCAGCGCCGAGCCGCGGGACGCGGACATCGACAGCAGTGTGACGCTGGCCGCGATGCTGGCGCCGAGCTCGGGCGACTCGGGCGACCTGGGCCGCTTCCAGGAGACGAAAGCGGCCGAGATCACGGCGTTCGTCTATCGGGTGATTCCCGGCGGGAAGAAGGAGACGGCGAACTGCAAGCTGGGCGACCCGGTGCACCGCGACACGCACATCGAGCTCATCCTGGGCCCGAGCGACACCGCCGAGATTCGGCGGGTAATCGCGGAGGTGACGCCGCGGTGGCGGGCCGCCCTCAAGAACCGCGGCGTCGATTGGTCCACCGCCGCGCTGCAGCAAACCATCGAAGGCCACTGGGTCAGGCTGCGCGGCTGGCTGATGTTCGACCTGGAGCACCAGGCGCAAGCTGAGAACACCAACCCCGGGAACTCCGCGAACTGGCGCGCCACGGCCTGGGAGATTCATCCCATCACGTTTCTGGCAGCCGCAGTCTCGCCGCCCTGATCGGGGAAGATCTGTTTGATGACGTAAACAGATGTGGACGGGTACCGTTAGTTCAGCCGGCCCAGAAACCGCTCCAGTCGCTGCTCGGCGCTGTGAACGTCCCGCCCCAGATAGTTACGCCGCGCCTCGGCCAGTGCAGCATGCAGCGCCTCGGCCTCGCCCGCCGCGCGAGCCCAGAAGGGGGCGCCGGGTTCGCTAGCGCCGAGAATGCGCGCCGTGAGCGCGAGCGCCTGGGCGGCGAACGTCACGTAGGCTCGCAGCATTCCCCGTCCGGCGGCACGCCGGGCCACCCACTCCGGGAAACACCCTGCCCACCACAGCGCGAGCGCCGCGACATCGGCCGCGCCCTCGGCCTGCGCCACCGTCCCGTCGGGAAGCGACGCCACGTGACGCCACCACACGCCGATGCCTGCCTCGCCGCGCGCTACCGTCCGCACGGCGCGCCAGGTCGCGAACACCACGGGCAGCGTGGCGGCGTAGTCCGCCAACTCGACGTCGGACACGCCGCGCGCGCGCAAGGCCGCGCGCACCGGGACATACCAGAGGATCGACAGGGGGACCGCGGCAGGCGCGCCGCCCTGGCCGCGCACCGCCTCGAGCGCCGCCGGCGAATCGAGCACGGCGTCCACCGCGCCCGCCTCGACAGCCTCCGCAGCGGCGCGGGCCTCGGCCCGATCCAGCCGGCCGATCTCGGCGACGAGCCGGGCCAAGTCCTCGCGCGTCAGTACGCGGTGGATGAGCGGCGTGATCATGCGTACACGAGTATGCAGTTTGCGGGCCACGCCCCGTGAGGCCGGTCACCTAGCAGCAGTGTCGGGAGACTGCTAAGCGCGCCGCTGCGACAGTGCGGCTACGGCGGCCGGCAAACGGCTGCGCGCAACTGACAGCGCGACTTGCGGTTGTGTCAACAATACGAGCCTGCGTCTGCGTTCCAGCTCGTCCCACAATAAAACTGTCTGGTTCGGGGCCACTGAAACGTCTAGCGGTTGGAAGCTCGAAGCGGTATGCCGACTAAGATAATATCACACAGGAGGATTCATCATGAGCGCATTCGTGTACCTGTACCGCAGTGAAGACGCGGCGTTTCGTGCCGCCATGGGATCACCGGAGCAGATGCAGAAGAGCATGCAGAAATGGATGGCGTGGATGAAGCAGCTTGGCGAGAAGGGGCACATCAAGGACCAGGGCCACCCGCTCGAGCGCGCCGGCAAGGTCGTCAAAGGCAAGAAAGCGATCACCGACGGGCCGTACGCGGAGTCCAAGGATGTCATCGGCGGCTACACGCTGATCGAGGCGAAGGACCTGGCCCAGGCGGTGGAGCTCTCGTTGGGTTGTCCCATCCTAGAGGGGGGAGGCGTGGTGGAAGTCCGCCCGGTCCTGAAGACCAACATGTGATGGAGCTGCACGAGCATCTCTTCCGGCGGGAAGCGGGGCGAATGGTGGCCACGCTGACGCGCATCTTCGGCGTCGAAAACCTCGCGCTGGCAGAA
>QHTT01000106.1:21403-57360 GCA_003220935.1 Gemmatimonadota bacterium
CTCGGCGTGGCTCATGGCGACCGCGAAACATCGCGCCCTCGACGTGCTGCGGCGCGAGCGCACGGTCCGCACCTTCGCACCGGAGCTGGGCCGGTTGCTCGGGTCGGAAGAGGCCCTCCCGCCGGCCGTCGAGGAGCTGTTTGCGGCGCACGCCATCAAGGACGATCAGCTGCGCATGATGTTTTCCTGTTGCCATCCTCGCCTGCCCGAGGCGGCGCAGGTCGCGCTCATGCTTCACATCCTGTGCGGCTTCAGCGTCGACGAGATTGCCGGCGCCTTCGTCAGCACGCACGCTGCGGTCGAGAAGCGCCTCGTGCGCGCGAAGCGAACGCTCGCAGGTTCCGAGCGCTTGTTCGAGATCGCGGACGCCGCTGACTTCGCGGTCCGGCTTCCGGCCGTCCACCGCGCGCTCTACCTGCTGTTCAACGAAGGCTACCACGGCGCCTCCGCCGAGGCCGCGGTGCGCGTTGAGCTGTGCCAGGAGGCGCTGCGTCTCGCGGCACTGCTGTTCGAGCACCCCCTCGGGTCGACGCCGGCGACGTATGCGCTCGCCGCGATGATGTGTCTTCACGCGGCGCGCCTGCCGGCGCGGCTCGATGCATCGGGCAATTTGAGCACGCTCTCCGATCAGGATCGATCGCGCTGGGACCTCGGGTTGGTCGCCGAGGGGCAACGACTGCTCGACCTCTCAGCCACCGGCCCCGAGCTGACCGCGTATCACGTCGAGGCCGCGATCGCGGCCGTTCACGCGGCGGCGCCCCGCGTCGCAGACACGAATTGGACGCAGATCGTTTCGCTCTACGACACGCTGATGACCATTGGTCCGTCCCCCGTGGTCGCGCTCAACCGCGCCATCGCCGTCGCCCAGCGCGAGGGCCCCGGGCGCGGGCTCGAGGAGATCGGTGCGATCGCCGACCGTGATCGTCTCGCCGCTTATCCATTCTACTACGCGGCGCTCGGTGAGCTGGAGCTGCGCCGCGGCAGGGGCGAGACCGCGCGCGAGCACTTCCGCGCAGCGCTCGCGCTGGCGCGCAACGCCGTGGAGCGGCGATTCCTCGAGCAGCGCATGGACGCGTGCCTCCGCCCTGCTATCGACTGAACCATGCCAGCCACCTTCACCCGCTTCCCGAGCCCCCTCGGCGAGCTCATCCTGACGGCCTCGGACACTGCGCTCACCGGCGTCCACTTCCCGACGTCCCGCCACCTTCCGCCTCTGCACGGAGTGGAGCGGAGGACGGCGGGGGAGGACGACGGCGACGGCCCCGCCAGCGCGCTGCTCGCCCGGGCTCGGCACCAGCTGGACGAGTACTTCGCCCGCACCCGGACGACGTTCGACCTGCCGCTCGACCCGCCCGGCACGACCTTCCAACGTGTGGTGTGGGATCTGCTCCGCACCATCCCCTACGGCACCACCACGAGCTATGGCAAGCTGGCGCGCCGGCTGGGCGACCCCCGCGCCACCCGCGCCGTGGGCGCCGCCAACGGCAAGAACCCGATTCCGATCATCGTCCCCTGTCACCGCGTGGTCGGGGCGCGCGGCGAGCTGACCGGCTTCGGCGGCGGCCTGGATCGCAAACGCTGGCTGCTCGAGCACGAGGGGGCGCGGCTGATGCTACTCTAGGGAAGTCCTGCACAAGTCGCGCGAAGTCGGGGGTGGGGCGTCGCACGCGTTACTAGAGCTTCCCTAGGCCTTAAGCCGCAGCTCGAAGCCGATACCATCGGGCTCGAGCTGGCCGGTTCCGAACCGGCTCTGGGCCACCAGCTGCTCGAGGGCCTCTCGACTGTACGCACTCCGTAACAGCCCAAACCGAAAGATCAAGCGTGTGAGGAGTGCGTTGATCGGCGACAGCTGCATGCTGCGTACTCCCCGTGCGATCTCGTCCTGCGACGCGTCCTTCCGCAGGTCGTAGATCGACGCCTCGCCTCCCGGCGCCAGGACACGGTGGATTTCGTTGAGCGCGCCGAGCGGATCGCTGAAGTTCTTGAACGCGGCCGTGCAGACCACGAAATCGAACGCTGCGTCGGGAAACGGCATCGCGGACGCATTGCCGTGACGGAAGTCGACTGTGACGCCGACCTTGCGAGCATTTTCCCGGGCAATCCGGACGAATGACTCGCTGATGTCGAGCCCGGTGACGCGATACCGGCCGGTTTTTGCGAGCTCGATCGCCAGGAACCCCGGTCCGGGAGCGACTTCGAGCACGCGGCTACCCGGCGCCACCCGGTTCGCTACGGCTTGGGCAACCTTGGTGAACCGGCTCAGGTCCCGTGCGACGTTCTTCGTGTACCACGTGGCGATCGGGCCCTCCATCGGCAGACCTTTGTACGCTTTCTTGGTGGTCGTCCGAGTCGTCGTCATGCGTTCCCCCGTTCTTGATCAATGGCTGACGCGACACTATAATAGCTTGACGATTGACTATCTTAATAATTGAGATATCATATGGCAAGGGCTGCGAAGCAGGCCGGCAGGAAGGACGGCGAGCGCCGCAAGACGCTCATGGGACAGATGCAGTTCTTGGGACAGATGGCCAGCACCGAAACCGCCTTGTTCCACCAGGCAGCGGCAGCGAAGCTGGGTCTGGGCATCACGGACACGAAGACGATTTCGGTGCTGCTACAGGAAGGTGCCATGACGGCCGGACAGCTCGGACGACGCCTGAGCCTCACGAGCGGCGCGGTGACGAATGTGATCGATCGGCTGGAGCGCCGCGGCATCGTGCAGCGGGCATCCGATGCCAAGGATCGTCGCAAGGTGATAGTCACCGTCAACGAGAACAAACTCGCCGCGGCCGATAAGGTATATCGCTCGGTGGGGAAGGCGTTCGAGCGGTTACTGGCAACCTACGCTACCGCGGAGCTCGAGTTCCTGGTGCGGTACTTGCAAGCGTCGATCGAGCTGACCAAACAGGAGATTGCGAAGTTGGCGTAGCTAGACCGCTTCTCCTCGATTGTGTAGCCGGGCCCCGGTCCGCCATCTTGCAAGCGGGGGCATAGGAGGGTCGGGCATGGTTGTGCGCGGGCAGCACCGCACGATTGAGCGGCGTCTGCTACCACCCCGCCGCAGTGACATCGAGCGCCGCGTCGGCGAGCGTCGCTTGGAGCTCATCTCGCTCGAGGAGGAGCGGCGCGATCAGGCCGAGCGGCGCCAAGCTACGGATCGGCGCCAGCCCGCCGGCCGGCGCCAGGGGGGAGTCGCGCGCGGCGCCAAGCTCGTGGTGCTGGTGGTGAGCGACCACGACGACGAAGCACGGCGGGTGCGGGACCTCCTGGAGGGCGTCGCCCCGGATCGGTTCGGCGTGGCGGCGGCGGCGCCACAGGCGTCACTCGCCCGGCTGGCGCGGGGCGGAGTCGATGTCGTGCTGCTCGCTATGTCGCTCTCCGCCCGCCGCGGGTTCGCGACCTTTACCGAGCTGCGTGCGCGCGCGCCCGACGTGCCGTTCCTGTTTCTCTCCGACTCGCAGGATGAGCGCCACGGGCTCGCAGCCGTGCGCGCCGGGGCACAGGACTTCCTGGTGAAGGGCGACCTCGACGGTGAGCGTCTCGCCCGCGCGCTACGCCACGCGATCGAGCGCAACCGGCTCCATGCGGCGCTGCTCGACTTGGCACTCGTGGACGAGTTGACGGGCTTGTATAACCTGCGGGGCTTCCTCACGCTCGCGACCCGTGATCAGCAGGTGGCGCGGCGCGGCGATGAAACCCTACTCGTGGCGTTCGCCGACCTGGACGATCTCAAGCGCGTGAACGACACCGCGGGGCACGCGGCGGGTGATCGCGCGCTCCGCGACACCGCCCTCGTCCTGCGACAAACGTTTCGCGACGCGGACCTCGTGGCTCGCATCGGCGGCGACGAATACGCGGTGCTGGTGCGCCACGCGGGGCCCGAGAGCGCCGGCGTCCTCGCCGATCGGCTGAGACGACAGGTGCGGGAGTTCAACCGCCGCGCGGCACGGCCCTATCAGCTCTCGATCAGCCTCGGCTTCGCGGCGCACAAGGCGAGTACCCTCGACTCGGTCGCCGGCCTGCTCGAGCGGGCGGACCGTGCGTTATACCGGGACAAGCGGCGGAAGCAGGACGAGACATGAGGATCGCAAGGCTTAGAAGAAAAGCAACGTGATCACCACGAACAGCGGCAGAAGAATCCCGCCGCTGTAGGTCATGTAGCCGAAGAACGAGGGCATCTTGATGCCGTTCGCCTCGGCGATGGCCTTGACCATGAAATTGGGCGCGTTCCCGATGTAGGTGTTCGCGCCCATGAACACCGCCCCTGTGGACACCGCCGCGAGCAGGCGCGCTGCCTCGGGATCGCGCGCCAGTGCGCCGACGAACGCGCCGTGCGCCGTGATGCCCTCGAGCCCGGCCGCGCTGGCGGCGAAGGCGAGATAGGTGGGGGCGTTGTCCAGCACGCTCGACAGCGCCCCTGTCGTCCAGAAGAACTCCCAAGGGTGGGTCACGCCGAACCGCATGCCCCACACGGTGCGCGCCCCCTGGCTCCAGCCGTTCAGGATCTCGAGCACCGGCGCCATCGTCACGAAGATCGCGGCGAACAAGACCGCCACTTCGACGATCGGGCCGAACGTAAACGCGTTGCGCTCGCGGTGCTCGCTCGACGTCGCACCGTAGGCGGTGAGCGCGAACGCGACGATGATCACCTCCTGCATCCCCGCGGCCCAGGGTCGGCCTCCCGCCGCGGCCCTTCCCGCGGCGATGATCGTCAGGAGCACGCCGCCGAGCGCCGCCACGGAGGCCGCGCCGTTCACCCGCAGTGGCTCGTGCACCATCACCTGCTCGAGCTGGGAGCCGGGCCGCTCCCGCTCCTCGCGGTCCAACGCCCACTGATCCCACACGTTGAAGATGACGAGCAGCGCGGCCGTCGCCGCGAGCCACTGCGGCCACAACCGCAGCGTCCACTCGAACGGCACCCCCTTCAGGAAGCCAAGCAGCAGGGGCGGGTCGCCGATGGGTGTGAGCAGCCCGCCGCAGTTCGCCACGAGGAAGATGAAGAAGACGACGATGTGCGCCGTCCGCCGCCGGCTCTTGTTGGCCCGCAGCACGGGCCGGATCAGCAGGACCGAGGCCCCGGTCGTCCCGAGGAGGTTCGCGAGCACGGCGCCCAGTCCGAGCATCCCCGTGTTCACGAGTGGTGTGCCCGAGAGCGACCCCTGGATGTGGATGCCGCCGGTGATCACGAACAGAGCACCGATGACGATGATGAACCCGACGTACTCGTGAATCTTCTCTTCCAACACCGCCCGACCGGGCTCCCCTAACGCGATCCCCAGCTGCCACAGGACCGGGAGCGAAACCACGACCGCGATGACGGCCTTGTTGCGGTTCGGGTGCCACCAGCGCGGGGCGACGAGCGGCAGCACCGCGATCGCGGCGAGCAGCGCCACGAACGGCAGCGCGCTCGCGAGCGGGAGTTGGGCCCCGAGCATCAGAGCATCTCCGGCACGCCTTCGCCGACCCGGACTACTCGCTTCCCCCAGCGTTTTTCAAACCACTCCGGGTGCTCGGTATGCACCGGGAGCATGCGCTCCGCCCCAATGTCCTCGATCAAACCCTCCAACGCCGGCCCGTCGATGTGCCCGGAGGCGTGATACGGCCCCTGCTCGGCACCCGGGAGCCCGCCCACCTTTCTGAGCCCGAAATGATCCAGCCAGTTGGTGAGCCGCTGGGCGTCGATCTCCTGCTCCTCGCTGTGCGCCTCGGAGCTCGAGTAGATGTACGTTCCGCCCTCCGGCTCGAGGTCGATCAGGTTGGTGATGTCCCAGTACGAGAGACACAGGATATACCCGCCCGGCTCGCGGCGAATGTCGGCTGCCCGCACGAAGTTGGCCGCGAAGCGCTGGCGCACCTCCTTCTCCCAGCTCTGTACCGTACCCTGCGGCTCGTCCAGAATCGCGAGCCCCTCGGAGGCCGGGTGCGGAATGTTGGGGTCGATCACGTTGAGATGCTCCAGCATGTACGCGTCCTTGGTCGTCACCACGAGCCGCCGGCCCCGCGCCGTCGCGATGTCGCGGAACGTCCGCAGTCGCTCGATGTTCCGCGCCGTGAAATCGGCGATCACCACACCGCCGGTCTGGCGCACTACCTCCTCCGCCGCCTGGTGGACATCCGGCTCGGTCACAGGATCGCTCTGGCCTACGCGCGTCCCCTCGATGATGAGCAGCGCCGGCTGCAACGCCGCGGCCGCTTTCACGAACTTCTCGGTTCGCTGCCGGGAGTGGCCGTGCATCCGGAGATCGCCGCTGTAGATCACCCACCCGATCGGCGTCTCGATCCCGAAGGCGGCTGCCCCCGGGATCGAGTGATCGACCCGCCAGAACCTCAGTCCGAGGTCACCCAGGCCGCGCTGATCCAGGAGCTCGAGCGGCGCCGACCGGATCGCGGTGCGCTCTCCCGGCACCCAGCCCCAGAAGCTCGCGAGTTGCTGGATGGCAGCCGCCGGATCGGTCACGTCAGTGCCGTCGGTGGCGATGAAATGCCGGCGCTGGGTGCGTGGGGCGCCGCGCAGCACCTCGAGCATATCTCCCTTCGCGGCACGGGGCACGAGGTAGTTGAACTCGCCGTCCACACCCGTCGGCTTGGGGTCCTGGAGACACTTCCCGATCAGCGCTGTGGTGAGCCCGGTGTAGACCGGAATGTCCTCGCGCAGGAAACCGATCGAGCCCACGTGGTCCACGTGCCCGTGGGAGAGCAGCACGCCGTCCACGCGGTCGACGGTGCGGTACTGCGGGTGGCTGCGATAGCGGGTCCAGAGCCCCGGGTCGTGGGCCGAGAGATCGTGGCGGTACAGGCCCTCGAGCGGTGGAATGAGGCCCATGCGGAGGTAGTCGCGCAGGCCGAGCGTCGCGCCGCGGGGCTGCACGAACTCCTCGAAGAACTTCCCGGTGAGCCCGAAGCGCATGCCGAAATCGAGCAGCCAGCGCCGCGCGGCCCATTCGAGCAAGATCCGGTTGCCACCGATCTCACCCGGAGCGCCGCCATAAACGGTGACGGAGAAGCCAGTGCGTGACACGGATGTACGCTACATCGGCGGGGCTGGATCGACCACACGCCGCTCATCTTCAACCTTGCTCTGGTGAGGCGCAGGCGGGGGCGGGGGAGCCACGTCGCTCCCCTCGCCTCCACACTCGACTCACCTGGTCGTGGAGCCCAAGGTGGTCAGTGTCCGATCGGGTGTGTCTGGGGTAGCGCTTTTCCGATCGAGGTTGCGTCGGCCGAACACTCGGGGTGGCCGAACCCGCTGGCGCTCACGCCGTTCGTGAAATCGTAGATGATGTTGTCGTCCTTGCCGCCGTCCGCGACGCCCGCCGGCACGTGGTCGAGCTGGAGATTGTAGCGCACTTTCCAGGCGATGTTGTGATCGGCGCAGGAGGCGTCACCACTCACGCCGAGGCCGCCGACGAGCGTGCCGTCAGCATCGTACAGGGGCAGGCCGCCGCCGAACACATTGGTCCCCCCGATCCGCTTCCCCACCATGAAGTCCCCCAGCGTGCCGTAGAGGGCCGCGTTGCCGCCATACGCCACCTCATCGTTGGTCGGGTTGGCTTCCTGGAGCCCGAACAGCGTTCCGCCGGGCTGGGTGGCGGCATAGAGGTTGGCGGTCGAGAGGGCGAGATGCGGTAGGCTGAACGCGTTGGCGGTGTTTGCCTTCTGGGCCGCAATCACCCGGCTCCCCGGCCACTGGTCGGTGGCCGTGGCTCCCGTGAACACGACCGCGACAACGAGGCCGTTCCGATCCACGACCGCCGCCCACATGTCTAGGTCGAAGCCGCCGTTGTCTTCCCGCCGGGCGGCGACGAGGGCCGCCTTCAGCGGCTCGAAGCCGGCGACCCGGCTCAGGTTCGGATCGATGGTCGGCAGCCCGCTGACGTTATTGTCGCTGCATGCCACTACGGCGCCGAGCGCGGACGCGGCCATCCCGAGGCGCAGGGCTTTGGGAGAGGGGAGATGGAGACTGAGCATGGCGGAATCCTCCGGTGGTGGTGGTTTGACGTCTTCACGCGTTTCTGAAGCGTTCGTGGCGTACTGGAGGAGAGCGAGGACCCGTGGCTTTGCACCCCCCGCTTTCGCCGGGTTGGCCTGTGTCGCTGGTGTTTTCCAAGCGCATATACCACAGCGTCGGGCGGGCGTCAACGAGGGGCGTGCGCCCTACGGCTGCGCCGCGCGGCCCATTCGAGCAAGATGCGGTTGCCACCGATCTCACCGGGGGCGCCGCCGTAGACGGTGATGGAGAGGCCAGAGCACCGCCCACCGCTTCAGGGGTATATGTAGGTGCGCCCGAATTCTCGACTCAGGAGGCCCAGTGAGCCGTCGGGTTCGCGCGCTCCCCCCCCCCCGACACGCAGGCCATCATCACGACCGGCGCGTTCGCCGCGTGGATCTTCGCCATGGGTCGTACCCCTGAACCAATCCGAACGAGGGATGAGAGGCGCCCTATGCCGCGTTGCATCGTGTTGATCCGCAGTCACGAACCCCTGCAAGAGGGATGGCGCAAGCGCGCGTTCGGCCCCGCCGGGTCGCTCCTCGATGATAGAGTCAAGGTCGCCGGTGTGCGGTTCGACGAGACCTACCACCCGGTCCAGGTGTGGCGCCGCATCGGTGGCGGGGACGACCCTCCCGCCGCCAGCGGCTTCGACTACCGCGCGGTCGGACCGGCGGCCACCTACGCCGTGCGTGTGGACGCAGACGACGCGGACGCCGTCGAGCGCCTGCGGCGCGACCGCCGCGCCGACGTTGTCGCGGTGTTCGCCGACCCCACCGTATTCCCGTTCGCCTCCCCCTACTGCGGCGACTCACCCGTTGGTACCACGCAGGACGTGGCCCGGCGACTCGGCGTCCCCGCGCTGCACCGGGCCAAGCTGACCGGCCGCGGCGTCCACGTCGCCGTCGTCGACACAGGGATCGATAGCTCGCGCATTCCGGTCGCCGGTGGCTGGGCCCCGACCCCGGGTTACGTGCCGGGCTCGAGCGCGCCAAACCATGGCACCATGGTGGCGTACGACGTCCGTATCGCGGCCCCTGACGCGCAGATCCTCGACTACGCGCTCCTCAAGTCCCAAGCGGGGAGCTGGGCCGCGTTTCTTTCGGACGCCATCGCCGCGTTCGCAGACTTGGTGGAGCGGGTGAACGCGGCGCCGGGGCGGTGGGTGGTTAACAACAGCTGGGGGTTGTTCGACCGCGCCAGCGACGCGCCGATCGGCTCGCCGGAGAACTACAGCGCCAATCCCGACCATCCGTTCAATCAGGTCACGGGCGCCCTCGTCGCGGCGGGCGCGGACGTCTTCTTCGCGGCGGGAAACTGCGGAGCCGACTGTCCAGACGGGAGGTGCGGCACCGGCGATACCGGCCCTGGCGCCTCGATCCACGGCGCGAACGCTCATCCCGACGTCCTCACTGTGGCTGCCGTCACCGTTACTGACCGCCGCTTGGGGTATTCGTCGCAGGGGCCCGGCGCCCTCTACTCGCGCAAACCCGACCTCGCCGGCTTCAGTCACTTCGCGGGGTCGGGCATCTACCCCGCCGACGGTGGCACCTCGGCCGCGAGCCCGGTCGCCGCGGGCGTGGCGGCCGCGCTGCGCCAAGCCTTCGCTACCGACCGACTGGCGCCGGCGCAGCTCAAAGGCCTGTTGCAGCGGACGGCGCGGGACTTGAACGGCGACGGTTGGGACTACGACCTCGGTTACGGGGTCATCGATGCGGCGGCAGCGGTGAAGGCGCTGGGGGTGAAACCGAAGGCGCGCAAGCGAGCTAGCACAACCGTGTAGCCCGCCTCCCCCCCGTCAGGAAGCGGGCTCTTGGAGGGCGTCGGCGAAGAACCGCACGCCGGGAATCTGCTCAGCTCGGGCGCGGGCGTCGGGCGAGGCAAGGCCGCGCACGACGTAGCGACCGAGCTTGGGATTGATCGAGATCGGGCCGTAGTCGGGGTCCAACGCGACCCCCGCCTCGTCGAGCAGGGCGCGGATCGCCGCCATGTCGACTCGCTCCCCAGGCCGGTCCACCTGGATGATGTAGCGCGTTACGGGTGACATCTCGCCGTCGAGAGAGTAGGAGCGCACGGCTTATCGTGCAAGTGCGCCCGCGAGCACCAAACCGCCTTGCCTTGTTTCGCAAGGGGTGTGCCGCCGCGCTCGGCTCGGGCGATGACAGTGGCGCCAGGCGCTCGGCGGCCCGAATTCCCTATATTGCGACCCCGACTTTTAGGCACCACATGACGATGCCCGACCCACTGCCCGACGACTCCTGGGCGGTCGACGAACGCTCCCTCACGCTGTTCGTCGCTGCCCTCCAGGAACCCCCGGCCGAACGCGCCTGGTACGAGCTGCGGCGCGAGGCGGAGCGGATCGCCCTGGTCCCGGGCTTCGACCGGCTGATCACCCTCGACGCCAACGCCATCAAAGAGTTGCCCCACCAGATCGACGTGGCCCAACGCGTGCTGCGCGACATGGGCGGCCGCGCCATCCTCGCCGACGAGGTGGGCCTCGGCAAGACGATCGAGGCCAGCATCATCTACAAGGAGCTGGCGATCCGCGGGCTCGCCCGTCGCGTGCTGATCCTCACGCCCGCCTCGCTCGTGGGCCAGTGGCAAGGGGAGCTCGAGGAGAAGTTCTTCGAGCGCTTCGACACCCCGACCGACCCCGACGACTGGCCCCGCGCCACCAAGGCGATCGTGTCGCACGACCGTGCGCGCTCGCGCCGGCACGCCGAGGAGATCCTGCGCCACCGCTGGGACCTCGTGATCGTGGACGAGGCGCACAAGGTAAAGAGTCACCGCGGCGCCACGTATCGCTTCATCGAGAAGATCGAGCGCGACTTTATCCTGCTGCTCACCGCGACGCCGCTCCAAAACGACCTGCGCGAGCTGTACAACCTCATCACGCTGCTCCGGCCCGGCCAGCTCGGCACTTGGCAGGAGTTCAAGGCCGAGCACCTGGTGTCGGGCGACCACCGCCAGCCCCGCGACCCCGAGGCGCTGCGCGCGCTCACGCACGAGGTGATGATCCGCACCCGGCGCTCGAGCGTCGCCCTCGACCTGGATCTGCCGCCGCGCCGGCCGCGACACCCCGAGGTCCGGCTGACGCGCGCAGAGGCGGATCTGTATCAGCGCACCACCGAGTTCCTGCGCCGCCTCTATCGGGAAGGCTTCATTCAACCGGCCGGGCAGGAAGAGGCGGACGATGAGATGCCACGCAAGAAGCCCACCAAGAAGGGGATCCTGCAGCTCGCCGTCATCCACCTGCGCCAGCGGCTCTGCTCCTCTGCGCGCGCCCTCGCCGAATCGCTCGAGCACCTGGCGCAGGGCGAGCACGTCAGCCCCGAGTACCGCACGATCGCGCAACAGCTCGCCAAGCGTGCCAAGGGCATCAAGACGCACGCCAAGCTGGACGTGTTGACAAAGGTATTAAAGGAAACGCCGGACCGCGTCGTGGTCTTCAGCGATCACCGTCCGACTATTGAGCTGATCGAAGAGCGCGTCAAAAAGCTCGGTAGGACACCGATCGTCTACTGGGGGGCGCACGCGACGCCCGAGCGGGACAAGCGCATCCGCGCCTTCCACGCGGACCAGACGAGCGTCCTCATCGCGACCCGTGCCGGCAGCGAGGGACGCAACCTCCAGTTCTGCAACGTGCTCGTGAACTACGACCTCCCCTGGAACCCGATGGTGGTGGAGCAGCGCATCGGTCGGCTGCACCGCATCGGGCAACAGCGCGAGGTCCACATCGTGAACCTCGCCGCGGCGGGGACCATCGAGTCCTACATCCTCCAGCTGCTCGACCAGAAGATCAAGCTGTTCGAGCTGGTGGTGGGGGAGCTGGACCTGATCCTCGGCGAATTCGGCGGCGCCCAGAAGTTCGAGGGCCGGCTCGCTGGGGAGTGGCTCGCCGCCGAGAGCGAAGCAGACTTCGCGCGCCGGGTGGAGGCGATCGGCGCCGACATCGAGCAGAGCAGCGCGGTGGGCAAGGACCAGGAAGCGCTCAACTCCCTCATCGCGCCGGACGACAACGCCCTACGCCTCGAGCGCCGGTTCCAGACGCTGTCGGTCCCCGGCCGGCTGCGACTCGGGCTGGGCACGAGCCAGCTCGTCAAGGCCGCCGGCTGGGACGCCAAACGCCACCGGCTCGGCGTGCACGTGACGGAGCTGCTCGAGGCGCTCGAGTCGATCGAGCCGATTGGCGGCGTCACCATACCGCAACCGGCCGGCGGTCATCCCGAATACGGGGAGCTGGTGCGGCTCACGGGCTTGACCAGCGCGGGACGCGCAATCACGCTCGTCGCGCGGGTGGACCGCCTTCCCCTGGTGCTCGTGGACATCGAGGTAGAGGCCGCGTGAAACACCGCCGCACACCCCGGCCCAAAGCGCGGCCGCTCCGCCCTCGCCGCGCCCCCGCCCCCCGGCCCCAACCTCCTCAGCCGGCGGCCGCGCCCGGCGGCGACACCGATCCGCTCGCCGACGCGCGCATCCGGCCGCTGCTTGAGCGCTACTGCAGGCTCGCCGGCGTGAAACAGGCCGCGCTCGGCCCCGATCATTCTGAGCTGAGCTTCCCGCAGGCCGAGCGCCCGTTTTTCCGGGACCGTGCTTCGCTGCGGGTGGCGTTCTCGCTCGACGCGCTCGAGCGTGACCCGGATGCCGAGATCGCCGTGCTCGGCAGCCCTTTCCTCGCCCAGCTGCTCGAGGCGATCCGCGCGCGGGCAGCGCGCCTCTCCCTGGGTCTGATCGCGCCGGCCGCCGCGAGCGATCCGTCCTCACCCCCTGTCCCCCTCTCCCTTCGGGAGAGCGGGGACCACCGTGGGGTCGACCTGACGATTCCAGTACGGGACGGCGTGGCGAAAGCGCAGAAAACGCACGTGGCCGTGCATCCGGTGGGACGACTCGTGGCGCGCGTGGTGTTGCGTGCCGGGGCCGGGGTCGAGGAAGCGGTGGTGGAAAGCGACGTGTACGACCTGTCGGCCGGCGCCCGGCTGGATGACGACCTCGCAGGCCTGTTCCTGGACCTCGAGGCGGGCCGGGCCGAGCCCGCCGATCCATCATTAGCGGCCGCGGCGCAGCCAGTCCCCGCGCGCGAGCCGGCGGAGCTGCTTAAGCTCCTGCTCGCCCACCTCCGGGACAAATCGGCGGAGCGGGTCGCGGCACGCCGCGCCGCGGCGGAGCAGGAGCTTGCCGTCGAGCTCGCCAGGGTGGACCGGTACTTCGAATCGATCTTGCAGGAGCAGTCCGACCCGGAGTCGATCGAAACCGTCACGGCGCTCGCCCAGCGTCGCCGCACCGAAGAGGTCCGGCGCAGCCAGGTCAAGGCTGTCGTGCATCCCCTCCAGCTCCTCGAAGCCGCGCTCCTGGTGCAGCGCGCCGAGTGGCAGCTCGAGTCGGCCCCCCCCAGGCGGCGGCACGCGACATTCGCCGCGCAGCGGCCGTTGAGCGGCGCGGCCGCCTGGATCATGGCGTGTCCGCATTGCGGCCGCCCGCCGGCGGCCCTCGTCATCTGCAGGCACGATCACTGCAGCTGTGAGGCCTGCTCGTATCGCTGCTCGGTTTGCGCCGAAGACTTCTGCGCGGACCACGGCATCGCCGAGTGTCGCGTCGACAGCCAGCCGGCGTGTGCGGAGCACGTGCATGTGTGCCCTTCGTGCCGACTGCAGCACTGCACGGCACACGAGGGCATCTGCACCGAGGGGGGGGACGGGGGGGACGGACACACCGCTTGCTCGACGTGCCTCGCGCCGTGCGGCAGCTGTGGCCGGCTCGTCTGCAACCGGCATGCGGAGCAGAGCGACGCAGCGGCGCCGAAGGGAAGCCGCCGTCTATGCGCGGCGTGCCTCAAGCACTGTGAGGGCGGGACTCACGAGGCGGTGGGCGTGGACGAAGTGGCGCGCTGCGCGAGCTGCGGTAAGTCGGTCTGCACGGCGCATCAGAGCGTGTGCGGCGTGGACGGACAGGTGCACTGCTCGCAACACCTGCGCCGCACTGACCGATCGCGGCGCCTGGTCTGCGGGCAGCACCGGACCGCGTGCGCGCACGAGCCGGCGGCGATCTTCGCGTCCGACGAGGTCGGGGCGTGCGCTTCCTGCGGGAAGCTCGTCTGTGCCGGCCACTCGGCCGAGTGCGTAGCGGACAAGTTGCGCCACTGTGTCGCTCACCTCGAGCCACTGGTCGACGCGAACGGCTCGTACGGCTGCGCGGAGCACCGCAAGCACTGTTACGTGGATGGCCGGGCGTTCTCGCGCAAGGGTGTGAGCGAATGTCCCATCTGCGGTGAGGACGCGTGCGCAGGGCATCGGGCGGCGTGCGCGTACTGCGGCCGGCGCGTGTGCATCACGGATCTCAGTCCAGCGACGCGGCGCTGCGCCACCTGCGCGCAGCTGGCCGCCGTCAGCGATCCCCCGGACGCGGTCGTCACCGCCGCGCTCGCAGCGACGGGTGGTGAGACGAAGCCGTCCCGCGGGTGGCGGATGGCCCGCGACCGCAGTCACCTGGTGGTGGAGGTCGATCTCGGCTTGCGGCGGAAAGCGGTCTTTACCGTGCGGCACGGAACCACCGTGCCGGACAGCGTCGTGAAACATTCGCTGCTCGGATCGAAGCGGCGGAAGTAACATTCAGAGCAAGGAGGTGCACGCATGAAACCGTCGCCCGAACAGTTGACGCGTCTCAAGACCTACTACGAAGCCAAGCTCTTCGGCGAAGTCGAAATCAACGCAGTCAAGCACAAGGTGCAGGACGGACGAGGGGTGTTCGTGCTGCTCGACGCCCGGCCCCGCGAGGCCTTTCTCGCCGGCCACATCCCCGGCGCCCTGAGCGTCCCGGTCGATCAGACTGCCGAGGCGGTGAAGCGCCTCGCCGCCGATCGGCAGTACGTGACCTACTGCTGGAGCCATACCTGACACCTCTCGGCCCGGCTGGCTCTACAGTTGGTAGAGCACGGATTGTTCGCGCGAGAGATGAATGCTGGCTGGGCGGAGTGGGTCGAAGCCAAGATGCCCATCCACTCGACCGCGACGGTCACGGACTATCGGTGCAGTTGCTCGGACAAGGTCCAGCCGTGAGGGGGCCCACGATACCGTCGGCAGACGCACCCACGTCCTTCACGGCCGCCACGTTCCGCTTTTTCCGCGGGTTGGCGCGCCACAATGCAAAGCCCTGGTTCGAGGCCCATCGCGCCGATTACGAGCGCGACGTCCGCGCGCCGATGCAGGCGCTGATCGAAGAGATGGACGTGCGCCTGGCCCGGCTCGCGCCGGAGATCACGGGCGACTCCAAACGCTCGATGTTTCGCATCTACCGGGATATCCGGTTCTCCAAGGACAAATCACCCTACAAGACGCACGCTGCGTGCTGGTTTCGTCACCGGGATGCGGACGCCCGAGTCGGGGGCGACGCGGAAGGGGGCGGCGCGGGGTTTTACGTGCACATTGCGCCCGGCAGTTCGTTCGTCGGTGCCGGCATCTGGATGCCTCCGCGCCCGATCCTGAACCGCCTGCGCGACGCGATCGCGCAGGACTCCAAAGGGTTCGAGCGCATCGTCCGGGGCTCGAGCTTCAGACGGCGGTACGGCAGCCTGGATGAAGACGCAACGCTGAAGCGCATGCCTCGGGGATTTCCGGAGACCCACCCGGCGGCGCACTGGCTCAAGTACCAGTCTTACACCGCGGGCCGGCGGCTCAGCGACACCCAGGCAACCAGTGCTCGGTTGCCCACTCTGCTCGAGTCGGATTTCGCGCAGCTGCTGCCGCTGGTACGGTGGCTGAACGGCGCACTGGGACTCCGCGCGGCGCAGCGACGGTGACAACCCTGCTTCACCGTCTTGTCGCAGCCGCCGGCACGCTGCTCGCCTGTCTGCCGTCGACCGGCGCGGCTCAGACAGCCGGCCCCATCCCCGAAAGCGCGTATGCCGCGCTCCGCTGGCGCCTCATCGGGCCGCACCGCGGCGGTCGCGTCCTCGCCGTCGCGGGCGTCCCGGGCGACCCCGCGACCTTCTACTTCGGGGCCGTGGACGGCGGCGTGTGGCGCACCACCAACGCTGGAGTCACCTGGGACCCGCTGTTCGACGGCCAGCCGATCGCTTCCATTGGGGCGCTGGCCGTTGCCCCCTCCGATCCGCGGATCATCTACGCCGGCACCGGCGAGGCCTCTATCCGCTCGGACATCACCTTCGGCGCGGGCGTCTACAAGTCCAGCGATGACGGCGCGACGTGGCAGGGACTCGGCCTCGAGGACACGCGCCACATCGGCAAGGTACTCGTGGATCCCAGGAACCCGGACGTCGTCCTGATCGCGGCGCTGGGCCATGCGTACGGTCCGAACCCCGAGCGCGGCGTGTTTCGCTCAACCGACGGCGGCCGCACCTGGACCAAGGTTCTCTACAAGAACCCCGACACCGGGGCGATCGACCTGGCGGCTGATCCGGGCGACCCGCAGGTCATCTATGCGGACCTGGGCGCCCCTCGCCGGCCACGGCCTACCGGCGGGGCCGCTGGGCCGGATCGGGCTGGCGGTCGCGCGCGGAGGCCGGGTGTACGCGCTGATCGGAGCGGCGCAAGGGGCCGGCCTGTACCGCTCCGACGACGGCGGGACCACGTGGCTCTTGGCCGGCGCCGACCCCCGGCTGACGAGTCGCAACTGGTACTTCTGCCGTGTCACCGTGAACCCGCAGAACCCCGACGTGGTGTACGTGCCCAATGTGGCGCTGCTCAAGTCCGCGGATGGCGGCAAGACCTTCACGGCCCTGAAGGGGCAGCCGGGCGGCGACGACTATCACGAGCTGTGGATCGACCCCAAGAACCCCGCGCACATGATCGTGGGCAGCGACCAGGGAGCGGTCATCTCGCTGGACGGCGGCCAAACCTGGAGCAGCTGGTACAACCAGCCGACCGCGCAGTTCTACCACGTGGCCGTGGATGACGCCTTCCCTTACCGGGTGTACGGCGCGCAGCAGGATGCGGGCACCGCCGCGGTCGCGAGCCGCAGCGATTTCGGCGAGCTCACCTTCCGTGACTGGGCGCCGGTCGGCGCAGGCGAGAGCGGCTACATCGCGCCCGACCCGATGAACCCCGACGTCGTCTACGGCGGCGACACCTACGGTGGCGTCCACCGGTTCGACCGCGTCACCGGGCAGTCCCAGGATATCACGCCGTGGCCGGCGCCGAGCTTCGGCCAACCGATGCCACAGCGACGCTACCGCTTCACCTGGACCTCGCCCATCGTATTCGATCGCAAGGACCCGCACATCTTGTACATCGGCGCGCAGAGCGTGCTCTCCACGCGGGACGGCGGGCTGCACTGGCAGGCCATCAGCCCCGATCTGACGGGTGTCTCCCGCCGTCCCAGCGCAGCCGCTCGGGACAGCGGACCCGCCACGGTCGCGAACGCCGCGGCGCGCGGCTACGGCGTGATCTATACGATCGCACCCTCGCCCCTCGCGGCCGGCATGATCTGGGTCGGCAGCGACGACGGGCTCATCCACCGCACTACGGATGGCGGCAACAGCTGGCAGAACGTCACGCCGGAGGGGCTGCCGCCCTGGAGCATGATCAGCCTGATCGAGGCGTCGCCGTTCGACACGGCCGCTGCCTACGTCGCCGTGGACCGGCATCGCCTGGACGACTTCGCCCCCTACCTCTACCGCACCCGCGACGGCGGCCGCCACTGGACGCGCATCGATCAGGGGATCGCGGCGCACTCCTACGCCCAGGTGGTCCGCGCCGATCCGGCCCGGCCGGGACTGCTGTACGCCGGGACCGAGCTGGGCGTCTCCATCTCCTTCGACGACGGCGATCACTGGCAGTCGCTGCAGCTCAACCTGCCGGTCGCCTCGGTGCGCGACCTTGCGGTCCACGACAACGACCTCGTCGCGGCTACACACGGCCGAGCGTTCTGGATCCTCGACGACCTGACGCCCCTCCGGCAGCTGCGCGACTCCGTCCTGCACGCGAGTGCGCACCTGTTCGCGCCCGAGCGGGCTATCCGGGTACGGCGCAGCGTCAGCAACGACACGCCGCTGCCCCCCGAGGAGCCGCACGGTGAGAACCCGCCCGCAGGCGCCGTGATCGACTACGTCTTCCAGACCACGCCACCGGGCCCGGTCACGCTCGAGATCCGGGACGCCGCGGGCCGCCTGGTGCGCCGTTTCTCGAGTGAGGACCACCTGCACGCGCCCGCGGAGCCGCCCCAAATCGCGGCGGCGTGGCTACCGCGCCCCGAGCCCCTGTCCCGCCGTGCGGGGCTCAACCGCTTCGTGTGGGACCTGCGCTACCCGCCGCCGCCCGCCGACCGCTACAGCTACAGCATCGCCGCGATCGCGGGCCACGGGACGGTGGAAGAGCCGGAGGGGCCGCTCGTCCTGCCGGGCGAGTACCGGCTGCAGCTCAGCGTCGCGGGCCGCACGCTCACGCAGACGCTACGCGTGGGGATGGATCCGCGAGTGCGCGTCACCGATGCGGCCCTCGCCGGGCAACTCCGGCTGGCGCTCGAGATCTGGAACGCGATGGCGGAGCAACAGGCCCTCCGGAACGCGGTGCGCGGCGTGCGCGAGCAGCTGCGCGCGCTCGCGAGCACCCTGGATGCGCCGGCCAAGGCGGCGCTCGGGGCGGTCCAGCGCGCAGCCGACAGCCTGATGCAGGCGACGGGGAGCGGGGAGCTGGCGAACCTCGCGACGGTGGTCCAAAGCGCGGACCGGGAGCCCCCGCAGCAGGCACGCAATGTCTTCGCGGAGGCGCGGGGCCGGCTCGCCGCCGCTACGCGACGCTGGCAGGAGCTCCAGGCGAACGATCTCCCCGCGCTCAACGGACGGCTCACACGGCAGCGCGTGCCGCCGGTGATCGCCGCGGTGACCCGGCCTCAGGCGATCGAGATTCCCTGAAGCCTGCAGCCACTGATTACGGGGTGCCCGAGGCCAATGCCGCCTCAGCGATACGCCGCGGCTTGGATGCGGTACAGCTCCGCGTAGTGCCCGCCCTGCGCCATGAGTGCCTCGTGCGTGCCCGCCTCGACCACCCGTGAGCCGTGCAGCACCACGATGAAGTCGGCCATGCGCACGGTGCTGAACCGGTGGGAGACGAGGATGGTGATGCCGCCGTCGGGTGCGGGCTTGCGCGCGGCGTCCGGGCGGCTCCTGCGCGCCGCTGCTGCGTAGCGCTCGAACAGGGCGTGCTCGGTTTCAGCGTCGAGCGCCGCGGTGGGCTCGTCCAGCACGAGCACGAGTGGGCGCTCGCGCATGAATCCCCGGGCGAGCGCGAGCTTCTGCCACTGCCCGAAGCTGAGCTCCACGCCCTCGGGCCAGGTGGCGCCGAGCTGCGTCTCGAGCCCGGCCACGAGCTGCTGCACGACGTCGGCGGCGCCGGCCCGATCGACCGCCGCGGCCACCGCCGGCCGGTCGTCGAGGCGCGGCAGGTCACCCACCCCCACGGTCTGGCGTACCCGGAACTCGAACCGGCAGAAGTCCTGAAACGCACCCGAGAGGCGCGACCGCCACGCGTCGGGTGGCATGCGCGCGAGCTCCCCACCGTCGACGAGGATGCGCCCCTGCGTCGGCTGATACAGCCGGCACAACAGCTTCACCAGTGTCGTCTTGCCCGCACCGTTTTCTCCCACGATGGCCACCACGGACCCCGGTGCGAGTCGGAGGGTCACGTCGTCGAGCACCAGCCGGTCCGTGCCCGGATAGGCGAAGGACACGTGCTCGAAGCGGATACCTTCTCCCAGTTGCGCGGGCACCGGGAGGTCGGCGCCGTGCGACTGCGAGGCGGCGTAGTCCTCCAGCCAGGCGAGGCGTCGCGAACCCTCCAGCCAGATGCCGCGCAGGAACCCGATCTCGCCCACGGTGCCGCCGATGTAAGCCGAGAGGCGCGAGCCTGCCGCGAGCACCAGCAGCACGTCGCCAGGCGTTGCCGCGAGCCCCGACGCGACGAACACCACGGCGCCCACGTATGCGACGCTGAACATCGCCCACGCCACGGCGTGCCACGCGGCGCTGCGCCAGCGGGCCCGGGCGACGGGTCCGTACCAGCGCTCCCACGCGGCGCGCCGCTGCGCCACGAGCCGAGCGCCGATGCGAGTCACCCGCACCTCCTTGCCGGGCGGCGCGGTGGTGGCGACATCGAACAGGTGCCGCGCCAGGCGATTGGCCGACGCGCCCCGCTCCTCCGCGGCCCGCTCGACGCCGGGCCGCCAGGTCGACGTGAGCACCGTCGGCAACGCAGACGCCGCGAGCAGGGCCAGCGCCGGGTGGATCGACACGAGTAGCGCGACCGCTACGGCGAGTCGCAGGATCCAGCCGCAGGTCGTGAACAGCGACATGTACATGTGGTCGAGCACGAAGACCTGGGTGCGCAGCATCGCGAGGCGATCGAGGTACACCGGGCGCTCGTGGTGCTCGATCGTCGCCACCGACGCCTGCAGCCACGCCACGTGCGACTCGAGGGCGATGGTCACCTGGTCGCGGAACCGCCGCTGGGTGCGGTCGCTGATCACCCGCAGGAACCACGTGGCGGCCGCCGACACCCCCAGCCCCACGGCGGCGGTCACCACCAGCCCGCGCCGGGCGCCGAGCACGCCGTCGGCCAACAGCTTGAACCACAGCGCCAGCAGCGCGTCCGGCAGCGCGGCGAGGAGTGACAAGCCGAACGCCACGCTCAACAGCAACGGCGCGGCCTCGTAGCCGCGCTTGAGCGCGCGCCACATGGCGGGCAACGCCGGCGGCAGGTCGTCAGTCGAGGACATCGAGGGCCGCTCCTGCCTCGCTCTCGTCGCCAAAGCGCGACGCCTGCAGCTCGAACATCGTCCGGTAGCGACCGCCCGCCGCCATCAGCCGGTCGTGCGTGCCGAGCTCGACCACCTTGCCGTGCTCCAGCACGCAGATGCGATCGGCGTGGCGCACCGTCGAGAAGCGGTGCGAGATCAGGATCGTCGTGGTGTGGCGCGTAGCGGCGAGGATACGGTCGAAGATCTCCGCCTCACCGCGGACGTCGAGCTGGGCCGTGGGCTCGTCGAGCAGCACCAACCCGGCGCCGAGCCGCACGGCGCACAGCGCTCGCGCCAGGGCGACGCGCTGCCACTGGCCGCCGGACAGGTCCGTACCACCGGGATAGCCGCGCGCCAGCACCGTATCGAGAGCGGCGAGGCTCGCGGCGCCGGCCTCCGCAAGGGCCCGCTCGATCGCGTCGTCCGGGGCGCCGGCCGGAGCCACGTTGTCGCGCAGCGGCAGCTCGAAGCGGGTGAAGTCCTGAAACACGGCGGTCAGGCGCGAGCGCCACGCGTCCAGCTCCAGGGTGCGGAGATCGACGCCGTCCACCTCGATGACGCCCGCTTGGGGGTCGTACAGGCGGCACAAGAGCTTCGCGATGGTAGTCTTTCCGGCGCCATTCTGGCCGACGATGGCGAGCGACGAGCCGGCGGGAATCGTGAGGTCGAAGCCCGCCAGCACCGGCTCGCCTGAGGTCGGGTAGGCGAACGTGACGTTGCGAAACCGGATCTCACGCGCCGGCATCTCCGCGGCCGGTCGGTCGCCCTGGACCAGCGCGCCCGCGGGGTCCATGGCTTCCTGGAGGCGCAGCACCGCGGCGGCGGGCGCTGCGGCACTGTCGAGCGCCCACGACATTCCGCCGAAAGCGATCATGCTCGTGCTCACCGCAGCGCTCGCGAACGTCACGAGCTTGTCGAGGGCGAGCTGGCCGCTCGTCGCGGCAGCAGCGAGCGACCAGAACACCACGAGGTTCGCGGCGAGCACGAGCAGCAGGCTCCAGATCACCGGTCGCTCGCGCAGCCGCGTCGCCTGCCAGCGCAGCTCGAACAGGCGGCGGCGGCGCGACCGAAACCGCTCGATGACCCAGTCGGCCAGCCCGAACAGCCGCACCTCCTTGGCGGGGGCGGGTTCCACCGCGAGCCGGTACGCGTAGTCGGCGTGGCGCTGCGCCTCGCGCACCTCCGCCGTCTCTCGGTCGCGCCAGACCGCGCTCTCGCGCAGCAGCCAGTGTGTGGCGAGCCACGCACTCGCGAGCAAGAGCGGCGCCCACCACGTGTACGCGGCGAGCACAACCGCCGCGGCGAGACCGCCCACCAGCTCCACCAGCCCTCCGGCGATGAAGTCCATCGAGACGAATATCGGCGGGCCGGTGATGCCGAGATCGAAATCCCGGGCCATCGTGAGGTCGTTGGTGAGCTTGGCGTTCTCGAGGTGGCCCATGCCCGGCGGGCGGACGCAGGCGGTAGTGAGCCGGTCGTACAGCCACGCCGCGGTGCGGCTGCCGAGATTGGCGCCCACGGCATGGTGAATCGGTGAGAGCACCTGCAGCAGCACGAACACGATGCCGACCAGCCCCAGCGGCGCCGCCAGCTCGCCCCCTCGTTGCACCGCGCCC
Organism: Gemmatimonadota bacterium; assembly: GCA_003220935.1. GTDB lineage: Bacteria > Gemmatimonadota > Gemmatimonadetes > Gemmatimonadales > GWC2-71-9 > 20CM-4-69-16. The sequence continues at coordinate 43,751 of QHTT01000106.1, forward strand.
ACCAGGCCGCCCATGGCGATGGCGAACAGCGCGGGCAACAGCCCGCGCAGCACGAGGAGCGTCCACCAGGTGACGGCCAGCGCGCGGTCGGCTTGGGGCAGCACGCCCGCGAACTTCCACTCGTTACGCGCACGCAGGCGCTCGATCACTGGGTCTGCACCTCCCTCCGCTCAACGCGCGGCTTGCAAGCCGTGTCGTCAGGGGAAATGTACGCCATGCCGGCGACCGGCCAACTCGGTCAGGGGGTAAGACTTCCCCCAGCGTCTCGCCCCGCCCGAACCTGACCCCTATGATAGGGTGCTCCGGAGCTTCCCGTGGCCAACCCGCTGGCTCGCCTGCAAGCCGCCCTCGCCGACCGCTACGCGATCGAGCGCGAACTCGGCCGCGGGGGGATGGCGACGGTCTATCTCGCCGAGGACCGCAAGCACCACCGCCGAGTCGCCATCAAGGTGCTGAAGCCTGAGCTAGCCGCGACGCTCGGTCCGGAGCGTTTTCTGCGGGAAATAGAGATCGCGGCCGGCCTCAACCATCCCCATATCCTGCCGCTCCTTGACTCCGGAGAGGCCGGCGGCTTCCTCTATTACGCCATGCCGTTTGTGGAGGGCGAATCGCTTCGCGACCGGCTCGATCGCGAAGGTCCGCTGTCCATCGAGGAAGCCTCGCGAATAACACGGGAGGTCGCCGACGCGCTGGGCCACGCCCACGGCTACGGCGTGGTGCATCGCGACATCAAACCCGAGAACATCCTGCTCTCGGGCGGCCATGCACTGGTGGCCGATTTCGGCATCGCGCGGGCGATCACCGCGGCCGGGGGCGATAAGCTGACCGCGACGGGGATCGCGGTGGGGACGCCGCGCTACATGAGTCCTGAGCAAGCGAGCGGCGAGACGCGACTCGACGGCCGGAGTGACGTCTACAGCCTCGGCTGTGTGTTCTACGAGATGGTAGCGGGGGAGCCGCCTTTCGCGGGGCCAACCCCTCAGGCCATCCTTGCACGGAAGCTGACTGACCCCGTGCCGCGGTTGCGGACCGTGCGTGAGACCGTGCCGAAGCCGATCGAACAGGTGATCCTCAAGGCCCTGGCCAGGGTGCCGGCGGACCGGTTCACCAGTGCCTTGCAGTTAGCCAAAGCGCTGGACCCGCAAGCGGCCCTGGCGAGGCGGCGCCTCCTCCGCCAGAGTCGGCCGCGCGCCCTGCTGATCGCAGGACTGACCCTCACAGTTGCAGCGCTCGGAGCGCAATGGGCCTGGCGGCGGTGGGCGACTCCGGGCCCTGGGGCGCCGACGGGGTCTGCCCGAATCCGACGGGACCCGAGGCACGTGGCCGTCCTCTACTTCGAACCGGAGGGGGATAGCCACAAGCTGCAGCTCGTTGCCAACGGCCTCACGCAAGACCTGATCGACCAACTCGGCCAAGTGGAAGGGCTACAGGTCGTCAGTGCCAACGGTGTGCGACCGTACCGCGACCGTCCGGTGCCGTTGGACAGCATCGCCTCGGCGCTCTCCGTCGGCACCATCGTCGCCGGCACGTTGGGCGGCAGTCCGGAGCGGCCCAGGTTGGTGGTTCGGCTCATCGACGCGGTCACGGGGCGCCAGCTCGACAGCAGGCGGCTCGACCCCGCGAGCGGCGACATCCTTGCGCTTCGCAACCAGCTGATTCAGGAGGTGACGCGGTTCTTGCGCGAGCGGCTCGGTCGGGAGATTCGCCAGGAGGAACTGCGAGCCGGTACCAAGAACCCTCAGGCGTGGATCCTCGTGCGTCGCGTGGACGACCTGTATCAGGACGCCGATACCCTTTACGCGGCCGGGGACACTGCCGCCTCACACCGCGCCCTGGACACCGCAGATTCCCTCCTCCGTGTGGTCGAGCGGCTAGACCCCACATGGGTGGATCCGATCGTCCTTCGAGGATGGATCGCGGCCAAGCGCATCGAGCTCACCGAAGGGGCGACGGCGGTGGCTGTGCGGCAGTGGGCCCCACAAGGCATCGCTCTCGCTGGGCGCGCTCTGGCTCGCAGACCCAGCTACCCACCTGCGCTGGAGCTGCGTGGCTGGCTGCGTTTCGTTACCTGGCAATATGCTAACCGGCCGGACCTTACTGCCCTCGCGGCAGCCGAGGGCGACCTTCGCGCGGCTGCGGTACCAGAGAATCCGTCGCAGGCTCGGGCCTGGAGCACGCTCAGTTCAGTGCTCGAATCGAAGGGAGCCTTCGCCCAGGCGAACCTGGCTGCCGTGCGCGCGTACGAAACGGATGCCTTCCTCGCAGCCGCCCCAACGGTGTTGTTTCGACTATACTTTACGTCAGTGATGTTGCGCCGCTGGAAGGAGGCGGCCGAGTGGTGCGCGCGCGGATACTCCCGGTTCCCAACCAGCTGGCTATTTACCTTCTGCCGTCTCACCCTACTCTACCTCCCGAGCGGCCAGAGGCCGGACGTCACCCTTGCGTGGCGGCTGTTCGCCGATCTGGAGCGCGTAACCTCGCCAAGCGAGCGGCCAGTGCTCGCTCCGCGCTGGCGGATGATGGTCGCGGGGGTGCTGGCCCGCGCCGGCCAGCGCGATAGCGCTCGGCGCACGCTGGACGCGGCCAAGACATTAGCCGGTGACGATCGCGAAATGGATTACTATGAGGCAGGGGTCCATGTACTGCTTGGCGAGCACTTACGGGGCCTCAACCTGCTGGAGCGCTACATCGCCTATGCCCCCCAAACGAGACCGTATCTCAAGGGGGACCCCGTCTTCGAACCGCTGCACAGCTACGCCCAATTTCGGGCGCTGGTAGGCGATCCGCGAGAGGCCGGCAAGTGAGCCGCGCCCTGGCGGACGGAGAGCCGTCCCGCTACGCGCCCCGCACGCTGTCACCGCCGACGTCCAACACCTCCTCCAGCGCCGCCCAATCTCGCGTGCCCAGTTCGGGGCGGAGCCGCCGCTGCACGCGTTCCCACGCGGGCGTCGCGCGCTCGAGAACGCGCCGCCCCTGAGCGGAGAGGTCGACGCGGCGCTCCCGCGCGTCCGGTCCACGCGTCGGATCCACTTCGACCGCTCCAACTGCCGGAGCGTGCGACTGAGCGTCGTGCTATCGACCGCCAGCAGCTCCCCCAGCGCGTCTTGCGTCATCGGCCCACCGGCTCGCGCCAGGGCTCGTAGCAATGTGAACTGCGTGATCCGCAGCCCGGTGGGCCGCAGCGCTGCGTCGTACAGCTGGGTCACGGCCCGAGCTGCCGGAGATGATGGAGATCGTGGCCGGCGAGGGTCTGCAAGATCCAATCGATCGAAATCTGCCCCAATTCGGGGTGGGGCAATGGCCGCGCGCGCTGGTCCGATGGGATCCGTCGGTACAGCGTCAGGTTGAGCCGACGCAGCGCCAGATATGCAGCCAGCGCCGTCTCCGGATCGGTGGGAGTCTCCTGAGCTACCCATCGTGCGCCGTCATACGGCTGGACGACATAGCCCTCGACCGTGAGTGCGAGACGGACGCGATTGCACCAGCCGATCTCGTCGTGTGCCAAGTGGAGGATGAGTTGAGCCGCCGTCCATTTCCCCGGGGCGTAGGTTCCGGCCCAGCGACGCGCGTCCCAACCCCGCACGAGCGCAGCGATTCGGGTGGGAGTCGATGCCAAGAGCGACAGCGGATCCTGCGCACCCACGAGATCTGCGTAGGGAAGCGACGCGAGCATGAGGCGAACATTATGGCGCCGAATTGCCGTCCCGCCAGCCTTGCACCGCCCACCACGCCCGGCATATTGCTACCTCCCCGTGCAACCCACGCATCCTTCCCGCTGGCGCGCGCTGCTCGGCGACCTTCACTTCTGGATCCCGGTCGTCGTGCTCCTGGCCGGACTCCTCGTTCTGCGGTGGATCGCATAGCCGAGCTCGATCCGGCACGACTCCGTCGCCTCCAGGGCGTCGGGACCCTCTCCGGGTTCGCCGCCGGCGCTTGGCTCGGCGCAGCGGAGGCGCCCACTAAGCTCGTGACGCTCGGCATCCCCCCGGTGGTCATTTCCTTCATTATGGTGCTCGGCGTGTTCCTGGCGCGCTGGAGCCTCCCCGCTCTGGTACGCGGCACCGCAGCCGTGCGGGACGACGTGCGTCAAGCGCCGCACCTCGTGATCTGGGCCGCGCTCGCGGGCTGCCTCTGGGCCGTCGCCAACACGCTCACGATCTTCGCGATCAAGCAGATCGGGCTCTCCATCGCGTTCCCGCTCTGGAACGCCAACAGCCTGCTCGGCATCCTCTGGGGCACGCTGCTCTTCAACGAGCTGCGCGACGCGGGGCGGGCGCGCTGGCTCGGCGTCCTGGGCGGTGCTGCGGCGATGTTCGCCGGCGCGACGCTCCTCGCGGTCGCGTCATCGACCCGCGCGCCCGGGGGCGACGCCCTCCGGGGCATCGCGGCCGCGCTCACCGCCGGCGCTCTGTGGGGCACCATGTATATCCCCTACCGCAAGGCGTACCTCACCGGCATGCATCCGCTCTCGTTCGTCGCGTTCTTCACCATCGGCGAGTTCGGCATGATGACGGCACTTGCCCTGAGCGTTTCGGGCGGGCCGGGCCCGCTGTGGGGTGAGCTCGCCAAGAGCCGCGAGGTGCTGTTCTGGCTGCTCCTCGCCGGGTTCGTGTGGGTGGTGGGCGACCTGTTTCAACAGTACGCGGCCAAGTATGTGGGCATCAGCCGTGGCATCCCGCTCTCGAACACCAACCAGCTGTGGGGGCTCGTCTGGGGGATCGCGGTGTTCGGCGAGCTGGGAGGCGGCAGCCCAGCGCTCTACTGGCGAGTGATTGGCGGGTCGCTCCTGATGGCCGCTGGTGCGGGCGCGATCGCGCTCGCCTCCGCGCCCAGTCGGGAGCACCGGCGTTGGCAGGAGGCGGGGGCCCGGGAAAGCAACCGCTACGGCGTGGATCCGGCGTACGTAGCGGCGGGGATGGCGGGCGAGGACGCGCGCGGTCCGCGCGCGGCCAACCGGCGGGGCCCGCTCGACTGGCTGCTCGTCGCGGGCGCGACGGCGGTGTTCGTGGGATTCGCTGCGGTCGCCCGGGTGCCTGCGCTCCTGGTGGACTGGCGTTGGGCGGCGGCGCTCACCCTCGCTCTAGTGGCGTTCCTCACCGCGGGCGGTCTGGCGCTGTGGCGCGCGACGCGGTTCGGGTGAACCCGCGGGTGAATGCGCTCCCGCGCGCAACGCATCGCGCCCGGCCGCTCCTCGCCACGCTGCTCGTCGTGCTCGTGGCGCGGGCGGCTCCGGCTCAACGGATTCCTGCGAGCCAGCACGGCTCGGTGACGCAACGCGTCGGCCGTACCGACATTGCGGTCTCCTACAACCGCCCCGTGGCGCGCGGGCGGACGCTGTTCGGCGACCTGGTCCAGTGGGGACGCATCTGGCACCCGGGCGCGGACTCGGCCACTACGATAAGCTTCAGTCGCGACGTCACGATCGCCGGCCGCGACATCCCCGCGGGCCGCTACACCCTGTGGACCATCCCCGAGGAGCCGCCGCAGCCCTGGACCGTGATCCTGAGCCGCGGCGTGGACGTGTGGCACACGCAGTATCCCGGAGAATCGCTCGACGCGCTGCGCATCAGCGTCGTGCCAGAGCAGGGCGACCACATGGAAGTGCTGGCGTTCTACTTCCCGATCGTCACCTCCGACTCGACCGTGCTGCGCCTGCACTGGGGCACCACGATCGTCCCCATCACCATCCGCGCGAAATAGGGACGCGCCGCCGCGCGGTCCTTACGGGGCGCGCTGTGGTGCCCCGTTCTTCGGACCAGGGTTATGCGACAGCCACGGGTGTTTGTCGGCCGTGCGTTCGTGATCCCTCCCCGGGAGGTCGCGCACGGCGAGTGGCGCCCTCCGCCGGGGTCCAGTAGGCCGGACGGCCGCTCAGAACTGCACCGACAGCCCGACCGCGAACCGGCCGGGGCCGACCGGCCCGACGCTAATCCACGCTGGGGGCTCGACTGTCCTCCAATGCTCGCCCCCGACAACCGCACCGACGATCGTGCCCAGGACCACCCCGGCGGGCACCGTGACGACAAACAACCCGCATACCAGGCGGCGACAAGTCCCGCTGGAGACGACAGGGGCGAGTACGCCGAGCGCCGCCCCGCCGAGGAAGCCAAGGGCGACGCAGCCACCCCGATGTCCGCCGCTGCATGCGCCAGGGCCCCCGCTGACCTCGAGCCGCGTCCCGCGCTCGCGCGGGAAAGCCACCGTCGTGCCGTTCGCACGCCGCACGACGATGGTGGCGCTGTCGATCGCTTCGAGACTCCCGGGCCCCACGTCGCGCCACCCGTCGGGCGCGGTGACGCGAACCCGAACGCCAGGAGCCAGGGCGGGCGTTTCTTGGGCGCCGAGAGCGCCGAGCGGCAAGCCCAGCGCGAGCGCGAAGCAGGAGCAGATGCGTTTTATGGGTCACCTCCCGCCGGAGAGAACAGTGGGTCGGTCTCCAGCGGGTTTCAAGAGCGGCCACCTGTAACATTGTCACATTTCCCGTGGTCCGGAAGACGCGGAGCACTCCAGCCCGGTCCCGCCTGTCGCATTCCCACCCGTCCGTGCCGCAAAAACGCCCTACAATTGAGCGTGCTGGCGTTCCAAACTTCAGCTACGTGAACGGCTCATCCGTCTGATGGAGACCCGGACGGTTCCGGATCCAAGCCCCGAGCGCCGGCGCGAGGTCTTGCGCCAGGCGAGTGTGGCGCTCCAGGGACGGGTCGTCACCCTGTGGGAAGTGTCCTCGCGCGCGGAAGTGATCCCGGTACAGACGAGCGCGACGACTCCTGAATACCGAGACACGCGACTCGACCTCGACAGCACGCTCCATCGCTGGAGTGCTCCAATCATTCAAGGCAGCCGCTGGGTCGGCTGCCGGTTGGACGAGGGCGGGCCATGGTGCGTGGCGCCCGTGAGGAAGCAGCCGCCCGCACCGCCGCCCGATAGTGTCGAGCGCCGCAGCCGGGAGCGGATCATCCTCGAGCTGGCTGGTCTCTGTATGGGCCTCGTGGACCAGGCGCCGACCACCAGCCGGCCGCGTTCGCCGGAGCCGGACGCCCTGGCCGAGCTGGTGCGCCAGCCAAGTGTGATTGCCCATGAGGTCGCCAATCCCCTGACCGCGGCGCTCGCGAGCCTCGATCTGTCGTTGGACATGGTACGGACGGCGGCATCCCTGGACCCTGCGTTTCGTGCGGAGCTGCTCGAGGAGCTCGCGGGCGTAGGGGAAGGCATGGAGCAGGCGATCCAGTTCTTACGCTCGATGCAAGACCGGGCCCGGGGAGGGCTGGCTCGATCGGAGCGGTTCGACGCCGCGCAAGTGGTCCGGTCGTGCGTGGCGCTGGAGCGGCCGCTCGCGCGCAAGCGCGGCATCGCGCTCCAGGGGGTCATCGCGGTGAGCGGCGTGTTTCTCCATGGAGATCCGAACGCCCTGTATCAGGTGCTCACCAATTTGATCCGCAATGCGGTGGCGGCGTCCCGGGAGCGGAACACGCCCGTCCTGGTCACACTCAAGCAGGTGGGCGAGACGCTGCGCCTGGCAGTCCAGGACGAAGGCGTGGGGATCGCGGCCGAGCATCTGGAGCGGATCTTTGAGCCGGGTTTCACCACCCAGGAGTTCGGCTCGGGCTCGGGCACGGGACTGACGGTCGTCCGTCAGATCTCGCAGGAGATGTTCGGTGGAGCGGTCCGTGTGGACTCCGCGCTGCGTCGCGGCGCCACGTTCGAGCTCAGTCTCCCGATTCCCCCACAACGCACCGTCCGCGAGCGGCGCTGAGCGCCGCCGCCTGGCCCCAGGGTGTGGAGCTCCGTGCGGGTGCTGGACCGCGGGCGGGAGCGCTGCGGCATCGTCACGATCGATGTCCGCGGGCATGACGCCGCCGACCTGAAGCTTCGCCTCCGCGAGCGGGGGATCAACACGAGCTCGTCGGACCGCGACGACGGCGTGCTCGACATGGACGAGAAGCGCGCGACCACGGTGCTCCGCTTCTCACCCCACTATTACAACACGACGGACGAACTCGCCGCCGCCGTCGAGGTGCTTGGCGAGCTCATCCGGCGATGATCGTGGGGCCGCGCGACATCACTGTTTCATGATGTCTCCCGTCACGATGCCGTCCCTCGAGAAGTTGCGCGACGGAATCTCGATCCTCCATGTGTCCATGCCGGCCACCGCCGACCCGTTGTCGCACGCCTTCACGGTGTAGGGCACGGCGGGGTCGACCACGACGCCACTCTCCACCAACACCCCCGTGGCGTCGAACTCCGCCCCGTGGCTCGACAGGCTGCAGAAGCCGGAGCTGGCGCGGAACGCCGTGAAGGAGTTCGCGGGGTTTACCGTCGGGTCCGTGGTCAGCGACTCGCCAGCCACGTCGCTGGCCGTGAACACCCCGTGCACCCCCGACGCGTCGGACTTGACGTCGAAGGCGAAGGTCGTCTGGTCAGGGGTGCCCACCTGGATCGTACCGATACCGCTCAATTCTCCGGGCTCGGCCCCGACCCACGCCTCGAGCTTGGGACGCACTACGTCGTCGTTACACGCGGTGGCGACCATGAGGAGCGCGACGGCCGCCAAGAGATTCCGACCCGTCATAGGCCCTCCCTCTTGGAGCTACACGAGGTCTCCTGCTACAGGTTTCGTGGCCCCAGCGAGGCAAAACCCGGACCGATCTGGTGCAGCGCAGGCAAAGAGGTCCACGCCGCTCAAGCGCAACAGATGGGTGCAGCGCGCGGCGCAATGCTGTGGCCCGTGCGCAGCGACGGAAGTCGATGCGCCGCCGCGGCGGACCTCCCCCCGGCCCTCTCTCCACTCTACTCAGATCCGCGCTGCACACGCGCCGGCCGCAGGACGCGCATGCCGCCCGATGCGTAGAGCATGGACACGTTCGATGTCAGCATTCCGTCGCACGGATTCGAGGAGTCAGGCACCGTGACGGGGGACATCGTCAAGCAGTGAGGTCGCGACGGTGCTTCGCGCGGCGATCGACGACACACTTCCGGCGCGCGGGTCTGTCGTGGCGCGAGAGCGCTCAGCCAGACCACGGCTCTACGAGCGAAGGCATGACGAGCCGCTGCTCGCCTGTCCAGGGCGCTCCGCTCGGAGACGGGGCGTGTTCGCCCCACCAGGCATGCGCGTGCTCTGCCGACCACGGCTGTCCCGCCCCGCACGACACCAGTCGCTCAGCGAGCACGTCCGTGGTCTGCGGGCGGTGGTCGGGATCCTTCTCGAGGCACGTAAGAACGACGGCGTCCAGACCCGGCGGAATCGGGCGGTCGGAGCGAGCGGACGGTGCTGTCGGCGGCGTCTCTAGATGATGCGTCATGACCCTCATCGCGGACGTGCCTTCGAACACCTGCTGGCCCGTCAGGAGCCAATATGCCACGCAGCCGACGCCATAGATGTCGGTCCGGGCATCGAGCGGGCGGTCGCCCGCAATCTGCTCCGGGGCCATGCAGCTCGGCGTGCCGGTGATGACGCCTCCCTTCGTGGCGCCCACCTCCGTCGGGTCCGGCTGCCGCCATGACTTGACGAGCCCGAAATCCAGCACCTTCACGAAGTCGGTCGCGCGACCATACCGACAGAGGTAGATGTTGGCGGGCTTGATGTCCCGGTGAATCAGCCCTCGCTCATGCGCCTCGGCCAGGGAATGGCACACCTGCACCAGCAGCTGGACAGCCCGCGCGCAGGGCAGGGGCCCGAAACGCTGCACCACCGTCTCCAGATCGTATCCCTCCAACAGCTCCATGACGTAGTAGAAGGTGCCCTCTTCGGTGACCCCAAAATCGTACAGCTGGATCGTGTGCGGCGATCGCAACTGTGCCGTCGCCTGCGCTTCGCGCTCGAACCGGCGAAGCGTGGCGCGACGCCCCTCCGCGTCGGCCGCGCCCAACATTTCCGGGCGAATGAGCTTGATCGCGGCCGGCCGGGCCAGCAACTGGTGCTCGGCGCGCCACACCTCCCCCATGCCCCCGCGGCCCAGCGGAACAACCAGCCGGTAGCTGCCGAACTCGCGCGCTCGGCGCACCAGCTTGCCTTGAACGAAGTTGCGCCGGGCCAGCACCTCGAAGAAGTAAGCCGCGAACATCCCGATCACGGTCGCGGACACGAAGAAGAAAACGTTGTTGGTCAGAATCGGCCACGGCGTTTCGCCCACGACGAGTTCGATAGCGATGTACAGGCCGACCAGCGTCCACCCCGCCGCGCTCGCGACGGCGAACCGCAGCTTCAGGAAGACGAAGCTGTACATGATCACCAGGATCAGGCCGGCGTAGTAGAAGTAGCGGCCCGGCGGCGGTGCGATCAGGATCATCGCCAGGATGCCCGCACCGACCACCACCACCATGACCACGAGCGCCCACTCCACGTAGCGGAAGGCCCCTGGAACGAAGGTGATGACGAGCACAAGCGCCGCGGTCGGGCACAGCACGCCGTAGCGAATCAGCCAGAGCTCGTTCCGCACCGCAGGCTGGACGATGGCGTCGAGCACGCCGAAAATCGCTACGAGAAACAGGCCCATCGCCACCGCGAAGCGGATGTGGCGCAGGCTCTCCCGCTCGTACTCCTCCTTGAAGGCACCCTCGAGCTCCCGGGAGGCGAACCGTAGGGTAAGCGGGTGCGTGCGGACGGCGGCGGGATCGGCTGCGGCCTCGAGGACGGCGCGGCCGAGCTTCGGAGCCCGCCGCCCGACGCCCTCGGGTACGCCGTCCACACCGACGTCGAGCAGCGAGGTCCATCGGCGCCATAGACCGCCCACCTGCGGGTGGGGGCGAGCGGGAAGGTCGCCCATGGGGGCTAAGATAGGCCCCGCCATGGTCCGCGGCGAGCCACGCGGCGCTGAGACGGTGCCTCGCAAGGTCGGCAGACCGTCTGCGGATTCCGGGGGTACCAACCTCAAGTAGGCCCCCGGTGGGGGTGGTCCGGGGTGGGCATGTCTTTCGCATGACGCGAAAGCGCTGGGCGCTCGCGAGCGGCCGCAGCCCCGGACATTCGGGGTGCGGCCGTTCCGTTCTTGGAGCACGGGCTGGCGAGCTTGAACTACCACGAGGAGGGTGCCATGAGTCCAGAAAAAAAGACGTTGCTGACGACCGCCTTCGAAGCGTTGGGCCCGGAGCGCGTGACGCGCGGCCTCAAGGCGACCGGGCACAGTTGGCGCGACTGCTTCCTGGCGGTCGCCATCTACGGCGAGCCTGATGCGTTGGCGCGCCAGCTCGAAAAGCGCTGGCGCAAGGAGCACTTCGTGGGCACCCTGCTCGACCTGCGGGTGCATGTGGTCAACGAGGTCGTCAGGGCCTGGGATCACGACGAGGGAACGTTCCGAACGCTCGCGCTCGAATGGCTGGAGCTGAACCGCGCGGCCGTTGTCACGCAAAATGCCATGATAACCTGAACGCTCGACTGGAGGGATTTATGGAAGCCCGCGTCACGTCGCAGTCGCAGTCTTTTCGCATCAGGGAGAGGATGGCGGAAGCGAACGTCTCCCACGGCCAGGAGATCAGGGCCGATCTGCCGAATATCAGGGTGCTCGCGCTGGCGGGAGACGGAGAAGCGCAAGCCTTGTTTTGCGCCATGGGCCCGATTCGGGTCAGGGAGATAATGCATCCGGGAGATGATCTTCCGTTGCCGAGCGACGTCGCTTTGGAGGGGCTGCACGTTGCCGCTTCGGGAACGTATGACATTCTCAATGCCCTCGTCACCTCGAACGGCAATCTCCGTGTCGTCGTGGACGATAGGACGAAGGTTGTGCCCGCGGCCAAACCGGTCGGCATGACTCAAGGGTCAGCCCAAGTCGAATGGCCATGACGCCCGAAGCTCGGGCTAAAACCGAACCCGCGGGAGCGCAACTCGTCCCGCGGGTTCTCTGTGTAGTAGTGGCGGGGCGACGCCTTACGGCCGGTACAGCTCCGGAAACCGCTGCTTCAGCGAGCCGAGCTTCGGCAGGTCGTTGAACACGATGTAGGGCTGATCGAGGTGGCGGGCCAGATAGTTCTGATGATAGCCCTCCGCCGCATAGAAGGCGCGCAGTGGCATTACCTCGGTTACAATCGACTCGGCGTAGGCGCGCTCGCGCTCGAGCGCCGCGATCATGGCGAGCGCGGCGCGATGCTGCTCGGGCGTTGCGTAGAACAGCACGGAGCGGTACTGCGTCCCTTCGTCCGGGCCCTGCCGATTGCGCTGCGTGGGGTCGTGCGCCACGGTGAAGAACACCCGTAGCAGCTGCTGATAAGAGACTTGCTGCGGATCGAAGGTGACTTCCACCGATTCGGCGTGACCCGTCGTGTCCGTGCTCACCAGCTCGTAGCGCGCCGTCGCCGCGCTCCCCCCGGCATAACCGGACACCACGTGCAGCACCCCGCGGACGTGCCGGAATACCGCGTCCACACCCCAGAAACATCCCCCGGCGAACACGGCCATCTCGCTGCCCTGCGCCAGCACGGGCGCGGCAGCCCCCACGATCCACGCGAACCCCAGCGACGCGAGCCTCTTCGCTTTCACCTGACACACCTTGCACCTTAGAGACGCCGTAAGTTAACGAGTAGGAGACACATGAATCACACGGTCGGCGTGCTGCTGCTGGGAGGTTGCTGCGTCGCAGGCCTCGCGCTCGTGCCGCTGGGCCTGCCGGGCCTCTGGCTCATGCTCGCCGCCGTCGTCGGCTATGGCTGGCTGACCGGCTTCCACGCGATCGGCCTCGTCACGATCGCCGTCGTGCTCGGGCTCGCCCTCCTGGGGGAACTGTTCGAGCTGTGGCTCGGCTACGGGCTCGCCCGGCGTTACGGCGGATCGCCGCGCGCCGGGTGGGGCGCCCTGCTCGGCGGCCTCGCCGGCGCCGTGATCGGTGTCCCCGTCCCGCTGGTCGGCAGCGTGATCGGCGCGATCCTCGGGTCCTTCGCGGGCGCCATGTTGTTCGAGTACTCGAGCTCCCGAACGGCGCAGACCGCGGTCCGCGCCGGCTGGGGCGCCCTGGTGGGGCGCCTGGCGGCGGCGACGGCCAAAGTCACCGTCGGGATCGTGATGGCCGTGGTCGCCCTCGTCGCCGCACTGCGCGGGTGAGCACGACTCGCTGGTCTTCCAGCAACCTGGTAGACTCTCTGCGACACCGACTCCTCCACGAGCCGCGCATGCCTGCCAAACGCCCGAAACGCAAGACTGCGGATCCCGACCACGCGCTGCGCGACCACGTACGCGAGCTGCTGCGCGGCGGTCACGCGCATCTCGTGTTCAAGGACGCCATCGCCGACTGGCCGGCCGGCCTGCGCGGAGCCAAGCCCGCGGGGCAGCCGTTCACCCCCTGGCGCCTGCTCGAGCACATCCGAATCTCGCAGTGGGACATCGTCGAGTTCACGCAGAGCGCCAAACACGTTTCGCCCGAATGGCCGGCGGGCTATTGGCCGCCCGGGGACGCGCCGCCCGACGCCGCCGCGTGGGACAAGAGCGTCGCCCAGGTGGAGCGCGATCTTCGGACCATGGAGCGACTGGTGACGGACGCCAAGACGGATCTGTTCGCCCGCATTCCGCACGGCACCGGACAAACCGTGCTGCGCGAAGCGCTGCTGCTCGCCGACCACAACTCCTACCACGTGGGGCAGCTGGTCCTGCTGCGACGCCTGCTCGGCCTGTATCGGGAAGGCGGTCG
>QHTT01000031.1 GCA_003220935.1 Gemmatimonadota bacterium
GCCCAGCAGCTCGCGACGCTGCGCGCCCCGCTCGCGGGAGTCGTCACGCGCATGACCGCCGTGCTCGGCGCCTCGGTGGATGTGAGCCAGGCCCTCATCCAGATCGCCGACCCCAGCGCGCTCGACGTCGTCTTCAACGTCTCCCCCACCGACGCCGCCAGGATCGACGACGGCGATTCGGTGGCGGTCACGGCCGGTGAGTCCGCGGCGGGCGACCCGCTCGGCTCCGGCACCGTGACCGGCGTCGCGGCCGCGGTCGATTCCCTGACCCGCGCCGTCGCAGTGCGCGCCCGGTTGCGGCATCCCGCCCGCGCCCTGCGGCTCGGCGAGTCGCTGGTCGGGAGAATCGTGACCGCGGTCGTGCCCCGCGCCGTCACCGTGCCGGTCGCCGCACTGGTCCCGGCCGCCGGCGGCGAGGGGTTTCAGGTCTTCGTCGTCGATTCCGAGCGGGTCGCCCACGTCCGGCCGGTCACGGTCGGCGGCCGGAGCGAGGTCGTGGCCGAGATCGTGGCGGGGCTCGCGGCCGGCGAGGTCGTCGTAACGAACGGGGCGTACGGCATCGCCGACGGCACGAGGGTGGCGCGGGCCCCCGCGACGTCCAGATGACGCTGTTCGACGTCCTGAGCCGCCAGCGCCGCGTCGTGTTTCTCGCAACGGCGCTGCTCTCCGTCGCGGGCGTATGGACGGCGTTCCGGCTTCCGTCCGCCATCTACCCGGAGCTGCTGTTCCCGCGGATCAAGATCGTCGCTCAGGGCTCGACCCTGGGCGCGCGGCAGGTGGTCTTCAGCATCACGCGCCCGCTCGAGGAAGCGGTGAGCATCGTGCCCGGCGTGACGCGGGTGCAGTCGCACTCGATCCGCGGGGCGAGCGAGGTCGCCGTCACCTTCGCGCCGCGCACCGACATGGCGTACGCGCTCCAGCTGGTGCGCGCGCGCGTGAGTCAGATCCAGAGCACGTTACCGCCCGACCTGGACATCGACATCGAACGGCTCACCCCGTCGTTGTTCCCGATCCTGTCCTACAACCTCGAGGGCGGCGACCCGGCCACGCTGTACGACATCGCGCGCTACGAGATCAAGCCGCTGATCTCGCGGGTCCCGGGGGTGGGCCGGGTGGACGTGCAGGGGACCGACGTGCGCGAGATCGAGGTCGTCGCTGACCCGCCGCGGCTCGCGGCGCTCGGGCTCACGTACGCGGACCTCGCCGACGCCATCCGGCGGGCGGTCACCGTGCAGGCGGTGGGCCGGGTGGCGCAGGACTACCGCCAGTACCTGATCGTGACCGACCAGGAGGCCCACGACCCCGAGGACATCGGTGCCGTCGTGCTCGCGCACGGGCTGCGGGTGCGCGACGTGGCGAGAGTGCAGGTGGGGACCGAGGATCACGTCCGCATCGTGGCGGGTGACGGCAAGCCCGCGGCGCTCATCAACATCGCGCGGCAGGTCGAGGGAAACACCCTCGAGGTCGCCGACAGCGTGGCGGGGATCGTGGCCTCGCTCGCCCCGGGCCTTCCGCCCGGTGTCCACCTCAAGCGGGTGTACGACCAGGCTGCCCTGGTGCGCGATGCGGTCCACTCGGTGCGCGACGCCATGCTGATCGGGGCCGCGCTCGCCGTGCTGGTGCTGCTCGTGTTCCTGCGCCACGGGCGCATCACTGCCATCAGCGCCGCGGCGATCCCGGTGACGCTCGCCATCACCGTGTTCGTGATGTGGGTAATCGGTCAGACGTTCAACCTGATGACGCTGGGCGCGATGGCGATCGCGATCGGGCTCGTGATCGACGACGCGGTGGTGGTCACGGAGAACATCGCCCGCCACCTGCTGCTCGACGCTGGCGCCGACCGGCTCGCCGCCATCCGTGCGGCCGTGCAGGAGCTGATCTGGCCTGTCACGACGTCCACGATCACCACCGTGGTCGTGTTTCTCCCGCTCGGCTTGCTGCAGGGAGTCGTCGGACAGTTCTTCGCGGCCCTCGCCGCGACGCTCACGGTGGCGGTGCTGGTCTCGCTGCTGCTGGCACTCTCGCTCATCCCCCTGCTCGCCGAGCAGTTCGTCACGGCGCACGAAGTGGCGGCGAGCGCCCCGCGCTGGCGCCCGCTGGCGCGGCTCGAGCGAGCGCTGGACGCGCTGGCGCCGCGCTACGAGCGCGCCCTCGCCGCCGTGCTGCACCATCCCCGCCGCGTCGGCGTCGCCGCCGCGGCGCTCGTCGTGCTCGGGGTGGGGCTGTGGTATGCCGCGGGGACGGGTTTCCTCCCGGAGATCGACGAGGGGGCGTTCATCCTCGACTACTGGACGCCGGGGGGTACGGCCCTCGCCGAGACGAATCGCCAGCTCGGCGTCGCCGAGAGCCTGCTCGCGGTTACGCCCGAGATCACCGGCACCTCGCGCCGCACTGGCGCCGAGCTCGGCATGTTCGCCACGGCGCAGAACTCGGGCGACATCGTGGTGCGGCTCGCGCCCCGGGGCCGCCGCTCGCGCGACATTTTCGCGGTGATCGACGACGTCCGCGACCGGATCCAGGCGGCGGTGCCGCGGCTGCACATCGAGTTCATGCAGATCCTCGCCGACGTGATCAACGATCTCGCGGGCGCGGCCCGGCCGGTCGAGGTAAAGCTGTTCGGCGAGTCGCTCGACACACTCGAGGCGTACGCGCGCCGCCTCGCGCCCGACCTGGCGAAGATCGCCGGGGTCGAGGACCTCTACAACGGCGTGAGCGAGCCCACGGCGGAGCTGCTGATGCGGGTCAACCAGGCGGAGGCCGACCGAGTCGACCTGACGCCGGTAGACGTGGGCAACGCCGTCGCTGCGGCGCTGCTCGGCGTCCCGGCCGGCGAGGTCCGGGTCGAAGACCGGCCCGTGGCGGTACGGGTCCGCGCACCCGACTCGGTCCGGTTCGACCCGCTGCGCCTCACCGCCCTGCCGATCGTCGCGGCGCGCGGCGCCCATCCTACTCCGCTCGGCAGCCTCGCGAGCTTCGCGCCCACCGAATCCCGGCTCGCCCTCGACCGCGAGAACCAGCAGCAGGTGATCGCGCTGACGGCGGATGTGAGCGGGCGCTCGCTGGGTGGCGTGATGGGGGACGTGCGCCGCGTGCTGGCCGCGCATCCCGCCCCGCCGGGCGTGCGCGTGGCGCTGGGCGGGCAGTACGCGGGCCAGCAGGAGGCGTTCCGCGCACTCCTGCTCGTGCTGGCGCTCGCCGCGGTGAGCGTGTGCGCGGTGATGGTGGTGCAGTTCGAGTCGTTCGCGGAGCCGCTCGTCGTGCTGCTCGTGGCACCCGTGTCGTTCGTCGGCGCCCTCGCGTTGCTGCTCGCCACCGGCACGGTGCTCAACGTCTCCTCGTTCATGGGGTTGATCCTGCTGGTCGGGCTGATCGTGAAGAACGGCATCATCCTGCTCGACTTCACCAAGCTGCGGATGCGCACCGCAGGAGCGACACTCGAGACGGCGATCCGCGAGGCGGCACGCGTGCGGCTCCGCCCCATTCTGATGACCACGCTCTGCACCCTGTTCGGCCTGCTCCCGTTGGCGCTCGGCATCGGGGCGGGGAGCGAGTTGCAGCGCCCGCTCGCGCTCGCCGTGATCGGAGGGCTGGCGCTGTCGACGCCGATCACGCTGTTCGCTGTGCCAACGCTGCTCGTGGCGCTCCGGGGCCGGGGGTACGTAGATCCTTCGCTCGCGCGCGTGCCGCGCGCTCGCTCAGGATGACAGCTTGGCGCGTCTCCATTTCTCTCTCACGGAGCGAGCGCGCCTGTCATCCTGAGCGCCGCAGGCGCGAAGGATCTGCTTTTAGAAGGATCTGCTTCTAGGCCGGCGACAACGGGAACATGATGGTGACCCGAGTGCCCGTCCCTGGAGCGGAGCGGATGTCGATGCGCGCGCCGTGCGCGTCGGCGATCCAGCGGGCGATGGCGAGACCGAGCCCGGCGCCGTCCGCGGTGTGACGGGCTGGGTCGCCGCGGTAGAAGCGCTCGAACACATGGGGGAGCTGCTCGGCCGGGATGCCGACCCCCGTGTCCGAAACGAGCGCGGCGGCCCGGCCGTTCTCCGCCGACACGTCGAGGCGCACGCGGCCGCCCGCCTCGGTGAACTTCACCGCGTTGTCCAGCACAATCAACAAGAGCTGGCGCACGAGCGCGGGCTCGCCCGTGATCTTCGCCTCCTCGAATGCCCCGACTTCCAGCTGCACGCGCTTCTGCTCGGCGAGGGGCCGGACCGCGTCCACCGCCTCGGCGGCGACGTCGTCCAGGTAGAGGGGTAAGCGAGCGACCGGGCGCTCACCCGCGTCCGCTCGGGCGAGCGTGAGGAGGTTCCGGACGATTTCGCCCAGGCGGGCCGCCTCGCGCTCGACCGCGCGCAGCGTGCCCGCGTCCCGCGCCGCCTCGCGATCCTGCTCCAAGGCGACCTCGGCGCGCGTGCGCAGGATTGTGATCGGGGTACGCAGCTCGTGGGCGGCGTCGGCCATGAAGCGGCGCATCTGGTCCATCGAACGCTCCACCGGAGCCGTGGACTTGCGGATCAGGAGATAGCCTCCGCCCGCGACCAGCAGCAGAGCCGCGAGCGCCGCGGCGGCGAACGTCTCGATCAACGAGGTGTACTCGTCCTCGAGCTCCAAGCGATCGGCGACGACGGCGGCGATGTAGGGTATGCCGGTCGTCCCCGTGAACCGCCCCGCGTAGATCCGGAGCTCCCGCCCGTCCGGAGCATCGAGGTTGCGGTACCCGTGTTTGGACCGCACCGCCTGGTGCGTCGCCTCCAACACCCAGCCGGGCGCCTCCGCCGGCTTGATCGGTCGCTCCTTCTCGTCGAGTAGGTAGAGCGACCGATCGGGGATATGCAGCTCGTCGACCGCATCGACCACGGCACCACGAGCGCTGGCGCGCTCCGTCTCGCGGATGCGCGCCGCCTGCTCGAGCGCCGCCGCAGCGGCGCTGAGCGACTTGTCGACGTGCCGGGACATCTGGTGGCGGATCGTCAAGAAGAGGCCGGCGCCCAGCAGCGCGAGCACGAGGCTGAACACCCCGGCGTACCACGCCGTCAGCTGCAGCCGCAGCCGGGCGAGCGGCTGCATCACGGGGACCTCATCTGCCGAACCGGTAGCCCGCGCCCCGCAGCGTCGTGATCAGCTTCGGCTCGAAGCCGTCGTCGATCTTGCGTCGCAAGCGGCGCACGAGCACCTCGAGCACATTGGCGAAGGGATCGTGGTTGTCGTCCCACACGTGCGCGGTGATGGTGGAGCGGTCGAGCACGCGTCCTTGGTGGAGGACGAACAGCTCGAGCAGAGCGAACTCCTTCACGCTCAGCGTGATCGGCCGGCCGCCCCGACGCACCTCGCGTGCGCCGAGATCCACTTCGAGGTCCGCGATGCGGTGGCGCGCCGGCGCCAGGGCCGGCCGGCGCCGCGCCAGTGCCTTGAGGCGCGCTAGGAGTTCCCGGAAAGCGAACGGTTTGGTCAGGTAGTCGTCCGCCCCGACCTCGAGCCCACGCACCCGGTCATCCACGCCGTCGAGCGCGGTCAGCATCAGGACCGGCGTGGTCACGCCGCCGCGGCGCAGCTCGGCGCAGAGGTCGAATCCGGAGCCGCCCGGCAGGCGGACGTCCAGCAGGATCACGTCGTACGACCCGCCGGAGGCCCGCTCCCGGCCCTCGGCGAACGTCCCGGCCAGCGTCGGATCGATCCGCTGCGCGCGCAGCCCGTCGCGCAGCAGGCCGGCCAGCTCCGGATCGTCCTCGACGATCAGCACCCGCACAGACAACGCTCCGGTTCAGGAAGGCGGCGGTGCCGCCCGCAGGGGCGCTACCTCGATGGGCCGACTCGGAATCGAACCGAGAACCTAGCGATTAAGAGTCGCTTGCTCTGCCAGTTGAGCTATCGGCCCGGAATACAGAACGACGTCAAGCAAATTCGTCACGCTGAACCGTCGCGCAACGGCGTCACGCGGAACCGTGAGCGCATTCTCGACGATCCTGCGTGACGTCGTCGCGTGACGTCTCCGCGCGACGTCTTCGCTGGACGCCTTCTTAGCAGTTGCCCCCAAGGAGAATCGAACTCCTGTTCCCACCTTGAAAGAGTGGTGTCCTAACCGTTAGACGATGGGGGCTTACCACGCCGAACAACGTAACAGAAACGGCGGGAATAGCGGTAACGGGATTCGAACCCGTGTTTGAGCCTTGAGAGGGCTCCGTCCTAGTCCCCTAGACGATACCGCCGGGCGAGCGGAGAATATCACTAGCCGCCGAGGGCCAACGCAACTAGCCTTAAGGCCCAACCACCGTCGTCCAACCCGGCCGAACCGCAGCGAGGAGTCCCAGCGACGTGCGCCAGCAAGCGCAGCAGAAATCCGTCTGGTACGACCGCCTGAGGAAGGTTGCGTCGTACAGTCTGCCGGAGATCCCCATCATCTTCGCCGCGCTGCTGTACACGTACTCCCGAGACCTCCAGCGGTCGCTTGGCGTCATCGCGTTCTACTATCCCTACGCCATGTTCGGCGCCGGCCTGCTGCTCGGCTGGCGGTTCCACCGCAGCCGGCTGCTGTTCGCGCTGCTGTTGTTCGCCCTCGTCGACCGCTCGTTGCTCACGTTCGTCGCGAGCCGCGGCTTCACGCGCGACCACGTGGCGTTCCAGGCGATGGCGTTCCTGCTGCCGCTCAACCTGGCTGCCCTGGCGCTCACAGCCGAGCGGGGGGTCCTCACACCGCCGGGGCTCGTGCGACTGGGCGTCATTCTCGGGCAGCTGGCCCTGGTGGCGATGCTCGAGCGGGGAACGCCGGGACCGGCCGCCGCCCTGCTGCACGCGCGGCTGCTCCCGCCGCGCTTGTTCGCCTGGACGCCGCTCGCCGATCCTGCGTTGCTCGCGTTCTTCGTGTCGGCGGGACTAATGGTGGCGGGCCAGCTCATGTCGCCGACAGCGACCGGCCGCTCGTTCTGCTGGTCGCTGCTCCCGGCGTTCCTGGGCTTTTCCGCCGTGCGCCCCGGGAGCCCCGGGTTCTCGACGTTCTATTTCGCGACGTCCGCCCTGCTGCTCATCATCGCCGTCGTCGAAGCGTCCTACCACATGGCGTACCAGGACGGCCTCACCGGGCTGCCGGCGCGGCGCGCCTTGAACGAGGCGCTGCTGCGGCTGGGCAGCCAATACACCGTGGGGATGGTCGACGTGGACCATTTCAAGCGCATCAACGACAGCCACGGGCACGACGTGGGGGACCAAGTGCTGAAGATGGTGGCGGCCAAGCTCGCGCAAGTGGGCGGCGGCGGGCGGGCGTACCGCTACGGCGGCGAGGAGTTCGCGGTCCTCTTCCCCGGCAAGTCCGCCCCGGAGTGCCTCGCGGAGCTGGAGGCACTGCGCCAGGTGGTCGAGGAAGCGAAATTCATCCTGCGCAGCCGCATCCGCTCCAAGCGGAAAAAGGAAAAGATCCTTTCGGACAGGGGCCCGGGACAACGCGTGCCTGTCACGGTCAGCATCGGCGTCGCCGAGAAGGACGCCCGGCATACAAAGCCCGATCAGGTCGTGAAGGCGGCCGATCGGGCTTTGTACCGCGCCAAGGACGGCGGGCGCAACCAGGTACAGACGTAGCCCGCGCTATTGCGTCGCGCGCTTCGCCGTAGGGGGCAACAGGCCGTTGAGCCGCAGGTAGATCGCCATCTGGCTGTAGTGGTCCGCCCAGTCGGCAACCGTAATGAGCGTCGCCATCCCGCGGGTGGCCGTGCGGCCGCCGAAGAACGGGATGCTGTCGCCGAGCTGCGCGTCCTGCATCGCCGCGAGCGCGGTGGCGCAGAACTGGAACGAGTCCTTCAAGCCGGCCACGAGCTTGTCCTTGGGGTCCGTCCCCGAGAACTTCGGCCGCTCCGGCCCCTTCTGACCGCTCGCGGCGCTGCACAGATAGTCGTTGCCATCCGCGATCAGGTGGGCGACCACGTCCCCGAAGCTCATCTGGGCGGGCGTCGGCTTAAAGCCGTACTTCTCGGCCGGCATCGCTTCTGCGGCTTCGGTGATGTTCTTGGCCTGGCGCTGCGCTACGAATCGGAACGCGCTCGACACTGGATTCTGGGCGTCCACGCCGTGCCGGTTCACCGACGCGCCGTCGGACAGGCCCACGGGCACGCCGTCGACGACGATGATCGGCTCGCGCACCTGAGCCGCGCTGGCGGCGGGCAGGGCGCAAACGGCCAGCAGGATGGTCCCGAGTGTGGCTCTCATGCCGAATCTCCTGTGAAAGACGTGGTGACGGCCGCCGAATTCTGCACCGGAAAGCCGCTGCCGTCCAGCGGGAGGTGGCGACGCCTCATCGCTCCCCCGCACCTTCCTGTTCCGTTTCCCGCCTCCCGCCGCTCGCGTATTTCTCGAAATGCGGCTTCTCGACCAACCGGTAGAAGGCGAGAATCGCCGCGTGATCGAACACGGCCGCGGCGAGCCCCGGCCAGGACCCCGTGACCAGCGCAAAGCCGTAGGTCTGCAGGTAGCCGACCGTGTACATGGGATTCTTCAGATAGCGGTAGGGGCCGGCCGTGCACGGGCCTTCCCACTCACTCGGCACGAAGAAGTCCCGCCAGTAGTACGGCCCGCCGCCGAGTGTGGCCGCAGCCCAGAGCTTGACGGACATGCCGATGATCACGAGCAGCGTGCCCACCGCGAGCACGGCGCCGCGTGGCAGCGCGCTGCTCAGGGTGCCCCAGGTGGCGACGCACAGCAGCACGAAGCTCGCGGCGTCGTTGTACATCAGGGTCGCTCCCAGCCGCCGGAACCGGCGAAATCCTCCCTCGGCGCCGTGCCGCAGGGTTAAGTAGCCGGTCCGCTCCTGTCGCCCCAGCGCGAGCCCGATGTACAGCACGTAGGCCAGCCGGCTGGCGAGGTGGTAGGCGAGAGCGAGCAGGGCCCAGGGAGGCGTGAACATAGCGACGGAAGCTGTAGCGCGCGCGCAAAACGTCAAGGAAGCTCTGCGCTGGCCCGCGATCAGGGCTCAGAACCGCAGCAGATAGCTCAGCTTGACGAAAACCTGACGGCCGATCGACGTGTCGGGTGACCGACGGCGGGCGACCTCAGGAGGGCTGCCCACGAGCCCGAGGTTCCGGTAGCTGTCGGTGTAGCCCACGTACACGGCCGTGCCCGGGTTCGGCAAATAGGTCAGCAGCACGTCCGCCCGCCACTGCTTATCGTCCTCGACGTCCGCGAGAGTCGTGTCGCCCGTTTCCGCCTCGTAGTCCACGATGGCCCGCAGTGAGACGAAGCGATTGAACTGATAGTTGACTTTGGCTCGTAGCAGCCGCTCGCTGAGGACACGTACCCCCGCCGTCGTGTTCAGCCGGCTGACGATGTAGGCCTGATCCATCCGCAGCCGTGACGTGGGCCGGAGCGTTACCTTGACCTCGGTCTCCGCCGCCCGGCCGAGGAACGGTGTCAGCCCGTCCGCCGGATCGTGGTTCACCGCAGTGCCCCACGTGTAAGAGGCGTCGAGCCCTAACCACTTGAGCCACTCGGTTGCAAGCGTGGCCTTAGTCTCGTAAGGGCGGAACCCGACTTCCTCGAACAGCTCGAAGGCCTCGGTCCGCTCCAGCTTGATCTCGCTCTGGCCGACGAGCTCTGCTTTGAACTGAGCGCCGATCTCCCGGTCCAGGATGGCGCCGGCCGGGTCCCAGTTGTACAAGATGGATAGGGTCGGGCCGTAGGCGACCACTGGGCTGCCCTTCGGCCGCCACTTGTACTGCCACTCGTGCTTCGTTTGGCGGTAGCCCGTGCGCTTCACGAAGCCGAGCGGGGCGGCGAAGTCGGGGCTGAATTCCAGGTAACGGCCCGCGTAGTCGACGTGGCGCCCGTCGCGCTGCAGCTCCGCCAGGGCGCCGAATCCCGCGACCAGCGCGCTAGCGTCGAGCTCGCGGTTCTCGCTCCGGATCACCTGGCCGACGAGCGCCCAGTTCTTGCCGAACCGCAACCGGCCGTCGAGCGAATACATCCGGTTGAAGCTTCCTTCAAGCTCGCGGTCGGTGACGAGAAAGCCGATGGTCGACTCCTGCCCGAGCTCGTGCTGGACGCGGAGCGCCCCGGCGCCCGCCCGGCTGCCGGCAAGCGGATCGGGTGCCGGCACGCGGCCGGGCTCCCGGTCGTTGATGGCGATGGCGCCCAGGGCCCAACGCCCGGCCTTGCCGGTGAGTCGCAGACCGGCGCCCGGATCCACGATGCGGCGCGAGAAGAACAGGTTCACGGGCGTCTGAAAGTAGCCGGCGTTCTCGATGAAGAACGGCCGCTTCTCGGGGAAGAAGACCTCGAACCGCTCGTTCAGCGTGACCTGCGGATCGTCCGTCTCGACCTGGCTGAAGTCGGGGTTGACCGTCGCGTCCAGCGTCAAGGCGTCCCGCAGCACGACCTTCGCGTCGAGCCCGACGCGCGCGTCGCCCTCCGTCACGAACGCCGGCGCGTCCTCGTCGAGGAACCGAGCGCGCGCCAGGGTGCTGTAGGGGTTGAGCTGGATGTTGCGTCCGGGCGAGATGCGCTCGAGCCCCTGGAGCACGGCGAACTGGGGCACGAAGCCCTTGACGCGCTTGGTGAGGTGCGGCCAATAGGATTCTTCGTTATTGCGCCGGATGATCCGGCCCACCGCGACGCCCCAGGTCTGGACGGGCGCGCGCGGGAACCGCAAGCTGCGGAACGGGATGGCGAGCCGGACGACGTAGCCGTCCTCCGTCAGACGGCCCTCCGAGTGCCACACCACGTCGTAGCTCAAATCGTCGTCCTGGCCTTCCGTGCGGATGCCGTCGAGCTGCACACCCCGCGGGTTAGCCATGAAGACGTAGGCGTGTTCCCGATCGTGGAACGCGTCTAGATAGATCGCCACCGCGTCGTCGGCGTCGATCTCCTCGCGCCGGGCGATGCTCGCCCGGATCTTGGCGGGCTCGTCGCGGCACACGAAGACCGCGTAGAGGTTCTCGTCGTCGTACGACAGGTAGACGGTGGTCTCCTCGCTGACTGGCGTGCCGTCGCCCGGCTCGCGTTGGCGCAAGTCGGTGACCAAGACGCCGAGACCGCCCTCGCCCGTCTCGATGGAGCGGTGGCGTGGCCCGCCTTCCGTGTGGCGGTGGTCCAGGAACTGGTCCAGATGGGGCGGCGACGAGACACGGCTGATCTGGACGATGCGCGCCGGCTGTTGCGCCTGGGAGCGTGGCGCCGCCACAACGAACGCGCCCAGCAAGAGAAAGAATCTCACAGGAACCTCCTCGGATCTACTTCAGCAGCCGGGCGGCTTCGCCCAGGAGCACCCGAGCCCGCGCGCGCCAGTCGTCCTTGCGCCGCTTCAGCTGACGCCGGGCGAGACGCAGCAACGCCGCTACCCGGTACCAGACCAGGGCGTCGCCGTCCAAGAACGGCCGCGTCCCGGCCAGAAACACCGCTGCTGCGCTCGCCGCCGCCCGCGCCGCGGCCGCGTCGAGCAGCCCGGTTCGCGTCACCGTGGCCAAGAACATGGCGGCGTCGAGTTCCAGCGGTCCCTGTCCGAAGTGTCGCCAGTCGATCACACCCACAGCGTCGTCCTGATCCAGCACGTGCCGGTCGTACAGCGCCCCGTGTACGAGTCGTGGCACACCGTCACTCGGTTGCGAGTCGGCCAGCGCCTCGCCTACCGCGCTCGCGGCGGCTCGGAGCGTGGGGTCCGCGGCGACGAGCTCGGTGACGCTCCGGCCCGCCTCGCAGAGCACGTACCCCGCGCCCAGCTGCTGGCCGAGGGGCACCGGCAGCGAGAACGCGCGCTCGAGCCAGCGCGCGCCCAGCTCCCCA
>QHTT01000032.1:0-5589 GCA_003220935.1 Gemmatimonadota bacterium
CGGGGATCCCCTTCTTCTCACAGGGCCAGACCTACTTCGCCATTAAGAACACCCCACCGTCCCCGTTCCCCGCTAACTTCACCGTGGCGGCCAATTGCGCTCCGCGCGGCCTGGGCGGCGTGGGGGACTCGGTGCTCGTGCCGTTTCCGTACGGGCTCGGCCTGATCGGGCTAGCGCAAGCCAATCCCGCCAACACCTACACGCTGGACTGCTCCGTCCCGCAGGTGATGGTACCGCGCGAGCTCGCGGTCTTCGCCAAGGCGGCGTTGGATTTCAACGCGTTTGACTCGACGCAGGCAGCGGCGCGCGGCTGGGCGTGGATCAATCCCAACCCGACGCTGGACTCCTTGCGAGCTGTCGCCGGGCAGGTGGCCCCGTTCCCGAATACCGCCGTGGCATGCAGCGGCTCCCCGTTCGGACTCGCCCTGTCGTGCGATGGCGTCCACCCGAGCACGGCGACGCAGCGGCTGATCGCCAAGAAGATCGTGCAGGCGATCAACGCGAAGTACGGTTCGGCGATCCCAGCGATCACGCCCTGACGCGAACTCGACCGGTGCGGCGGGGTGGCGACAACGGCATCCGCCTCACGGCGGGTGCCGTTTCGCTAATGAGAACACTCAGGATCGCTGTGGCGCTCGTACGCCCCGCCCTGACGGGCGGGGCCATGGCCCTGACGGGCGGGGCCATGCTCGCCGGGCAGGCCGTCGAGCGGACCGATGTCCCCAGGCATGGCGTGCTCCGTGTGACGTTCGATCCGCGCATTGTCGCGTGGGACGCGCAGTTCGTGGGCGGGGCCCGGCTGAGCCTCGGGCTGCCGCTCACTGGCGACACGGTGGGCGGCGCGTCCATCCCGGTCGTCGCGCGGCTCGAGCAGGATGTTCGCACCGCGTCCGGTATCGCCGGGTTCGTAGCGAACCTGGGCAGGAGCCTGCTGAGCGTGCGCCAGGAGCGCCGCACCACCCCGATCACGGCAGAGCTGGGCCTCACCGACCGATTCTCGGTCAGCGTGACGGTCCCGATCGTCCGCGTCGCGACACGCGCCCACCTGGCGCTCTCGGCCGCCGGAGCGAACCTGGGGCCCAGCCCGCGGCTCGCGAACGCCGCCACCGCCGACACCGCGTACGGCGCGTTCTTCGCCCAATTCGATTCGTCGCTCGCGCATTTCGATCAGAACATCACGAACGGCCAATACGGTTGCGGAGCGAATCCATCCTGTCCCGCGCGGGACCTCGACACGTCGGCCGCCGGAAAGGGCATTGCGTCGGCGGTCAATCAGATTCAACAGCACCTCGTCGGGTTCGGGGGGGTCGGGGGCTTCGGGCACGGCTTCCTGCTCGCGACTGACTCGATCAGCGTCACGTGGATGGCGCAAGCGATCGTCGACAGCGCGCACGGGTTCGGCTACCGGGGCATCCCGTTCCGCAACGGCTTCCGCTACGGCCTCGGCGACGTGGAAGTCGCGGCGAAATATCGGCTGGCGGCGGGCGCCCACTATGCGGCGGCCCTGGTCGGCCTGGTCCGCCTGCCGACAGCGCAGCGTGACTCGGCGGACGATTGGCTACGCCAATCGCTGGGGGACCACCAGACGGACTTCGAGGGGCGGCTCGTCCAGGAGCTGATCGTGGGAGGCCGCCTCTGGCTGAACGTCGCCGTCCGCGCCGGCATCCAGCGGGCCGGGACGCAGGTGCGCCGGGTCGCCCCGTTCGGCGCGATCCTCGTGCCCTTCGCGGCGACGACCGAGCTCCAGTGGGACCCGGGGGACTACGCCGGCGTGGACGTCGCCCCGTTGGTACGGTTCGCGCCCCAGTTCGCGGCGGGCATGACCGCGGCCTATTGGACCAGGCAGCGGGACCGGTACACGTTCCGCTCCAGCCAGGATTCCCTCGACCTGGCCGCGCGGCTCGGCGCGCCCACATCGGCGGCGTGGCTCGACGAGGGCACGTCGGAGCAGCGCCTGCGCTTCGGGGTGGCGTTGACCTACGTCGGGCCGACTGTGGAGGGCGGTTTTTCGATCGAGCAGACGGTCAGCGGCCGGGGAGGCGTGACGCCGGCCGCGGCGGTGTACCGGATCGTGCTGCGGACTTCGCGGAAGCTGTTCTGAGCAGCTGCTCGGCGTGGCGCAGCGCGGTGCCCATGTCGGGATCGCCCAACATGCGGGCGAGCTCGCGGGTGCGTGCGTCGCCCGTCACGACCTGCACGTCGCTGGTGGCGATCCCGCCCTTCGCTCCCTTCGCTACAACGAGGTGGTGATCGGCGAAGACGGCGATCTGGGGCAGGTGCGTGATCACGAGCGCCTGGCGGGTACTGCTCCGCCCGCCGGCTACGCCAGCCAGCGCTTCGCCCACTCGCCCGCCGACCTCGCCGCCGATCCCCTGGTCGACCTCGTCGAAGACCAACGTGGACACGGCATCGTGCTCCGCGAGGACCACCTTGAGCGCCAGCATCAGGCGCGACAGCTCACCCCCGGACGCGACCTTGGCGAGCGGGCGGCCCTCCAGGCCGACGTTCAGCGTCACCGCGAACACCACCGCCTCCGCTCCGTCCCCCTTGGGAGAAGGGAGAAGGGAGAGGCTTGACTCGAAGCGTCCGCCGGGCATGCCGAGCGCTGGCAGGAGCGCGTTCACCGCTTGCTCGAGTCGCGCCGCCGCGCGCTGCCGTTGCGCGCTGAGCGCCGCGCAGGCGCGGGCGAACTCGGCCGCCGCCGCGTCGCGCTGCTGGGCGATGTGGCGGAGGTCCAGGTCGGCGGTATCGAGCAGGTCGAGCTCGCGCGCCGAGCGGTCGCGAGTCGCGAGGACGTCCGGCAGCGTAGGACCGTATTTCTGCGTCAGGCGAAACAGCACGTCCCGGCGCTGCTCGACGGCTGCGAGGCGGCCCGGATCGGCCTCGATCCCCGCGGCATACGCCCGCGCCGCTTGCGCCAGCTCGCCCACGTTGGCGAACGCGGCATCGAGCAGCTCCCGCCACTTTCCGGCTGAGGGGTCGAGCCGCTCGAGTCCCACCAGGAGCTTCGCGGCGCGGGCGAGCGCCGCGGTGTCGAGCGCTTCCCAAAGCTCCCGCGCCAGTCGTCCCAGCTCATCCGCGTGGGCCAGTCGCTTCGCCTCGGTTGCGAGCGTCTCGTCTTCGCCGGCCTGGGGCGCGGCCCGCTCGATCTCCTGCACCACGTGACGCAGGTAGTCGGCTTTGCGCTGGACGTCTTCCCGGCGGGCCTGCAGCTCTGCAGCGCGCCGCTCGAGCTCGCGCAGCCGCTCGTGCGTATCCCGTACGGCGACGCGCGCGACGTCCGCATCGCCGTAGGCGTCAAGGATGTCGCGTTGCGCGTCCGGCTTGAGCAGCGATTGTGTCTCGTGCTGTCCGTGCAGGTCGACAAGCAGCGCGCCGAGCTGCGCGAGTACGCTCACGGTGGTGGGGCTGCCGTTGATCCAGGCGCGGGAGCGCCCCTCCCCCGTGACCTCACGCTTCAGCACCAGGCGCCCGTCTTCGACTTCCACGCCGAGGGCGGTCAAGGGCGGTCGCAGGCGGTCGAGGGCGGTCGTGGTAAACTCAAAGGCGCCCTCGATCGTGGTCTTCTGGGCGCCGGGCCGAACGACGTCGCTCGAGGCCCGCTCGCCGAGCAGCAGCGACAGGGCGTCGACCAGCATGGACTTGCCGGCGCCGGTCTCGCCGGTGAGCACGTTCAAGCCGGGGGCGAGGGGGAGCGTGACGTCGGCGATGACGGCGAGGTCGCGGACGCGGAGCTCCGTCAGCACTATTTGCGCTCGCGATCGGAGAGGTCGCCCCACTGCAGCTTCTTGCGCATGCGGGCGAAGAAGCTTTCCGCGCCGAGCCGCACGAGCAGCACGGGGCGGTCGGCGCGTTTCACGACGAGGCGGGCCCCGGCCTCCATGGTGGTGCCGACCTGACCGTCGAACGACACGAGCACGTCCTCGGTCGACGGGGGAATCGGCTCGACCGCGACCTCCGCCTGGGACGGGACCACGAGCGGGCGCACGGCGAGGGTGTGGGGGCAGATGGCGGCCACCACGATGGCATCCACGCCGGGCACTACGATCGGCCCACCGGCCGAGAGCGAGTAGGCGGTGGAGCCGGTGGGCGTCGCGACCACAATGCCGTCCGCCGAATACTGGCCGACCTCCTCGCCGTCCACGGAAACGCGCAGCCGAATGACGCGTGCCACGCCCCCCTTGTGCACCACGACGTCGTTGAGCACCACGGGCTCGGTGCGGCTCTTTCCGCCGCGCGCCACGATGGTCGGCTCGAGCGCGAGGCGGCGCTCGGTGGCGAACGCGCCGCGCACCAGCGCGTCGAGCGCCCAGTCGAGCGTCTGGGAGGTCGCCGTCGTGAGGAAGCCGACGCGGCCGAGGTTCACGCCGAGGATGGGGGTGGTGCCGCCGTTGAGGGTGCGCGCCCCGCGCAGCAGCGTGCCATCGCCGCCGAGGGTGATAAGGCAGTCGAGACCGGGGGAGCGGGCCAGCGACGGCGGCGGGGGCTCCGGCCAGAGCGATGCGATCCCGTCTTCGGTGAAGAGGCTGAATCCCAGGCGCGGCGCGACCTGCGCGAGATGCGCGAGCAGATCCTTGAGGTCGCGGTAGCTCGGGTTGCCGACGACCCCGACGTTCATGAGGGCGTGAGCGACTCCTCGGTAGCGAGGGCGCGGACGCGGGCGGCGATCCCGGGACCGGTGAGGCCCACTGCTTCGAGCTGCTCCGCGCGGGGGGCGTGCTCGTAGGTGCGGTCGGGCACCCCGAGCGCCACGACGCGCACTTCCGGTGCGGTCGCCTGGACGATACCGGTCAGGGAGGCGCCGAACCCGTTGACCACCGTGCCGTCTTCGATCGTGACCAGCAGCCGGTGCTCGCGCGTCAGGGCGTCCAGGGTTTCCCGGTCGATCGGCTTCAGGAACCGGCAGTTCACGACGGTGACGTCCCAGCCCTCGCCCGCCAGCGCGCTGGCCGCGTCCAGCGCCGGCCGACACATCACGCCGACCGCGAGCAGGGCGCAGTCCCTCCCCCGGCGGAGCATCTCCCAGCTGCCGTAGGGGACCGCCGCGACTTCGGCCGCGGGGGGCGCCTCGCCCGGCGCCTTGTCGCGTGGGTAGCGGAGCGAGAACGGCCCGCCGCCGCGCTCCAGCGCGCAGCGCAGCAACCCGATCAGCTCGGCACCGTCCTTCGGCGCAGTGACCGTCAGGTGCGGCACGGCGAGCAGATAGGCGATGTCGTACAGGCCCATGTGCGTCTGGCCGTCCTCGCCGACCATCCCCGCGCGGTCGAGACAGAAGATCACCGGGAGCTGCTGGATCGCGACGTCGTGGATGATGCTGTCATAGGCGCGCTGCAGGAACGTCGAATAGATCGCCACGACCGGCCGCACCCCTTGAGTGGCGAGCCCGGCCGCGAATGTGGTGGCGTGCGCCTCCGCGATGCCAACGTCGAAGAAGCGCGCGGGCCACTTTTTCTGGAAGATGTTGGTGCCCGTGCCGGAAGGCATCGCCGCGGTGATCGCGACGAGGCTCGGGTATTCGGCGGCGAGCTGGGTGATCGCCTCCCCGAACACCTTGGTCCACTGCGGCAGGCCCGGGTTCACCGGCTTGAG
>QHTT01000032.1:5625-14247 GCA_003220935.1 Gemmatimonadota bacterium
TCTCGAAGGTCTGGACCAGCTGCGCGATATTGTGCCCGTCGATCGGCCCGAAGTAGCGGAACCCGAGCTCCTCGAACAGCATCCCGGGGGACCAGAGGTTCTTGACGCTCTCCTCCATCGTCTTCGCGAAGTCCACGAGCTTCTGCCCGCCGACGATGTGGGAGACCGACTCGATCAGTCCCTTGACGCGTTCCCGGACCCGCACGGTCATCGGGCTCGCGATGATGGAGCCCAGGTACTTGTTGATGGCGCCGACATTGGGGGCGATCGACATGCCATTGTCGTTCAAGACCATGATGATATCGCGGCCGGAGTGGCCCGCGTTGTTCATCGCCTCGTAGGGCAGACCACAGGTGAGGGCGCCGTCGCCGACGACGGCGACCACCTTGAAATGCTCGCCCTTCAAGCCCCGCGCCGCGGCGATGCCGAACGCGGCCGACAGCCCGGTGCCGGCGTGTCCCGCACCGAACTGGTCGTGCTCGCTCTCGCTGCGTCGCAGGAATCCCGACAGGCCTCCCGGCTGGCGCAGCGTGGGCAGGCGGTCGTTGCGGCCGGTGAGGATCTTCCACGGGTAAGCCTGGTGTCCCACGTCCCACACGATCTTGTCGCGCGGGGAGTCGAAGCAGTGACACAGCGCCACGGTGAGCTCGACGACGCCGAGCCCGGCGCCGATGTGCCCGCCGGTCTGTGAGACCACGTCGATCAGCCGGCGGCGCACCTCGTCGGCGAGCGGCTGGAGCTGGGCGCGCTCCAAGCGCCTGACGTCTTGCGGACCCCGAATGGACTCAAGTAGCGCCATCGACCTTCGTCCTAACGCGGAAGTCGGAAGCGGAACGCGGAACAGACGTGCGAGGTCGTTCGCCACGTCGAACTCGCCCTGATGTTCCGCGTTCCGACTTCCGCGTTCCGCGTTCGTTTGGGTTCATTCAATTCGGCCTGGTGACAATGTAGTGCGCCAGCTCCACCAGGGTAGGAGAAACTAACCCCGCGTGCCGCAGCCGGTCTACCGCTCTGGCCGCGAGCCGTTCCGCCTCCGCCCGGGCGGCGCCCACGCCGAGCAGCGTCACGAACGTGGACTTGGCGAGCGCCGCGTCCCTGCCCGCCGTCTTGCCGAGCTGGTCGGACGTCGCCGTGGCATCGAGCACGTCGTCGTAGATCTGGAACGCGAGGCCCACGTCGGCCCCGTAGCCGCGCAGCGCCTCGCAGCACCCCGGTGCCGCGCCGGCGGCGAGCCCGCCGATCACGCAGGCGGCGGCGATCAGGGCGCCGGTCTTGCGCCCATGCACCTCCGCCAGCGCGGTCATGGGGAGGTGACGTCCCTCGGCCTCGAGATCGAGGGCCTGGCCGCCGATCATGCCGCCCGCCCCGGCGGCCCGGTACAGCTCGAGGGCGATGGCCCGGCGGCGGTCCAGCGCGAGCCCGAGCGCGTCGAGCCCCGCGGCGAGTACCCGCGCCGCGAGCGCTACCATGTGGTAGCCGGCTTCGGTCGCCGTGCGGACGTCGAACGCCCGATGCGTGGTGGGCCGCCCGCGGCGCAGGTCGTCGTTGTCCATGCAAGGGAGGTCGTCGTGCACGAGGGAATAGGCGTGCACGACCTCGATCGACGCGGCGAGCTCCGCCACGCCAGGGGCACCGCCCCCCACCGCCTCGTACGCGGCGAAGACCAGAGTCGGCCGCAACCGCTTTCCCGCGGAAAGCAGGCTGTAGCGGACGGCGGCCGGCACGGGCGGGGGCCAGAGCTCCTCCGAGCGGTTCCCCCAGCGCTCGAGCACGGCGTCCACGCGAGCGCGCGCGTCGGACAGGTACATCTCGAGCACGCGGCTAGCCGTCGAAGTCCTCAACGCGGAGCTTGCCGGCGTGCTCGCTCAACACCTGCTTGACCTTCGCTTCGGCCGCGGCGAGGCGCTCGCGCGCCAGACGCAACCGCTCGACGCCCTCTTCGAACAGCTTGAGCGCCTGGTCCAAGTCCAGGTCCTCTGCCTCGAGCCGTCGCACGATCTCTTCGAGCCGCTCGAGCTGCCGCGTGAAGCTCGCCTCCTCGGCCATCAGGAGTCCGTCACGCGCGCCGCGACCTCACCATCGGTCACGCGCAGCCGGAACGCGAGCCCGGGGGCGAGCTGGGCGACACGCTTCAAGACCCGCCCTTCGGCGTCGCGCACCAGCGCATAGCCCCGTTCGAGGATCCTGAGCGGTGAGAGCGCATCGAGCCGACCGCTGACCGCTGACAACCGATGGCGTTGTCGTTCTAACCGCAGCGTGGCCGCACCCCCGAGACGATCGAGCGTGCGGTCGAGCCGCTGGGTCACTCGCTCCGACCTGAGGCCGAGCCCGCGGGCGAGGCGCGCGCCCAGATGGTTGAGCTCGGCCGTGACGTCGCCTTGGTCCGGGGTTGCTGCCTCGGCCGCGGCCGACGGCGTGGGCGCGCGGTGGTCGGCGACGAGGTCGCACAGCGTGACGTCGGTCTCGTGCCCTACGGCGGAGATCACGGGCACGGGGACGGCCGCGACTCCGCGCGCCACGCGCTCGGAGTTGAAGGTCCACAGGTCCTCACGCGAGCCGCCGCCGCGGCCGACGATCGCCACGTCGAGCCGGTCGATGCGGCCGAGCAGCGCGAGCGCTCCGCAAATCGCGTCCTCGGCGCCGTCCCCCTGCACCTTGGTGGGGATGACAAACAGCTCGGCCACCGGCCAGCGGCGGCGGGTCACGGCGATGATATCGCGCAACGCTGCGCCGTCCTTGCTGGTGACGACCGCGATGCGGCCCGGGTAGAGCGGCAGCGGGCGCTTGCGCGCCGGATCGAGCAGCCCGTCTTTCTGCAAGGCCGCCTTTGCCTTCTCGAAGGCGAGCTGCCACAGACCGCCCCGCTCGGTCGACAGCAGCTCCAGCACGGTGAGGCGAAACTCTCCCTTCTCTTCCCACAACGTCGGCCGACCGAACACGAACACCTGCATCCCGTCGGCGGGCGACGCCGGCAGCCGGCGGTTGTCCTTCTGGAACATGACGCAGCGGATCTGCGCCGTGCGATCGCGCAGCGCGAAGTACCAGTGGCCACTGTGCCACGCGCGGAAGCCGCTCACCTCGCCGCGCACCCAGAGCGGCCCGAGGCCGGCCTCGAGCACGGCACGGGCCTGGCGGGTCACCTCGCCGACGGTCCAGGCGCCGTCGGGCGAGGCCGCGCCGAAGAGGTCTAGGGTTGCGTCCACTGGCGCGCCGCCTGCACGGTGTTGTAGAGGAGCATCGTGATGGTCATCGGACCCACCCCGCCCGGCACCGGCGTGAGCGCGCCCGCCACCTTCTTCGCCTCCTCGAAGTTCACGTCGCCCACGAGCCGGTACCCTTTTTTCAGGGACGGATCTTCGACACGGTTAACGCCCACGTCGATCACCACGGCCCCGGGCTTGATCATGTCGCCGGTGACGAATTCGGGCTTGCCGATCGCGACGATGAGGATGTCGGCGAGCCGCGTGACCGATTTGATGTCCCGCGTGCGCGAGTGGCAGATCGTGACCGTGGCGTTGCCGCCGGGCCCGTCCTGCAACAGCAGCGCGGCCATGGGGCGGCCCACGATGGTCGAGCGGCCCACGATCACCGCGTGCTTGCCGCTGATGTCGACGTCGCTGCGCAGCAGCAGCTGCTGTACCCCGAACGGCGTCGCGGGGCGGAAGGCGGCGGGATCGCCGATGGATACCCGGCCCACGTTCTCGGGATGGAACCCGTCCACGTCTTTCTCGGGGGCGACCCGGTGCAGGATCCGCTGGGTGCTGATCTGCGTGGGCAGCGGGAGCTGCACCAGGATGCCGTGAATCTTGTGATCCGCGTTGAGCCGCTCCACCAAGGCCAGCAGCTCGGCTTCGGTCGTTTCCTTGGCGAGGCGAATGGTCTCGTGATACAGCCCCGCCTCGTCGCACGCCTTCCCCTTCATGCGGACATAGGTGGCGGAGGCCGCGTTGTCGCCCACCAGGACCGCGGCCAACCCGGGGGTGACCCCGCGGGCGCGGAGCGCCCGGATCTCGACTTGAAGCTCGGCCCGCAGCTTGTCGCCAATAGCCGTGCCGTCGATCAGCTTAGCGGGCAAAATCCACCGCGCGCGTTTCGCGGATCACGACGACTTTGATCTGGCCGGGATACTGCAACTCGCGCTCGATGCGGCGGGCGATCTGGTCGGACAGCTCGCCGGCTTTGCCGTCGTCGATCGCCGTAGGGGTCACCACGACGCGCACCTCGCGCCCGGCCTGGATGGCGTAGACCTTCTCCACCCCGGCGAAGTCGCTCGCGAGCTGCTCCAGCTGGGTCAGCCGCTTGACGTAGGTCTCGAACGCCTCGCGCCGCGCACCGGGGCGCGCCCCCGAGACGGCATCGGCGGCCTGGACGATCACGCTGACCGGCGACTCGTGCTCGACGTCGTCGTGGTGCGCCGCGATGCAGTTGATCACGACGGGATGCTCCCCGTATTTGGTCGCCACTTCGACGCCCAGCTGCACGTGCGTGCCGTCGTGCTCGTGCGTGAGCACCTTACCGATGTCGTGCAGCAAGGCGCCGCGCTTGGCGAGCTGGACGTCGAGCTTGAGCTCCGCGGCCATGATCCCCGCGAGCCACGCGACTTCCTTGGAGTGCTCCAGGATATTCTGGCCGTACGAGGTGCGGTACCGCATGCGACCCACGAGCTTCACGAGCTCGGGATGCATCCCCTTGATGCCCGTCTCGTATACCGCCTGCTCCCCGGCTTCCACGATCCCGGCTTCGATCTCGGCCCGGCACTTGCCGATGACTTCCTCGATCCGCCCGGGGTGGATGCGCCCGTCGGCGATCAGGCGCTCGAGCGCGAGCCGGCCCACCTCGCGCCGCACCGGGTCGAAGCAGGAGACCACGACCGTGTCCGGTGTGTCGTCGATGATCACGTCCACGCCGGTGGCGGCCTCGAAGGCGCGGATGTTGCGACCTTCGCGCCCGATGATCCGTCCTTTCATCTCGTCGGACGGGAGGGCGACAGCCGACACCGTGCTCTCGGCGGTGTGCTCGGCGGCGATGCGCTGGATCGCGACGGCGAGAATCTTCTTCGCTTCGCGGTCGGCGTTCTTCCTCGCCTGTTCCTTGAGGTCCCGCGCGAGGGCCGCGGCTTCGCCGCGGGCCTCATCCTCGAGCCCGCGCAACAGTTCCTCCTTCGCCTGCTGCGCGGTGAGGCCGGCGATCTGCTCGAGGCGGGCCCGCGCCTCGGCCTCCTTCGCCCCCAGCGCCCGCTCGCGGTCGTGAAACGCCTGCTCCCGGCGCCCCAGCTCGCGGGCCTGGGTCTCGAGGCCCGTCAGCTGCTGCGCGGTCTGGTCCTCGCGTCGCTCGATCTCGCGCCGCCGCCGTCCCACCTCCTCGTCCCACACTTCGCGCGCCCGCAACAGCTCCTCTTTCGCGGCGAGGACCATCCGCTGGCGCGCTTCGGCCAGGAGGCGCTCGTTATCCCCGGCGGCGGCCCGCGCCGCGGCGGCGACGACCCGCCGCTCCACACGCCGCCCCACGATATAGAAAGCCACTCCCGCGGCGAGCCCACCGCCCGTGAGGGCTGCGACCATTGCCAGCCAGTCCGGCATAAGATCTATCTCCGGCAACGCTTCGCTTGGGAGGCGGAGCGTGTAGAACCGCAAACGGCGCCGTCGGCTTTCAGCCGTCAGCTATTCAGCCAATGGCCGACGGCTGATGGCTGAGCGCTTTTCGCTTCCCGGGCGGCAGCAGCTTCGTCATGTCGTCGGCGAGCGCCGCCAACCGAGCGGCGACTTCCCGCTCGCCCTTCTTCGTCTGGAACAGCTCGTTGGTGATGTCGAGCGCGGCGAGGATAGCCGCCTTGTGCGTCTCGACGATCGGTCCCTGAGACAGAACCTTCTTCAGGGCCTGATCGACGTACGCCGCGACTTCCCGGGTGTACTCGGGCGGCAGGTCGGACCGCACCGTGTACTCCTCGCCGCCGATCATCACCTTGACCGCGTGCTTCTTGGTGCTCACTCACGGACCTCCCGCGCTGCCGGAGCTCGGCGCGCTGCCGCTTCCTCCACCGTTGCCTCCGGGCTGGCGGGCCTGCTCCTCGAGGAATGTCAGGCGCGACAGCAAGTCGTGCACGCGCCCGCGCGCGGCCTCCACGCGCTGGCGCAACGTCTTGTTCTCCTGCTCCAGATCGGCGACACGGTTGCGCAGCTCGGGGTCGGGTTTCGCTGCCCCCCCCGCCCCCCCCGCCCCCCCCGCCCCCCCTGCGTCCGCCACATGGCGGAGAACCGTTTCCAGCTGCTCGAGCATCCGCCCATCAACCCTCTCGCCGTCGTACGCCAAGCTCGTCCTCCAGCGCCTGCAGCGCTCGCGCGAGTAGCTCGTCCACCTCACGTTCGCGCAGCGTGCGGCTCGGGTCCCGGAAGGTGCAGTGCCACGCGACGCTGCGGTGCCCGGCCGGCACGCCGGCACCCCGGTATTCGTCGAACACGTCGAGCCGGGCGAGCAGCGGTCCCGCCGTGCGGGCCAGCACCGCCGACACCGCCGCGGCGTTGACGCCCGCCGGCAGCAGCAGCGCGACGTCGCGCTCCACCGGCGGCTGCGTGGGCAGCGGCCGATACCGCGCCGGTTCGGGCACGGTCACCAGCAACCGGACCTCGAACCCGAACAGCGGCGCCGCCCAGACGGGCGCGTCGGCCTCGAGGGCGCGTGCCTCCCCCACTACCTCCCCACCGGGTTGCACCGCCACCCATCCCCCTGCGCCTCCAGTTGCCGGTTGCAGGACGCAGCCGGGGGCGGCGACGTTCACGGCTAACTCAAAGTGGTGCTTCAAGTCCCATATGTCCATATCAGGTACTTTCGCACCCTCGGACCAGTGGGGCGGACGGCGGGCTCCGGTGAGCACTCCGGCCACGGCATCCCATTCCTCGGGCGCCTGCGGCGTGGTGCGGAACACCGTCCCCACCTCGAACAGCCGGATATCGCGCCTGCGGTTGGCCCAGTTGTGCTCGACCCGGCGCACCAGGCCCGGGATGAGCCGGCGACGAAGATGTGCCTCTTCGGCCGACATGGGGTTCCGGATCGCGACGGCGTCCGGCCCATCGGGCGGCCCGAGGGGGATTGTGCGGGCCTCGTAGAACCCGGCCCGGACGAGTTGCTGGCGCACGCGCGCCTTGGCCTGCTCCACCGGCGCGTCCGGCACGGTTCCGATGCGATAGGGGCCCAACTCGTCCGGGAAGGCGTCGTACCCCTTCAGGCGGGCGACTTCTTCGATCAGGTCCACCTCGCGCAGCACGTCGGGGCGCCAGCCGGGCACCTGTACCGCAAGCCGCCCATCCTTGGGTGCCACGAAGAACCCCACCGAGGTGAGCAGTCGCTCGAGCTCGGCTCGCTCGGTCGGGACGCCGAGCAGCTGGGAGACACGCTCGGGGCGGAGGAAGATCGTCTTCTCCTGCACCGGCTGCGGCCACAGGTCGAGCGGCGGCGCGCGCAACTCACCGCCCGCGACCGCGCCGATGAGCTCGATCGCGCGGCGCAGGGCGTCCGGCATGCCAAGCAGGTCGATGCCCCGCTCGAAGCGGTAGCTCGACTCGCTCGACAGCTCGAGCGCGCGCCGGGTGCGACGGATGCGGGTCGGCTGGAAGTAGGCGCATTCAAGCACGAGGTCGGTCGTGGCGGGCGTCACCTCGGATTCGGCGCTTCCCATCACGCCGGCGACGATGGTGGGGCGCGCGGCGTCGCAGATCGCCGTCATGTCGGGGGTGAGCGTGCGTTCGACGCCGTCGAGCGTCACGATCTTCTCCTGCGGCCGCGCGCGGCGGATCACGACGGCAGGACCGCGCAGCTTCGCCAGATCGAACGCATGCAGCGGCTGGTTCAGCTCGAACAGGACGTAGTTCGTCGCGTCCACGATGTTATTGATCGGCCGCTGGCCGACCGCGCTCAGCCGGCCAGCGAGCCAGGGGGGGCTCTCCCCCACCCGGACCCCGCGGATCACCGCCGCCATATAGCGGGGGCACCCCTCGGGATCCTCGAGGCGAACTTCCACGCCGTCCACCACACTGCGGTCGGGCTGTCGCACGGTCGGACGGTGAGTCGGTCCGACGGTCCGACGGTCCGACGGTCCGACCGGGATCTCCGGCAATTTCACGACGCCGCCCAGCACTGCCGCCAGCTCCCGAGCCACACCCTTGTGGCACAGCAGGTCCGGCCGGCTCGCGGGGACGTCGATGACGATCTGGTGATCGGCCACGGGAACGGCGTCGACGAAGCGGGTGCCCGGGGCGGCGGCGGTGTCGAGCTCGAGGATCCCCGCGTGATCCTGGCCCAGCCCGAGCTCTTTCGCCGAGCAGAGCATGCCGTTCGACTCGACGCCGCGGATGGTCTTGCGCTCGAGCTTCACGCCTCCCGGCAGCACCGCGCCCACCGGGGCGTAGGGGTACAGCTTGCCGGCCTGCACGTTGGGCGCGCCGCACACGACCTCCACCGGGCCGCCGGTTCCCCCGGCGCCCCCAGCGTCCACGAGGCAGAGCGTGAGGCGGTCGGCGTTGGGGTGCCGCTTCACCTCCAGCACGCGCGCGATCACGATGTCCCCCAGGTCCTGGTGCAACGGCAGGACGGCGTCGACCGCCGCGACGTGCATCGTCAGCTGCTCGG
>QHTT01000033.1 GCA_003220935.1 Gemmatimonadota bacterium
GTTGGCGAGCAGGTAGACGGCTACCACGACCGCGACCCCGAGGACCAGAGCGCGAGGCAGATTCTTCTCCGGCTCGACGATCTCCTCGGCGATGAAGTTGGTCTGCTGCCACCCCCCGTACGTGAACAAGATCGGCACGAGTGCGGCACCAATGGCCGCCACCACCGCCGCCACTCCCACCACCCCGCCGGGGGCGGTAGAGGGCGGCAGAGGGCGGTAAGGGGCGGCAGATGTTACGGTAAACAAACCGGCGACGATGAGGGCCG
The DNA here is from genome assembly GCA_003220935.1 of Gemmatimonadota bacterium. Classification (GTDB taxonomy): domain Bacteria; phylum Gemmatimonadota; class Gemmatimonadetes; order Gemmatimonadales; family GWC2-71-9; genus 20CM-4-69-16. The sequence continues at coordinate 267 of QHTT01000033.1, forward strand.
TCAGTGCGGCGAGCTTCAGGATGGTGAAGACATTTTGCGTGATGGCCGCCGGCTTGACTCCTACATAGTTGATCGCGGTCAGGAGCGCGATCGCGCCGATCGCCACGGGCACGGTGAGCCGGTCAGAGAGCCCCGCCAGGGCCAGCGCGTAGTTGGCAAACGTCACCGCCACCGCCGCGATGGCCCCCGTGGCGATCACCAGCAGTAGCGCCCAGCCGTACAGGAATCCGGCGAGGGGCCCCCACGTTTCCCGCAGGTAGACGTACCCGCCGCCAGCCTTGGGGCGGCGGTGGCCGAGCTCGCCGAAGCAGAACGCGCCGATCAGCGCCACGACCCCGCCCACGATCCACGCGGTGAGGACGAGTGTGGGTGACCCAACCCGCTGCGCGACGGTCGCCGGCGTACGGAAGATCCCGCCGCCGATGATCCCGCCGATCACGGCCATAGTGCCGGAGAACAGACCGAGCCGGCGGGCGTAGGTGGTCATGGCGCGGGAAAATGGCACGAACGGTGCAGTTCGGACAGCAGCCGGCGCGGCACCGGCGCAACAGTCCATCCCCCTTCCATCGCTCGGGACGCCAGATCAGTTTTCGGTCTCGCACGAACCTCCTTCAGAGGAGCTCTTCCGATGGCCCCGATCACCTTCGTCGTCAACGGCAAGTCGCGTACGGTCACCGACGCCCCGGACACGCCGCTGCTGTGGGTGCTGCGCGACTCCCTCGGCCTCACCGGCACCAAGTTCGGCTGCGGCATCGCGCAATGCGGCGCGTGTACCGTCCACCTGGACGGCGTCGCCACGCGCTCGTGCGTGACCCCGGTCGCAGCGGTGGCCGGAAAGCGCGTGACCACGATCGAAGGCCTCTCGGCCAACCGGAGCCATCGCGTCCAGAAAGCGTGGATCGCGGAAGACGTGCCGCAGTGCGGCTATTGCCAATCGGGCCAGCTCATGGCAGCGGCCGCGCTGCTGGCGACGAACCCCCACCCGTCGGACGCGGACATCGACGCCGCGATGACGAACATCTGCCGCTGCGGGACCTACCAGCGGATTCGCGCCGCCATCCACCGCGCGGCCCAGGAGGCGTGACATGAGCACGCCGACGCAGGTCACCCGACGCGCGTTCCTCGAGACGGCGGGCGCAGCGGGCGCCGGTCTCGTCATCAGCTTTTATCTCCCGTCCGGCTTGCGCTTCCGCTCCCCGACGGCGGGCCCATTCGCCCCAAACGCGTGGCTGCGCATCGGGGAGGACGAAAGCGTGCTGGTGATCGTGGACCGTTCGGAGATGGGCCAGGGCGTGACGACCGCCCTGCCGATGCTGCTAGCCGAGGAGCTCGAAGCCGACTGGTCAAGGATCCGCATCGAGTTTGCTCCCGCCGACAAAGCATACACGAACCCGATGTTCGGCATGCAGGGCACCGGCGGCAGCACCAGCGTCCGCGCGGCCTATACGCCGCTCCGTAAGGCGGGCGCGGCGGCGCGCGAGCTGCTGGTGGCGGCCGCCGCGCAGACCTGGGGAGTCGAGAAGGCCGAGTGCCGCGCCGAGCGCGGCGCGGTGGTGCACGCGCGGAGCAAACGACGCCTCACCTACGGCAAGCTCGTGACGAAGGCGGCCACGCTCGGCGCGCCGCCGGACGTGCCGCTCAAGGACCCGAAGGACTGGAAGATTCTCGGCACCAGGGTCCGCCGGCTCGATACTCCGCCCAAGGTGGACGGTAGCGCCCAGTTCGGGATCGATGTGAAAGTCCCCGGCATGCTCGTCGCCGTGGTCGCGCGCTCGCCGGTGTTCGGTGGCAAGGTGACGAGCTTCGATGCGGCCAAGACGAAGGCCGTGCCGGGAGTGCGGCAGGTCGTCCAGATCTCGTCCGGCGTCGCGGTCGTGGCGGACGGCTACTGGCCGGCCAAGAAGGGACGGGACGCGCTCGCGGTCACTTGGGACGAGGGGCCCACGGCCAGCGTGTCGAGCGCGACCATCGCGCAGCTCTTCGGCCAGCGGGCGGAGCAGGCGGGCGCGGTCGCACGGCACGGCGGCGATCCCGACGGCACGCTCGGCTCGGCGCCTGCGAAGGTCGACGCGGTGTACGACCTCCCCTTCCTCGCCCACGCGACGATGGAGCCGATGAACTGCACCGCCCACGTACGGGCCGACGGAGTGGACATCTGGGCGCCCACGCAGTTCCAGACCGGGGCGCAAGGGTTCGGCGCCAAGATCGGCGGGGTGACGCCCGACAAAGTCAAGGTGCACACGACCTATTTGGGCGGTGGCTTCGGCCGGCGCTTTGAGCTGGACTTCATCCAGGAAGCGCTCGAGACGTCCAAGGCCGTCGGCGCCCCGGTGAAAGTGATCTGGTCCCGCGAGGACGACATCCGGAATGCGCAGTACCGCCCCGCGAACCATCACCGGATGCGGGCCGGGCTCGATGCGAACGGCCAGCCGGTCGCCTGGACCCACCGCATCGTGGCGCCGTCGATCATGGCGCGCGTGTTCCCCGACACCGTCAAGAACGGGCTGGACGAAGAGGCGGTCGAAGGTGGCGTCGGGATGCCGTATGCGATCCCCAATGTCCACGTGGACTACCTCCTCACCGACACCGGGATCCCGGTGGGCTTCTGGCGCTCGGTGAACAACTCGTACAACGCGTTCGCCGTGGAGAGCTTCATCGACGAGGTAGCCCACGCCGCCAAGAAGGACCCGTACGAGTATCGGCGGGATCTGCTCGGCAAAGCGCCGCGCCACCTGGGCGCACTCAACCTCGCCGCGAGCAAGGCGGGCTGGGGCACGGCGCCACCGGCGGGCCGCGCGCGCGGCATCGCCGTGTACAAGTCGTTCGAGAGCTACGTGGCGGAAGTCGCGGAAGTGTCCGTGGCATCGGACGGCGCGGTGAAAGTGCACCGCGTGGTGTGCGCCGTGGACTGCGGGCCAGTCGTGAACCCCAGCATCGTCGAGGCCCAGATGGAGAGCGCGATCGTGTACGGCCTCACGGCGGCGCTGTACGGGGAGATCGCCATCGAGGGCGGCCGCGTGAAGCAGAGCAACTTCCACGACTACCAAATGCTGCGCCTCGCCGAGATGCCGAAGGTCGAGGTGTACATCGTGCCGAGCACGGACGCGCAGGGAGGCGTGGGCGAGCCGGGCACGCCGCCGATCGCGCCCGCCGTCGCGAACGCGATCTTCGCAGCGACGGGGAAGCGCATCAGGAAGCTGCCGATCGGGAAAGTGGTGTGAGCTCACCCACCCCCGCTCTCGGGGTCCTCACCCCCTGTCCCCCTCTCCCTTCGGGAGAGGGGGAACGATGGTCGCACTGAATCTCCCCTCTCCCGAAGGGAGAGGGGATCAAAGGGGTGAGGACCTGTCCGAGACGGGTAAACCATGAATCACGCGGAGGATATCATGACCTCGCGGATCACCCGCCGCGACTTCGTCCAGACGAGCGCCGGCCTCGTCATCACGTTCTACTTGCCGACGCGGCATGCCGCCGCCCGAGTCGACGCCGCGGAAGGTGAGTTCGCCCCGAACGCTTGGCTGCGCGTCGGCACTGACGGTATCGTCACGTTGACGGTCGACAAGGCCGAGATGGGCCAGGGCTCGCAGACCGGCCTCGCGATGATCCTCGCGGAGGAGCTCGACGCAGACTGGGCCACGGTGCGGCTCGGGCCCGTGCCCGAGAATCCGGCGGGCTGGTCGCGCCGCATGTCCACTGGCGGCAGTACGGCGATCCGCACCTCGTGGGAGCCGCTGCGCAAGGCGGGCGCCGTGGCGCGCGAGATGCTGATCAGCGCGGCGGCTGCGACGTGGGGCGTGGAGCGCGCGACGTGCCGCGCCGAGCAGGGCGCGGTGATCCATACCCCCACCCAGCGCCGGCTCCCCTACGGCAAGCTCGCGGCGCGCGCCGCCAAGCTCCCTCCCCCCGAGCCCAGCGACGTGGCTCTGAAGGACCCGAAGGACTTTCGCCTGCTCGGCACGCGGACGCCGCGGCTCGACACTCCGGCCAAGGTGGACGGCAGCGCCGTGTTCGGGATCGACGTCACGGTGCCCGGGATGCTCATCGCGTCGATCGAGCGCTGCCCGGTATTCGGGGGGATGCTGAAGCGGTACGACGCGGCCAAGGCGGAGGCGCTCCCGGGCGTGCGCGCCGTGGTTGCGCTCGAGCCCAGTGCGTGGACCGGGACGGGCGGTGCCTGGGCGGCAGGGTGCGCCGCCGGCGTCGCGGTGGTCGCCGACAACTACTGGAACGCCGTTCAGGGGCGACGCGCGCTCGAGATCGAGTGGGACGAGGGCGAGGCCGCCGCGCTCGGCTCGGACGGCATCCGCGCAGAGTTCGCGCGGCTGGCCGAGCAGGCGGGAGTGGAGGCGCGCAAGGACGGCGACGCGGCGGGGGCGCTCGCTGGAGCGGCCAAGCGCGTGGAGGCGGTGTACGAGGTGCCGTTCCTGCACCACGCCACGATGGAGCCGATGAACTGCACGGCGCACGTCCGTGCTGACGGGTGCGATGTGTGGGCGCCGACGCAGAACCAGACGCGGGCACAGGAGGTGGCGGCGGAGCTCACCGGGCTGTCCAAGGGGCGGGTGCGCGTCCACACGACATTCCTTGGAGGCGGGTTCGGTCGCCGGCTCGAGCCCGACTTCGTCGCCGAGGCGGTGCGCGTCTCGCAGGCGGTGGGCGCGCCGGTGAAAGTCATCTGGTCGCGCGAGGACGACGTGCAGCACGGGTTCTATCGTCCCGCCACCTACAACAAGTTCGCAGCCGGCCTCGACGCCGCGGGCACGCCAGTCGCCTGGACGCATCGGATCGTGGCGCCGCCGATCCTCCTCAAGTTCGGGCCGCTCGACAAGGGTATCGACCGCACGCTCATCGACGGCGCGGCGAACCTGCCATACGCCATCCCGAACGTCGCCGTGGACCAAGTCGCGGTGGATCTGCTGCCGATCCCACGCGGGTTTTGGCGTTCGGTGGGCATCTCCCAGAACGCGTTTGTCACCGAGTGCTTCTTCGACGAGGTGGCGGCTGCGGCAGGCAAGGACCCCTACGAGCTCCGGCGTGCGCTGCTTGCCGACAAGCCGCGGCACCTGCGGACGCTCGAGCTAGCGGCGGAGAAGGCGGGCTGGGGCACGCCGTTGCCGGCCGGACGGGGGCGCGGCATCGCGCTCGCGGAATGGGCGCCCACCACCTGCGCGGAGGTGGCCGAGGTCTCGGTGACGCCTGACGGCAACGTACGCGTGCACCGCGTGGTGTGCGCGGTCGATTGTGGGCCGACCGTGAACGTCGGGCAGATCGAGGCGCAGCTGCAGG